>JBEBYC010000003.1:0-200750 GCA_040391315.1 Portibacter sp. | reverse complement strand
ATGATGACGTAAGAGGGGCTAATCGCCCCTCCTACGCATATGCAAACCGTTAGCATCGATTAGAAAGGAAAAGTCCTTCGAAAATCTGAAATTCCAAACACAAACTCAACAAGAAACGGAGAAAATTAAAGACAGATGTTCAGAGTTAAAGGATGATGATGAGTAAAACGATGAAGTACATTTCAAAAGATGCTACGACCATTTTGGTCAAACGGTGGGAACTGCTGGACAGCCAAAAATCTATATTTTTAAAAATGAATAAAAGTAAATTTATTTTAGCGGTATTATTAGGGATAACTACCCTTTTTACTTCATTGTTTGGTCAAAACATTGATTCTTTAAACATAGATTCAATTTTTGTCAAATCTTATATTGACAATAATCATGAGAAATATTCTTTCCATTATTCAGTAGTAAGTTATAAAAATTTTGTAGATGTCTTAATATTGCCTACAGAACAAGCCAGAATGGGTGAATCAATTGAAATTGAAATTTTTGATAATACAATTTCAAGCACAATTAGAAGTGTCGCAGTTGAAAACTCAGACGTAGTTCGTATTCCAAATTTAATGAAAAATAGAGAGTATTCAATAAGGGTATTTAAAACCGATTCTCCAAGGGGAAGACATTTGGTAAATTCAAATCTTAACACCATTAGTACCACTAAAGGAAACGAGTTTAGAGTGTCAAATAAATTCTACAAGGCAATTAGTAGATGGTCTTCTCTAGAGATGCAATCAAAGAAATTGATTAGTTATTTAAAAGAAAACTCTGATAATGTAAACTTGTATGAAATCGCAGCTTTTATACAAGATCATTATAAGACCGGGGATATTTCTGACAATTTTGCGGGAAATATAGCAGCATTTGTTAATAATCCGCCATTGCCAATAGTGACTGGTGGTGGTAATCCTGATGAAACAACAAGCAAATGCAACTGTAGTTTGGTTTTAAATACGCATAGGGACGCACCTTCAGTTACTGAATCATACTCTGGCTCTCCAGAAGAAACTAATTACTTGGCTATTGGAGATGGTGCAGCAAAAAACAATGCTATTGAGTATGGTAGGTAAACATGGTAGTGGAAAATATGAAGCTAATATTGGGGGTGTGGTATCACCACTTTATGCAATCATTTCTTACAATTTGGTATGTAGTGATTACTACTCAGATCTTCCAGAAGAGTGTATGTGTCCTAAAAAAATACTATATGACTATTCATACACAGCGAGATTGACCACAAAAGCCAAAAAAGGTGGTGGTGCTTGGATATGGTCAGCTGGAGCTGAAGCAACTGCAGAAGATTATGCAGCATTAACTATCAGAAATGGTGGCACAGTAACGGCGGCAGATGCAGGTAGAGTGAGAATTTCATCAAATTGCAACTCATCATGGAATTCTGGATGGTGGTCACAAGCTGCTAATGTTTTGGTGTCGGCTGCAGGTGTGGCAATAGATACAAATGCAACCATTGCATCGTGGGCAAATCTTTTACCACAGGTAGTAACATTATTTTCAACTAATTTTTTTAATAAAAGTGGTGATTGCACAGATAAAAATGAAGTTAACACTCTTATGGCTGGTAGTGGAGAATTAACAATGACTACTAATAAGCCAGTAGATATATTAATTTCAAGTTTAGGCTATGAATTTGTAAGGGGATATGGAAAGTGGGAATCTAGATCGACAATTGTTAGTGATTACCATTTAGCCGTTGTACTTCTGGGCAATGATCAAACTAGGCCAGAATGTTGTACGCCAAATGTAGCTGATTATCATATCGGGAATTTTGAAGATCAATTTGTAACCATTCCACTATTTAATATTACCATCAAAGTCTTGGATGGAAGTGTCAACAGTGACTCAAATCTTAAAGGTAAAGTAAATCGGTTATTTACATTGTGGGGCCCTTGGCCAGGATTAGTAAGAGATGCTTACGGTAATTATATATTAGATGGAGATTTTGGACATTTTGTCAGGGAATTTCCTGATTGTGCACCAATAGATCCTTTACAAGATGATGGTACTGAAGTACGGGCTAAATCCACTTCAAATGAGCTGATAGTTTATCCTAATCCAGTTACAGATATTGTACAAATCGAACATAGAAACTTGACGGAAATTTCTGTCATAAATCTTCAAGGTCAAGTCATGCACAAGCAAAATGTAGACAGTCGGGCCAAATCTTTTAGCATTGATGTAAGTAGTTTGCCAACTGGTCACTATCTTATCATGACTAAAGACGCTAAAGGACAATATTTTTACACCAAATTTCAAAAAATATAAACATGAAATCGATAATCATATTTATTTGTTGTATCATTTTAGTATCCACGGGCTGCCACAAAGAAAAAGAATGTAACCCAACTTGTGGTCCATTGCAGCAATGTGATGATGGTGTGTGTTCATGTCCCAATGGAAAATATTTACTGGGTAACTCATGCATAGACAAATGTATCAATTGTTTTGAAGGGTCATTTGATTGCGGATGTACTGATAAATTTTTTTTTGATATTTCAAAATTTGATGAGAGTACAAGGCAAATCACATTGCATTATGTTATTCCTGGGACAATATCTATAAGTAATGGTATGACCGATGTGACAAAAATAGATGAAAATAGGTATAGATTTAACATACCACGAAGTTGTGATGTAGGTGGTAAAAAATCTACAAATATTGAGTTTACGGTTGATAAATCAGAAGCTTCAATACTTAAAGTACAAGCAAGGTATCACATACTTCCTTCAAATGAAACATTAGGAACTTGTGAAACAGTTTTTACAAAGTAGAATATTGAAAATCAACCAGATGCTAACAATGTATAAGACGACAGAGCCGCCTACCGGACGGCTCCGTCGCTTATACTAGCCGTTAGTACTTATTTTAAATAAATGGATGATTACATTACATATATTGACTTTAACTCAATAAAATTAGCGGATTTAGCTAATAAAATTGGTGATTATAAATGTGCATTTGTAAATTATTCCAAAGCGTTAAACAGGCTTAGGAAATATCAGGGTGATAGAATGCAACCAATATTAATGGCAGAAAGTTTAGTCAACAAATTAAGCGAATTAGAAAATAAAATTTACTCAGGTAATTCAATTTTACATTTTGATTCGTGGAAGTTGACAAAAAGCTCTTTTGTAAAGGGAAGTCAATGTATAAAATACCTCTATTTGGATAAATACAAAAAACAAGAAAAAACACCAGTAACTAAAGAAAAACAAGAACTTTTTAATCAAGGGCACATTTTTGAAGATACTGTAAGAAATGAGGACTTTCCGGGAGGTGTTAATATAAAGGACAAAGTAGGTAATTTTGGCTTTTTTAACTCCTACACAAAATATTTATTTAACCTTTCTGACTCAGTCACTTTATATGAAGCTACAATAATAGAAGACGAAGTTCTTGTTATGTGCGATATTATTACTAAAACTGAGAATTCCGACATTAATGTCTATGAGATAAAACTTAATACTGAACTGAATGAAGCAATAGTATCTGATTTAGCAGTTCAATATTTCATATGTAAGAAACGGTTTAATTCAAAACTAAAATCTTTTAATGTGATTTTGAGAACGGAAGATACTTCTAATAATTGGAAGATATGTAACTTAAGTACAAAATTAGAGATGATGACTGATGATGTTGAAACAAAAATTAGAGAATACAAAGGAGTTTTAACTGGTACCGAACCTGTAATTCCAATGGGTAATCATTGTTATAAACCTTATGAATGTGAATTTATTGATTATTGTAAAAACAAGTGCTAACAGCTCGTTTGGCAAAAGCGGCAGTAAACGTCTTCGATTGAAAGTTTTTCATAAATTTGAGGTTTCGTCTTCGGTCGAAGTTCAGTGTTAAAATCGCCACCTTCGGGTAGCTGCAAACCGTTATCGAAAATTAAAAGCAAAATTCGATACTAAGGTTTGATTAGTTTACATTTAAATATTTAAAAATGAGATCAAAGTTTATTTTTTTAGCAGCAACCTTACTCATGGTTCTATTTTCCTGTAATAAGGAATTGGATGAAGTAAGAGATTTTGATCAAACACCCACTCAATTAAGAAGTGGTAGGAAAGCAGGGCGAAGTCAGTCAGTGATTGATATTAGTCAAACACGAGAAAAGGGAAGGTTTAACAACCCATATTACATTGGTACAATAAAAGCGGCTTACGTAAAACTTAAGTCCTTAGGACAGATTACGGCAACTTATAACATTACACCGAATGCTTTATATGTAAGGTATTTGCCTAAAGATGAAGACGACTTTTATCTCCTTGAAACCACTTCTCCGACTGAATTATTTGAATACCCATTGCAAGAAAATGATATTCAGAATAATGAAGAACACCATTATAATGATGGCACATTATCAGTTGGGCAATTGCCTTTCCAATTCACTGTTTGTACTATAGGGCAAGTTTTGACTGGCTTTGAAGCTGACATACTTGACACATTATTTCTAAACCATATTAACCCAATTATATCTGATGAAGATTGGAGAAAAATTGAGACAGAAGCACTGATCTCCACTGGAGTAATAAACCCAAATAATCCTGATGATGTTCAAGCTATTTTATTTTGCAATGATTGGTTTCCATCAGGTAAAATTGAAATTTGGGATGACGCCCAAGCTACCAATCTACCATTAAAACAAGTTAAGATTAAGGTTAGTAAATGGTATCAATGGGCAACCGTTTATACCAATAATACAGGTAATTTTACCACATTTCCTTTCATGGACTTTTGTGGAAAAGTTAAATATTCAATAATATATGAAAATCCAATTTGGGATATTAGGGATGGAGAATGGGGTCAAGCTGATACACCAGGTCCAACACAAAAAGCCCCATGGAATCATGTAATTAAAGATGATAAAAAATCCTTGGGATTTGGAACTGTTCATAGGGCTTTGGTTAGATATTTCTTTGAAGATGTAGCTGGTCTAAGAAGACCTGTAGTTGGAGCTCAAAAATTGAAAGTAAGTTACATGCATGAAGATGGTGATTCTAATGGCTTCTTTTCATCCTCTGGATTTGAAGGATTGTTTTATTCACATGTTCATATTTTTGGATTTAATGGTTCTTCTCTAAGACCAACTCAAGCCATATTCTCAACGACTATTCATGAATTAGGTCATGTAGCTCATGCTTTTCAGATGGGGAATATACAATTCTGGCAAGTTTCGAACCTTTTAGTTGAAAGTTGGGCAAGAGCTTGCCAATGGAAAATAACAGAATTAGAATATGGTTACAGTCCATCCCCTGTACCAGGTCCAATTCAAAACTGGTTTTATAATCAGGCCCCTGATTTTAATAATTATTCACCATTATTTATTGATTTAGAAGATTCTTTCAATCAAAACCCTTCTAATATCCCAAACAGACCAAGGGATATTACCAGCGGTTATAATTTGGGTCTAATTCAATCCAATGTATTAGGGCATAGTTATGGTTTGTCAAGTTTAAGAGATCGACTCAAAAGTCAAAAACCATCTGGAGTTACAGATTCTCAAATAGATACAAATCTTCAGCATTTTTTTGATAATTTTTAAATTTAAAAGTTATGTATAAATTTTTATTACTGTTAACTGTATTTCTATTGACTTCTTGCACTGATCAAGGTGAATCAAAACATTATGCTTTTAAAAACACTACAAACTATAATCTGGAAGTAATTCTTTATGAAAGGTTTGGGAATAATGATAGTTTTTCTATTAAACGTGCAAAAACTAAAGTGTTGGATCAAGATGAACCACCATATGATGATGGACCTTTTGGTCTCTTCGATTCTCTCAAATTGTTTTTCGAAGACTCTAAACAGCTAACATATATACCTTTGAGTTCAAAAAACGATTGTTCAGACTCTATTAAGAATCCATTTTGCCCATATTCTAATTATAACTGTGTAGGAAATATTTGTACATTTCTAGTTGATAACATAGAATATCAAAAAGCGAGATAGAAGAACTTTCGATAACAATGTATAAGACGATAGTAGCAAGCTTACACGAAACAATAAGACAAAAATATTATGGGATTTTTCAGCAAAATATTTAATTCAGACAAACAGGCCAACAAAATAGAATTTCCAAACTTCGAAATTCTCGTTGAAAAAGCTCGGACAAGTGGACAGCCGACAGACCTGAATGAGTTATATAAATTTTTCCTAACACTAAATCATTGGGCTTACTTATCTTCAAGCATACTTGAGATTGAAAACGCACAACCATTTATTGGAGTAGTTGACGAAAAACCTTGGGTTTTTGTATTTACCGACAGAGAAAAGGCAGATAAATACGGTCGACAATTCGACGGTTTTGTAAGACCTGACGGAAGTATCTATATTATGCAAATGACAGTTAACAGTTCATTAGATATGCTTTATCAATTATCAGAACGTGGCGTTTTTGGCATTCGAGTGAATGAGGGAGAAAATGGTTGGTTTTGCCCAATTCAAGACCTTCCGAACATAATTAAGCATCTCGACTTAAAAATTGCCTGATAAGAAAGTCTGCTACTAACAGCAGTTTGGCAAAATGGCGGGTTAAGTGCTTCGATTAAACATTTCTGCAAGGTTCAACGGTAGTAATTCTATTGAACTTTAGTGCTAAAAATCGCCACCTTCGCAAAGCCGCCGGACGTTGTGCGTCAGCTTAGAAAACCGACACCCGATAACATCAAGAAAAATATTGTTTCTATTTTTAGAAACTTTCTCTACCTTTGTGACGTTTAACAAAAAAATATTGAATGAGATTTTTCGAGACAAAATTTTTAGAAGAAGCGGACGAGTTTATTTCACAGCTCGACACTAAGACTATAAAGAAAATCTTTTACAATATTGACCTGCTGAACAGACCAATGACCAAAAACTTTTTAAGAAACTTCAAAATGACATTTGGGAGTTTCGGACAAAGTTCGCAGGACTTCAAATCAGACTTCTTGCATTTTGGGACAAGTCAGATAACAAAGAAACGTTGGTAATAGCAACTCACGGTTTCGTAAAGAAAGTTGACAAAGTTCCCGCTAACGAAATTGACCGGGCAGTAAGACTGAGAGACATATATTTTAACAACAAGCAAAAATTGTAATCTTATGGCAACTAAAGAATTAAAGACTTACTCACTTGCCGAGATGAAAGACAAGTATATCGGCAAAGTCGGAACACATGAGCGTGAAGAATTCGAATACGAACTTCGTATGGACGTTTTAGGAAAAATGATTAAAGCAGCCAGACAAGAAAGAAACTTGACACAGGAAGAACTTGGACGACTTGTTGGAGTTCAAAAAACTCAAATTTCAAAGCTTGAAAGCAGTACTAACAGTGCGACTATTGATACAATTATTAGAGTGTTTAGAGCATTAAAAGCAGAAATCAATTTTAACGTAAAAATTGAAGACAACTTTATCAAACTCGCTTGACAGAAAAGAACACCGAACGCACAACAACACCTCCCCAAAAGGCGGGGTTTAGTCATCGCAGAAAGTTTCGTTATAGCCGCAAGTTCATTTCTTCGAATGAATTTTAGTGGTATAAGTACCTCCCTTCGGGTAGCTGCAAAACGTTAGCAGCAAGTGTAAAGGACAACAACGACTACAAACAGAATACTAAAAACTATAAAAAAATGCATTACGAAGCTAAAACATTGCTACAAAAAGGCAAACCAAGTATTGCAAATTATTTTAAAAAACACAAAATGTATTCGAAATATCAAAAGTCCGTTTGATGATAAGTGATAAAAAAACTTCACCTATCCATCCATATATGGAATATTTGCGTATTTTTGTTGCGCATATAAGTAAGTTATAGGCAACCCCTACCGAACGACTGTGCAACAATCAACGGACAGACAAAAACGAAAAACCAAGCCCACCCACCACCCGACAAAATTTTGACGTCACATAAAACATTTTCTAAAAACTGTTTGCTCAAACAAAAACTTTCACTAACTTTGTTGCTTATAGTCAACAAATAAAAATGGTAAAAAAAGCGATATTGAACGACCTTATTTCTAATCAAGACCTTACAAGTCTTGAAAAGCATTTGGTTTGCCAATATCTGACTAACAAGAAACTTGACTTTACCAAAAGCCCAATATTGACAGAATATCTTAAAGATTTTGAGCAAGACACTAATTTGTTTTTTGGCGTTTCGGCTTTAGAAATTGAAACTATAAAAGACCTTGAAAATCATTTAGAACTTATCATTCCGACAACGGATAGAAAACTAAATGGTGCATTTTTTACACCTGACTATATTATCGACTTCATCATTAACGAAGTTAAGCCACAACCAAAAGACAAAAACCTTGACCCGAGTTGTGGTTGCGGAGCGTTTTTAATCGGCTTGACAGATTACTACAAAAACACTTTTGATAAGCCAATAAAGTCAATCGTAAAAGAAAATATTTTTGGCTCGGATATTCTTGCTTACAACATTCACCGTACTAAACTTTTATTGACAATTTATGCGTTACAACACAACGAAATTTTAGAAGAAAAAGACTTCAATTTATACAACCAAGACAGTTTAAAAGCTGATTGGAATTTGACTTTTGACACAGTTGTCGGCAATCCGCCTTATGTGAAATTTCAAGACCTTTCAGACGAAAACAGAGAATATTTAGTAAAGAATTGGACGACTGTTGAGGGCGGAACTTTTAATTTGTATTTTGCCTTTTTTGAATTGGGTTACAAATTACTGAAACCAACAGGACGTTTAGGTTTCATCACGCCAAACAATTATTTCACTTCGCTTGCAGGCGAAGCAATGCGTAGATTTTTCCAACAGAAAAAATGCGTTTCACGCATTATTGATTTTACGCACAAAAAAGTTTTTGACGCTCAAACCTATACCGCTTTGACTTTCTTAAACAAACAAGAAAACGAAGCCATAACATTTGACAGACTTGAAAATGGTTATACACCACAAGACTTTTTGCCAATAGCAAACGGTTCGCCAAATTATCTGAAAGATTTGAACGTAAAAAAATGGCGTTTACTCAAAACTGATGAACAAAAAAACATCAAAACCATTGAAACAATAGGAACGCAAATCAGTAAATTGTTTGACATTTGTGTAGGTATTGCAACGCTCAAAGATGATGTTTTTTTTATTGACGGAACGAACGAGAAAAACGGTTATTTTATCAAAACAACTGATAAAGGAACTTTTGAAATAGAGAAAGAAATTACAAAACCCGTTTACAAAATTTCTGACTTCAAAACACAAGAAGAAGCCGAACAAAATACGAGAAGAATTATTTGTCCTTATACCATAAAAGGCAAAACGGCTACACCAATTCCCGAAACGGAATTTAAAAAACGTTTCCCGAAATGCTACGCATATTTACTTTCGGAAAAAGAAGTTTTGCAAAATAGAGATAAAGGCAAAGTAAACTTTGAGCCGTTTTTCGTTTGGGGAAGAACACAAGGTTTGGCAAAAACAGGAAAGAAAATTTTAAACCCAACTTTCAGCCAAACGCCAAGATTTTTGAAAATAGACGAAGAAGAAGCCTATTTTACAAACGGCTATGGCACATATTTTAGAGAACCCGAAATAGATACATTATTTGCAGATACCGTAAATCCGATTTCAAAAATTGAAAACATTGACGTAGTGCAAAAGATTTTAAACTCAATCGTAATGCACTATTACGTTAGCAAAACTAGTGTTGCTATTGAGGGTGGCTATCCTTGCTATCAAAAAAATTTCATTGAAAAATTTACAATTCCTGAATTTTCAGAAAGTGAAATTGAATTGCTTCGTTCATTAAACGACAAAGATGAAATTGACGAATTTTTGATAGAGAAATATCAACTATCAATACCTGTTCAATCAAATCTTTCTTTGTAAACAGCCAATAAATCGGGAACAAACTTTTCCCACGAAAGTTCACTAATATCAATCGTTGAATCTTCGGGAATTAGACCTGCTTCTTTTATTTCATCGCTTGTATTATAGATTTTGGCAGGAGTTTGGCTGAAATCCACAATCAATAAACAAACTTTTTCGTATTTGTAGAAGTTCTTTTCAGTTCCTTTTCTATCGTTAATCGCCTGAAAAGATTTTATGTATTTCAAGACAGTTGCCTGATTAGGCTTTTTAAAAACAATTTCGTTGTTTTTAACTTCTTTATCGTCATATTCAGGAACAGCAATCATATAGACTTCGCCTAAAACCATTTTGGGACAACGGTCGTGTAAGTTAATCGCTTCCGAAGTTGTTCTTTCGTAAAGCGTGTCAAAATTTTTCTGAATACTGCTTATCTGACTTCTGATATTTATGGAAATAGTCCTTTCTGTAAATTTTTCGCCATATTCGTCCACAACATCCTGCAATAACCCCTCTTCTAAAATTTCTTCCGCTTTATCAAGGTTTGAAACTACACAAACATCTTGATTTTTCTGTTTACGAGAACCAGCAAGTTTTAATTCAGGAGTTCGGCTGTTTAGAGGTGGAAAAATCAAATCGGCATTTATCCCTGCTTCAACTAATTCTATTTTTACTGCTTCGTGGATATTCAAAATCGGACGAGAAGACCTAATCATTGCTTCTTTCCCTTTTGCACCGTTCTCAATTATTGAAGTTTCAATTAATTCTTTAAAATTATCTACTGCTTTTTGTATGTTTTTCAAACTCATTATCGTTAAAAAATTCTTTTAGCGTTACGTTCAACGCATTGGCTATTTTTTCAATATTGACAATAGAAACGTTACGTTGTCCATTTTCAATACTTGCGATATAACTTCTATCCAAGTCAGCAGTATAAGCCAAGTCTTTTTGAGACATTTCGGCTTTCTCTCTCAACTCTTTAATTCGCTGACCTATTTTCAGTTTTATATCCACGTTGCAAAAGTGAGAATATGTTGACTATAAATCAAAGACTATAAGTAACACTTGAAAAATATTTGAAGCAAAAAATAAAAACAAAAAAGGGGTATGCCTATAACAAGGGTTTTGTGAAATGGCGGGTAAACGACTTTGATTGAAACTTTTGTGCTATCTTTGAGGTCGGTGCTTCGATTGAAAGTTAGTGCATACAATCCGCCACTTCACAAAGCCCAGAACCGTTACAGGCAAGCGTTTTAGACCTGTGCTGAAATCAAACTTTCGGAATAAAACCAATCTATTTTCTACATTTTGACAAAAAACGGATAGGGAAAACAGATTGAAAAGTTTGCATTTTTAGAGCAACCAAATGACAAAAAATTTGTTACTTTGCATATCAACGAATTTGAGTAGCAAAAAATGAAATTAAAAGAAAAAATATCGCTTGAAACTTTGGACGACAAACAGTTCAAAATTCGCATTGTAGAACCTGAAAACTACAATGAGGCTGTATTGACACATTATTTGCACAACTTAAAAAATGGAGTTTCTCAATTTTACAAGAAAGATGCTATTGCATTTACTAAAGAAATTTTAGAATACAAATATCCCGAAGAAAATGTAACTTTAGAAGTTGCCGAAGAAGCTCTACAATACGGAATTTTTGACACTTTTCAAGTACCATTTCCACCAAACGAAAATCCCAAATTCAAATTTATTGACCTATTTGCTGGAATTGGAGGTTTTCGTTTAGCATTGCAAAATCTTGGAGGAAAATGCGTGTTTACAAGTGAATGGGACAAAGAAGCAAAACGAACTTATAAAGCAAACTTTGGAGAAACGCCATTTGGAGACATAACAAAAGAAAAAACAAAGTCATACATTCCAGACGGTTTTGACGTGCTTTGTGCAGGTTTTCCGTGTCAAGCATTTTCAATCGCAGGAAAACGAGGAGGATTTGAAGACACGAGAGGAACTTTATTTTTTGACGTTGCTGAAATCATTAAAAGAAAACAGCCAAAGGCTGTTTTTCTTGAGAACGTAAAAGGTTTAAGAAACCATAACGGAGGAAAAACTTTGGCAACAATTTTAAATGTTTTGAGAAACGATTTAGGTTATTTCGTTCCTGAACCCGAAATTGTGAACGCAAAAGATTTTGGAGTTCCGCAAAACAGAGAAAGAATTTATATTGTTGGTTTTCACCCAAGCACAGAAATTACGGAATTTACCTATCCGACACCTTTAAACAAAAAAGTAACTTTTGCGGACATCAAAGAAAAAAAAGTTCCTGCGACAAAATACTATTTATCAACTCAATATGTGCAAACTTTAGAAAACCATAAAGCACGACACGAAAGCAAAGGTAATGGTTTTGGTTATGCAATTATTGGAGATGATGAAATTGCAAATGCTGTTGTTTGTGGAGGAATGGGACGAGAGCGAAACTTGGTTTTAGACCATAGAATTACAGATTTCACACCAACAACACACATAAAAGGCGAGGTGAATAGACAAGGAATTAGAAAAATGACACCAAGAGAATGGGCAAGATTACAAGGTTTTCCCGACAATTATTTAATTCCGGTTGCTGACGCTTCCGCTTATAAACAGTTCGGCAACTCCGTTGCCGTACCTGCAATACAAGCAACCGCAAAGGAAATTTTAAAACTACTAATCAACACTAACAAATGATAACGGGGAATAAGGGAGAATGGAGCGAAATCTATACGCTTCTAAAAGTAATTGCAGACAAGCAACTTTTTGCAGGAGATAGTGACTTAAAGAAAATCGAAAATCTAATTTTTCCGATTATCAAAGTGTTGCGTGACGAAACGGACGGAAGTTTTGAATTCAGTTATGACAAAGACTTGGTTGTCGTAAAAAACGACAGCAAAGAGTTTAGAATTTCTATTTCAGAGTTTCAAAAACAGGCTCATTTGTTACTTACAAAACTGAAAGAAAAGACAAACGCAACATTTTCAATTCCAGAAGTCGAAACGTTTATCAATTCGTATAACAGCAAAACAATTAAAGCAAAATCAACTGTAAAAAGCGATATAAGAATTGTTATTCACGACCAACGAACAGGAACAAATCCCGAACTTGGTTTTAGTATAAAATCTCAACTTGGAGGAGCTTCTACCCTACTAAATGCAGGTAAAACAACGAATTTTATTTACAAAGTAAATAAGTTGAATTTATCAAGTAAGCAAATTTCAGAAATCAACGCAATTGACACAAGAAGTAAAATCAAAGATAGAATTGAAGAACTGCAAAAACTAAACGGGAAATTCCAATTTTCAAATCCAGAAAGTTCGGTTTTTGAAAATAATTTGGTTTTGATTGATAGTGCTTTACCAAAGATAATTTCTGAAATTGTGTTTTTATTTTTCACTTCAAACCATTCCAAAACTTCGGACTTGGTAACGGAAATTTCAGTTAAAAATCCACTTGGTTACAACTTGGAAAACAATCACCCATTTTATTCGTACAAAATCAAACGCTTTTTGACAGATATTGCATTAGGAATGATGCCTTCAAAAGTTTGGACAGGCGAACTTGATGCAACAGGTGGTTATTTGGTTGTAAAAAATGACGGAGAAATTTTGTGTTATCACATTTACAATCGAAACGAATTTGAAGATTATTTGTTCACTAATACCAAACTTGAAACTGCAAGTAGCACACGACACGACTTTGGAACTGTTTACGAACAAGACGGACAACTGTATTTCAAACTGAACTTACAAATACGATTTTTATAAACGAACTGAACACCACGCCAGCCTGTAACATCGGTTTTGCAAGATTGCGGAGTTCCGTCTAAGTTGAAAGTTTTTTCATATCTTTGAACTTTAGTGCTTACCGAAAGTTTCGGCTTCTTTAGTCCGCAACCTCACAAAGCCGTTGACCGTTGGCAGTAATTGATGAAGAAAAAAACATTGAAACAAAATGTCAGGAAAAAGCCCATAACAAGCAAACAAAATCAAAATAGGTGCTGGGGGTTACAGACAAATTGGAGTAAGTCTTACTTTCGGAATCAACTGCTGCAATAGGAGAACATTCTCCAAACGGTCGAACAGACGAACTGTTCATAAAATTTGAAATATGAAAATTTTGAAATTGTTTTTTGTCATTCTCTTTGGAGTATTCGCATTTTATTCTTGTGATAAAATTGAAGTTGCCAAAAATTCTGCCTATTTATGGCTTCCAAGAAATAATGGAGGATTGGATTTCTATTCAATTTCACAAGAAGGGAAAGTTCAACCAAGATGGAGTTGGAGAAATGCTGCAAGAGCAGATGTCACAGCTTCTGCAGCATACTTTAATGGTATGGGAATAGGTTTAGCAGCAGGTCTGATAACACCAGGATCTAATGCAGCCATATTAGGTATGTGGGGAATTACATCTGGAATATCCTCCGCTTTAGGTGGTTTATAAAAATAGTATTATGAATACAAATAAAAGTAGAGTTAAGTTTTTCTTGTTCATTGGTAATATTTTCTTCTTTTATTTAATACTCTACTTCCCTTCTGATTCTGATGATATATCATCAAAGCAAATTTTGTTCGATATATTTCGCTCAATTATTATGGCGTTTTTAGTAACATATTTTGCTTTTTGGGGAGTAAATTTTATAGACAAAAAATTATTAAGAAAAGAGTAACAACTGCCAACAATGCATGATGACGTAAGAGGGGGCTAATCGCCCCTCCTACGCATATACAAACCGTTAGTACGGATTAAGAAGAAAATCCCAAAGAAAGTCACTCGTGTATTGACTTGAAAAATGTGTCAAGGGATAAGTGTTTTTAATAAGTGCTAAGAATTTTTATAATATTTTCAACAAATTAAATTCATGAAAAATGACAAAGTCAAAAATTCTTTTCGGTTCCTTAGTAGTTATTTTAGCTACCATATTCATCTATTCTTGTGCCAAGGACTCAGTTAAAACAAAACTTGCATCGCCAAGTCCTACTGTTGAGACTCGTGGTGGTGGAGATTTGTTAGATCTTTTAGGGACTGCGTGTGTGCCAAGTTCAATTGTTATTCCTGGTGCTTGCAATGACACTACTTTTGTAGATACTTTAGTTGTTACTAACCACCCAATGTACCCAGGGTGCTCTTTCAAGCTTATTTTTAAGAGACAAGAATGTAAACTTGGATCATCTTTTGAAGATGTTACTATTGGTGACTTTCAAATTTTTGAGCATAACTGTCCACAATTTTCCACGGACATAAACAGCAAATATAACCAAAGTATCTGGTCTTCCTACATTATTAATTTTGAGACAGGAATGTGGAATAAAATTAGAGATTATCTTATCTCGCAAAGAGTTACAGGAACAAAGTATTTGTGTGGTCAAGGAAAATGGTTTAATATCAACTTTATTAGAGCAAGTTGCTATAGATACGCATCAATAATCCAAAAAAATGGACTTGGGATTAGCACTAAATTATCATGTGGTTCTCAGTGCTGTCAAAGACATACTACTGTTTGTCGCAAATCTGACGGCTCATTGCAAATTACACAAAATGATGTAACTAATCCATTCACAATTGATTGTTCTGACCCCGCATTTCTTACCGACCCACCTATTTGGATTAAAGGTAAAATAACATGGATTACGCCTTGTAGTGTAACTTGTCCTAATTAAATTATTTCGACAAAGAGTGTACTAAATATTACACTCTTAGTTTTCATTTAATAAAAATGTAGTCATGAGAATATTTATAGTATTACTTTGCTTTAATTGTGCATGCCTTTATAGTCAAGAAACAATTGACGTGAAGTTTAATGAAGCAAACCCATTATGGGTGCATACAATGATAGATACAACTTTTTTGCCAGTGCCAGGTCAGGCCTATTTCACAAAATATTCTTCTTTGTACCCACATATAATTAGTCGCGATGCAAGTCATATGTTTATTTTATCCCCATGTCAGGAAAAACAAACATTAAATGATCGTGGCTTTGTTTTAGACAAAATAGACATTAACACAGGAACTAAAATATGGTCTCATTATAATACACCATACAATAATGGAGATTATGATTTTTACCATGAAATAAATTTAACTAAGAATGGTAATATTGAATTATTTGGTGTTTATGTTGATACATTATTCAATACTTATCCCATTTTAAAATCACTAAATTTACAGGATGGAAAATTACTTAATAAGGTAATATCTAAAGATAAATTAATAGATTATTCTATCAGGCATTATAGACCGTTCAAACTGAATACTGACAGTGCATATCTAATTACTTACTTACATGGTGGTGATGTTGGCACGCTAAATGAACCTATATATAAGTACGGTTTAAGAACTGAATATTTTGATATAGATTTGGTTCGACAAAAAGAATTTTGGCAGTTCTTCAATTTTGATACATTGGGTCCATTCTCAATTGATCAAGGGAGTCTACTACACCGCCTTAATGGAAATACTATCGTAAGTTTGGCTTATAAAGATCGATACACATCATGGGATAATCTAGGCACAAAATTAATGTGGACAGATATATCAAACCCAAATGATATTAAAATAAAACAAATCAAGGATTACACGGATATTGTCCCAGGAACAAAAGAAAGTTTTGCACTACACCGCTTCAATACAATCAACAACACAATCTACTTAAGTCATTATTACCCAAATTTTGACATCCAAAATAATACTTGTTACATCCTTTGGCTTGACTCAATTGGGGAAATTAAAACCTTTATTCCAATTCCTAAGTACAATAATCATATATATCAATTTGCTGATATGTTTTATGCTAATAATGAATTTGCATATTTGTTTTCCTTTCCTTCAGTCACAGGTAAACAGGGTTTTGACATTATTCGTATTGAATCAGGAAAAGATACGATCCAGTTCGTTTCATCAATCACTGTAAAAAATGAAGGCGAAGAAATTGGCACTCAAGTAAATGCGTTATATGATGATGGATACTTAATTTTTGGTGGCCTAGCAAAAAAAATAGGACAGGGTACGAAGACTTCGACAAAATTTTATTGTTTCAAAGCATCAGACCTTAAAATAGATTTTAAACCTGTTGCCACAAAAGATATAACAAAGGAAGGAAGTGGATTTAGGATATTTCCTAATCCAACATCAAATACATTATACCTACAATTGTCACATATGGAGAAAAATTTGAAATTAAATGTTTATGATATAAACTGCCAACTAGTTCTTATTGAGAACCTAGATCAAGTAATTAATCAGATTGACATTTCAAGTTTGCCAAAAGGTGTTTATCTCGTCAACGTTTCAAATAGTAAAGGTGAAAAGATTGGTAAAACAGAGAAAATGGTAAAAGTAGAATAACCCGTACTAACAAGCGATTTAACGACAGCCGCCCCTATCGGGGACGGCCGTCGTAAATCGCAGCCGTTATGCACAATTATAAACCGACACCGTAAACAGAAATGGCAATATATAAAATAGGACAACGGTTAGACTTCATTAAGGAACTTCCATTCAAGTTTGAGAAAGAAATTCAAACCTTAGTAGAGAAAAATTTAAAATCACTTTTGCATCTTGACTTTATTCGTTCTGAATTTGCCTTAAACGGCTTTCGTATTGACACTTTAGCTTTTGACACAGAAACAAAATCTTTTGTAATCATTGAGTACAAAAGGGATAAAAATTTTAGTGTAATTGACCAAGGTTACGCCTACTTATCCTTGATGCTGAACAACAAAGCTGACTTCATTCTCGAATTTAACGAAAGCCAACAAACGACATTAAAACGAACAGATGTTGATTGAACGCAATCTAAAGTTATCTTCATTTCGCCACAGTTCACAAACTATCAGCGAGAAGCTATAAACTTTAAAGACTTACCAATTGAACTTTGGGAAGTTAAGAGATTTGAAAATGACACTGTTTCGTTTGACCAAATCCAAAAAACATCTGCTAAAGAAAGTATTAAAACAATATCAAGAAATGACGAAACGGTAGAAGCCGTTAGTAAAGAGGTAAAAGTATATACTGAGCAAGACCACTTGCAAAAGGTGGACTTTGAAACAAGAGAACTTTACGAACAAGTAAAAGAACGACTTATCTCGCTTGATGACAACGTTACGACACAGCCTAAAAAACAAACAATCGGCTTTAAGGTTGACAACAACATTTTCTGCGATATTGTATTACAAGGAAAAGGATTAAAAATATATGTGAACCTCAAAAGTGGCGACCTGCAAGACCAAAAGAAAATTGCAAGAGATGTCTCTAACGTTGGACATTGGGGAAATGGCTCATATGAAATTAAACTAACAGACTTGGACGATATAGACTATATCATTAGTTTGCTAAAACAATCTTTAAGAAAGAACAAAGAATAACTGTGCATAACATCGTATTGGCAATAGGCGGGGCGAACGGCTTCGTATCAACGGAAGTGCAAAATTCAATAGTAGTGCTTCGTATCAGCTTTAGTGCTAAAAATCCCGCCTTCGGCAATACCCGAGCCGCCGTTACAGGCAATGTTACGACCGAGCACCCGACAACAATTTAACCAAATATGGAACGATACGAATACTTCAAACTTTTTCACGACATCGGACAAGCGGACTACGATTTACTGACACAAAACCTAAAAACCAAGACATTTAAAAAAGGCGACTTTATTACAGTTCCGGGACAAGTCCAAAAAGAACTTTATTTTGTAAAAAGTGGCATTCAAATGTCGTACTTTGACGCAGACAATAAAACTCACGTTATCGCTTTTACTTATTCACCAAACTTGTGTGCCATTCCCGAATCGTTTTCGTTTCAAATCCCATCAAAATACTTTTTAACTTGCCTTACCGACAGTGAATTGGATTATATCACTTTTGATGAATTGCAAAAACTCTTTGACCAATCGCAACAAATTGAGCGACTTTTCAGACGAATGACCGAAGCCGTTTTGGCAGGAATAATTAATCGACATATTGAGTTGCACAGTATGACCATTGAAGAACGATACAAAACATTTTGCCAACGCAGTCCGCATTTGCTTCAACTTGTGCCACACAAATACATCGCTTCTTATTTAGGCATTGATCCGACCAATTTCAGCAAGTTATTCAACAATGTAAAATTCTAATATTGGTATAGACCAACTTTTATTTTCCAAACACTTACCAACTTTGCCACAGAAAATTTAAAAAGTATGGCAAATCATTGGCTTGACAAATCAGAATATCCGTTTACATCAAATTATTTTGGCATCAACGGACAAAAGTTGCATTACATAGACGAAGGAAAAGGCGAAACAATATTATTTGTTCACGGAACACCTTCGTGGAGTTTTGACTATCGCAACGTCATTAAAAAACTGAAAGAACATTACAGATGTGTTGCTATTGACCACATTGGTTTTGGACTTTCCGACAAACCCGAACATTACGACTACTCAACGCAAAATCACAGCAGAGCTCTTGAGAAATTTGTGCTTGCAAAGCAATTGGATAACATCACGCTGGTTGTTCACGATTTTGGAGGTGTAATCGGACTAAACGTTGCTATGCAATACCCCGAAAAAATAAAACGTTTGGTCATTATCAACTCTTGGCTTTGGAGCAGTAAAGCCGACCCCGACTTCATTAAGTTGAGTAAGATATTGAAAAGTCCGTTACTTCCGTTTTTGTATCGTTACTTAAATTTTTCGCCAAAATTCATTTTACCGAAATCATTCGGCGACCGTAAACTTCCCCAACATTTACGAATACAATACACCAAACCATTTGCCGACAAAACCCAACGAAACGGAGCATTAGCATTTGCGAAATCGTTGCTTAACGACCAAGATTGGTTTGAAGAACTTTGGGACAAACGGCAAGCAATTTCAAACAAGCCGACCTTATTCGTTTGGGGCATGAAAGACCCGGTTATTAAACCTCATTACCTTGAAAAGTTTCAAAGTGGTTTTAGAAACTCAAAGACAATAAGGTTAGAAACAAGCGGACATTTTCCGCAGGAAGAGCAACCCGAAATTGTTGCAAAAGAAATAATGGACTTCCTGAAATAAAAAACACTGCCTGTAACAAGGGTTTTGCAAAATGGCGGGGTTTCGTCTAAATTGAAACTTTTCGCTTCGTAATCCGCAAAAAGCCAATTACATTGACTTTTTTACTTAAATTTATTCAATGAATTGGCTTTTGCTTACCGTGTCGCTAAATTGAAACTTCTCGCTTCAATTTCCGCCACTGACGCCAAGCCTCGGCCCGTCAGGCTTTAAAAAAGTTCTTATTATCAATTTTTTTGTTTCTTATACAACTTCAGAACTTCTTACATGACTTTCAATTCAAGAAATTTAACCTCTATCAATTGCTCGTTGATTACCTTTATATTAACAAAAATCTAAGCATAGAAAATGTTATAAATATCTGTTTTGAATTTATAAAATCGGCCGTATAGATATGCGCTTATAGCTTTCATTACATAGAATATTTGATAAAAGACGCTTCATTAAATTTAAATGCATCTTATAAGCGCGTTGATTTCATACTTTAAATAGGAAAAAGAAAGCTTATCTTGCAACTTTTACTCCGTGCATCGGGTTAAAATAAGAGTTTAAAAACAATCAAAACTTGGGGCTGATATTAAAAGAGGATTTGAAGGAACACGGTGTTTTGGGTATTTGGGAAACTACCGAGGAAAATGATTTTTTTGAAAATCAGATTCATTTTTTTCCTGAAGAAATAGAAGAATTGTCCCTACTCAAAACACGAAAAAAACGCGAATGGCTTTCATCACGTTACTTATTACATGTGCTTTCAGAACGCGAAATACGGGGTGCTTGTATGAAGGACAGCTATGGCAAACCCTATCTCAAAGATGCTCATTTTCATATCTCCATCAGCCATTCAGATGATTATACTGCCGTTATTGGATCGCCGCATTCTTGTGGCATAGATATCCAAAAATGGGTACCCAAAATCGATAGAATAGCTCAGCGTTTTATCAGTGCAAAAGAATGGGCTTATATCCCTAAAATTGATGCTTTAAGTTATTACCACGTACTGTGGGGTGCAAAAGAAGCGCTATATAAATCCTATGGAAAAAAAGCATTGGACTTTAGAAGTGATATGGAAATCGATCCCTTTGTTTTCAATCCCGATGGGTTTTTTTTCGAGGGAAAAATACAAAAAGCAGATTTAGTTCAAAACTATTCGTTATTTTGCCGTCAAATTGATCAAATGATCCTTGTATATGCGATACAAAAAGCCTAAGTTTATTTTAATCATGCTATTGGTACTAGGAAGTCTTCATTTTATGTCATGTAAAAATAAGGCAGCAAGTGTACAGACTGAAGATGAGAATACACCTTTATTTGAATCTAAATCATTCCGGACTTTCTACGACCGATTTGCCACTGACAGTGTTTATCAGATGCAACACATCGTCTTTCCTTTAGAAGGTGTAAGAGCGCTTACTGACTCTCTAAGTCAATACGATCCAAATTTTAAATGGGAGGCGGATACGTGGAAGATACATGGACCGTTTGATGATATGGACGGAACCTTTAATCGCGAATTTATCAGTATGAAAGGCATCGTTATAGAGAAAATTTCAGATAGATCCGGTAGTTTTACAATGGAACGAAGATTTGGTCTGCTGTCTTCAGGATGGAATCTCATTTATTATAGAGAAATGGGCAAATATTAACGTATCAACGACTTAATTATGAATTAATCAATATAACAAATAGATTAATTTTACTAAAAATTAAAGCCGGTGCGCATAAATGTTACGTTCATAATTTTTTTCAAAGGATTTAAATCAGGTTGAAATAACATAATAAATAAATTGTAGCCTATAATTGTAAAGATGACCAGTAATCTGCCATCAATTAGTGCTATTTAAGTCAAAAAAATGTCTTATTTGATACATTTATAATTAAAATATATAGTTATTTTTTTTAAATTTACTAATTTTACGATATTGTTTTACTAATTCACGATGATAATGATTAAAAAGTTTTTTACATTAACACTAATTCTATTTGCTTTTGCTTCGTTGCAAGCGCAATCGTTTTTTAAAAAGACAGATGAAAGTCGTATCAGTTTACGATCAACTGACCAACGTACGATCATTCCTGTAAAATATGAAGTCTTCAACCTTGATGTTGTGGGACTTAAATCTTATTTACAAAGTGCCCCTCAGGAATTTGGAAATGCACCGGGCCTTAAACTTGAAATCCCTACTCCTGAAGGAGGATTGAAGTTACTTGACGTTTACGACTCACCAGTCATGGAGGAAGGAATCTCTGCACGTTACCCTACGATAAAGTCTTACAAAGCGTATGCTAAAGACGGTAGTATCAACATGCGTTTTTCTGTAAGTACGAATGGATTTTATGCAGCAATCAACACTCCAAATGGGGAAGTTTATATCGATCCATACTCAGAAGAAAATACAAATGATTATATCGTTTATTATACGCGTGACCATCAATCTGATATTTACAAAAATACACCTATGTGTGGTGTAGATCATAATGAAAGACCCGAAATAGACGAAGACAACCATTCTTCTTTCCAAAACAGAACAGATATCGTTAATCTTCGCATATTCAAATTAGCAATGGCTTGTACAGGAGAATGGGGAAGTGTTGCAAGAAGGAGAACCGTAGAGCGGTGTCTTGCGGACATGAATACGTTGGTCAACAGAATGAACTCTATTTATGAAAAAGAGATGGCTATTCGCTTTGTTATCATTGACGATAATGACAAACTTATCTTCTTAGATCCAAATACAGACCCATATAACAACTCAAATGAAGGTAAAAGAATCTTAGGTACAAATACAAGTGTAATAAATGCGCGCGTTTCTTCAAGTTCTTATCAAATAGGTCACGTTTTATCTATTTGTTATGATATCGGCGGTGTTGCACAATTAGGCTCTGTATGCCAATCTAATAAAGGTAATGGTGTAACATGTAACAACGACAATGACCTATCAAAGATCGTTACTAGAGTTATGGCACACGAAGTAGGACACCAGTTTGATGCTTCTCATACATGGAATATTTGTGAAGATTACAGTGATCAACGTGCTGGAAGCTGGGCTTTAGAACCAGGAAGTGGCTCCACTATTATGTCTTATGCTGGTTCTTGTGGTAATAACAATGTTTTGAATGATAACGATGATTACTTCCATGCAGGATCACTATTCCAAATGTACAGAAAGACAAATTCAGGTGGTAATGCGTTCAGTTGTTCACAAAAAATACCTACAAACAACCACTACCCTACGGTAACGGTTCCTTCTGTTAAATATTTTTTACCGATCTCTACTCCATTCGAATTAAGAGGTAGTGGTTCAGATGAGGATGGTGATATTCTTACTTATTGCTGGGAACAATATGACATTGGACCTGAGGCACCATTGGGTTCAAACAATGTTGATGGACCGCTATTCAGATCTTTTAAACCTGCAACTGATGGTGATATCCGATTTATACCAAGAGCTGCCAATATACTTTCTGGCAACTTTTCAGACAAAAATGAAGTATTGCCAAATCAATCACGTGAATTAACCTTCAGATTAACTGTAAGGGACAACAATAGCGAAGTTGGTGGTGTAGTTTGGGATGAATTCAAACTTACCGTAACCGATCAGGCAGGACCTTTTAAATTAACTTATCCTGCAACCACTGAAAGGTTTAAAGTAGGCCAGTTGGTTACCGTGACTTGGGATGTTGCAAATACAGATAAAGCACCTATTAATTGTCAGAAAGTAAACATTTATGGTTCATTTTCATCAGCGCTCAAAGATGATGATCCTAATTTAGTACCATTAGCTTTAGGCGTACCGAATAATGGAAGCTACAATGTAACGATTCCAAATAAAATAAGCAATTTATTTAGAATCGTCATTAAGGCAGCTGATCACATTTTCTTGACTTCCTCAACTTCACCTTCAAGAATTGAAGAAGCGACAGAACCTACTATCACAGTAAACGCAAGTACAAATAGTTTACGAATCTGCCAACCGGATGAAGCAACAATCAATTATACAACAGCTGGCTTGGGTGGTTTCAATGGCGAAATAGGATTTTTAGTTGTTAATAATCTTCCACAAGGTGTAGGTGTAAACTTTGCAAAAGATAAAGTTCAGGCTGGCGATGTGAATACATTAACAATCCAAACGAGCAATGTAGTTGGTTCTGTTGAAGGACAGATTATAGTTAAAGCATTTGCCGATGGACTAGATACCCTCATATTACATACTAATTTATCCGTAGAAGGTGGAAACATTGACCATGTTAACCCTACATCTCCTGCTAATGGAACGGAAGGTATAAGTGAGTTGGTAACCTTTACTTGGGATGCAAAACCGGATGCTGTTAATTATGAAATAGAAATTTCAAAAAATCCAGACTTTACTGCTTCTAGTATTGTTGACAGTAAAGTGTTAAGTGATTTAAGTTATAAATTATCTATTGTACTTGACAAATCAACTATTTACTACTGGCGTGTTAGAGGAAATAATAATTGTAAACATGGTGAATGGTCATCAATCCATGCATTTATAACTGAAGCTCTTGCTTGTAAAGAATACAAATCAGGTGCTCAGGATATTGTAATTTCTACTGCTGCCAATGTTACGGTAGAATTGCCATTAGAAGTAAATGAAAGTGGTATCATCAGTGATTTAAATATAAGCCTTATCAAGGCTACACATGGTAGATTAGTAGATTTAGTAGCTTACTTGGTTGCACCATCCGGAAAAGAAGCCCTATTGTGGAATAAGCAATGCGGTAATCAACAAAATATCAACGTTAGATTAGATGATCAAGCTCCAGACTTCTTCCAGTGCCCTATCAATAGCGGACGTTTGTATAGAACAGACGTGCCTAAAGGTGCGAGTAAACTCGAAGTATTTAATGGTGAGCAGATGAATGGTGTTTGGAAATTTAGATTGCAAGATACGCAGTCAGGTCAAGGTGGTAAATTAGAAGAATTTAATCTTGAAATTTGCGCAAGTATCAATGTACAAAATCCATATATTGTAAATAACAATAGAATGGAAATTCACCCAGGCAATAGTAAGCAATTGTCAAAAGATTTATTAGAAGCTCAGGACAACGATAATAGTGCAGAACAATTGACCTATACATTAGTAAGCGTTCCTGCTAAAGGAAATATTATTTTCAATGGTCAGATTTTAACTGTTGGTTCTACGTTCTCACAAAATGACCTCAACAACAACAGCGTAATATATAAAGCTGACGATACTTATCAAGGTGAAACAAACTTTAGCTTTACAATAAGCGATGGTACTGGAGGTTGGATTAGCATTACGAACTTTAATATTTGGGCAGATGATTCTATTCCTTCAGGCACGTTTGATTATATGTTATATCAACATGTATATTTGTATCCAAACCCAACGAATGACAAATTAACAGTAGTACTTACAGGAGAAGCTTTACAACTTCAGTCTTACAAATTGTTGGATGTTTCTGGTCGAGTTGTCGCAGAAGGTGCCCTTGATGGTGCGTCTACGACTTTAGATACATACCAGATTGAAAAAGGTATCTACTTATTGAGCATTACGAATGGCAATCAGACAGTAAATAAGAAAGTTATCAGAATGTAATCAATTAAAAATTGATAATATTTTTATATTAAAAAGGGCAGTCAAATATATTTTGATTGCCCTTTTTCTTTGAATAACCATGTATGCAAAAATCTATTAAGTCTCAAAGGAAATTGAATTGTATGCTATAATATATAGTGGTTATTTATTAATGATTATATTTGCATCTTAATAAATAAAAAGTATGACCAGTAATAAAGAAAGCGATAGTTTTTTAGGGTATCTAAAGAGCAAAGCATTTTTAAAACAAATGCTGATCATAATTGGATCTTTTATAGTCTTACTTATGTTGATTCAATGGGGATTAAGCATTTATACACATCACGGTCAAAAGCTAGAATTGCCCAATTTTGTAGGTAAAAATATAACAGAAGCATCAGAACTCGCTGCTATGAAGAAATTTGAGGTAGTCGTTACCGATTCCATCTTTATCGTAGGCTCAAATGGTGGTATTATCAAAGATCAAAATCCTAAACCCGGGTCTATGGTAAAGGAAAATAGAAAGATTTATGTTACTATTACTAAATATTTAAAAGAAACCGTACGTGTTGCCGACCTTCCTACTTTGTATGGCAATGCATTCGAACAAAAAAAGACAGAATTAAAATATAGGGATATCGACTGTGTGATCAAGGACTACAAATATGATCCAGGTGAGCCCAACCACATACTTGAAGTGTATTATAATGGCCAACTCATCATTTCTAAGGATGGACGTGTTGACAATGTCGTCATAGAAAAGGGAGGTATCTTAGAATGTGTAGTTTCAAGAAAAGATGGAGGCGATGTGACCATTCCCAATCTACGCTGCATAGATCTCGACGAGGCAAGATTTATCTTAGAAAGCTCCAAATTACAATTAGGGGATATTACTAAAAAAGGTGACGATGATGATGTTTTATATATTATCTCGCAGTCACCTCCTTACGATGGTATCAGCAACGTAAAAATGGGCGAAAAAATATCCGTAACTGTTTCAGGCACTAAGCCGACTGACTGTAACTAACTTTTTTAATTTTTAAAAACAACTATATGTCTGTAGATATCAATGTAACCGAACTTAAAACTAAGTTAGATAACGGTGATAAATTTATTTTTATTGATGTACGCGAACCATTCGAATATGAAGAATTCAATCTGAATGCCCGACTAATTCCGCTTGGTACGTTAGAATCAGTTATTCCAGAATTGGAAGCGCATAAAAATGAGGAAATTATCATTCACTGTAGATCCGGTGCTAGAAGCGGTAATGCCAAACAAATGCTCATGAGCCACGGTTTTACTAATGTGAGAAACGTTTTGGGCGGTGTGCTAGACTGGATTGAAAAATTCGGAAAATAATAAAAAAGCCTTCTGTCACATTAACAGAAGGCTTTTTTATTGTATCTGCTATAAAAGAATTCAATTAAAAAGAAAATACAAATAGGCTAAGCACTTGATTTTATTCTATAGGCCCTTTACCTTCCCTTATAACCGTGATTTCGTCACCAGTACAATCCAAAACCGTGGATTCTGAAAGATCACCCAAGCCACCATCTAATAAAAAATCAATCTGGTGTTGGAAATCAGCTTCAATTTCATCCGGATTATTATAGATTTTAACACCATCCGCTGTATCAATATTAAGTGAAGTAGAAATTAAAGGTTCACTCAAAAACTCCAATAAACCTTCAGGAATTTCATTATTTGGAATTCGAACACCGATTTCTTCCTTATTATTTTTAAAAAACTTCTGAACGTAATTATTCGATTTTAAAATAAACGTATAAGGTCCTGGAAGATAGCGTTTCATCGTTTTAAAAACATCGTTATTGATTTGTGGAGTATATTGAGAAATCACGCTAATATTAGGACAGATTATCGACATTTTTGCCTGTTTTTCCTTCTTTCCCAAAATCTTAATGATTCGCTCGATACCAGGTTTATTGGTCATCAAACAACCTAAAGCATAAATGGTATCAGTTGGAAATGCAACAATTGCACCATTCTTGATATACTCTGCGACTTCACGCAAATCCCGCTTGTTGGGATTCTTTTCGTGTAAGAAAATTCTTTGCATTTTATTCCTTGTTTATAATTAAAAAATATATTTTATTTTATATTCAAATCTTTTCGTTAAAAGTAAACCAATGATTACTGATATTTAAAATTTAAGAAAGTGCCATTTTTTGGTTTTTAAATACAAATAGGACATCGCTGTTATTCCGATCCAGTAAAATATTTCTGCAGCCCATGCCCAGTATAGATCAATATAATACACTTTTATTAGAAAATAACTATACACAATATAGAAAACGGTAAATATGGTCTGTATCCGTAAAGCTGTCTGTGTATGTCCAGTCCCAATCAATCCATTAAAGAAAATACCTCCTATTCCAAAAATGAATAGTACAATTAACAGTATCAAAAAATAAGGCTTTGACAGCAAAATCAATGACATATCTTCTTTACCAAATATCGGATATAGAAAAAATTCAGGAAATATCGCTACGGGTATCGCTATCGCCATCGTTATCACTAAATTAATTTTTGCAGTTTTGAGAATGATCGGTATGACGGCCTGTCTTTTTTTATGTCCTATAAACCCACTTACCAAGGTGTTAATTCCTGCAGAAAAACCCCAACTCGGTATCGATAATATTAGGTAAACAGTACGCAAAATATTAGAAATTTCAAGTTCTTCCTGACCTACATTTTCTATAAAACTAAAAAATAAAAACCACGAACCAATACTCAAAATTGATTGAAAAACTATGGGAATAGATATCATAAACATATTACGAACATCCTTCTTAACAAGTGTTTTTAAGGCCAATAAATCGTATTTCATGTTTGACTTATCAAATATCATAAACAAGATGAATATAACGAAAGCAACAATTTCCGCAATTGTACTTGCCAATGCTGAACCTGCGATACCCATTGGCTCAAACCCAAATTTACCAAAAACCAGGATATAGTTGAGTGCTATATTCACTACGATTAGTACAATCGTATCGTACATGATAAATTTAGTTTTAGCAATTCCTGTATAAAAACTTATAAGCGAAATACCTAAATAACTAAAAAATATCCCATAACTACGATAATGTATGTACGCAATACACTTTTCTAAAATATGTGCATCAACGATAAACATTTTGAAAAAACCTTCTATTCCAAATCTTAGAAAAAGAAACAACAAAACGGATAGTAACAACTCAAAGATTATGAGCGCCTGTAGTGCATTACCTGCTCCTTTATAATTATGTTCACCGTATTTGCGTGCTATAATTATCTGTCCACCTCTTGAAAATCCATACCCAATACTTGCAATAATCAAGTAAAATACTCCGACCAATCCCGCTGCTGCAAAATCAACAGAATTGTAGTGATACAAAAAAACATTATCACTCAAAACAATAATATTTTGAGCAGCACTACCCAACATGATAGGTACTGAAATGGACAATATTTGTTTGTATGAGGTATTTAAATTCATAACAGGATGCAAAATATATCTATTTTATCGATTCACTACAATATTATGTCAAAAATATTTTAGCGGAAAGATTTTTTAGACGAGCTTAATTTAATAAGAAAATTTCCTTATTGTTCATACTATGCTTTATTAAGTCGATCAAATTTATTTTGAGTTATAATAACGATTTAATGCCTAATAGTTAGCAATAATCATGCATGAAATAACGCAAATTTGACCATTTAAAGTTTATGAAAAAAACTGCCCTAATTAATAATAAAAACATCACAAACAAAAAGTTTAAAATAAACATATCTAATTTAAAATAACTAAAGAGGTACCTACTTTGCAAAAGGTAGGCGTCAAACGGTTTTTTTTGTTTTAAATGCACTATTTTTTTAGCGCAAAATGGTATAAATCAAAAGCAATTTACAAGAAAACCTTTCAAATATAATAAAGTAAATATTCCATTTTTATGGAAATATCGATTAAAAAAAAGCGCTTATTGACGGATTGATTATCAGTGATCGAAACAATACTTGCCCGTATTTTCAATTAAATTCACAAAATAATGTTAACTTTTAAAATATATTTTTTTTAAAACCATACTAATACAACATAAAATCGTATTTTTGCGCAAAATTTTTAAAAACGAAGTACAATTATGGCAAAAGGAAAGCAGAAGGTCAGTGATGCAGATGTTGTGGTAGGTGCAGAGCAAGTTCAGGGAACCAACGTATCATCTGGCAATTTTTTTGAGCAAAATCAAAAAATGATCATAAACGTCCTAATCGGAATTGTTGCATTGATCGCATTATATACAGCTTATAAATTTTTGTACATGGGGCCAAGAGAAAAGGCAGCAGTCAATGCCATGTATATCGCAGAAGAGCAATTTGCAAAGGATTCATTCGCAATTGCATTAGAAAACCCAAGTGGTAGCTTTGAAGGCTTTTTAGATATTATTGAAAATTATAGCGGTACTAAATCAGCGAACTTAGCTAAATATTATGCAGGAATTTGCTACCTTAACCTAGGTAAATTTGATGAAGCAATAGATTATTTAGAAAGTTATTCAACAAAAGATGTTGTTACCTCAGCTACTAAATCCGGCGCATTAGGTGACGCTTATGCAGAAAAAGGTGATAAAGATAAAGCCATGAGCTTGTATAAAAAAGCAGCAGCTTTTGAAAATGATATGCTTACGCCTTACTACTTGCACAAAATCGCAATGATGCACTATGCAGATGGCAAAACGAAAGAAGCATTAGAACAATTGGAAATTATTAAAAACAAATTTCCAGATTCTAATGAAAGCATAAGTGCAGAAAAACTAATAGCACGCTTACAGTAAAATAAATCGCCACGATAAAACAGCAAGGGTAGTATTTTTGTTAAGATACTACCCTTGCTGTTTATTGGAAACTAAATACATAATATGTCAAGCAGTTCGAAAAATCTATCTATATCCAAAAGCGACATCAAACCCATTGAAAATGCATGTGTTGGTATTATCACTGCAGAATGGAATGAAGAAATCACGTTTAGTATGCGCGATGCATGTATTGAAGAATTGAAAAAATACAGTATTAAAGAATCGAACATCATAAATGTACTTGTTCCCGGTGCTTTTGAATTACCAAACGCTGCTAAAATGATGCTTGCACATCAAAAAGTAGATGCTGTTATTTGCATCGGATGTGTCATCAAAGGCGAGACTAAGCACGATGAATATATCAGTCATGCAGTTGCTACAGGTATCATGAATTTGTCTATAGCGAGTGGATATCCCGTTATTTTTGGGGTACTTACACCCAATGACCTTCAACAGGCACTCGACCGCGCAGGTGGAAAGCACGGCAATAAGGGAGTTGAAGCTGCTCATACAGCCCTTAAAATGATGCATTTGTCCAAATCACTCAAACAAGTGGGTTCCGGAAAAATAGGTTTTTAACGCACAAAATCAAAAGTTATGAAATTGCACATCATCGAAACGAGTAAATTCAAATTAGACGGCGGAGCTATGTTTGGTGTAGTCCCTAAGCGTATGTGGCAACAGATGCATCCGGCAGATGAAAATAACATGTGTACATGGCAAATGCGTTGTCTTTTAATCGAGGACGGCAATAGAAAAATTCTTATTGATACAGGTATCGGCAACAAACAAGACGACAAATTCAGAAGTCATTTTCTACCACATGATACCGTCAGCTTTGAAGATGCTTTGTCACCATTAGGCTTGACTACGGAAGATATAACAGACGTTTTATTGACCCATCTTCACTTTGACCATGTCGGAGGTGCTGTAAAATATGATAAAAACGGCCAGTTTGTTCCGACCTTCCCAAATGCGACTTATTGGACAAATGAAGTACATTACAAATGGGCATACAACCCAAATCCACGTGAAGCAGCCTCCTTCCTTAAGGAAAATTTCGTACCACTAATGGATGCTGGAATACTTAAAATGATTGACATACAACAAGGAATATCCTTTTCCGAAAATATAACGCTAGATTTTGTCTATGGACATACTGAAGCGATGATGTTGCCAAATATTCATCTTCCTTCAGGAAATACGCTAATATACTGCGCTGATTTGATTGCCTCACATCATCACATTCCGTTACCTTATGTGATGGCTTACGACGTACAACCTTTAAAAACGTTAAATGAAAAACGAGCCCTTCATGAAAGAGCTGCTGATACAAACCATTTTCTATTTTTTGAACATGACTTGGATGTTGCCTGCGGTAAATTAATCACAAATGATAAAGGGCGCGTCGTATTTGGTGGCGAATGTATATTAGAGGACATTATTTAAGTAACAACAATTCCAAATAAATTACCACCTATATAGTAAATATGTATTAATTTTGCGCTGTATTATCATAACATGACAGAAACATTATTTACGATATCAGGTTTTGACATCACGGTTTCAGACGTACTATTATGTCTGATTTTTATAATTTTGACTATATGGGCTTATATCAAATTCCGCACATATAAGTTTTATGATAATGAAGCACACACCCTTGATAAAATACAACATAGAGTTTATAAGATACGCTTAGCGATGAGCTTAGCCTCTCTAAGTACACTTTTTATCCTACGTATATTACGTATAGACTTTGTCGTGCTAAATTTCAATGAGTTTTCCATATTTATCTCTCATATCGTTGAAATTATCTGCCTTTTTAGTACTGCTTTACTCATTGATTGGTTGATTAGCCATATGTTTATCCGTCGGCGATATAAAAACAGAGAAAATCCAAAATCTTCCCGATATGACATTAAACATGGCAACGAACAAAAGGCTACCCGACTAGTAAGATATATCGTATATCTATACCTTGTACAAGTTTTACTCAAGCGATTGGACTTAGATTTTATAATTTTCCAACGCGAAATAAAAGAGGATTTGTTTACCGTACATATCTCTGATATTGTTATTGCAGTGATGATAATAATGTCAGCCAAAGTCATCGTTTGGTTTTTTACACAAGTTACGCTCTACAGAATGTACAAGTCCAAAAATATGGATGAAGGTACACAAATCGCCATCAATCAATTAGTAACCTATCTAATTTATATAATTGCTACCCTATTTGCAATGGATAGGCTCGTTTCAGATATGCGGATCATATACGGTGCATCAGCAGCATTGTTGATAGGCATGGGTATGGGACTTAAGCGAACCTTTAATGATTTCTTTTCGGGATTTATAATCTTGTTTGAACGCTCAATCAAAGTGGGTGATGTTCTGGAAATTGACGGACAGATGGGCAAAATACTAAAAATTGGCCTCAGAGCGTCAAGAGTAAAAACGGATAAAAGTGTAACCGTCCTAATCCCTAACAGTAAGTTGGTCAATGAAGCGGTCACCAGCTGGTCTCATTTTGATGAATTGGTTCGATTTAGTGTTCAGGTTTGTGTTCATCCAAAAAGTAATCCAGATACCGTACAACAGATTTTATTAAAAGCGACAAATGGTATTCATGAGATTAAAAACCAACCACCACCAAGTGTTACCTTCGATCATTTTGATGCAAATGGCCTTACATTTTCATTGTTTTTTTACACCAACAAAATTCTGACTGCTGACGAAATCCAAAGTCAGGTAAGGTTTAACATCATGCATACTTTTAACCAAAACAACATTTGTTTAGGTACACAGCAAACTTTTAGTGATACCAATGCAGTAAATACAGATTCTATTAAACAACAAAATCAAATCATTGACTAAACTTATCATTTTAAGTACATTGATAGTTTTTGTGATCACTTCGATTATCTATCGAATCAGGCTAAGATTTGGAAAGGTGCAAAAAAGAGATTTGACCAACTATAAAAAACTTATTAACTTCGCAATTCCGATATTTTCTGGCTTGGCAATTTATTATATCTATCTTTCTATGAATACTCCTGATAGAGACACTTTCCAAAAAACTTTTTTATTTATTGTACTGAGCGTTTTAATGATTGATTTCAGGAAAAAGTTTCTTTGATCAATTTTCTAAAAAAGCTCATACCATATACAAGTTGAGATTCAATTTGATAAAAACAATCGTATATCAATTACACCTATACTTTTCTTTATACAATTCAAAAAAAAATATTTTTTTTCATCCCACAATTCAAGCATTTTCTAGCTAATTTAATTCAAGTGTGCAAATAACCATAAAAAACAAAGCCAATACATATAATTTTTATTAATTTTGCAGACGATATTATCAATATTCATATATCATTTAGTTATAATATAATAAAAAGGTCCAATAAACATATCATATGAAGCTTTCGCTAAACTGGCTTAAAAAATATTTAAATATTTCCGGTTATACTCCGGAAAAAATCGCTGAAATCTTGACCACAATCGGTCTTGAAGTAGAAGGCTTGGAGAAAGTTGAATCTATCAAGGGAGGTCTCAAAGGTGTAGTTACAGGAGAAGTAATTCATTGTGAAAAACATCCCGATGCAGATCGGTTATCTGTAACACGTGTCAATATCGGCACAGAAGAACCACTTCAAATTGTCTGTGGCGCACCGAATATCGCACAAAATCAAAAAGTATTAGTAGCAACTATCGGAGCGGTACTTTACAACGAGGATGGTACTTCATTTACCATCAAAAAAGGTAAAATCAGAGGCGTCGAATCCCAAGGAATGATTTGCGCTGAGGATGAATTAGGAATTGGTCATGATCATTCGGGAATTGTCGTTCTACCTGCAGAAACACCTATCGGCATGCCAGCTGCTAAAGTATATAATATTGAAGACGACTACGTTCTCGAAATCGGACTTACCCCGAATCGATCTGATGCAACCTCACACATAGGTGTAGCGCGTGACCTATTGGCTTACTTGCGTGTACATGAAGGATATATCGGGGATATTTACGATGCAGATATCTCAGACTTCATCACTGAAAAAATATCATTTAACGTTGATGTAGAAATACAAGACACAAAAGCTTGTCCACGATATACAGGTATTACCATAACAGGAGTAGAGGTTAAAGAATCACCAGATGAAATCAAGCGATGCCTCAATGCCATTGGGATAAAACCTATCAATAATATTGTTGACATAACAAATTTTGTACTTCACGAACTCGGTCAACCTTTACATGCATTTGATGCGGACAAAATCGATGGCCATAAGGTTATTGTCACCCATTTACCAGAAGGAACACCTTTTACGACTTTAGATGATGTAGCACGTAAATTAAATGCCGATGACCTCATGATCTGTGATGCCAATCTCAATCCGCTTACAATTGCTGGGGTGTATGGTGGCGTCAACAGTGGCATAACAGCAGCAACCAAAAATGTCTTTTTAGAAAGCGCGCATTTTGCTTCAACGTTAATTCGGAGGACAAGCAATAGACATTTACTCAAAACAGATGCGGCTAAAACCTTTGAAAAAGGTACAGATCCGAATATAACTGAATTAGCCATTAAAAGAGCGTCAGCTCTTATAAAAGAAATTGCAGGTGGGGCGATTAGCAATAAAACCATTGATGTATATCCAAAACCGATTGCAATGCCAGAAATACGGCTACAATATCAACATGTCAATGATTTGCTTGGTGTGGAAATTAACAAGGAGGATATCCATTCCATTCTTACAGCCATGGATATGGAAATCAAACCTTTGGATAATGAGTCTATTCTCGTTAAAGTACCCACAAACAAAGTGGATGTAAACAGAGAAGTAGACTTAATAGAAGAAATCGTACGGATTTATGGTTTAAACAACGTACCTACTTCAAAACACGTACACAGTACCATATCCTATACACAAAAACCAGACAAACACAAGATTAAAGAGCTTTTAGCTAATTTTCTAGCGAGTAAAGGCTATAATGAAATGATGGGGCTATCTCTAATCGAATCCCGACTATATCAAGGACTTGATCTAATAGATCCTGCAAATTTTGTCTATATCAATAATACATCCAATGTACACTTAGACATCATGCGTCCGGATATGTTACTGAGCGGACTTCAATCCGTAACCTATAATATCAATAGGCAACAAACAAACCTTGCACTATTTGAATTGGGTAAGTCCTATCAAAAATCAGGAAATGGTTACATAGAGCAGGAATTGTTGACCCTTTTTAAAACGGGTAAGGCAAATGAAGAATCATGGCTAACCGATTATAAAACCGATAAGTCATTTTATGACATCAAACATATAGTACTTTCCATACTTGCAAGAGTCAATCTTACAAATTTGCCATTTACGCTTATCCAAAATGATAAACGATTCCAGTATGGTATGCAACTCAATAGAGGACCAGTAGCCATAGCAGAGTTTGGATTAGTTAAAAAAGAGATTTGTGTAAGACAGGGTATCAAGTCACCAGTATTTTACGGTGAAATCGACATAAACAACCTCCTTAAACTTATCGGTAATAATCAAATGCACGTACAGGAAGTTAGTAAATTCCCTTCTATGCGCAGAGATCTGGCATTGGTAGTAGATAAGCAGGTTAAATTTGCTGAAGTAGAACAAATCGCAAGGCAGGTCAATAAAAAATTATTAAAACACATTGGCCTTTTTGATGTTTATGAAAATAAAGCGCAATTAGGTGTAGATAAGCGGTCAATTGCCATTTCTTTAGTATTTGAAAACATGGACAAAACGCTCAATGATACCGAAGTCGATAATATCATGAATCAAATTATCGCGCTTTTAGAACAAAAATTAAATGCAGTAATAAGAAAATAAACAACAAATAGTAAAATAAAATTATCTTTGTGATGGAAAATTGGACTAAACAATTGGAATTATTATCCGAAAAGGTAAAAAACCTACTAGGAGCATTCCATAGTTTAAAGTCTGAAAATGATACCCTTAAATCAGAAATCAATCATCTAAAAGTAGAGATTGGACAATTGAGAACACAAGAATTAAATATAAATACTAAGCAAGCAGATCGAGCGCAAACTGTATCAACGCATTCAGTTAATGAGTCAGACACCCGATCAGGTATATCCGATGAAATGAAACATAAAAATCTAGAAAATACCCGATTGAGGACCCAAATTGATGAGATCATCGAAGATTTAGATCGCTGTATTCAAATCATTCAAACCACATCAGATGGAAAATAATGAATTGAGCACAATTAATATAACCATAGCAGGTCGCACCTTTCCTGTAAAAGTAACAGAAGATGAGAAACCTGCAGTACTCGCATTAGAGTCAGAGTTAAATGAAAAAATAATTCATTTTCAAAAAACATATTCAGGTCGTGATAAACTCGATTATGTGATTATGACTTTACTGACCTACATTTATGATCTAAAGGAAAAGCAAAAAGAATCCGTCTCTGATGAGACGATTACTAAAGTGCAGTCGATGTTGGATATGTTATCCGACTTTTAATTTAACGCGAAGAATCACAGTTAATAACTGATCTGAAGCTTAGAATAACAAGGCCCGGAAGCGGGATATTTTATCATCATTTTAATCAGTATTAACATATGAGTTCAATAATAGGAATTATTTTAGGAGTCATTTTGGGAGGAGGAGCCGGCTATTTTATAATTCAAACCGCCTTCAAATCCAAAATCAATGAAGCCAATGACAAAGCAGATATTACCATCAAAGAAGCAGAGTTAACTGCAAGTCGAAAAATTCAAGAAGCCGAAGCTAAAGCAGACAAATTAATCGCTAAGGCAGAACAGCAAAATGAATCTGTCAAGCAAAAGAAAATCCAGGAAGCCCGAGACAATTTTTCAAAATTAAAATCTGAATTCGAAACATGGAAATCTGAGCAGAAAGTAGAAATTAAAGAGCGTGAATTGAATGCACTCGCGCTTGAAAAAGAGCTTAAAATCAAGCAAGAAGCCATCTTGTCTGAATTAGAAACGATAGAAGCTAAAGAACAAGAATTAAATACCATAAGGGAAAACCTCGAAGTTCAAATCAAGATTGTAGCTAAAAAGAAAGAAGAATTAGATTCAGCAAACGAGCGCTTTATAAAAGAATTGGAAACCATCTCTAAACTTACCCAACAAGAAGCAAAAGAACAATTGCTTGAAGCGGTAAAAGGTAAAGTACAAAATGAAGCTTTGTCCATTGAAAAAGAAGCTATCGCAAATGCGCATTCCAACGCCAATAAAGAAGCAAAAAAAATCGTACTTCAAACCATCCAAAGGATGAGCGCTGAGTACACAATTGAAAATACAGTTTCAGTATTTAATCTTGAATCTGACGAAATCAAAGGTCAGATTATCGGACGTGAAGGTAGAAATATTCGTGCACTTGAAGCAGCAACCGGTGCTGAAATCGTAGTTGACGATACCCCGGAAGCTATCGTCATTTCAAGTTTTGACCCGATTCGTCGTGAAATTTGTAGGTTGACTCTTAAAAAATTGGTTGCTGATGGTAGAATTCACCCAGCTAAAATTGAGGAAACTGTAGCTAAAGTAAAAAAACAATTAGAAGAACAAATTATTGAAATAGGCGAACGAACCATCATCGATCTAGATATCCATGGCCTTGCACCTTATTTAGTAAAAATGGTAGGACGTATGAGATTCCGTTCGTCGTACGGTCAAAATCTTCTCAAACACTCTATTGAGACAGCTAATCTTTGTGCAACTATGGCTGCTGAACTCGGCTTGAATCCTAAGCAAATTAAAATGGCTAAAAGAGCCGGTTTGCTGCACGATATTGGAAAAGTGGGTGAAGAAGAATCTGAATTGTCACACGCTCTCTTAGGTATGGAAATTTGCGAAAAATACAAGGAACATCCTGTTATCCTAAATGCAATTGGTGCACACCACGACGAGATTGAAATGAATAATATCATCTCCCCTATCGTTCAGGCTTGTGACGCCATTTCCGGAGCAAGACCTGGTGCCAGAAGAGAAATCTTAGAGAGCTACCTCAAACGTATCGGAGAACTAGAAGAACTTGCACTTGCATATGAAGGTGTACAAAAAGCCTATGCATTACAAGCAGGAAGAGAACTTCGCGTAATTGTAGAATCAGAAAAAGTAACAGATCAATATGCTGATGACTTGGCATTTATCATTTCGAAAAAAATACAAGATGAAATGCAATATCCAGGTCAGGTAAAAGTAACTGTAATTAGAGAAAAACGAGCAACCGCTTTTGCTAGGTAGGTTATTGGCTTACATACCATATACCAAAAAAGAGGTGCAGTTTTGTACCTCTTTTTTTATTTGTCTCTATTTATAGTTATATATATATTTTTTTTCAATATCTTTGTTTTATTAATGTAAATACCCAACCATATGGACATATTTACTACTTTGCCTGAACAAAGTCAGATATTGGAAAGCCGCAATTCGCTATTGAATGTCAATTATTCCGACATTGAAACCGCTATTGAAACAATCGGCCATCAAATCAGACAAGCCGTTCTATCCAAACATACAGCTTTAGTTGTAATTCCGGACAAGAAAGCCAGACAAATACTAGAATCCGTGTTGAAAAGCATGTTACTAGACCCATTGGTATTGTCCGTAAACTTAGATGCATCACCATCCAATGATGATTTTCAATTCGTAAAGCATAAAAACAATCCTGAAAAACTATCGCCATATGAACGGGAATTAGACAACTTAAACTATCAAATCAAGGAAAGGGAAATTAATGATCTCATAGAAGCACGTGAAAAAATCATTTTTCAAGACTTGAATTGGCGTCAAGCAGTGGATACTTTTTGTCAATTAGGCGTAAAACAAGATGTTTTATTACTCAATCGCCTCCTTGATCCTGAAAAAATCGATAAAAGTGAAGAAGGGCAAAGCCAAATAATCAAAACTGTACAAGAAGGATTGTCTTACTATCATCCCGAATTTGAAATAAAGGATTATTCGCTGCTCAATCACGAACTCAACAAAAACATCATAGATCACGACCTTTTCAAATCGACAGTTCATGACATTTCTGGCATTTTGCAGGATTGTGAAGACCTCAAACATCAGTATTTGGAATATAGCAGCGCATTAGAAAATGATTTTTTGCAAAAAGCCTTTTGGAATGTTAAAAAATATAAGACAGAAGCAGAGCTTATTAAACTTAAAATATCCCAGTATCTTTCCGAACAAAATCAACTAAGTAAGTCACTGGTTCCGAGCTTTTTATCTGAAAAACAAAAGTCGCATGCGCAACAAGGGAAAGCACTACTCATACAAGTTCAAAACTTATTTAAAGAGGTGGAGGAATTAACCCATGTAAATTTCCCCAATGCAAATAAAATCATTTTATCGCTCGTACAGTCATGCGCAGAGATTCCAGTTTTATTGGACAGATATCAGCAGGAAATCCATAATAAAAAAGCAGAGTACATCAAGTCGGTAAATATACACAATCACTTGGATAACAAATTAAGAATGCTGGAATCCAATTTTAGATCATTGACTAATAAAATCAATGAATCCGGCTTTCTGAATGAAAAAATTGAAATAAATACGCTTAGTTTTTCCAAGCAAACTGATTTTATCGTTGCGCTTACTCGAAAATTGAGCCTGCTTTTAAAAGAAGCAGAGCAAAATATGTATTATTTATCATGGAAACAGTTTTTTAGCAATAGAACAGAACTGGAACAAAACATCTTACGTTCATTGCGTAGTATTGAGCCTACTAAATGGATTTTTGCGATTCAAGGTTGGTATTTACATTATCATATTACCAATTTGTATCTGCATCTTCAAAGTATAGGTCCAAACAACCTAGATGATCTTGCTGAATTACATTCAAAAATAGAACACAATTTAACGAAAGATGCTATTTATGATTTATACATTCAGATACCTGAAAAATTAAAAGCGCTTAAAAAATCAAATAGCAATTTATACAAGTTATTTACTGCTAATACGGATACCTTCAAAGATGAAACTTGGGATAATATTTTAGAAAAACATTATGAATATATCAAAGATTTCTTCCCGATTATCATCACAAATAGTGACAAATTAGCCCATTTAAAGCACTCTGACAAAAGAGAACTCATCGTATTTAATCACAAAGATACGAATGTAAATATCATGCAACTTTTCAGAAAAATCACTTATTATTGGGACGAAAATCATGCAGTAGAAAAGCCGGATTATACTTTATCAACTTCATTTTTAAATCAAAATTTCCATCAAGTCAAACAAAGTGACAGATTGCCTTTTTTTAGAATAATTGCCAAAAATCTAATGACACTCAATGTCACACCACAAATTTTCTTAATTAAAGACGCTTGTATTCTCTCTTATGCGTCAGATTATACAACAGAAAAAGTAACCACCAGTTTGTATCATCACGGAATCAAACGGGTACTTCCCGAACCTAGCCTAATACAAGCGATGACTGGTGCATTTTTAGAATCACCCAATGCTATTTATTGTATCATTGAAGATGATCTTTTTATTTCAAATTCATCCCTTGACCTATTATATCAACACAAATTAATTAATAATTTGAAACAAGCCGGCATAACTTTTATAAACATCAATACAGCTACGCTATTTAACAATGAATATCAAATAGATGATCAAATCGAATCTATTGCAATCCAGCAAAATCAATACCAAAGACAAGATAAAAAACAAATAACCATTGAGTTTGACTAATCACCATATATCATTAGACTGGTTTCGATATAAAGACCATCTCAAAACAAAAGTTGAGGGTGATAAAGTTAAAATTTATGATATCATTCGAAAAAAATATATGATCCTTCAGCCGGAAGAAGTAGTTAGACAACTTTGTCTATTATGGCTGATTGAAGATCAAGAAATTTCGCGAAATAGTATCCAGGTAGAAAAAACAATACAAATAAATGGATTGATGCGAAGATTTGACATTGTAGTGTACGATAAATCAATCAAACCTTATATATTGATAGAATGTAAAGCCCCGAATATCAAAATTACACAAACTACCTTTGATCAGATAGCAGCCTATCAATGGGCATTACATGCACCGTATTTAATCCTCACAAATAGCATAGAAAACTATATTGCACGTATGAATACAACCAGTAAATGCTACGAATTTTTTAATGAAGTACCTAAATGGTAAAATAGTCAGATTCATTCACTCATTCATATAAACAACAGAAAGGTATCCGACCATAAATGCCTGATACCTTTCTTAATATACTATAAGGCTAAAAATAATTATTTCTTCTTTCCGCCTTTTACTTCTTTTGCTGCTGCTGCTGCTGCTGCTTTCAACGCTCTTGGGATTTCGATAAGTGCGATTGGAGTAGCAGGGTTTGACATTACCATTACACCTTCAGGCAACATGATATCCTTAATTCTCAAAGATTGACCTAATTCTAATTTCGAAATATCAGCATTAAGCTCGTCAACAAGATTTTCAGGTAAAGTTTTAACTTTTACCTTTCTAAGTTGTTGAATCAACTTTCCACCAACTTTAACACCCGGTGATGTACCTTTAAATCTTACTGGCAAATCTACTTTAATAGGTGTACCCTCAATAATTCTTAAAAAGTCAATGTGAGTAACTTCGTCAGTTATCGGATTTTGCTGTAATGACTTTAGTATCGCTTTATACTTTTTACCATCGATTTCTAAATTTGCAATTTTAAAATCGGCTGTATAAATCATACTTTTCACATTTGAAAGCTTCACACTAAAGTGAATCACTTCATTGCCTCCATATAATACTGCTGGAATATTACCAGCTGCTCTGTCTAACTTTGAACCTTTTTTTCCTAATACGGTTCTTTTATTTCCTTGAATTTCTACTGATGTCATGGCTAAAATATCTGTACGTTATTTCTAAAGAGCCGCAAAGATAAGAATATTAAAAACATTTCACATAGAATTCTACTAAAAAATATCCTTACTTAACGATTTATTTTCAAATTTATTCATTGAATTGAGTAATTTGAACCATCTACGGGCTAAAAATAGCATTATCTAATGCTTTGCTGTCTTATTTATATGGGTAATTCAACTTGATTTGTTACAATTACTAAATGACGAAAACCATTTCTTTGAAATGGTAATATTCCGACAGTTTGTTATAAAATAAAGTGGTTTCAAAATTCAGGCAAATAAGTAGAACATTATGTTTACAAAATGAATGCGATCAATTAATATCTTGGTATATTTTCATTAAATATCAGGTCTCAAAGACGATGCAAATATATAAAAAAATATTCAAAGTCTGGAAAAAATACTATTATTTTCAGGGTACATCGCTTACAAACTTACGTTTTCCATTTGGATTTTTTGGTTGCTTTGGTACACAATGCTATGATAAACGAGTGAAAACACTAAAAGCGATAAAATCCTCCCTACATACGTTCCATTTGTCAATAATAATTAGCATGACATAGCATTGCTTTTTAGAAAACGTTAAATAATGATACTACATCGATGTTATTACATCTTTAACGACACCCATATTCTAATGTTTCAACCCTTCTTTGATTGCGTCTAAAGTTATATTGAGCTTTTCAAAATTTGCATCTGTCATAGGCGACAATGGCAAGCGAACTTCTCTGGTACAAAGTCCCAATGCTTCCATCGTTGCTTTAATACCTACTGGATTGCCTTCGACATACAACCAATGATGTAAGTCAAACGACTTCATATTGAGTTCATTTGCAGCATATACATTTCTATCAAGCGCAAAATTCATCATCTGACTAAAGGCCCTTGGCAGTGCATTTGCAATTACAGAAATCACTCCATCACACCCAACTAATGCCATAGGTAAAGCAACCATATCATCACCTGAAGTAACAATAAAGTGATCCGGTTTATGCTTTATGATATTAATCGTCTGTACTAAATCACCAGAAGCCTCTTTAATGCCAATAAATCGCTCACTGTATGCTGCTAGGCGTACAGTAGTCTCCCATGTCATATTTGAAGCCGTCCTCCCTGGTACATTATACAATATTATAGGCACAGGACTTACATCTGCCATGGCTTTATAATGTTGAAAAATCCCCTCTTGGGTAGGTTTACTATAAGCAGGGCTCGCAGATAAAATCGCCGATATGCCCTCAAAATTATAGGCTTTTAGTTTATCTACTAGCGTTCGTGTATTATTACCGCCAAAATTTCCAGCTACTAATGGGACTCTGTTGTCTATATGCTTTATACAAAAATCAAGTACAGTCCTTTCTTCATCCGCACTGAGTGTGGCAGCCTCACCGGTAGAACCCAAAGCAACGATATAATTGACACCGCCTTGTATCACATAATCTATAATACTTCCAAAAGCAGAATAATCAATTTCGTAATTTTTAAATGGTGTGATAATCGCTACTCCGGTTCCTACAAATCTTTGATCTTTCATAATTTAAAATTTTATTTGACAGCCACTAAATTGACCATTTTGATAATATTATTAATAAGTTCATTTGTATCGGTTGACTTTGGCAACTCAACAATCAGATCAAAATAATTTTCAGCACGAGTGATTGCTGGACCTACAATAAACTTTGCATTGCTGTGTGCAATAATGTACTCAAAGTGCGGTAACATTTTCTTAATCAAAACGATCATCATATCGTAATTATTATTAATAAAAGCCTCTACTTTTTCGCCATTAGGAATACCATACCAATTAATTTGCTTAAGATTATAGGCGGCATAATCTACATTATCCAATGGCAAGCGGTTATTTATAAAAGCTAAAGATTTTACATCCGAACGACCACCTGCAGCAATTGCTTTTTTAAATTGATGCACAATCTTTCTTTGATCTTCTTCAGTCCCATCAAACAAAATACAGACATTCCTTACAGGATTAACCGTATTACCGGAATTAATTCTTATATTTTCTTTATTTGAAAATGCTTTATAAAACAACCATTTTCTGATTTGTTTGAACATGTTTTATACGTATTATTCCGCAATCTGGTATTTACCCATATTGTCATATTTCTTAATACGAGTTAGTATTCTCTCGTCCGGATCTAAGGAAATTAATGACGCCAATTCTTCTTTAATATGTGATTTGAGCGTTTTAGCCATTTTTTCTGGATCGACATGTGCTCCACCCAATGGTTCTTTGACAATATCATCAATCAAACCAAAGCTTAGCATATGTTCAGGTGTCAATTTTAAAGCCTCTGCAGCCTCTTCTTTGTGATCCCAACTACGCCAAAGAATAGAAGAACAAGATTCAGGGGAAATAACTGTGTACCATGTATTTTCTAACATAAAGACCTTATCTCCCACTCCGATACCAAGCGCTCCACCGGAGGCTCCTTCACCTATTACATAGCACAATATCGGAACACGAAGTTGAGCCATTTCAAAAAGATTTCTTGCTATTGCTTCTGCTTGGCCACGCTCTTCTGCCTCTAATCCAGGAAATGCTCCCGGAGTATCTATTAAAGTAACCACAGGAATATTAAAGCGTTCAGCCATTTTCATCAATCTAAGCGCTTTTCTATATCCATCAGGATTTGCCATACCAAAATTTCTATACTGACGGCTTTTTGTATTCGTTCCCTTTTGATGGCCAATGATCATTACCGCATAATTATCAATTTTTGCTAAACCACCGACAATGGCTTTGTCATCTGCATAATACCGATCACCATGTAATTCGGTAAATTTTTTACACATTTGCTCAATATAATATAAAGTATATGGCCTCTCTGGATGGCGAGACAACTGTACACGTTGCCAGCCTGTAAGATTAGAATATATTTCTTTCTTAGTTTGTTGTATCTTTTTTTCAAGTTCTTTAATACTATCAGATATATCTACTGTACCTTCCTGTTCAACTTCACGCAATTTTTCGAGCTGCTCATACAGGTTTTCAAGTGGTTTTTCGAAGTCTAAATATACCATGTGTTTTTAAGTTTGGTTTTTAGTAAAAGATTACAAATGTCATTATATCTTCTAAATACACATATTTGTTTTAACTAAAGTAAAATATTGCATTGGTATAAAATATACTGACAAAAATTTAAAATCAAGCGATGTCCATGTCAAATATGTAGGCATACCGCTATGAATATAACCTACAAAAGTACGTAATCCTTTAAAAAATGAGCCTAAAAATAAAAAAATAAAAAAAATTGAATTTTTTTTTCAAAAAGTTCTTTGTAACTCAAAAAGAACTTCTATCTTTGCGTCGCTTTTGAAGAAAGGCATTAATGGTTTGGTAGTTCAGTTGGTTAGAATACATGCCTGTCACGCATGGGGTCGCGGGTTCGAGTCCCGTCCAGACCGCAAAAGCTCAATCTAAAGATTGGGCTTTTTTTTTGCCTATTATCCAGCAAATACTCTCATGACAAATATTTTGAATTATCAATTTACTTGCTACTTTATATAAAATATAACAATTTTTAGGTTCATTCAATTTTCCTTATAGAAATTCGGGTTAAATTCATAAATTCCTTAATGGCCATAGTTGATTATATCACTTTAAAAACACAAATACAAGTAGATATTATCTCTTCACCACCAAAGTACCTTAAAAGAATCCTTTTAAATTTAAGCATTATAACTTTAAAAAAACCATTTCAAATTTGATTTTCCTACCTATTATTATATTTAAATGTATAACTTTGTATCCTAAATTGAATACAGATCAATAGTTTGCTTTTTTACTCGTTTATAATACATAAAAGTGAAAAATAAAACAATTTTACTGGTTGAAGATAATTTCCTAAATAGGCGACTTTCAAAGAAAGTATTATTAGAAAATGGATATCATGTACTTGAAGCTAAAAACGCCAAAGAAGCATTGGACATTCTGGAAAATAAAGAGGTAACTTGTGCTATTCTTGATATCAATCTCGGTGAAAATGAACAGAATGGCATTTCGCTTGGTAATCAGATCAGCGAAAATTTTTCAGTTCCGTTTATCTATCTTACTGCTTACGAAAATCCCGAAATCATTAGACAAGCGGTTTCTACTTCGCCATATTCCTACCTTACCAAACCATTTAAAAACAGCGACCTGATAGCATCGCTGGAAATCGCCATCCGAAAGTTTCAAAGCACGGAACAACCGCCAACAATCATAGTAAAAGACGGCGAATACAAGGTCGAGCTTCCGCTCGACAAAATCAACTACATCGAATCAGACGGAAACTACTTGTTTTTTCACACCGATAAAAAAGTGTATAAAACCCGTTCTACCATTAAGCAGATAATGGAAACACTTTCTAATGAAACTTTTGTGCAGGTACACAGAGCTTATGTGGTCAATAGATCCAAAATCGAAAAATATACATCCAGTACATTAGTTATCAACAACACAACTATCCCTGTTTCAAAAAATTATTCTGATGGGATACATAAGTTCTGATACTCGGGCAATGCCATATTTCTTCTTGTTTCAGTGAAACTTTTCAGGTTATTGCCTTGAAATAGGAAAAATATTGATACCAACGGGTGAAGCCCGTTGATAATAGTACAGAAATAATAGTTTTTGGTGCTATATATGTTTGAAAGATGCAAAAATCGTGACAAAAACAACTCGTTTGACTAAGTACCTAAATAGTCAAATTTTTTTATATCCATTATTCCACTTTTACGAGCTTCTGTACAAAGCTACGCCCATCGCCTGTATTGCCATGTACTATGTATATCCCTGCCGGTAGGGATGATATATCGATGTCACTGCCGGGATATATATCTGATAGTGCCATGATTACCGCACCTGTGAGATCTCTGATCTGTACCGTATATCTGTCTGTACCTGTCGTACCGATGCGGAATGATGTAGCCACGGGATTGGGCTGGATGGAGATATCATGAAGGACTACATCATGCGCCGATGAGACGGACTCTTTTGTATAGAATACTGATCCATCAAAAGTGGTAAAGTACAACCTGTTTTGATCATCTTTTGTGATGAATAATCCCAACCTATTGTCTTCGCTTCTAAAAACTTCCTGCCATGTACGACCATAGTCTGTACTCTTGAATACATTTGCAATTTCTTTGTCGTCATTAAATTCCACATATCCTCCGACCACATAGATATCTGTACCTACAACTTCTGAATCTATTGCTTGATTGTTGTCTGGCTGAATCTTCTTTTTAGTCCAGGTCATGCCCATATCGTCACTATAATATGCATTTCCTCCATTATCAATGACCACTAAGTGATTATCCCCCAGATACTCTATACAGGAAATCCTATATTCAAATCCAGTAGTATCTACCTTCCAGGTTGCTCCTCCATCATGTGTTATGGCTATCCCTCCTTTACGTGTATCCTCTATGCCTAAGCCAAACACAAAAAAATCATCAGTTATGAATTTCATTTCATGAATATACCCATAAAATGGCAATGGTACGGTCTTTTCTTCCCATATATCCGTAGCCAGATTGTCATGATTGACAAAGTCGATACCATAATAGCTACTTATATACGTGGACGATTTGTATCTTCTTATTTCATACATTCCTTCTCTTTGTGTCATAACAACTCTTTTTATCTCTTTCGCAATGATGTCGTATATGATAAGATTGTCATAATCATCTATCATAAGAAATTCATAATCATTGATAGGATAAAAATCTATCAAACGGATATTGGGAAGCCCTACTACAGTATTTGAACTGCAGTCAAATTCGAACTGATTTCCCACAACTAATGTGTCCCAACCCATATATAATATTCGATTATCAATATAATATATATTTCCTTTGGCACCTCTAAGAATATCCGGGCAATGATAAAACGTCTGGGCATATGCCACATGGCTGCTTATAAATAATAATAAACCTACGGTGTACTTAATAAATGTATTGCTATTCATATCCATCATCTTATTACGGTGATACCGCATTTAGTGGCGAAATTGTTATTATTATTCTGCCAAGGCTTACCACAGTCGCTTTCTCGCCCAAAGCAATAGTCAAATATTATCATATCTATTCCACTTTTACGAGCTTCTGTACAAAGCTACGCCCATCGCCTGTATTGCCATGTACTATGTATATCCCTGCCGGTAGGGATGATATATCGATGTCACTGCCGGGATATATATCTGATAGTGCCATGATTACCGCACCTGTGAGATCTCTGATCTGTACCGTATATCTGTCTGTACCTGTCGTACCGATGCGGAATGATGTAGCCACGGGATTGGGCTGGATGGAGATATCATGCAGGACTACATCATGCGCTGATGAGACGGACTCTTTTGTATAGAATACTGATCCATCAGCAGTAGTAAAGTACAACCTGTTTTGCTCGTCTTTTGTGATGAAGAGTCCCAACCTATTGTTTTCACTTTTAAAAATTTGTTGCCATGTACGACCATAGTCTGTACTCTTGAATAGATATGCAGTTTCGTCGTAGCCGTTATCGTCTAAATATCCTCCAACCACATAGATATCTGTACCTACAACTTCTGAACCAATAGCATGCTCGAAGTCCGGGTGAATCTTCTTTTTAACCCAGGTCATGCCCATATCGTCACTATAATATGCATTTCCTCCATTATCAATGACCACTAAGTGATTATCCCCCAGATACTCTATACAGGAAATCCTATATTCAAATCCAGTAGTATCTACCTTCCAGGTTGCTCCTCCATCATGTGTTATGGCTATCCCTCCTTTACGTGTATCCTCTATGCCTAAGCCAAACACAAAAAAATCATCAGTTATGAATTTCATTTCATGAATATACCCATAAAATGGCAATGGTACGGTCTTTTCTTCCCATATATCCGTAGCCAGATTGTCATGATTGACAAAGTCGATACCATAATAGCTACTTATATACGTGGACGATTTGTATCTTCTTATTTCATACATTCCTTCTCTTTGTGTCATAACAACTCTTTTTATCTCTTTCGCAATGATGTCGTATATGATAAGATTGTCATAATCATCTATCATAAGAAATTCATAATCATTGATAGGATAAAAATCTATCAAACGGATATTGGGAAGCCCTACTACAGTATTTGAACTGCAGTCAAATTCGAACTGATTTCCCACAACTAATGTGTCCCAACCCATATATAATATTCGATTATCAATATAATATATATTTCCTTTGGCACCTCTAAGAATATCCGGGCAATGATAAAACGTCTGGGCATATGCCACATGGCTGCTTATAAATAATAATAAACCTACGGTGTACTTAATAAATGTATTGCTATTCATATCCATCATCTTATTACGGTGATACCGCATTTGGTTCCAAAATTATTATCATTATCTTCATAAGGTATGCCGCAATCACTTTCTCGTCCAAAGCAATAGTCAAATATTATCATATCTATTCCACTTTTACGAGTTTCTGTACAAAACCACGCCCATCGCCTGTATTGCCATGTACTATGTATATCCCTGCCGGCAGGGATGATATATCGATGTCACTGCCGGGATATATATCTGATAGTGCCATGATTACCGCACCTGTGAGATCTCTGATCTGTACCGTATATCTGTCTGTACCTGTCGTACCGATGCGGAATGATGTAGCCACGGGATTGGGCTGGATGGAGATATCATGCAGGACTACATCATGCGCTGATGAGACGGACTCTTTTGTATAGAATACTGATCCATCAACAGTAGTAAAGTACAACCTGTTTTGATCATCTTTGGTGATGAAGAGTCCCAACCTATTGTCTTCGCTTCTAAAAACTTCCTGCCATGTGCGACCATAGTCTGTACTCTTGAATACATTTGCAATTTCTTTGTCGTCATTAAATTCCACATATCCTCCGACCACATAGATATCTGTACCTACAACTTCTGAATCTATTGCTTGATTGTTGTCTGGCTGAATCTTCTTTTTAGTCCAGGTCATGCCCATATCGTCACTATAATATGCATTTCCTCCATTATCAATGACCACTAAGTGATTATCCCCCAGATACTCTATACAGGAAATCCTATATTCAAATCCAGTAGTATCTACCTTCCAGGTTGCTCCTCCATCATGTGTTATGGCTATCCCTCCTTTACGTGTATCCTCTATGCCTAAGCCAAACACAAAAAAATCATCAGTTATGAATTTCATTTCATGAATATACCCATAAAATGGCAATGGTACGGTCTTTTCTTCCCATATATCCGTAGCCAGATTGTCATGATTGACAAAGTCGATACCATAATAGCTACTTATATACGTGGACGATTTGTATCTTCTTATTTCATACATTCCTTCTCTTTGTGTCATAACAACTCTTTTTATCTCTTTCGCAATGATGTCGTATATGATAAGATTGTCATAATCATCTATCATAAGAAATTCATAATCATTGATAGGATAAAAATCTATCAAACGGATATTGGGAAGCCCTACTACAGTATTTGAACTGCAGTCAAATTCGAACTGATTTCCCACAACTAATGTGTCCCAACCCATATATAATATTCGATTATCAATATAATATATATTTCCTTTGGCACCTCTAAGAATATCCGGGCAATGATAAAACGTCTGGGCATATGCCACATGGCTGCTTATAAATAATAATAAACCTACGGTGTACTTAATAAATGTATTGCTATTCATATCCATCATCTTATTACGGTGATACCGCATTTGGTTCCAAAATTATTATCATTATCTTCATAAGGTATGCCGCAATCACTTTCTCGTCCAAAGCAATAGTCAAAAGGATCCTGACTGTCACAATCATCGCATCTGAAGTCTGCGTCATAACAGCTGGATGTAGTGATGATGCCTACATACACACCCTGTGCTACAGGCTGGCCATTGAATGTACCATCCCAAGTGATCTCCTCACCTGTGAATCCCTGTGTATCAGTGAGTGGTTTGCTCACACTTTGTGAAAATAGTAGATTGTCTCCCCACCTATCATATATCTTAATGCTGTATGCATAGATGCTGCTGTTATCTGTACTCATATTGGAACAGCTAAGTGGTAAACTTTCGTCCAGGCTTCTGAATGTCAGATGCCATACATCGCTGATGCCATCTCCATTGGGCGAGAATGTATTTGGTATTGCTGCTTTCCAGTAGGCGTGGTAACCTGTCCGATATATTCTATCAAAGGTATAGGACTGAATACAGGTATAGCCGTCGCTGCAAGACTCAGGTAGGATCATCACTTCCAGCCTGTACTGTGTAGTACTTTCTCTCAATTGAGAGAAGGATATACTGCGGATGCTGCCCGTCCCGCTTGGGTACACCACTTCTGTCGCACCATTGAGGATATTGGTTTTGCGGATGACGATGTCATCATTTTGTATGGATGCCAGCGCCGGTGACAATACAATATCTATACCGTAGGTATAGCTGCAATATCCTCTCTCCAATGTATGCGGTACAATCTCGTAGCCATACTTTGCAAATCCCACTTCTCCACAATACTTGCATCCTTCTGTAGTTGTAACATTATATGTATATATTCTACTGCTTAATGGAGTAATATTTGACGGAATTGGAAACACAGTTGGAAAAGGTATTTTACTGTCATTTATATTACTTGTAGGATCCCACGTAATCGTGCACCCCGGACAATCAAAAGTACCCTTGATCTGTATATCCTTGTATTCTCTGCAATAGGTCATGGGATTGCAGTAGTCCACGATATAGTTACTGCAAGATATGGTATATATATATGGATCCGATGTGGCTTCACTACACCCATTATATACCCGTAATACGATCTTGATCTTGTCGCCACATGCAGTCGCAAAGCCCGACCCCACCTCATAATAACCGATAATATCCGTGATTTTGGCTTCTACCCCTATGATGACCGGTGACTGCCATGTATCATAGTCAGATCCGGAAGTATTAACCTTGGATATGACCCACTGATACCGGTTATACCCTCCGGGTGTAAATGAGAGATCAAGGGATTGATCACTACACACTTGTGCAATTTTACCGCAAGACTCTACGTTAGTGATGACAGGAATATTTCCTGCAGATGGGGCACATATATTATCTATATAAGTATATGCCCAATGCGACCAGCGGCCACAGTCGGAATTGATAAAACGCACATATAATTCCTGGCCTATATAAGATGAAAGATCCGTATGTGCACAATCCCAACCTCTATATCTGAGATCATTTCCAAAGTCCTGATAGTATTGATCATTGGATAATTCGGTTTCACTATATATAATATTGCCTTGTATATCTGTAATCTCCCAGTAAAAAAAAGGTAGTTCTTCTTCCGAATGGTCACCAAATGGATCTTGAGTTACTCTCGCGTAATTGAATGAGAAATCAGCATTAGTCACCGTAAATTTAAACTTGATTGATTCCATTTGTGATATAGGGTTAGATGGGCTACCTATTACCCTGTCATCTCCCAGCCGGAAAGCATACTGCCCCAAAAATCCGGGATTATTGATTAGACTGCCTATATGTGGGTCTGAAAAATTTTCCACATTGATGATATTATGCACATTAACGTCAAATCCCGGTGTTAAAGTATGTGGCCCGTTAGGATTTTGTTGATTGATGCCAGTCTCAAATATAAAACCAGTAAAGTTTCCTAATTCAAAATCTCCATTTTCACATAAGGATGTGGACGTCCCCGGAGGGACAATCATGTTAATGTCTTCCTCTTTAGTACATCCGCTGGGACTTTTGAATACGATTTTATAATTACCGGATGGCATTTGCTCATAACACTGCCTGATCCTATCGTTAAAATTTTGCCATGTTACTCCTCCATCAAAACTTATTTGTTGTACATTCATCGCTGTGATACATATCTTACCATCATTGCATACCGGGCATGTAGGTTTAGTATAGTTGATGTTCGTATATTGCACCTTGCAATCATATTCATCACAGTCTATCAAGCCATTCATATTATTAAAAATGCTATTGCCACATTTTTTTTTCCATTCAAAACCTGTGACACCTTTAGTTACATCATATTGAGGAACTTCCGTCCCGATTATGTCCACTTCAATGATTTCCAGTTGTGTACGTACAGGACATACAATTGAAATATGTCTAACAAATAACGAATCAAAATATAGTGGCTGGTTCAATCTCTGTCTCGGAACACAAATAGAATAAATACGAGAATTAGATAAGAGTCTTGCCAATCTTATGTTTTCACTATCATACTGGACATTATTAATATTATTCTCGTTTAAATCTTGAAGAGTTAATGGTGTATCATCTATAGAATCCAATGAAAAAAGGATGTAAAACTCGTTTGGTGCAGGTTGAAAACTGGTATCAGGGACAGTGATTCTTACTTGGGTAATCTTGTTAATTTCTTTTAAAGAAACTTTCCAAAAAGGATTAGTTGATTCAAGTGTTATAGCTGAACTCTGTGTCAAATAAATACTGTCTAATGCTAAATAACTGCCGGCATTGCCATACACCGATGACTGGCTGGAAGTATATTCACTCATACCATTTTTTTGTCCAAAAGATATAAAATGAATTAAAATAAACGTCACTGTGATTATATTCTTCATATTTTGATAAGTTTTTTGGTGATTGTAGTATTATTTAATAAAAATTGAATAAAATACGAACCAGAAGGAATGTCGTCCAAATGGATTTCCTTTTGTAATCCAGTAAAGCTAAATTGTTTGACCAGCGTTCCATTAGGACTAAATATTTTTGAATTTATTACCTCGTTAACATTGTTATCCAACATTATTTTGACAGTATTTGATGAAGGGTTAGGTTCAAGTTTTATTTCAGGTAGCCTTGTTTCGCTTTTTCTAAACTGTAAACAATCTATATGAATGTCGGCACTGGTATTCACACTCGTATTCCAAAGCGTATATGCACCTTCGTATTTCTGATCAAAAATAATGACTGTCCGGTAAATAGAATTCGGTAAGTCCGTAAAAGCTACGCTAGTTACGGAAGTGTCAAATCGCATACTTTGTTTAATACTGTAAAACCCATTATTCTTTTCATACAATAATACAGATGCACCGTTACGATTCAGATCAAACGAACTCACCTCTATAGTAGCACAAGTAGTAGTATTAACATTCCAGCTATGTTGTGCTACTGAATGCAGCGAAAGTAACATTAAGAGAAAATTAGTTAAAAGGAAATTTTTCATTTGATTTTTTTATTTAACCTATTTCAAATATCATACCAAATTGTATAATTACGGCAAAACCAATCATTTGATTCATAGTCTGTTTACACTATTTATGTATTAACGAAAAAGTAAAAAAAGATTCAGACATCTTAAGAGTGCATGTTAAAAAGGGAATGGCAAATCTAAATGAAAATTGTGATGTAATGATAGATCAAATCCGGGCAATTGACAATAGACGTTTTATTAAAAAAAGTTGGAATTTTACCTAATGATTAAAACAGTCAAAGAAAAAATACCCATTGTTAAGGATTTGGAATAATTACCAAATACGAATCAACTAAAATTTCACTGACTACTTTATACACGATATTTTGCTTTTTCTGACTGAACAATTGCCTAAAATGTAAAGAAGCATTCTACTATTTTAATATATATTTGACATCCTGCACTCATTTTTACAAACACAGTCAAAAACTATGATAGTTTGATATAATTCATGGTGCAGCCAGGACAACACTCTTACACAAGTACACCTTACCTCCAAGAGGGTTTTTACAAATCAGAAATACAATCTTGACTCAACCTTTGACCTAAAATATCAAGCTGTAGTCGAGTCATTTTGACTTTCCATCCCTGAAATCGCCATTCTATCCCATATTTTTTACAGACACAAGTATTCTTCATAACATTGTTGCGAGAATCAATTTTTTTATTCTAAAACATCATAATCATCAATCTTATGAAGCAATTTTACTTAAAAAATGCAATATTGGCATTAATCATATTTTTTACTGCCTTTATGGTAAATGCGCAATGCCCGACGGGGGATGTAATTTTAGATACTCAGGCTAAAGTCAATGACTTTTTAGTGCAATATCCCAACTGTACACAGCTTCCGGGAAGCATTCGTATTGGTGTTAACAACGGGACTTCGGATATTTCCGGACTTACACCACTTGGCAACCTTACTTCCATAGGTGGCAATCTAAATATATACCACAATTCCCATCTTACTGATTTTTCAGGATTAAGATATTTAACAAGTGTGGGAGGTAATTTGGATTTTTTATTTAATTCTGCGATTACAGACATTACCGAATTTACAAATCTGACAAGTATAGGTGGGAATCTTCAGTTTCGTACCATGACGGGACTTGTTAATCTAAGCGGTTTCAACAGTTTGTCAAATATAGGTGGTCGAGTCTACATTTTTAATAATGGCTTACTTACTAGTATAAATGGATTCAGTACTATACAACAAATAGGCACAAATTTAGATATCCAAAATAATCCACAATTGGCAACTTTGAATGGGTTTTACAATCTAAACATTGTTGGTGGATATTTTAGAATTCAAGAAAATGCAAATTTAACAAATCTAAATGGGTTAGGAAATCTTAAAAATATTAGTACTTGGTTTAATATTATTAATAATGCTAAATTAGAAAACCTAAATGGTCTTAGTAATCTAAATTCAGTTGGTCAAGATATTTATATTGACAACAATGCCGTTTTGAATGATATTTCTTCTTTACAAAATACAATTTTTTTCAAAAATGCAAACAATGGTCTGACAATTACAAATAACCCCTTACTTACAGTATGTGACTTTTTTCATTTTTGTGCCTATCTGGCCAATCCGGCAAGTACACATCCACGAAATATATCAGGAAATGGTGGTGATTGTATGGACGAAGCTTCCCTTCAGCAAGCTTGTACACCTTGTACAGTAACAAATCTTACTACATCAAATGCCAATAATTGTCAATCCAGCAATGGCAGTGTTAGTTTTACACTCGCCGGAGATTGCTTGTTTAGTCTGGACGGATTTTATTGGAGTGCTGCTACAAATCCAAATGTGACTCTAAGTAATCTGAGTGCAAGAGATTATTTTCTCTTTGTAGCCAAAAGAAGTGCTTCCGGATTTCCTGATTTTTCAACCCTTAAAATTCAACAATTTTCTATCGGCACAAATAGTGTCACCGTAGGTGGTAATATAGTGGTAAATTGTTCACCAGACATAACATTACCCCATTCTACGACAAATTTTACGAGATTTGTTTTGCCCCAGTTTTACGGAGTATGTGGTGTGACTAATACTAAAATATCAAAACTTGAAGGCATCCGTCCTGACGGTACTACTTTTGTCGATGACCCGTTTGACCCAAGTATTCCTCAAGGATTAACGCCAAGGCAGGAAGGCAACTATCAAATAAAATGGACGATCACAGGGCAAAACGGCAACACTACCATTACCAAAACCTGTACGCAGATTATTACTGTCAAAAAAAATGCGGATGCAAAGTTTAAATCTGCTATATGCAATGGCAGTCCGGTCAGGGTACAACCTTGCTCTGTCAATACCTTAGTCGCAACAACTTATGTCAGTGGATTAAATACCCTGGACTATCTATATGGTCTTAAGAATGTAAAAATCAATGCCAATTTTCCGGGTAATTTTAATGGTGTCATCAACTTGGTCGCACCTGATGGTACTAAATTTGCATTAACACAAGGGACTGATTTTCCACAGTTTGATGGTAGTAAACAAACTTTCATTGCTAATTTTACTTCTTGCTATGCATCGAGCAATCCTAATGTTTCGGACAATACACCATTTATTCTTAATGGAACGTACAGAGCAAGACAAGATTTAGTAGATATCAATTATCAAAATATAAATCCTAATGGAGTTTGGGGGCTTGAAGTATGCGCATCCACCAATATAGCCTGGAATTTGAATTGCTTTGAACTGGAGTTTGGGGAGCTTTGCCCAACACTTTTAGACTATACTATAATAGGTGGTTGTAGTGCGAGTGATAAAGGAAGTGTATCCATATCTTTATCACAAATCAAAGGTTCGTATTGTGATGACCCCGAAAATGATGGCTTGCTAAACTATATGATGTATTTAGAAAATGTTGAGACCGTCTTGTTTAAACCAAATGAGCAAACAATCAAAATAGAAGCTGTTCCAGGTACTTATAAACTGGATTTTGGAAGATATTTTATAAATAACGGTATTCCGTCTTGGAGTTGTAATTCTACATATACTATTACCATTCCTGTCATTGACAATCAAAAACCTTTGATAATAGGTTGTCGCCCCAACCAAACATTACAGCTCGGCGCTAATGGCACTGTCAATTATACGGCTGTAAACCCTACTGCCGTTACGGACAATTGTGGTTTACAAAGTAAAGGACTCAACGTTATATTTTATGGCGGTGCGACCAATTTCAACGGACAGACTTTGGAAGCTTATCCCAATTTTGATATCGGCTCACAACATACATTTACCATAGTAGGAAAAGGCTGGGTTGATGTAGAATATTGGGCTACAGACCATGCAGGCAATACCACATTATGTAAACACAGGCTTACCGTATTGGGCGACCCATGTGTCAATGACAGGACAAGACCGGTATATACCCTATGCCCGCAAAGCCAATTAGCTGTTTTGGACAATAATGATTATGCCAGAGTAAACGTAACAGATCCATTCCTGTCTGACAATTGTAATGTAGTGAAAGAATCGCTTGAATTGTTTTACTTAAATGGAACACATGATAACAATAATAATACTTATACCATTTACAACAATGTTATAGATCCGGGTGGCACTTATGACTACAATATAAATAAAGAAGGCTATGTAATATTCAAATACACTGCCGAAGATGCCGCAGGGAACAAAGGGTACTGCTTCTCTTATGTGACTACCGTCAAAAATACAGCACCATGTGGTAACGACATAACGCCTCCTGTTATCACCAATTGTCCAAGTGATATAACTCTTTCTCTTGACGCTAACGGAGAAGCCATACTTGATCTTAAAGATCCGGATGTTTTCGACAATTGTCTGATTTCGTCTTTGACTTTATCTATCAATTGTGTGAATGGTGCCACCGTTCTAGATGGAACTACACTATACTATCCTAATTTTAGCCCAGGTGCTAAATTCACATACGACTTTAAAGGTGCAGGAACTTCATATTTTGTATATTCAGCAGCAGATCAAAACGGAAATATTGCTACATGCCAGTTCAAAGTGACTACCGTCCCTCAAGGCCAAGAGGCTCTATTTAATTTTGGTAATATATGCGCATCACCGGGTGTCCCAACATACGTACCTGTGACTATCAACCGATTTAATAAAATCGGTGCTTTCAGTTTTGATGCATATTTTGCCAATACGACAGGTATTAAATTTATAGGTATTAACAATGCTAATATCACAAATGTATCAAGTAATATTTTATCAAATGGTACTTTAAGAATAAGCTGGGACGAACCAGGAGGAAATGACATCACACTTGCAGACAATTTCAAGTTATTTGACATCGTTATCGAATCAGACATTAACTTTATCAACCCTACACAGTTATTAGGCAGAGACCTAGCTTTATTATCTTCCGCATCCAGCAATGGAAAAATTAATGGTGCTGATATATGTGTCGGATTTAACGCCCATCCAAAAGGTATCATAAAGAGTCCTTCAAGTATCGCTCATACTGATGTTAGAGTTGATTTGCTCTCTGGATTGAATGTAATAGGTAGTACGACTACTACAGCAAATGGTAACTATTCATTCACTAAAACAAATTATACAAACAGAGTGCTCCCCGTCAAAAACGATGAGTGGAGAAAAGGTGTGGATATCCTAGATGTAGCAAAAATCAGAAGACACTTTTTACAAACCACTATTTTAGACGATAATTACAAAATTCTCGCTGCAGATGTCAATAAAGACGGAAAAATCAATGTACTCGATGTTGCTTATACCAATAGGTTGTTCCTACACAAAATTAATGAGTTTCCTAACAATACATCATGGAGATTCATTCCGGAAGCACTTGGAGCTAATTTTGATCCCCTTAATGTTAATATTTCAGAGTTCATTAATTTGAATGACCCGAATGTGGACGACACTAAACTCAACTTCATATCCATTAAGACAGGTGATGTAGATAATAATGCATTATTCAGACAAGAGAATGAGACTTCTACTAGATCTGTGCTATCTGTAAACATTACATTACCGGATACAGTCGTTAACGCGGGATCCAATATTAGAATTCCTGTTAAAGTCAGCGGTGTAGATTCTATTTCTGTTATGTCTATGGTTATCAATTTTGATTATTCTCAGTTAGTACTTAAAAATATAGAATCTTCTCTGATGCCAGGGTTCGGTAACGGAAATTTCAATGATTTAGGTGACAGAGTCCTCGTCGGCTGGGATCACCCACAAAGTAATTCTATTTCAGCGGAGGGCGTACTTATGACTTTGGTATTCGATACCAAAAATATGGTTGGAGTTTCTCCTTTAGAAATGTCAGATATTAATATGTACACTAGAGACTTTAACAAAATCAATGTTATTGCTCAAAATGGTACGTTGGCTTATGGAACTTCATCAACGGAAAGTTGGACAACAACAAAATTCCTTAAAGCTTATCCAAATCCATTTTCAGGAAGTATCCAAATTTTAGCAGCATTACCTCAGCAGGAAGATTACACCCTTCAAGTTTATGATGTCAACGGCAAGCTTATTTTCACTAAGTTTGTTGACCGTATCAATTATAAGCAACCAGTATTATTAGATAATTTTCCAAATAGTGGTGTTTATTTGGTTAATCTTAGAAGCAATTCTATAAATGAAAATCTAAAAATTGTTCATATGGATTAATAAAATTGAAAAGATTTATTAATACGCGCCTTGACTTAAATAATATATATTGTGTCAAGGCGCTTTTATTTTAAAAAATCACTGTTTAACTAAAAAGAACGATTTCAATGGAATGAGTCCCCAGCAATACACTATAATATTTTCGACAAAAATCAATATTATAGATTGCTAATTCACCTGATTGTATATCTGACACCTAAAAATCCCCTTATACCCTGATTTGGTCCATAAACATAATTTGGATCAAATGTTAAAGCGTAAGGATTATTAGGTGTTGCAATGACTTGTCCGTTATCATCAAAAAGTACTTCTTTGTCAAACGGATCATCTGCTCTTGCAATGATAAAGGGATTTCCTTTATTGGGTGTCCAATTCAACAGATTTTTAATACCACCGTAAACTTCAAAACCATTGTTGGTTTTTTTAGAGATTTGAATATTTTGGATACTCCACCATGGCGAGTACGGGTTTCTTGGATCTAGGGTACTCAGCAATGGCAATCGCATTGGACTGTACACATTTCCTGAATAATCTATGGTCAAGCCAATACCTCTTATAGTATAGCCTAGATTCCATACACCAGTAAAACGTTCTGTAAACAATTGTCTGGAATACACCCCATTTTCTACGGTGTAAACATCCATATACGTTCCGCCTACGAGCATTTTCAGACCATTATTTAGTGCCAAATCAATATTTAATGCAATGCCTTGAGAAACTGCATGCCCATCTAAATTATCATAAATAATTTTGTTGGGGTCAGCATCATAATTAGGGATAATTTTATTGGTAAAAAACGTGTAAAATGTCGTCGCATCTAAATTCAAATATGTTCCGTTTCTTGCAAATATCTTTTTTACAAAGTTTATATTTCCATTTCTAGAGATTTCAGGTTTCAAGTCGTTTAAAAACTCAACTTTTCTTGCTCCAGTAAGTGCAGCATGATCTTCTGAAAAAACATTAGCTACACGATAACCATTACCAAAGCTCAAACGAATTACGTTGTTTTTATCTTTAGAATTCCATTTGTAGTTTAGGCGTGGTGTGAATATACTCCCATGTATCGAATTGTAATCATAACGAACGCCGAACAATAATTTGTTATCCTCGTTTAAACTCAATTCATCTTGAATAAAAACGCCTGGCAAATGTATTACAGATGGCTTATTTATTGTTAAGCCATTTAAATCTTGAAATGCTGTTACCGGTGTATTGTCATCGTAATATGTGTACCGATAGGTAGTACCTATTAAAAAGTCATTGTTTTTATATGGTTTGTTCCATATTAATTGTCCGAAACCAATATACTGTTGCGCTATATATGGAATATTACCGTAAACGCTATTTTGATCGTGTCCATTGGTACTAAACTTAAAAAATATGTTTTCCTTAATAGGTAATTGATATGTACCAAAAAGTTCCCATCTTTTGGTGTATATACTTTCGCCATAAATACTGTCACCACCTCTAAATTGTTTTGACCAATTCATTTGGCCTCCCCAACGATCTTCATAGACAAATCGACCGGCCATTGAAAATATACGGTTGTCTTTTCGATTAAAATTCCATTTGTTGAATATGGAAATTCGACCTTGTAAAGTCATATCTGTAAAACCATCTTTGTTGTTGTCAATAGGAAGCGAATAATTAAAGTAGTTTAGACCAATCAGAGACTTTGTCTTATTTCCAACATTAAACTTACCTGCAACATCCAAATTCAACTCGCGCCATGATGTAACAAAAATATCCGTTGAAAAAATGGGTGCACTAAGCGGATTTTTAGTAATAATATTAATAAGTCCTCCTACTGCTTCACTTCCATAAAGTGTAGACGCTGGACCTTTTACAATTTCAACCCTTTCTATCAAAGCTTGTGGAATACCCGACAATCCATAAACAGTAGAAAGTCCACTTACAATAGGCATTCCGTCTATAAGTACCATCGTATATGGACCTTCCTGTCCATTGATGTGAATATCCCCGGTATTACAAACATTACAATTAATCTGAGGTCTAACACCATTTACATTTTGTAAGGCTTCAAATATCGAAGGTGTAGGGTTTACTTTAAAGAACCTAGATGTATACACTTCAATTGGAACCGGACTTTCTGTTTTCGATACCTCCTTCATCGTTCCCGAAATAACAACCTCATTGAGTAATGCTGTATTGGGTTCTAATTCGATATGAATTCCTGCAGTTTGATTATTTTTAATGACAACGTTCTTTTCGTATTTTTCATATCCTATTGCAACAACGACAAGTTTGTAGGTACCTTGAGGAATATTTTTCAATTGAAAATTGCCTAACGTATCTGATAATGTACCAAATTGGGTACCTTGTAATGCTAGATTAGCAAACGCTATCGGTTGATTGTCGGCTGAAACCTTTCCTTCCAATGTTACAATTTGTGCCTTTGTATTAACAAACGTCAACATAAATAAACCTGTACAAAGAAGGTAATTTTTATAATTCATATTTTGAAAAAATGCCATAATCTACAATATTTACACTTTTATAATTATTTTGTTTGACTTGTCTAACATTTATATTTGAATAATGTTGCAAAAATATTGTAATTATCAACTATATTAAATCATAAGCTTTTACCGATAGCTTCCATTGACAAAAATTGTGAAAATCTTTCTGTTAGCGTACCATATTTTACTGCCTTAAACTTAGACCTGCATGCCTTAATTGCATTTGAATATTAAACTACCATAATAAGATTACTTTGAAAATATATTTTTTAAATTAGAGTAAGTAAACTTTTTTGCTAACTTTGCTTAATGAATTCATTTGTAGAAGAGAATTATTTAAAAGCTTTGTTTTATCTCTCAAATAAAAATGTTGACGGTGAGGTAAACGTTAATGACCTTTCTAAACGCTTGAATATTAAAATGCCTACTGTTACCAGTATGATGAAAAAACTGGCAACTAAAAATTTAGTCCATTATGAAAGCTACAAACCCCTAAAACTTACAGAAAGCGGCAAAAAGGAAGCTGCACTCATTATTAGAAAGCACCGCCTCACAGAAATGTATTTAGTTGAAAAAATGGGTTTTGGTTGGGATGAGGTTCACAACATTGCTGAACAGATTGAACATATAAAATCACCTGATTTTTTTGCCAAAATGGACGAACTTCTTGGCTATCCAAAGATTGATCCGCACGGTTCGCCAATTCCGGACAAAGATGGGAAAATGGTTTGGGTAAAGTATACGAAACTAAGTGAATGTAAGCAAAATGACTCAGTAAAAATCGCTGCCGTAATCAATGCTTCAGATGATTTTTTAAAATTTCTCAACAGAAAAGAAATTCATTTGGGTTTGACAATGGAAATTGAATCTGTCGAACCGTTTGACCAGTCAATGGTAGTACGTTATAATGAACACAGTTCTGAAACTTTGAGTAATACTGTTTGCGAAAGGCTATTAGTGGAAAAAGCGTAACCCGTTCCCTATTCATTTATTTATCGCAGAACTTTTAATTTTAACATGAATTTATTTTTAAATTGCAAGTATTTGATGACTTCATTACCTCAATCCAATATTTAATAATAAAAAAAGGTGTATTAAAATTACATTCAACTTTTATAGTTAATTGCAATTTTAATACACCTTAATATATAATATTTAAGAGCGATTATTCCGAAACGACCATTGCATCCTCTGCTACTGGTCTTTTGCCTATCAACCGCTCAACATCAGACTTCAATAGCACTTCTTTTTCTAAAAGTGTTTTGGCAAGTAAATTGAGTTCATATCTTTTTTCAATCAGAAGATTTTGAGCACGTTGGTATTGTGTTTCTACAAGATTTCTAACTTCTTCATCTATAAGCTTGGCTGTTTCATTTGAGTAAGGCTTATTAAATTGGTCTTGAGACATGGCATAATAAGAAACATTACCTACTTTCGAATTCATACCATAGACCGTTACCATACCATAAGCCATTTTGGTTACCTGGTCTAAGTCATTTTGAGCACCTGTAGAAATTTTTTCGAATACAACTTTTTCTGCAGCTCTTCCGCCGAGTGTCATACACATCCTATCTAAAAGTTGCTCCGTACGAATGATATATTCTTCTTTTGGTAGATATTGGGCATAACCCAATGTTCCCATACCACGTGGAACTATCGTAACCTTTACTAATGGACTTGCATGTTCTAAATACCATCCGCATATAGCGTGACCAGCTTCGTGGAAAGCAATGATTTCTTTTTCTACAGGAGAAATCAATTTGTTCTTTTTCTCTAATCCACCGATTACCCGATCGAGTGCATAATAAAAGTCATCTAGGTTTACTTCTGTCTTATTGCGTCTCGCTGCAACTAATGCTGCTTCATTACATATATTTGCAATATCAGCTCCAGCAAAACCTGGCGTCATTTCAGCAAGAATATTTGGTTCTACATCACTGCCAACCTTAATCCCTCTCAAGTGAACCTTAAATATCTCCTCACGACCTATAATATCAGGTGGATCGATACCGATTTGTCTGTCAAATCTTCCTGGTCGAAGTAAAGCTGAGTCGAGGATGTCCGGTCTGTTAGTAGCAGCCATTAGGATAACGCCTTTATCCGTGCTAAAACCATCCATCTCTACGAGTAATTGGTTGAGTGTATTTTCTCTTTCGTCATTACCTCCCTGAATTGCATTTTTACCTCTTGCACGTCCGATGGCGTCAATTTCGTCGATAAACACGATACATGGTGCTTTTTCTCTCGCTTGTTTGAATAAATCTCTTACTCTGGAAGCACCGACACCGACAAACATTTCTACGAAATCTGATCCAGAAATCGTAAAGAAAGGTACACCTGCTTCCCCAGCAACTGCTTTAGCTAATAAAGTCTTACCTGTACCAGGAGGGCCTACAAGTAACACACCTTTAGGGATTTTACCGCCTAGCGCTGTGTATTTTTTAGGATTTTTAAGAAAGTCCACGACTTCCATAACTTCTACTTTCGCTTCCTGAAGGCCTGCTACATCTTCAAACGTAACATTTACCTTGGAGTTCTGATCAAAAAGGGTCGCCTTAGATTTACCTATATTGAAAATTTGACCACCGATGCCACCACCAGATTCTCCACTAACACGACGCATTAAAAATAACCAAATCCCGATTAGCAACACAAATGGCAATACCCAACTAATAATTTGTGCAAAATAATTGGTTTCAGTTTTTACAGTATATTTTACAAGGTGACCTTCTTCTTTATATTCTTTAAGGCTCTTTTCAAAATTTCCTATATCCCCAATTGTAAACTTAAAATTTGGGCTGTAGCCATACATTTGACTTTCTTTGAGCTCAGGATATTTAGCTTCAATCACCTCTTTCTTAATATAGACATTGACAATTTTTTCATTGACAATGTCTATTTTTTCCACCTCATCATTTTTTACCTTTTCCTCAAAGGTGTAGATGTCTATATCTTTTACCCCTGAATTCATACTTAGGTAAATATTGACTGCCAAAATACCTAAAACGATAAGTCCATAAATCCAATATGAACTCATACGGAATTTAGGAGGCATATTATTGTTATTATTTTCTTGTTTGTTATCCATCTAAATGATTTTCCTAATCTAATCTATTAACTAACAGAATTTATTAAAAGTAGTTCTATATAATGGGTTTAATTACTTAGGTAGGTTGTTTTTTCTGCATCACCCCATAATTCTTCTATCTCATAAAATGACCTCAACTCAGGATAAAAGATATGAACGATTGTATCAAAATAGTCAACAAGCACCCATTTTGCTCCCTCAATACCTTCTATATGATTGGGCTTAACCCCCATTTCATTAAATACTTTTTTGTTAATATTGTCTGCAATTGCTTTAATCTGCGTTACAGAATCACCTTCGCAAATGATAAAAAAATCCGCTGGGGAATCATCAATTTTTTTAAGATCTAATTTAATAATATTTTTTCCCTTAATATCCTGAATTGCATCAACAATTAGTTCATTTAGAGTTAAAACTTCTTCTTTTACAGTTTGAATCACTAATATTTTTTTAATTTTATATAATATTACGCCACAAAGATAACAAAACAACTATATATGCAATCTTATCAAGCCATATTCACAGGTAAAAATGTAATCTTTCTTCCTGAAACTGGATCTACCAATGCAGATGCTTTAGAATTGATAGCAAAAACTAATCCACCTGAGGGAACTTGCATTATTACTGACTTTCAGACAGATGGAAGAGGACAAATTGGCAGTACATGGTATAGTGAACCTGGAAAAAACCTCTTGGTTTCTTATATCTTTTATCCAAAAAATTTACTTGCAATTGATCAATTTTATTTCAATATCGTAGTAAGTCTTGCTTTAATAGGCACTTTAGCGGATTACAATATTTTAGCAAAAATCAAATGGCCTAATGACATTTACGTTAACAATAAAAAATTGACAGGCATTCTCATTCAAAGTACACTCGTAGGTTCTCATATAAAAGCTACTATAGTTGGCATTGGTTTAAACGTCAATCAGGTGGACTTCATTCCTGAAATGAAAAACTCGACATCTATGGCCGTTATAGCTGGAACTCAATTTGACAAAAATGACGTTTTTAATACGCTTTCCAATCACCTAGAATATTATTATCAGTTACTAATTGCAAAAAAATTTACGCTACTAAAAAAATTATATCTTTCTTATCTATACCTAATAAATGAAATAGCCCTTTTTCTGGATGTTAATGACAAACAATTCACAGGAAAAATCATTGGAGTCGATAATCAAGGAAAACTCATGATTAAAGACAGTGAAAATGAAATTAGAACTTATACTTTAAAAGATGTTAAATACGTACTTTAGTTAATTACCTTCATATTTTCGAATTATAAAAGCAACCATCCCGAAATGCCAAAAGCGATCACTGATACGATGGCAGTCCAATACTTTTTAGGAAGTTTAAATACATTGACCAACACATATCCAAGTAAAGTTACACACGCAACAATAACTATCTGACCGGCTTCTACACCAAGATTAAAGGCAAAAAGTGGCTTTATTATTTCTTGTTCTTTTCCCATAATTGCCCTAAAGTAATTTGAAAAACCCAGTCCATGAATTAAGCCAAAGAACATGGCTAATAAATAATTGAATCTAATATTTTTTTCATTGTTTGACTTATTAAATACGGTGATAATATTGAATATCGCTGTCAACATGATCGTTATTGGAATAAGCGTTTCGACAAGTTCTGTATTGACTCGAATCGTGTCCAAAGCGGAAAATGTTAATGTTAAACAATGACCTATTGTGAAAGCAGTAACCAGAATAAGTGTATTTTTCCATTGATGGATATCGTATAATACGCATAAAACCGTTACAAATAAGATATGGTCAAAACCATTTGGATCTAAAATATGCTCTATTCCTAGTTTAAAAAAATCTGAAAACATGGCCTGCGATTATAATCTGATTATTTCTTTGTTTCCACTAATGATAAATCCCTTTCAATTATACCTCTAATGATAAAATATTGGGCTATCATATAAGTGATCATTATGATTGGTGCATCAATTACCGTGGATAAAACACTAAACTTACTCAAACCTAAAATTGCATCTGATAACATAAAAAATGCTGCACCTATAACTACTTCGCGATACCAAGTAACAGAAGACTTTCTGATAATAGCAAAATTAGCCATTGTGCCTATTGCTAACGAATACATAAAAATCGGCCAGGTAAGATTACCAGCATTCTGTGACATAAAAAAGAAGAGCAAAAGACTCAACCCATAAACACCGATAATGTAAGGCCATTTTGTTTTCCATTTCACATCAATATCTCTAAAAAACGCTACGGAATATAAGATTTGCATCAATAAAAAACTCGCCAATCCCATGATAAAGAAGATTTCATTATCCGACAAAAGGAATATATCACCTAATAAAGCAAATACCATTCCCATGATAAAAACTTGTGATTGCCTTTCGACATTACCAATATAAAAGCCAATCAAACTTCCCATAATCATAGGTTTAGCGACAATCCTATAATCTTTGACATAGTATAGTACAACGATATTTATGAGAAATATAAACAGGTAAAATATATTAAAAAACTTAAAACGCTTAAACATATTATCATGTATTAAATTGCAAATGTAAGGAATGATCTGTTTACGCAATAATTGAGCGCATTTACTTTTTTAACAATCCTTGTATTTTATTTCAACGCTACTAAAAAACATTTGAAAAAAAATATCTTTCGTTTGCCGAAAAAATATGACTAACTTTGTATAATAATGTAAAATGAATCCCATTTTTACTACCCTAAAATTTGATATATTCAATTATTAATATAAATAAATTATTCTCATGAAAGCCAACGGAATTACAGTTGATGAAATCTTAAAAAACATCCCTGAAGACAGGGCAACTTCGTTTAAAAAATTGCATAATACCATTATAGAAAATTTGCCTGAAGGTTTTGAAGCTGCTATAAGTTATGGTGGTTTAGGCTATGTAGTGCCGCATTCAATATATCCAAACGGCTACCATTGCAAACCAAGCGAACCATTGCCTTTTGCAGGTATTGCCTCACAAAAAAACTCGATCAACTTTTATCACATGGGCTTGTATTCCGACCCTGAATTGTTGGATTGGTTCGTAAGTGCATACCCAAAACACAGTAATCAAAAGTTAGATATGGGGAAAAGTTGTGTGCGTTTTAAAAAAATGAATGAAATTCCTTACAATTTAATCGGTGAACTTATGACGAAAATCAATGTACATGACTGGATTAATATTTATGAAACCAAACTAAAAAAATAATTAATGAAAAAAAGCATTTTTACAGCTTTAGCACTTATAACTACATTTTTCCTTGGGTATGCATTTAAAACTATGACTGCAAACCAAAATGATCATATGAGACGTGTTACCGGTATTGGAGGTATATTTTTTAAATGTAAAGATCCGAATAAAGTTCGCGCTTGGTATCAAAAACATCTTGGATTAAATACAAACGAATATGGAAGTGTATTTGAGTGGTATCAAGGTGCTGACAATTCTAAAAAGGGATTTAGTCAATGGAGTCCTTTCAATGAGCAAACTACCTATTTTAATCCTTCAACTAAGGATTTTATGATAAATTATAGGGTTGAAAATTTGGAAGCACTTGTAGTTGCCTTAAAAAATGAAGGCGTCACCATTTTAGATAATATTGAAACGGTCGAATACGGAAAATTTGTACATATTCTTGATATAGAAGACAACAAAATCGAACTTTGGGAACCTAATGATATTGAATTTGAAAAATTAGGCAAACAAATACGAGCTGAAACAACAAAATAATCTGATTTGTAAAGCGGACTGATTCATTCAATATATTTGAAGTATAATGACCTTTGGTATAAGTGATTTTTATTTTTTTCATGTTGTAAATTTTAGCAATTTACCGTACCTTTTTACGTCATTACAAATCATTTATACCAAGCAATTGTTCCAATTAATATTAAAAAACTAACTTTAAAAAATTTTTTTTGGATATGTAGATATAATTAAAGTATCTTTAACCGGATTATTAATGAGACTCAAATGTTGACAAAAACTTATGCAAGTGCCGTTCATGGCGTAGAAGCTCAAACAATTACTGTCGAAGTGAATGCCGGAGGGACCGTAGCTATGGGAAAACAAGGATACTTTATGGTTGGCCTACCCGACAATGCAGTAAAAGAAGGTTGGCAAAGGATAGAAGCTGCCATAAAAAATATAGGATTTAATATCCCACGCGTTAAAATCGTCGTCAATCTGGCGCCTGCAGATATCCGCAAAGAAGGTTCTTCATATGACTTACCGATAGCAATGGGGATATTAGCATCAACAGGACAACTCAAAACAGATGAATTAGATAAGATTATTTTTATGGGTGAAGTGGCATTAGATGGCGAATTGAGACCCATTAAAGGTGCTTTACCCATCGCAATTCAAGCTCGAAAGGAAAACTTCAAAGCTATTATCCTTCCAAAAAGCAATGCCAGAGAAGCCGCCATTGTCAATGATTTGGAAGTTTATGGCGTTACTAATATGAAAGAAGCCATCGACTTTGTCAATGGTGATATTGATCTAGAACCTGTCGTATATGATACGCGTGAAGTTTTCAATGACACAAACAATCAATATGCCGTTGATTTTAGTGATGTGAAAGGTCAGGAAAATATAAAACGGGCCTTAGAGCTTGCTGCCGCAGGTGGACATAATGTCATTTTAATCGGCCCTCCAGGTGCAGGAAAGACAATGTTAGCCAGAAGATTGCCCACGATCTTACCACCACTTAATCTATATGAAGCACTTGAAACGACTAAAATTCACTCTGTTGCAGGAATTTTAGGCACTGACTCTTCTTTAATCGTTGAAAGACCATTTAGAGCACCACATCATACCATTAGTGACGTTGCACTTGTCGGTGGCGGTTCAAATCCAAATCCCGGCGAAATTTCTCTTGCGCATAATGGTGTTTTGTTTTTGGATGAATTGCCTGAATTTAAAAGACAAGTTTTAGAAGTCATGAGGCAACCCATGGAAGAACGCAAGGTAACCATTTCTCGTGCCAAAGTTTCTGTTGATTATCCTGCCAGTTTTATGCTGATTGCCTCAATGAATCCTTGTCCTTGCGGATACTATAATCATCCTGACAAAGAATGTGTTTGCGGCCCAGGTGTAGTTAAAAAATATCTCAATAAGATTTCTGGACCTTTACTGGATAGAATTGATCTTCATGTCGAAGTTACACCTGTAACCTATGATGAATTGTCTAGTGTTCAGTACACCGCAGAGCCAAGTACTTCTATCGTCGAACGCGTTGTTAGAGCTAGGGAAATTCAAAATGAGCGATTCAAAGGATATGAAGGTATATTTAATAATGCCCAAATGCCAAGTCGTATGGTCAGAGATATTTGTATCCTTCCTGCTGCGGGAACAAATTTGCTAAAAACAGCCATGACGAGACTTCAACTTTCAGCAAGAGCCTACGACCGTATCCTAAAAGTAGCTAGAACAGCAGCTGACCTAGCTAATAGTTCAGATATCAAAGTAGAACATTTAGCTGAAGCAATCCAATACCGTAGTTTAGATAGAGAAGGTTGGGCCGGATAAAATTCAGGTTAAACATGCATCGTAATTCAATGTTTTACCTAATATTTACTTGATGATTTTATATTCAAATAAAAAAGTATGTTTGTTACTATGACTGTAAAATTCGCTTTTTCAAATTTTCAAATTCTTCATCGCTTAGCATACCATTCTGCTTCATTTCTGAAAGTTCTTTAAGCTTTACCATAATATCATCAGTATTTGTGTCTGCAGTTTGGTTTTCATGTTCCATTTTAAGTTGCTCAGCGACTTCCTTACCTTTTTCAAACTTTTCATTATAATACTTTTTAAGCCTTTCTGTATCAAAATCCAAGAACGTCCCTCCAGTTTCAAAATGCTTTTTGAAGACTTCGCCTAATGCAAAAGTAGAAGCACCAGATAAAATAGACATAGTCACACCGCCAAGAATAGAACCAATACCCGGTATAAACTTCAATGCACGTGAACCTAATCGCGCAGCTCCAGAACTCGTCAGAGAAGAAACGATGGCCTTCCCTTCCAACTGCTTGAAGTCAATGCCGTACAACTTACTCAATTGCCTGATCATATCTAACTGAACAGCACCCACTGCCAGCAAATCAGCTATCGGCACCGGTATAAATCCTACGCCCATAGACCATATAATATGGTTTTTTATAATTTTATTGGCACTTTCGTCCCTATTACTTTTTTCGTATTCACTCATATTTATGGAGAGATTATTTTTTGTATAACACTACAACAACAGAAAGTCTTATTATAGTTTCAGGATGGATGTTTTTTTTGATGAACCTACATAAATACACTTTAAATGAATTTGTACACACGATTATGTTGTTGTGATTCTCATCTATTATTTAGATTTCTACATTAAAAAACGTATCTTTGTCCGTATATTTTAAAACACATCATGAAATTAAAATATTGGGGATTTCTGATTATTGTATTATGGTCTTTTAAATTGTCTGCTCAGCTAACGATGACTACCCATAGTGGTCAAAAAATAGTACAAGCTGAAGATGGAACCTGGAAAAAGGCGGATGAAGATGTTATAAATTCCAATGTTAATTCTTCTCAATACAGCAAACAAATAACCTTAATTTTAGATCAAGCGGAAAAGATAGAACGCGAATATTTTACCGAAAAATACCGCGTTGAAACTAATATATCCAAATGTCAAACAGCCCTGTCCAAACTCAATAAAAAAGGAATTGAAGAAAAATACGATCGCTTAGAAGCTATTCTTGAAAAACTCAAAGAACAGCAAAAAATTGAAGAAAGTCAGTATAAGAAAGCTGCCGAAAACGTAAAAACAATTCGAAATATTCCTAATTTAAAGCCTAAAAAACAAATAACATCTATCGAAAAATGGGCTGAAATTTTGAATGTAAATATTGAAATAGAACCAAATAATACGCTAACAAATATACAATCGCAAGGAAATTCAAATACATTAAAGTCGGATCAAAAATCAGATTGTATATATGCCTTAAGCAACGGAAACGATGGTAATAATATAATTGAACTTGCTGCTTTACCGCTTTTTACCTATACATCACCTCAACTCAAACAATATTTTAAAGAAAAAGAGTTGATGGAAACACAGGCCTCAATATTAAAAGAAGGAAAAAAGGTGTATTTAAAGCTACAGATAAACATCATTTCAAGAGATGCTGCTAAGAATTATGGACATATCCCAAAATCTGGTATGCTTAGATTATCATTTGTCAATGACACAAATGTGCGTCTTTTTGCACAAGATGATGTGCGTTACGATGTAGAGAATTATACCGGCAAGGCTATTTATTCAGTTCGATATCTTATCGAAAAAGAAGATATAGATATGCTCAAAAAGATGCCATTAGATACAGCGGGTATCGTCTGGTCTTCCGGTTTTGAAATGTACGACATTTACAATGTAGATACAATCATCCAACTTTTAAATTGCTTAGATTCTATAAATTAATAAAAAATCCGAAAATAGTATGCTTGGACTTAAACTTGCTACAGATCCTCTTTGGGTAAATATTGCCGAAAAATCAATTGATGAAATTTTAATAGATCATGCATATTGCGAACAAAAAGCAGCATCAACATGTATATCATTGATAGTGAAATTTCCGGACAGGAAAGAATTAGTAGAGGAAGTTACCCCAATTGTTGCTGAGGAATGGGGACATTTTCGCAAAGTACTTAAAGAACTAGCAAGTCGTGGATATGAATTTGGTCCAAACCGGGCAGATGATTATGTAAATGAACTCATGAAGTTCCAACGCCAAGGTGGGAAGGAAGAAGACAGATTGATGGACAAACTCCTGATATCTGCCATGATTGAAGCCAGAAGTTGTGAGCGTTTTCGTTTATTATCTCTACATATTTCTGATGAAAAATTAAAGTCATTTTATCACGAGTTTATGATTTCTGAAGCTGGGCATTATGTTACATTTATTGAGCTTGCAAAAAAATATGCCCCGGAAACTGAGGTCAAAAAACGATGGCAGGAAATGCTCGACTTTGAAGCCAATATCATGAAAAATCGTACTCTTAGAGGCGACCGCATGCATTGATAAATGATTAAATACAACAAAGCAATATTTATTTTACACAATTAGATTTTTGCAAATATGGACTTTATTTATTTTTTAATTGAATTACTGACAAATACCAAAGAAGTAATCCTCCAGCTTTTTCAAGAGTATGGTGTATATATTTATGCCATTTTGTTTTTAATCATCTTTGTGGAAACTGGTTTGGTATTGATGCCGTTTTTGCCCGGAGATTCTCTACTCTTCACTGCTGGTTTGATCTGTGCTCAAGATAGTGGAATGAACATTTATTGGGTGATTTTATTATTAACGATTGCAGCGATATTAGGTGATAATATTAATTATTTTGTAGGTCGATTTGCAAGTGATAAAATGTTGGCTGTAAAATTTAGAGGCAAACCTGTAGTCAAACAAGAATGGCTGGATCAGGTACAAAATTATTTTGAAAAATATGGTACAAAGACCATCATAATAGCTCGTTTTATGCCTATTGTACGTACCATTACCCCTTTTGCATCTGGTTTAGGTAAGATGAATTACAAAGTCTATCTGCCTTATGATATTTTGGGAGGTATCATTTGGGTATCGAGTATAAGCCTTGCTGGATACTTTTTAGGACGTATTCCATTTGTAGAGCAAAACCTCGAAAAAATCATTCTAGGCATTATCTTCCTTTCAATACTACCGATGATTATAAAGTTTATCCAGATAAAATTTCAGAAAAAATAGGCTATAAGTCTATCCTTATTGGATGGACATAAAATACTAAACGCATTATTAAATTAATCATAGTAATTAACGCTACCGAAAGTACTAAAACACTAAATAATAAATTATCTATTTGATTACTTATTCAACTTACCATGATCCTCTAAGAACTTAGCAAGGCCAATATCCGTAAGTGGATGATTTAGTAAACCCATAATACTATTTAATGGACAAGTAACGATATCAGCACCAGCTTTAGCGGCCTGAACAATGTGTAAAGGTGTACGAATAGATGCGGCTAAAACTTCGGTCATATATCCCTGAATAGCATATATTTTCACGATTTCTTTAATAAGTCCGATACCATCCCAATTGACATCATCAACTCTACCTACAAATGGAGACAAGTAAGTAGCTCCGGCTTTTGCTGCGAGGATAGCTTGTCCGGCAGAAAATACCAAAGTACAATTAGTGTTGATACCTTCTTCAGAAAAAAAGGAAATTGCTTTGATACCATCTTTTGTCATAGGTACTTTAACAACTATATTATCAGCGATATCCGCTAATCTTAAACCTTCTTCGATCATTCCTTTATAGTCAGTAGCAATCACTTCTGCACTCACATCACCTTCTACTATCTCAGCAATTTTCTTATAGTGTGCCAAAATTTGCGCTTCACCAGATATGCCTTCTTTTGCCATCAATGACGGATTGGTCGTAACTCCATCTAAAATACCTAAATCTTTAGCTTCAAGTATCTGATCTAAGTTAGCTGTATCTATAAAAAATTTCATAATGAAAATAATGTGAGATAAAAAAAAAGAGGAAACACACCGCACCGCTCAACCTCCTACCCTTGCTGTATTTCTACCCTGGGGGAGTTCAGAAGGAGCTGGTCGTATGTCCCTCGGGGCACAAAGGTATAATAAATTCATCACTTTGAAAAATTATTTATTGATTTTTTATCTAAAAGTTCAGGTTGTATACTATGGTTAAATATTGATAAATAACTATAAGACATCAAGCTTAAAAATAAAAAGGCTGCAATTTTCAAATTTAAATTGCAGCCTTTTATTTTAATTATTAAACAATCCGTCATACGTTGAATCCTTACCCCGGGATTGCTCAATTGGTTGTCGGATTGCTTCTAAATCGTCCAATTTTGCTGTTCCTCCTAAGAGCAGAAGCGTTGAATTCTTTTCATACTCTTCAAGCATTTTAAGTCCTTGTTCTTCAAAGACACCATTTTGTAAATCAATAGAATTCATAAAATTGGAAGACATTTCCATAAATCTTTCCATCTCTCCTACTTTGTTTGCAACATCATCAGCTATAACTTCCATCGCTTGATCAAACATAGCACGTTTATCCGCATCACCTTTAATTATACTCATGGCAGAACGCATCGCGGAGTGGCTTGCTCGAATTGCTTTACGCTCTTGTTCTTTCACTTTAACCTGATCCGTTGTATCCTCAATTAATATTTCAGAGTTTGAATACATTTTTGTCAACACTCTATACAGAATTGACATTTTACCATGCAATTCAGTATATTTCTGATTACTTTCCTGAAGTCTGGCTGCTTTTCGACTGGCTAGCAACATCGCACTTTCATTGCCTTGTTCCTTAGCTTTTTTTGCGATAAGCATACTGTTGTTTATCTCCTTGTTATTTTCATCCACGATCGTAACCAACTTTCTCATCTGGCCTTTAAGATTCCCAATTTGAGTACCCATTTTATTGAGATTCTTTTGTAATTCGCTGATATAGTTTTTCAATATACCAATCGGATCGATTGTCACAAAAATACCGGTAATCCAACGCATCACACTTTGATACATAAAAGATATCAAGGTTCGCCATTTAGGATCTAATGCCATATAAATGATGGCACCTAATACTCCTAATATAATTACAATACCTAATGTATTGGTTAGCATGCCCAAAATCAATGCGCTATATTTAAATAATAAAAATCCAACGCCACCGACTATCGCTAGTAAGAATATCAAACCTGCTGTACCCTCAGGACGTTGCCAAAACGTTTTTGGTTTATAATTTGTATCCGGAAAAGTTGCCATATTTTTATTTTTTTATGAATGATAATGATTAATCAAAATTAAATTACCTCTAATTAGGGTGCAAATTACAAAATATTATTAAAAAATGTACTGTCTTCCTCTATTTGATTATAAAGTGCATCAAATGTCTCATTAAATTGGATTTTCACTTCTTCAATTTTAACTTTTGCTGCATCTAATTCTGCATTTTTTAATTCAATAAGCTGATCTAATTGCTCTTGTTCTTTAAGCAATTGCTCAATTTTTCTTTTATTTTCTTCAATTTTAGATTTAAAGTTATTGATCTCAATGGATTTACTATCGACGTTATTTGCAATTTGATTTTTAAGCGCAATTACAAATTTATCCCTTTCTTTATTAATGACATTTTTATAATGATGGGTTGTCTGTAATAATTTTTCTTTTGTCAGACCCATGGTTTTAGCTGTCAACAATGCACTTTTTGCTGCTGTAGGGTAATCCATCCCCAAATTCATCAAATTTTTAAGTGACAATTTAAATCTCAAATAATCAAATTCTTCAATCTGATTTTCTTTTATTGCTGACAAAAGCCCGTTGATGACCTTTTCGTTATATCTATTGTCTTCGTCGATTTTGAAGAGTTCTTTTAAATTTAATACCATGAATATTTAAACCAAATTTTGCTTAAAAAAATTTAAAATTATGTCCGAGCGTGTTTAATAAATAGACAAACGTTCAATAATTTACTATTAACATCATTTTGCCCTGACAAATTCAATATGGCTGTTAACATAGTAATCGTACATGGACTTATGAACTGCATTGTTTATATCAAAACTTTGACCATACATGTCAAGTGCTGCTCTTTGTCTGGAAGCTTCAAATAGTGAAACAGCACAAGCTACACTAATATTTAAGCTCTGTACCATCCCATATTGACGTATTATATAATTACCATCTAATAATTTGAGTGCTTCCTCAGTAATTCCATTTTTTTCATTTCCAAACATCAGTGCTAAGGAATTTGTTAAATCTAAATCGTACAGAGATTTGCTTTGTTCACCTAAATGAGTACCCAATATCAGGTCATAACGTGATCGCACTTCGTCAAAACAAGCTTTAAGATCACCAAAATAATGCACCTGAACCCACTTTTGAGAACCTGAAGACGAATTCCTACCTACTTTTTGATGTAAATGGTTGTAACATGCATCTGTATATAATACAAAAATCTCACGGATACCTACTGCATCACAACTACGCATAATTGCTCCAATGTTGTGCGGGTCATGAACATTCTCCAAGATTACAGTCATATTTTGCCTATTGGCGACTAAATCCTGAATTTTTCTTTTCCGTTCTTCGGTAATCATCTCATCAACATCTACAATCTTATCCATTTGTTCCCTCTAAATTCAATAATGTCGAGATACTTATTTTCATAAAAATCAAAATCGACCTGTCTTTCTTTAGTATGTGTATCATCAGATACAGCTTTTTCTATTTGAAAGTTAGCTTGATAGCTTCCTGTATCATAATTTGAATAATTACTAAAACGATCACCATAATTTATCAAATTTTTAATCAAAAACATGAATAAGTCATGGCCTTTTACCGATTCGACAGTTGGTATTTCACCATAAGTATCTAAAAACCGCCTTCTAAATTCACGAATTTTACCGTAATCTTCATCCACATAATCTGCCTTAATGACTTTCATTTGTAGCGATCGGTAATAGTCAAACTCTATTTTATCCGATTCATACAAAATCGGCATACCGATAACAGAGAGCATTTTTGTCCCAATTTCGGCGGCTAATCGCCTTAGACTTGAATAAATATAGCTTTCGTCATTATACGAATAATTTGGTAAAATGACCGCTTTAGGATTTTGCTTTTTAAACATTGTATTAAAAGCAGTTGGACCAAGCCTTAAACTGTCTGAATTGACCACGTAAGTACTAAAAAAATCATTTTTTCCAGTTATTTTTTTGGCTTCTTCATCAAAATAATCTATCCATGGCTTGTCCTTATCACTACGTATGAGTATTACTACTTCGCCCGGCTTGTAGGTATTGACTGTATATTTTACGATTCTTAAAAAGTGCTCTTTAAGATTGGGATTAATCTGAACATAATACGGATTTTCTGACGTCAATCTAGAACTGGTGTACCAAGGCGATACAATAGGAATCTTTTCTTCTTTACAAAAATCTGACAGTCTTTTTATATCATCCCTTTCAAATGGGCCAATCACCATATCAGGCTTATCATGAGCAAATTTGTCAATCGCTTTTTCAATATTATAGCTATTTTCTTCCGTATCGATAACTTCTAAATTTACGTGAATCCCTTCAAGACTCAATTCTTCTAAAGCCAGTAATGCACCTGCATAAAAAAAGGTAAACCTTGAAGTGCCTGGATCACTGATTTCATCCGAATTTAAAGGAATCATCAATTTGATATTGTAAATTTTATTGTCTGATTTGGATTTACCTGTGGTAGCTTCGTCAATTATTATTGGATGGTTTTTATCGGAAATATCATTCCATCTTATCGTATCAATCTTATTAGCTTCTGTCTCTTGCTTCTCAGCATTTTGTTTTTCCTTTTTTTCAGGCAATACAATGGTATCCCGCTTTGTTTTCTGATCAGAAACGGCAACTTTAGCTATTTGAGATTTCGGATTGTGCGAAACTGGTTTTGTGGCGCTACAAGAGACTAAAAAAAGGCAAAACGCCAGTATCCAATTATTCCCACTCAATCGTTGAAGGTGGTTTGGTGCTAATATCATAAACGACCCTGTTTATTCCCTTTACTTGATTAATAATATCACTAGATATATCTGCTAATAATTCATGTGGCAATCTACTCCACTCAGCGGTCATGCCATCTACCGAATTGACACATCGAAGCGCGATGGTGTACTCATACGTGCGTTCATCACCCATGACTCCTACAGACTGCACAGGCAAGAGAATTGCACCTGCCTGCCACACCTTATTATACCAACCTGAATTTTTTAAGTGTTTTATAAAGATGTTATCTGCTTCTTGGCAAAGTGTAATTTTATCTCTATCAAGCGTTCCTAGTACTCTGACACCAAGGCCGGGACCAGGAAAAGGATGACGGTCTATTAAGAAATCTTCGACGCCCAACTCCCTTCCAACTCGTCGAACTTCATCTTTAAAAAGCATTCTTAAAGGCTCAACTAGTCCTAATTTTAGTTTTTCTGGCAATCCGCCTACATTGTGATGAGATTTTATTGTAACCGAAGGGCCATGAACTGATACAGATTCGATAACATCCGGGTAGATGGTGCCCTGCCCTAGCCATTTTGCCTCTGGTATTAATTTGGATTCTTCTTCAAAAACATCAATAAAAGTTTTACCAATTATTTTTCGTTTTTGTTCCGGATCTGTCACACCGCTAAGTGCGTCCAAAAACCGAACATTGGCTCTAACACCTTTGATATTAAAATGCATTCCTTTGTATGATTCCAGCACATCTTCAAATTCATTTTTTCTAAGTAAGCCATTATCGATAAAAATACAATGCAATCTATCGCCTATCGCTTTATGAATTATTGAAGCGGCTACTGTAGAATCGACCCCACCCGATAGCCCCATGATAACATGATCATCACCTACTTGCTCCCGGATTGCCTTAACAGACTCTTCTACGATTGATTTGGGTGTCCACTCATTGCGACATTCGGCAATATTTAATATAAAATTACGAAGCATTTGTGTTCCTTGCAAACTGTGGACAACTTCAGGGTGAAACTGCATACCATAAACAGGATAGTTATAAGTGCCTGATTTGGCTTTATAAGCGGCGATAACTCCATCTGTTTTTGCGATGACTTCATAACCATTGGGTAATGCTGTAATCGTATCACTATGCGACATCCAAACCTGCGTTGTTTGGTCAACATTATCAAATATCGGGTCCTCGCCTACGGTCTTCATTGTAGCTTTTCCATACTCTCTTTTATCAGAGCGTGAAACTTGGCCTCCTAATTTATGCGCGATCATTTGGGCACCATAACAAACGCCTAAAACCGGATATTTACCTACAAATTGATTTAAATCAAAATCGATACCTTTGGAATCTAGTACAGACAATGGACTCCCTGACAATACGACCGCTTTTATATCCTGACTTTTTGGATATTTATTATAAGGGTAAACTTCACAATAGACATTTAATTCTCTTAACCTTCTAGCTATAAGCTGCGTAAACTGAGATCCAAAATCCAGTATTAATACAAAATCACTCATAAGCGCAAAGATAGTACATCTAAGCACTTTATTAAATATGTCAAGCTAAAAATAACAAAACTAAAACAATTATTCTTTGTCCATATATTGGATTCTCACAACACTTGCTTCCGTATTGGAATAATATGGCTTATAAGAAATACGGTTTTCACTGATTCCTTTTAATTTTAAATAGCTTATGATAGCATTAAATCTGTTTTTTGACACCAATTCATTATCAAATTTAGACAAAGTCATTGCTAAGATATTGATATTAGGATTGCTGTTGAGTATGTTTACAATCTCATCTAGTTCTCTTCTTACGCGCATCGTCAAAATAGCCATATCCTTATCAAAATGAATAACATCCGTATCGTTTGATATATTTACTACTGCTTCATCCTGATTTACATTGATAGCGACTTCGGGATTTTGAATGTGTTTACTTGAAATATTTTGTGCTACATTCGAAAGAGTTTCCTCATTGGGTGTAATAGCAACATTGCGTATATCTTTATCATATATTGGGACGTCAAGTTCCTTTGGTGATAAAAAATCAGGTACTGCCGAAACGATCTTAATAATATTGCCTTTATCGTCAATTATAGCGCGTACAGGCTGACCATTGTACAGAATTACAGACTCAATAGTCTTTTGAGCTGAGAGTGTCAAGCCAATCATCATAATGGCAGACAGCACCACAAATCGGGTGTAAAATGTGTAAATCATGTTTTTGGGTTTTGAGATAATAAAAAACGTTAACTACAATCAAAAAAACTAATTTTTGATTTTCTATAATTTATCTATTCATCCAATAGACCTCTTCCTTCTTTAATGATGAGGTTTTTGGATTTAAAATCTTGCATCATTCTGTCTAAAATACCATTAATGAACTCTCTACTTTTTGAGGTACTGTATGTTTTAGCCAATTCGACATATTCATTTAAGGTAACCTTAGCCGGAATGGTCTGACAATATAAAAATTCACATATAGCCATCTTAATCATGATCATATCTAGCACTGCGACCCTTTCGGCATCCCAATTTTGCAAAACTGGCTCTATCAATCCTAAAAAAAATGCATCTTCTGACAAACATTTACTTAGCAAGAAAGCGCCGTATTCTTCGGTGGTTTCTTGATCGGGATAGTGTTCCATGATGACATCTTTACCATCGGACGGTAATGATTTCAGCACTTTTTTGATTGCACCAATGATTAGAGATTTATCATCTTCCCAGTTTGCATACTGATCTTCAATCATTTCGACAAAAATCTCATTTTTTCTAGAAAACCTAAACAACTCCAATAAAATTTCTAAGGTATCTTCATCGGTTGTTTCTTTTGCAATATAATCTAGATATGGTTCTTGTTTTGCAAATTCGTTATATATCGTCTTAAATTGATCTTTATCAACTTTTTGGGCAAATCCAGCTTTTTCAAATTTTTGATTTATAAAACCATTTTTAACTAGCCCCTGTATCATCAGATTGTCCCAAATTTTGGGTTTAAATACTTTATCTAAATCTGTAGGCAGATGTTTGGTTTGTCTCTTTTCGTAATCATCTGATGCCGATTTAGTAATTTGTAGAATACAGTACAAACTAAATAACAACAGCTCAAAACTGTCCTCTATCTTTTTCCAATATTCTTTTACAACTTCTCCTTCTTTCAGTGACTCATCTCTATTAGACGCATATAGTACCTGCATCACTTTAACTCGTACATTTCTTCTACTTAGCATTACTTTTAAATTACTTTTAATTCTAATTACTTGCTTTGGGCATTACTCTTTATAAAATGCAAAGATAAGGATTAAGCTACAATTACATAATTCTAATTAAATTATATATTTAACAATTGTTATATTTTTACACTTATCTAAGTAATGTTACATTTCCTCGCTTGACGTATTCAAAAGCATTGACACATATGACTTTCAAATAATATGCATACGAATCAGCGCCCAATGGTTTGTCATTAAATGTTCCATCCCAACCTCTGGTTTTATCCTTTGATCTAAATACCTCTTGACCCCAGCGATTGTAAATTATTAACTCCATCTCATCGATAAAATTACTCCTTGGAATAAAAACATCATTCGTATTATCGCCATTCGGTGTAAAGGCATTCGGAAGATATACATCGGTTTCATCACATTTGGCTTTACGAACAATTACAATTACTGTATCCATCGCCGAACAACCATCTTTGTCTGTTCCTGTCACATAATAGGTAGTGGTTTCTTCAGGACTAACCATAATTGATGGACCTCCTTCGCCTGTACTCCAAACAAAGGAAATACCTGATGTTGCACTTATCACATTCAACTCAACGGTTTCACCTTCATTTATAATTGCATTTGGTTCAGCGGTTACCTCAATTTCAAGAGGATTACTTATATCCAGAGGTATTTCCAATGATCTTTTACATCCATTTATTTTACTGATCACTTCAACATGAATGGATTGTGCCCTATCAATATTTAATACAGGATGAGCAGTACCTAAACCACTTGAAAATGCACTTTCAGGTGTCCAATTGAAAATATAATTTTCTGGATTTGCTATGAGTAAATCTATCAATGTCTGCTCACTATAACATATCAACTCAGGTACAGAAACATTAAAATCAAAGGGTTGGGCGATATTTAATTTGACAGCAACGCTATCCGTACATCCTGTTTCTTTGTGGATTAGCTTTACGCCAATTAATCGGTCATCTATAAGCAGTATTACAGGTTCCGTTGTATTTTGTCCGGATACAATGATATCAGCAGGATACCATTCAATATCATAAGCTTCGGCGTTTGCAACATTTAGTTTAATAGTAGATGGCTCATACGTACATAAACTATCTCCTGTACTAACTGCTACAGTAAATTCAAATCTAAATAATCTAACATTAACGGTATCTGTAGCTGTACAACCATTGGCGTCAACTGCCTTTATGATATATTGATAATCATCTTTAACAATCGTTGTAAACTGGCTATCCGTAGCAACGATATTACCATCTTGATCTAACCATTGATAGGTTACATCATCAAAATTTGATGTAGCTACTAGATGAATTGTATCACCAAAACAAGTTACCGCATCTTCTAAATGATCGATCGTCAATACAGGATTGACCTTTACCTCTTTAACGATATCTTTAAATGGGCATATTGGATTTTTATTCGATAATAATACGGTGTAACTTCCCGCTTCAGGATATTGATAGCATGGTGACTTTTCTATAGACTTGTCATCTGATGTATTCGGATCTCCAAAATCCCAAAATAAGAAACCCTCAAACGAACCAACAGCATCAAAACATATCTGATACAAACCACACTCTGTCAAATCATAGGTAAATTCAACAATTGGATTTTCTCCAATATTAAACAATACAGAATCTCTTAGTTGACAACCAAATTGATTTTCTACATTATAATATAGATAAAAAGAGCCGGTTTCATTTGGACCTATGCCTATGGTGGGTTCAAAAGTATTGTGTCCTCTTATGATATGAGGATTATCTTCCCAACTATAAATATTATCATGATATGGCACTTGATTTAAAATTAATATCTTAGCCGTATCTTCTTTACAAAATTTAAATGGAGACAGATTGTCTATAAGTGGTTTTTCATTATACACCTTAAATGATGCAGGCTCAGTAGAACAAGCTTCTCCTTTAAAAGACACATAAAATATCTTTTCTCTGTTATTAAGATGCAACGTTACAGTTTCACCCAATGCTATAATATTTACAACATTTGGATCATCACTCCACATATACTCACCTTCGCCAACTCCTCCGTGTGCTGTTAATATTATTGTGTCATCACAAGTAATAGAATCACCAGTAATAAAAACATCAATTCCACCATCAAGTACAACGATATCAATAGAATCTATTACTGTACAAAGTCCGTCAGTAACGGTCACATAATACGTTCGGTTGTCACCATTACTCAATACTTTGGGGTCAGCTGGATCAGATAAATCTAAGCCGTCCATTGGCGACCAAATGTAAGTCCAATCAGCATTACCATTGAGTAATATCGATTTCGTTTCACCTGGACACAATACAATCGGCACACCATTAAATTCCAAAGTTGCAAAAGGACCTGGAATAGTATCTACCTTTATTGTATCCACACAACCATTGGCAAACGTTGCAATTAATGAATAATGTAATACACTATCCTTAGGAATGGTAATCCTAAAATCCGGACCATTATAAGATTTTAAATCTGGACGAATCCCTGCTAACCAATCTAAAGATATGGCATCTACATTTTTTGCATTTGTATCGAGGTATTTTATAGTAATATCTACATTTCCATCATCAGGGCAGCCCTCGAATTGCATAGCTGCATCCGCAAATGGAATAAGATCATCTAATTCAATTGTCTTTTCAAGACTTACATCACAAGCATCTCTAAAAGTTGAAACCAATTTAATCGTTACCGTTTTGGAATCTCGAGGAACAATTACGACCAAAGGATTGCTATTAATGATTTGATTTCCAAAATGCCATTCTGATTTATTGAGGATCGCTAATGGGTTTAATGATTGTGAAATATCTGTAAAGCTGATTTCTATATCATCCGTAGTCGGACAACGCACTAATTCAGTAACAAAATCAATCTTCGGTACGAGCTCATGAATATCAACTTCCTTAATTAATGTTGATGTACATCCATTGTCAGCTGTTACGACCATTTCAATCGTAAAATCACTATCAGTTGACAGTTTAATATTTGCTGGATTTCCTGAAACAAATTTTTCCTGACCATTTTGGGTAATTTTCCATTGCCATGTATCGAGTTGGTACCCCGGCTCATTAAAGTCTGAATTATCTATTAATAATACTTCCAAAGAATCCATATTAGAGTCACAACCATTCAAAAGATATGTAAAATCCGGTGTGATTTTATTTTCAAAAACATAAACCGTCTGCACAATGGTATCAGAACAAAGGTCAGAGCCTCTTGTTGCCATCAAATGTACCTTATATATTCCTGATTTAGGAAAGGTAAATACAGGATTGGCCTCCTGAGACATAAAAGCTGGATCTTGATTCGGATAGTCAAAATTCCAAATAAAATCATTGGATGCCAAACTATTATTATAAAATTCAACTGTAAGCCCATCACAATTGGATTCTGAAGTAGTAAACTGCGCTAAAGGTGGTTGACTACAAACCCTTACATTAAATTGGAAATCTCTTTTAATTACACCTATTAATTCGCCATTTCTATATTCTTCTACACATACTCCTATCAAAAATTGCCCAACAAGATTTGGAGTTGCTGTCATTATACCTGTTTGAGGATCCAATACCAAAGGTTCTCCACCCATCAAATTATCAATAGTATATGGAGGCGCAAAATCCACTAAAGGAAAAGGCGGAAAGTTAGGGGGTTGTGGTTTAGGTAAGTTTCTAGAAGCGCCGCTATTGGGAGTGCACAATCTGTATACTAATGAGTCCCCATCTACATCGATAGCACTGTGATCAAAAACTAATTGTTTATCATTACAGATGTAAACATCCGGCCAATTTTTAAAAGTAGGTGATGAGTTCTCATACGTCAACGCCTTATCACCTATCGTTACCCAATAAGTAGATCCGGTTTCCAAAGGTTCGATAATATTATTAATTGAGCCATTTCTACAACATCGCTGATATGCCAAAATATATCCACCCGGTCTATTAGGTAAACTAACCACTCCCTGATATGTTGTTTCATGCACACAAACCTGAGTACCTTCAAAGCCACAGTCTGATTTGATATATTCGTTTAACGTATCAGAAGCCATAAATGGTAAAAGCAATTGACCAAATTTCAATCCCGGCAACCATGATGCCAAATCTCCACTGGCAGTGAATACCCCGATAGAAGCTGGATCATCAAATTCTGCTTCTGGTGAACCTAAATAACAATCTCTTCTCAATGTCAAATTTATCTGATAACTCGTACCACCGAGATACTTATAGGTCATCTCACCACCTACGATGTGTGTGGCTTCTACCTTTGTATATAAACCAGATAAAAACAAAAATCCAAAAATGACAAAAAAGGATTGTACTATATTTTTATTGAAAATGTATTTCATCAACATGATTTTTACTTATTTTTTATTATCGCCTCTGCTTACTCTCAATATTTCAATTCGTCTTTCTTTAGCTGCATCAATATTATAAATTGAATTTCGTTCATCTTTTAATGATGAAGAAACATTAGGCGGTGCCAATAATTTACCATAAGATATGTCATTTATGATAAGACTACCTTTTTTATAATATTGCATCAATGCCGGATCAGAATACAACATCTCATTTTTTACTGAATATACTCTTCTATTACTCAACTTTAAGTTATATTTACTTTCAGCTCTAGGAGATGCATATCCTTTTATAAACAACTCTACCTTGTTTCCGGCCTCTAACTCTTGTTTCAGCACACTTAAAAACAATTTATATTGGTCATACCCTCCTTTAACATCACCTTCAAAGAAGTTTTCATAAAGTTTCATCACTTCAACTTTTTCTTCCTGACCAAGATTAGCAGAATATTTTTGCTTGTATTCTTCTTTCTTGTTCATATAATCCTCTATCAAATCACCGTAATTTGACTTTGTGACTGAACTACTACTGCGTCGATCCGGTAAATCGTTATCAAAATACAGTGCCAATGGCAATAAGTCGGGAAGTGAAAATCTGTCTAGATATAATTCTTTCTTAATCCATCCTGACTTTTTCATGCCCCTAGTATCAATATGCTCTTCGCCTTCGGTATAACCATCTTTTGTACCGATGATTTTATATTGTCTGTCTTTATCTAAGTAAAATACAAAATCATTTGACAAGGGATTAAAGCGTACAACTTTTGAAGCAGTAGGATCTGTCAGATCAATGAGTGTCACGGTCACACTATCCAACGGATTTTTACCTACTTTCGTAAATGCAAAAACATCTAAAATAATTTTATCGGTCTCTAAATAATGCTTTTTAACGATCGTATCTGACTTGGTTAGACCTATTGTGGACAAATTTATCGTATCTGGATAGTAAAATTCTCGTTCAGCAACAATTAGATAATTTCGGTCTACCGCTAATGGAAACTTATGGTCATTTTCAAGCATATTTGTTACTTTACCCAATTCTATGCCTGTGTCTGCATCATATAATGTAACTGTTGCTTCATTTAAAGGTCGACCAGTTATTTTATCAAAGGTCAAAGCATTAAGATTCAGGTCGATCTTCTCCATTTTAAGTTCATAAATATCATAACAACATGCTTCAAAGTAACTATCCAGAAAAAATGAACCTTCTCTGTTTGAAGAAAGATATGCTACAGACCCGTCTGTTTTCTCTACATAGTATATATCATTATAACTGCTGTTAATCGGAATGCCAGCCGGAATCACAGTACCATAGGCATCATTTATCTTTATAACCTTATATACATCATATCCACCAAGACTCTCTCTACCATCCGAACTAAAAAACAAGAAGTCACTTTCCGGATTATAAAATGGAGTAATCTCGTTATTTGGCGTGTTAATTTCTTTAATATTTACAGGTTCCGAAAATCCAAATTTCGGATCCATTAGACTGTACCATATATCTAATTCACCATGACCACCTGGTCTATCTGAAACAAAATAAAGCAATTCTTTGCCTGAATTTTTATCAACCGTGATGTGTGGTTGTGTAGAAGTGTACCCTTCCATATTAATCGGTTCAGACAATTTTACTTCATTGGTTAATATTCCATTTATATCAATGTCACTTTTATATATTTCACAACGAATATCACTATCATTGATAAATTTACATACCGTATAATATATGGTATTTCCAGCAGGATTTATACTTGAATTGGAAATCAGGTCTTGTCTTTCGTTTAAATAACCTGGTACAACTTCCACAACGCCGTCCTTATTTTTTTTCAAGATTTTTGAAATGTCTCTAGCGGGCTGTTTATCGGTTCTGGTTTCTTTAAATTTCATTGATGAAAAATAAAAGTCTTCCATAAAAAGATTCCCTGCTACTTCAGAAGACGGGGTGTTGACCGCTTCCAATTTATTAACCTGAATATAGTCTTTAGTTTCTTTCAATTGCTTTTCAGCAAAATTTAACGAAGCAACTTCCTTATTTGCTTTTAAGGTCATTAGTGAATCCATTCCACCATATTCTGACAAATACAGATTATAATTCTTTCTGGATTCGTCATACTTACCCATTCTTTGCTGCATATTGGCCAACCAAAATAAGGCTATCGGATGTGAATCATCCTTTAAGCTATCCAATAAATACTGATATTTATATGCTGCTCTCGAATATGCATTAAATTGTCGCGCTGCTTCAGCTGATTTAAATAAGACATCCACATCATTTTCATCATATTCTAATGCCTGATCGTATAAAATCATTGCACCATAATAATTCTTAGACGCTAATGCTTCTTCAGCCTTTTGAATTACCTGACGTTTGGATGGTGACTGCCCATACATTTGCCCGCATACTGCTAAAAATAACAGCATTAATAAAAATTGTAACTTTGTGTATATCTTCATGCTACTTTGTAATCAAATTAATAAATTGGACAAACCTTTACTTGCTTTAGTGGCTTCACATTCGCTATAATATATTTAAAATGCAATTCCGGTCCACCACGCTTAATACTATTTATTTTATTAAAATCAGTATTATCCACATCATAACTAAAAGAGCCATAAATATTATTGTACTGAATGGCTACAGTCGGAAATAACGATCCTGCTGTACGATATCCCACACCAGCATGAACCTGTATTTCGTTTCCTTTTTTCTGACTTACATATATCTTACCCAATGCACCGAGAATCGTTTCTTTGTATGCATCTTGAATTTGATGCAACACATTGAGCTGAATATCAAGCATATCTACTACCTGCATTTGCCCAACCATAGCAAATGAAAACCGCTGTGGCAAATTAGCAATATCACTTCCTAAATAACTATTTGATGGCTTAAACAAATGTATAGCACCAATTCCAGCATCTACGTATGATCTGCTGTGAACTTGAAACCTATAGTTTATACCAAGTCCAGTTTCAAGAAAATTGATGCGCTCAAAATTATCAAAACCTTCACCAGAAGGAAGCGTAGGGTCAAAGGCATCGCCATTCCACTGTTTATCCCATGTCAGCGTCTGGCTATTAAAACCGCGTGAAGCAAAACCAAGTGTCAATCCTCCACTTACAATATGCTTAGCAGAAAGTACCCTGTGGTACGCCCCATTTACATTTACTGAAGTCAGTGTCAAAGGAGAATCCCCTTGGCGGTCGTGATTGATACTCAATCCACCACCTAAAAAGTGATTATCACCTTTCAAAACATACAACTTTGTATCGTATGCTGCGCTAAAAGTCGTCCATGGTACCGGCACAAAGCGCCATTGATCCCTAAACGAAGCAACAAAACGATGGTCACCATTAAAAACACCTGTTAACGCTGGGTTGATATTTTGAGGTGAATTATAGAACTGGCTATAATGCAAATCTTGCGCTTCAATTTTTAAAAAAAATATTAATAAAAAACTAAAAATAAGCATTTTTAGCTTTTTCTTCTTTGCCAAACTATACATATAAATTTTTTATATTATATAAACAATTAATAATCATACGCTACACACTATTTCCAAATCATTAAAAATACCAAGTATTTATACTGCAAAAACCATACTAATTTTTAACATTATCTGCTTATTAATTTATGAATTTATATATTATCAAATTCATAAATTTGGTATATAGAGAAAAACGCTTATGGTTCTTCGATATTAAATGCAATACTACTCACTGATTTTGCCAAAAATCCATCCTGAAATTCTTCCAGAATCATTTTATTAGCTAATGGAATATTGAAAACGTCGAGTAAGTTATTGATTGTCGTATAGGGCAAATTCTGCGCTTCTAATACTTTTGAAAAATCAATATATGATAAACGTCCAATTGACTGTTGTAAATATTTTGTAAGCTCAAATCGAGCACTTACCCTTTGTAAATTAGACTCAAAATTAATATAAACGTCACCATCCAAATTCAGGGAAAACCATAATTTTTTAAATTGGGCATCGCTACCTATGGCAAGCAGCACTTTTTTCCCATCATTGGTTGTGAAGATATCCCCATATGGTGCAATATTTGGATGCAAGGTACCTAAAGGTTGAGGAATATGTCCTGCCATCAGATAATTTGAAGCCTGATTTGCTAATGCCGAAATTGCACTTTGGAACAATGATACATGAACGACACTTCCTTTACCGGTTTTTGATTTATTAAGAAGGGCCAATAAAGTTCCTGAACGCATTTGATGAGAAGCGATGACATCGATGATGGCCACGGGTAATTTTGAAAAATGGTTTGTATCGGTTCCATTCATAGAAATCCAACCAGTTTCGCCTTGCATGACTAAGTCATATCCTGGCCTCGGATCGTCCCACGAATATGCACTCAATTGCGTAAAAACAAGATGAGGAAAACGTTTTACTACCACACTCGGATCAAATCCAAGCTTTTGAGCCGTTTTCTTTTGGAAATTAGACAAAACAATGTCCACCTCAGATAAGATTTTTTCGACTTGCGCTTTGTCCTTATCTTGCGTCAAATCTAAAAATAAAACCTTTTTACCGAAATTTGCACTGGCATAATACGCCGAATGTCCTGCTATCTGATCTTCAGAGGAAAGTTTCCATTGTCGGGTTACATCCCCACCAATCCTAGAATTTTCAACTTTTATGACTTCTGCCCCTAACTCAGCAAAAAAACTTCCTGTCAAAGGTCCTGCAAGGACAGACGACAAGTCCAGTACTTTCAAACCATATAGGGGTAAATCTTTCATCTTCGCATTTTGTCGATCCTATCTTATCATCTATAGTAACTACCTAAATTTTGGTGATAATTTCAATTCTTTAGAATCGGCTTCATAAATATAAAAACCTTCACCTGATTTTCTACCTAATTTTCCAGCAGTCACCATATTTACGAGCAGCGGACATGGTGCATATTTCGCTTCACCTAATCCATGATGCATAATTTGTAAAATTGACATACAAACATCAAGTCCAATAAAATCAGCAAGTTGCAATGGTCCCATCGGATGGGCCATACCCAACTTCATCACTGTATCAATTTCATTTACACCAGCAACCCCTGTATAAAGCGTACAAATTGCCTCATTAATCATAGGCATCAGGATACGATTCGCTACAAATCCTGGATAATCATTGACTTCAACGGGAACTTTACCTAAAATTTCAGACATTTTCATGATTTGATGACATACTTCGTCTGAGGTTGAATAGCCGCGTATGACTTCCACCAGTTTCATCACTGGTACAGGATTCATGAAGTGCATGCCAATGACCTGTGCTGGTCTTTTAGTAACTGCAGCTATCTGCGTGATTGAAATTGAAGATGTATTGGTCGATAAAATACAATGTGCTGGTGCGTGTGTATCCATCTGCGTGAAAATATCCAATTTGATTTTGACATTTTCAGTAGCAGCCTCAACGATTAAATCTGCATTACTTACTGCTTCACTCAATTCTGTTTTTGTAGTAATATTTGCTAATGATTTTTCTACATCATCATCGCCAATCGTACCTTTTTTAACCATCCTATCTAAGTTGGTTTTTATTATTTGAATCGCTCGAGTCAATGCTGACTCTGATACATCACACATGACCACATTAAAACCATTCATGGCAAACACCTGTACGATACCATTTCCCATCGTACCTGCACCTATAACTGTTACATTTTTTATATTCATAGGGAATCTTAATTTGACTTTTAGAATGCAAATATACCTTTAAAATTTCATAATTTCTGCAAAAAATGAAAATGATATTTAGACGATTTTATTAAACTAACTAAAAATCTATACATCTAAACTATGTAAAATTACTTTGTTGCGTCAAATTATAAACTTTAAAATCTTGAATCTACTCCCTTTTGAATTTTAGAAGCCACCGATTATTGTTCTTTTCAATTTCAACATTCACTAAAAACCATTAATTGAAAATATTCCAATCTTTATATGATAATTGAAGTCGTATTTTATGCTTAAATTGATAAATACACTTAAAATTTAAGCTACTTTTATGAAATGGTATAACTGCTGTTTGGTTTGATCTTCATTAATAGGATTAGGATTCTTAAATAATAAAGCAAGGGAAGGTTTTGTACATTAACAAGCTGCTGAAATTTAAAATTTATAAATTCATTGTCTGTTGATATTTTTATAGGTCCATTTTTACCACTATAATTCGTTGACCTTGTATATATTTCATAACCACGATAAATTGAGGCTTGATTATTGCAGAAGGACCGATTTGATTAAAACCAAAATACACCGATATCAATTTATAAAAAAACTATCAAAGTATTATTGTAGCACTTTCCTGCTACTTAAATTAATATGTTACAAATCAACTAATATAATTACAACATATATTTAGTCAAATCCTTCCCTACAAAGTTTCCTATGCCGCTTATTGTTCACATTTTTAACCCATTTTTCACTGTTTGGCCAATTCCAAAGATAAACAATTTAGCACTATACTAAATTATCTGATCACTATATATGCCTCTACGATCACAGCACAATATCTAAGTTATAAATGTCGGTTGCAAAAGCAAATCATATGCCCAATACAATATTACTTACCAAAATTTCAACTATCGATAAATGTAAATTAAAGTCATTCCATTTATAATCGTTGAATAAAAAGTTGTTTTAATAAAGGATCCAAAAGTTGATTATAAAATAAAAAATCAATTGTTTACACTCGTTATGACAACTCAATAGTAACCATTTTTATTATTCAAACAAACAGATCCTCTTGCTTCTAATCTAGCAATTTTCCTTCATGGCACATTGTTTCTACACGTTTTCCATGTTCATAACGAACTATGAAGGCATCGTGAAAGCCTTTTGAACGTACCAATTTCAAATCTTCTTTTGCGTCTTCTATATTTTGATAACCTGTAAGTAAATAACGGTATAGTTTTTTATTACCTGTATATTCTGTGCGAATATCCCCCATCTTAGAAATGGACAAAAACTGTACATCTGCTTTTTTTATTGCTATAAATTGCACCTGAAACGCTTGGTTAAGTGTGTCCTTTACTTGATTATTTTCCAATGCTGATGACATGGAATTTTGCTGTAACTTTGCTGCTATTTCCTTAGCTTTGCCTGCGCAATTTTCAAACTGAGATACAAAAATCACTTCTAATGATCGTATATCATCGCCAGTATATGTCTTTTTAAATTCTTTAAACTCTTTTTTTGCCGCATCACATTGTCCGGAAAGACTCAAAGATAAGGCATACATATATTTGACACGAGGATAACTGGGTTCGTCTAAAATCTGGCTAAAATCCGTAGCCGCTTCGCGATACATCTGAACAGAAAAGTGTAATTCCCCGGCATCATTTAGACTATCAACGAAAATTTTTCTAAGCATTTCTTTATGTAAAATACTATCCTCTTGAATGTCAACATTATCGACCAATTCCGATTTTTCTGATACAATATCTGGTGCATTTAACGTTTGAATTTGCATAATTTCCGTATCATTTTGGTTATCACTCACATTTACAACAGCAACGTTATTGACTTCGACGCTATCAATAACTTTTTCGGCAAAAACTGCTTCTTCTTGATCTACCTCATTCAAAATTCTATCTAAATCTTCCAACTTCGCTGGATTTCTGTTTATCCCTGTGATATGACCAAACTGCATGACTAAACCAAAGTCAATATTAAACACATTAAGATCAAAGGTATTTTGCTTAGTTGACAAACTAGCCTGACTAAATTCGATATCATCAAAATGACCATTTCGATCAAAATCTGTAACTTTTCGAAATGTATAATTATAGTCCAACTTATTAAAGCCCTTTGTAGTCCAGTATTCAGCTTTTGCTTGCAAACCAAACCAGTTATTCAATTTATATATGGTGCGAATACCTGTATTCCATCCGAAATCCCAATTTAAATCATTTCGCTTAGACCTAAACAAATCATAAGGCTCACCATAATTTGTCCTTATATAAAGAAGCTTGGGTTCGAAAGTTTGATACACTCCCCACTTTGCTGTAAAATCAATTTCAAATCTGCCAAATGAAGTTTTAATTGTAGGTCCGGCAAAAATATACTTTGTTTGCCATGATTGCCTGTCTGACGACTCGTAATTGAACAAATAATTCTGAAATATAAAATCCTTAAAAAGGCCTTTACTGTCATTTTCAAAATAGCCACCTTCGATACCTATACCTAAAACTTTAAAAAAATAATAATCTAGTCCACCTGTCAGATGAAAACCTTTACCCGCTAATACTTCCTTATTATTAAAACTGCCTGTAGGAAAACTGCCGCCTCCACTCAAATTGAGTTGGACGCCACTTTTAATCTGACCAAACATTGTAATTGGCAAAATCATCAGGAGAAGTAGAAAACTACTTGATAAAATGCACACCTTTAATTTGAATTTTAAATCTCTCATTTTTAAACAACTATACATGAACAATGCTTATACCAATACGTCAGAAAGTAAAACCAACATTTATATAAATATAAAAATCACTAAACTTTAAAAATCATTATGAGACCTAAAACTTGTTTATTATGCACACAATAATGATCTATAAACAGATAAGAATCTTTGTCATATATCATTAATGAAGCAAAGTTAAAAAATTAAAATTTATCATATATGTATTTTAAATAAATTCACATGATTTAATTCAAAAAATACTGATTAAACCTACTATATTTGCACAAAAATCAAGAAAACATATGCTCTTTTCCGAATACCATTTTGTGGACGAACTTAAAAACAATCTCGAAAAAATGGGATTTAGGAAGCCGACTGACATCCAATACAAATGTATTCCCAATATCCTTCGTGGTGAAGATTTACTAGCAATTGCCCAGACTGGTACAGGTAAAACCGCAGCTTTCGCTATTCCGGTCATTCACATCTTACATAGCAAGATTAATCGAAAAAGAGCCAATGGTATCCGCTGTATTATTATGGTTCCTACTCGTGAATTAGCCATTCAAATCAATGAAGTCTTTATAAAATTAGCAAAAAATACACGCGTAGTAAGTATGTCTGTTTTTGGGGGTGTAGATCAGGATCCACAAATAGCTCGTTTAGCTAAAGGTGTGGACATATTAATAGCTACACCAGGCAGATTATTTGATTTAGTAAGTCAGGGGCACATCCAACTTAAAAGTGCAGAAATTTTGATTTTAGACGAAGCAGACCATATGTTGGACTTAGGATTCATTAAAGATATTCGCGATTTGATACGATTCCTGCCTAAAAAGCGCCAAACATTGTTTTTTTCAGCTACGATAGATGAAGAAATCAAAGATCTCGCCTATTCATTAGTCAAAAACCCCATTCGAATTCAGATTTCACCAAAGGATCCCGTCTCTAAAAATGTAAATCATTCTGTGATTTTTGTTTCGATGGATGACAAACGCTTTTTTCTGGAACGCTTAGTTTCGGAGAATCCTGAAAGTAAAATACTCGTCTTTGTTCGTACTAAAGTAAGATGTGAACGTGTTCAGGCAGCTATGCATCGCGTGGGTATCGAATCCGTTTTTATGCACGGTGGTAAAGACCAAAAAGACCGTTTAGATACGCTCAACACCTTTCGTTCAGGTAAAGTAAAAATGCTCATCGCAACCGATGTAAGTGCACGTGGCATAGATATTCCTGACATAGAATATGTGGTAAATTACGATTTGCCTGAACATCCTGAAAATTACGTACATCGAGTTGGTAGAACAGGTCGTGGAAAAAACAAAGGCTTTGCTTATTCTTTTTGTGACGAAGCCGAAAAACCTTTTCTAAAGGCCATTGAAAATTACATTGGCAAAGAAGTTAAAGTGTTAGAAATAACAAATGAAGGCTATAAAGAAGTCAAAGATTTTTCGGACACTAAAACCTTGGATATTAACAAGATTATAAAAGAATTAACCCCTATACCCAATAAACGATACGGAGTTAAAAAACCTAAAAAGAAGAAATAATATAAAACAACCCGTATTCAAATCTCATATAATTTTCAATCAAAACAGACGGGTCTATTTTGATTGTTTTGATGGCATTTATTCAATACCTATCCTAAATTCAATATTTTTAAGTGCATAGAAAGTTACCTATTTCGATTCTCTTTTTGTTAAATATCCAAGCAATTAGTATATACAAAAAAATTGTCGCTATGAATTCACTTAAGAGCTAGTAAAGACATTGATAAGATATCAAAACTTATAAAAATCGTTTAAGCTTTACTTTAACTTCTGGAACGCTCATATATAAATTTACAAAATTTGAAAATCATCTCAACTTAATCATGCCTATAAATTGAACTTTCAATCAACATTCCATTCAAATTTTCAAATATACAATAGTCAAAAACAATTTGATGCCGAATCATTGGAATTAACGATAATGTATATTCAAATATGCAAGTGTAGAAAATTTAAAAATACTTAAAACTTTGTCCTGCTTGGATAGTTAAAAGTGTCTCGTATATCAATGAAATTACGCCATCAACGTCATCCTTGTGTGCCATCTCTACGGTTGTATGCATGTATCTAAGTGGTAACGAAATCAACACAGAAGGTACGCCACCATTACTATATGCAAATGAATCAGTATCTGTACCGGTACTTCGGCTTGATGCTGCACGCTGGAAGCTTATATTTTTATTTTCCGCCACATCCAATACCTGATGCAAGAGCAGATTGTGTACAGCTGGTGCATACGTCAATACCGGCCCAAGCCCACATTTTGTGTCGCCCTGAACTTTATTATTAATCATAGGTGTGCTGGTGTCATGGGTTACATCTGTGATGATAGCCATGTGCGGTTTAATCGTGTTAGCGATCATTTCTGCTCCACGCAAGCCTATTTCCTCCTGAACGGCATTGACGATATAGAGCGAAAAAGGAAGGTCTTTCTTGTTTTCGTGTAACAATCTAGCTACTTCAGCGATACAAAAACCACCCATCCTGTTATCTAAAGCACGACCACAATAATAAGTATCATTCAACATTGTCAGCTCATCCTGAAAAGTCATAACACATCCCACATGAATACCCAACTCTAGTACTGCAGCCTTGTCTTTTGCACCAACATCAACAAAGATATTTTCCATAGATGGAGCTAAATTTTCGTTTTTACCGTGGCGCGTATGAATGGCAGGCCAACCAAATACTCCTGGCAACTTCCCATTTTTAGTATGTATATGAACACGCATGGATGGTGCAATGATATGATCCGAACCACCATTGCGTATAACGTGAATCAATCCATCATCCGTAATATAATTGACATACCAAGAGATTTCATCAGCATGGGCTTCAATAACGACTCTGTAATCTTTACCCGGATTGATGATACCATATGCAGTACCATAATTATCCAGGTGCCATTCATCAACATAATCCTTGATATAATCAACCCATATTTTTTGGCCAGGCGCTTCATACCCTGTTGGAGAAGCATTGTTTAAATATTTAAATAAAAAAGATTCAGACTTTTCAGTTATATGACTCATTCGATAATTTTAAAGATTTAATTAAAAATTATTAGCGTACCAATCCTCAGGGTTTGAATTCCATGAAGCGAGTGTTGCTTGGTCTTCCTGAGTGATATAGTTGGCTTCGCTAGCTTCCTTGATTAATACATTATAATTGGACAAAGTAACATATTTACATTCAGCTTTTCTAAAATTTTCCTTAGCTTTTTCAAATCCATAGTCAAAAACAGCAATTACCCCTAAGACTTCATGTCCTTCAGATCTAAGGGTTTCCACTGCTTCAATCGAACTACCCCCGGTAGAAATAAGGTCTTCAACAACTAAAATTTTTGACCCAGGCTGAATCTCCCCTTCGATTCGATTTTGTCTTCCATGACCTTTTGGTGCTGATCGAACATAGGAAAAAGGCAGCTTCAATGCATCGGCCAATAATGCACCGTGAGCAATACCTGCCGTCGCCACTCCCGAAATCATATCAATTTGTCCAAACTGATTTGCCAATGTTACAAAACCTGCTTTTATTCCATCTCGAATATCCGGATAGGACAATGTAATTCTATTATCACAGTAAATTGGTGTCCTCATCCCTGAAGCCCAAGTAAAAGGATTTTGTGGGTTTAATTTAATTGCTTTTATTTGCAACAAATTTTGAGCAATTTTATTTTCAATATTCATGCATGTACATTAATGGAAAAAGCACAAATTTATAAAATTTATATTAATGAAGTAGAAGTTATTTTAAAACCTTCTGCTGATGTAACGATGGAGGATGTTATACGTGAAAAAAGTATTATCGTCCATTATACCGGAAACAAAAAGGATTTGTTGGATTATATAGCCATTCCTGACCAATTTTTACGTTCTGAGCGCATGATCATCCATTATTCGGATTTTAACAAATTGAAGGCAGATTTTAAATCACATTTTACAGAAATAGAGGCCGGAGGTGGTTTAGTCAGAAATGAAAAAGGTGAATTTCTTTTTATTTTCAGACGTGGTTCATGGGATTTACCGAAAGGAAAAATTGAAGATTATGAAACAAAAAAGGAAGCTACCCTACGTGAAATTTCCGAAGAAACCGGTATAAAAAAGATGAATATTCTTCAGAAACTCATCGTCACCCGCCATACCTACCGATCCAATGTTGGAAAACGCATCATTAAAAAAGCGCATTGGTATCTAGTCGAAACGGTCAAACAACCTTTAGTCCCTCAAAAAGATGAAGACATCCAAAAAGCGGTTTGGATGTCACTTGAATCTTTTTTTAGTAAAAAAAAACAAGTCTATCCAAACATCCTCGATGTGATTGCGACACAATCTGTTGAAAATGGTGACCGTAATATTCAGATTAAGGTAAAATAAACAAACAATGACTTTTGCAATCAAAAATCTATCACCGTACATTAAAAAGACCTTCGTCTTTGTGATTACCATTACCGTTGCATGGGTTTTATTGTATCGAATGATTGCGCCACCAATAACCACAACGATGATCCAAAGGGTCTTTTTAGACGAAGGAAGCCTGAAATATAAATATGTTGACAATAATCATATTTCACAATTTGCAAAAGTATGTGCAATGGCTTCTGAAGATCAAAATTTTCCATTCCACAATGGTATCGATCTAAATGCCATCCAAAATGCCGTCGAACGCAATAAAAAAGGAAAAAAAATATATGGTGCTTCAACCATCTCTCAGCAAGTTGCTAAAAATGTCTTCCTATTTCAAAATAGATCTTATATTCGAAAGGTGTTAGAATTGTACTTTACCTTTTGGATTGAAACTTTATGGCCTAAGGATAAAATACTAGAAATGTACCTCAATGTTGCAGAAATGGGTACACTAATCTTCGGAGTTGAAGCCGCCGCAAATACATATTTTAATAAATCTGCCAAAAATCTCTCTCTTAAAGAAGCAGCAGCGCTAATTGCTATTTTACCCAATCCACGGAAATATAAAATTCAAAAAGGCAATTACATTATGAATCGGCAGTCGAAAATCCAGTCTTCTTACTACAAATTGGATGGTATGATGTACTTACGTGAATTGTACATTAATACGGATAAATCTATCTACGATTTTAGTACGTATAAAAACAAATAAGTGATTTTTTTAATTTGAAGTTTGGATACTTATCTAACAATTCAATAAAATTTACTAATTTTACGACAAAATTTATAACGAATAATGGGTAATCTCCCTGTGAAATACGGATTAATTGCGGGTGGTATTAGTATTGTACTTTCAATAATCCTTTACTTTGAGGACAGTACAGTGTATTTAAAATATAATACTATCCCGATGTATATCATTCAAATTTATTTCATGGTGTACGTTGTTTCAAAGATTAAGAAACAACATCAAGGATTTATCACATTTAATGATGCCTTCAAACCAGCCTGGCTCACCTATATCCTATCATCCACGATCATAGCTTTATACACCTATGTTCTGATGAATTACCTAGACCCCAGTCTAATTGATATGCTCAAGGAATTACAATTAGAGGCTTTTGAAACTGCTTCTAAAATGCTAAAATACACTGATGAACAAAAGGAAGATCTACTCGACCAATTAGAGAATACCAATCCGTATGATTTAAAAAGTATAGCAGCTCTACCTATTTCGTATTTATTTCCCGGAGCGATTATTGCGCTGATTATTGCACTTATAAAACGCCAAGACCCGATACAAATTTCAAAATAATCTGCTATTATGGATATATCCGTCGTCATTCCGCTATTTAACGAAGAAGAATCGCTTGTAGAATTGCATGATTGGATTGTCCGTGTTATGGATGAAAACAATTACAGCTATGAGATCATTTTTATTGATGATGGTAGTAATGATACTTCATGGGTTGTGATAGAACAACTTCAAGCAGCAAATCCTAAGATTCGCGCTGCAAAGTTTCGACGTAATTACGGTAAATCTGCTGGATTGAATGTAGGATTTGGTATGGCGCATGGCGATGTCATTATCACCATGGATGCAGATCTTCAAGATAGCCCAGAAGAAATCCCGGAATTGTACAACATGATAATAAAAGAAGGTTATGATCTTGTATCCGGCTGGAAAAAGAAACGCTATGATCCATTATCTAAAACTATACCGACAAAGTTGTACAACTTTGTTACCAGAAAATTGTCAGGCATAAAACTCCACGATATGAATTGTGGACTCAAAGCTTATAAAGCTGACGTCATCAAGAACATCGAAGTATACGGCGAGATGCACCGCTATATACCTGTTATTGCAAAATGGGCAGGATTTACTAAAATTGGTGAAAAAGTCGTATATCATCAAGCAAGGAAATATGGAGTATCCAAATTTGGATTATCCAGATTTATCTATGGCCCTTTGGATTTGTTTACGATAATGTTTATGAGCAAATTCGGAAAAAGGCCGATGCACTTTTTTGGAGTCTTGGGCACGATTATTTCATCAATAGGTCTACTTTTACTGGCATGGTTGAGTATAGATAAAATCTTATATCAAACCATCGGTATCGCAAATAGACCAGCTTTTTACTTAGGGATTCTTATGGTCATCGTCGGCATCCAACTCTTTATTGCTGGCTTTCTGGGTGAATTAATCAGTCGCAATGCAACAGATCGCAATTCGTATAAAATATCTAAAGAATTATAAAAGCTTCTAAACAATTATAACTATTCAAGTTACTAACCTGTTAGTGCTTCACGACCTTCTTTTGTTTATCAATGGCAATGATTTCTTCAAATACTTTTTCGATTTCTTCAGCTTGAATATCTTTAATAATGATTTCTTTATTTTCATCAAGAATAAAGATTTTAGGTGTTGACTTAATTTTAACCTTCATATTGAAACGGCTGTATTGATCCGCTGTATTGATAAAATCACCCATATTTTCCTTTTCAATTGCCGGCCAACATGTAGATGTTTTATCTCCACCTTTTGTACATATACTCAATAGTTTTACACCTTTATCTTTGTATTTTTTATAAAAATCTACAAGAAAAGGCATTGACTTCTGACAATGTCCACAATCAGGTGCCCAAAACAAAACAACTGAATACGGCGACTGAATGTCCCATAATCGGACAGGACTGCCGTCCTCCTTGTAGGTCGTTATATCGGGCATTTTCTTACCAATCAATACCGGCCTGAGGTCATTGGCATTTTCTTTCATTTTAGACATGTTTTCTTCATTGAGCCATGGAGCTTTACCTTTAGCGTAGTAATTATCCACTAAATGCACATATAGCCCATCATATCCCACCAGTTTCATAGAGGCATATTTATTGAGCAATTCTGCCAAATAATAGCGGTAAGCCTCTTCATTACCTTCTAGCTTAGCTAATACAAAGTCAATCGCTTTGATAAGCGTATCCGGCTGTTGGCTGACCACTTTATTAAGATACGTATCTATCTTTTGATGTATAAAAGGAGTTCTAATTAACGCTTTATGCTGCATGTCAATATTATCAAAATAATGTTCCTTATAATAATAATATCGTCTTACCTTAATCGTATCTGGTGATAGCCCTTCAAATGAAGGTACATCAATATCAGTTGAACCTTTAAGTAGTAAGGCTGTCAGAGAATTAGAATTTTTTTCTATTAACGTATGTTGTGCTTTCTTTACATCTGCATCCAACTTTTCAAAAGCTATTTGACTATCCTTGTCTTCCAAATTGGCTTTTTTAGCACGTTCAATTTTTGCTCTCAAGGTATCAGCTAATTCTCGCTTCTCTCGTAAAAAATCCATATATCCGTAAAAAAGTTCGTTTTCTTTACTTCCCATAAATTTTACATGAGCGAGATCGTTATAGTCCGTAAACAATGTAAATTTATTTTCATTTGGGCTGAGCATAAATTGTATGAACGTATTGCTCGGCTTCAATAAAGCGAGATATACACCTTGCTCAGGTTTTTCATCACCTTTCCATATAAATTTTCCTTTTGATTTTTTATATATTGTATCTTTAACAATTTGTCTTTCGCCATAATAATTGCCAATAATCAACGTATCATTATCATAATTTTTAATTTCAAAATTAATTTCAAGTGCCTGCGCCAAAAGTTGTTGTTGAACAAACAATACAATAACCAATACTAAAAATCTATTTAAAAAATTCATTGTTTTAAATTATAATTTAAAAGAACATACTAAAAAATTAGGTTTCTTACTCAAAAACGAACTTATTTAATTCGCTGTTACAAAATAACAAATATTTTATTCAATGATATGTAACCACATTTATAATTAAAAGTTTTTTAACACAAGCCGCATTTTATGACTTATATCATTTAACAATATCAAATACAATAGTTTACAAAAAAACTGAAATGAATTTAATTTTTTTTTGGAAAATTAGGTATGATATTTCAAAAAATGCACTACATTTGCATCGCAATTTAAAAAATGGAGGCTATAGCTCAGCTGGTTAGAGCATCGGATTGTGGTTCCGAGGGCCGTGGGTTCAAGTCCCATTAGTCTCCCAAAAAAAATAGGTAGTAGATTCCTGCTACCTATTTTTTTTGCCTCTGGTCGATTAAAACTTCAAGATGCTTCGCTTCACCCGAATTGGCTAATCTCTAAACAATCACTGATTTAAATTGAAATGAGTACCTTACGAAACTTGCGCAGATTTCAATATAAACAAACTGCGAATCCGATTCATCAATTTGCGAAGTAGTCAACCTATTACATGGCAATATCTAAATAATTTACAGACAGTGGTGATCTTTTCTTGATATTACACCATTAATTTCTCTATAAAAAAAAAGGGAATAAAATTACTTTTACTCCCTTTTAATATATTAAAATGATACGTTACTACTATCTCACTGTATCCACAACTGCTTTAAACGCATCCGGATGATTCATCGCGAGGTCAGCTAACACCTTTCTATTAAGATCGATATTCTTTTGACTTAACAAAAAGATAAATTTAGAGTATGACAAACCGTGGCTTCTAGTAGCTGCATTGATTCTTGCGATCCACAACCTTCTGAAAGCTCTCTTTTTGTTTCTTCTGTCTCTATAAGCGTATAAGTACGCTTTTTCGACAGCATTTTTAGCTACTGTATAGACTTTACTTCTTGCACCGAAGTAACCTCTTGCAGCCTTTAAGATTTTTTTTCTTCTTGCTCTTGAAGCAACAGCATTCACTGATCTAGGCATAATATTAAAAATTTAGTTCAATACAGGGATCTGATGATACTTTAATTCCTGCATTCTCGTTAAAAAATAAAATTTTACTTACAAAGAAGTCTCTTTACTTTAGCAAAGTCAGCATCACTTACCATGGCGCTTCCCAATAATCTGGTCTTTGCTTTTTTAGACTTGTTTCTCATCATGTGGCTCGTAAAAGCCTGAAACCGCTTAACTTTACCTGTACCGGTTAGGCTAAAACGCTTCTTTGCACTTGAATGGGTTTTCATCTTTGGCATAACAAATTCTTTTAGGGTCGCAAAGGTAATGAATTATTTTAGAATAGTAACATTTTTAAGTCGGATTTTTCTAAATAAATTATAAATATGCCATTTGTCTCAAAAGCCGAAAAAAAATAATATCCTATCTCATTCAAACCTGGATCTAAAAGCAGATAATTTACCTATTCAAAAGCCCTTAAATTTATTTTGTTATTTCTTTTTCTTAGGTGAAATCATCACAATCATCCGCTTACCTTCCAATTTTGGTAATTCTTCAGCAGCACCAAACTCTTCCAATTCTTTGATAAATCGCAGTAATATCAACTCACCTCTGTCCTTAAATACGATAGCACGACCCTTAAAATGAACATATGCTTTGATTTTCTCTCCATCCTGAAGAAATTTCAATGCATGTTTTACTTTAAATGCGAAGTCGTGATCATCGGTATTTGGCCCGAATCGAATTTCTTTAATTACTGTTTTTGCCGTTTTGGCTTTCAGTTCTTTATCTTTCTTTTTTCGGTCGTAGATAAATTTTTTATAGTCGATTATCTTACAAACCGGTGGGTCTGCATTCGGGCTGATTTCCACCAGATCCAGCTCCAATTCTTCAGCCCAGCCGATAACTTGATTTGTATTGAATATTCCAGTTTCGATTTCTCTTCCTGCAACTTCACTTACTTCATCCAAATTATCTCCTACGAGTCTGATACGAGGCACTCTAATATCTCTATTGAGCCTATAATTAAATTTATCATCCTGTGCCTTGTTGTTAGGTTGTACTCTTCCTTTTGCCAAATGTTTTTGTTTTTATATATATTTAAAAATTAATGCACAAAAATAAAAAGAAAAGCGCATTAACTGTCTTAAATCAATGCACTTATTCCAAATTATTTATTAAAAAGACAAAAAAACTTATAAATCATATGATTTTTACTTCTTCAAATTCTTTTGTTTGCCTGCTGGTTTGCCTAAACTTATAACTAATCCGTCTTTTTCTTCATTCAAATTAGCTAACAAAACCGCCCCTTTATCGGGGTTTTCATTTAAAATAAACTCTGCTAGTGGATCTTCAACATACTTCTGGATGGCCCTATTGAGTGGTCTTGCACCAAATTGTGGGTCATAACCTTTTTCTGCAACAAAATTTTTAGCATCTTCCGAAAGTTTCAAATCAAATTCGAGGTGATTCATACGCTTAAACAAATGTTCTAAATTTATATCAATAATCTTGAAGATGTCTTCTTTTTCCAAATTATTGAATATCACCACATCGTCTATTCTGTTTAGGAATTCAGGTGAAAACGTCTTTTTAAGCGCTGCTTGTATAACTGATTTCGAATTTTCTTCTGCACTTTCTACTCTTGAAGCTGTAGCAAAGCCCAGACCCGTACCAAAGTCTTTCAATTGACGCGCACCAATATTGGACGTCATTATAATCAGCGTATTCTTAAAATCTACCTTTCTACCTAATCCATCTGTCAATAGTCCGTCATCGAGCACTTGCAACAAGATATTATAGACATCCGGATGCGCTTTTTCGATTTCATCGAGCAAAATGACAGAATATGGTTTCCTACGAACCTTTTCAGTTAGTTGACCACCTTCCTCATAACCTACGTATCCTGGAGGGGCACCAATCAGTCTGGAAATACTGAATTTCTCCATGTATTCAGACATATCAATACGAATCAGTGCATCTTCCGAGTCAAACATATATTTAGCCAATGCCTTAGCCAATTCGGTTTTACCTACTCCGGTTGGTCCTAGGAATACAAACGACCCTATCGGTTTAGATGGATCTTTCAATCCCACCCGATTTCGCTGAATCGCCTTGGTAACCTTGGAAATCGCTTCGTTCTGTCCAATAATCGCACCCTCTAAGTCCTGATTCATTTTCACCAGCTTCTTGGATTCACTCTGAGCGACACGTTTGACAGGAATTCCTGTCATCATTGAGACTACTTCTGCTATATCGTCTTCGTTGACTGGATATTTTTTGGTTTTCACTTCTTCCTCCCACACTTCTTTATGTTGCTCTAATTTGCGCTGCAATTTAGATTCCTGATCACGTAGGTCTGCCGCTAGTTCGTATTGCTGGCTTTTTACAGCATGATTCTTTTTCTCTTTAATCTCTTCTATTTCCTTTTCGAAATCTTCGATATATTTTGGAACATGTATATTTTTAAGGTGTGTTCGCGCACCGACTTCATCCATTACATCTATTGCTTTATCCGGAAAGAATCGGTCAGATATATAACGTTCGCTTAGTTTAACACATGCCTCAACTGCTTCATCTGAATAGCTAACGTTGTGAAAATTTTCATAAGTTCCCTTAATGTTATGCAGGATATGAATAGTTTCTTCTGCAGAAGGCGGATCAACGATAACTTTCTGAAATCTTCGATCTAAAGCACCATCTTTTTCAATATATTGACGATATTCATCTAAAGTTGAAGCGCCAATACATTGTAATTCACCACGTGCTAAAGCCGGTTTGAAAATATTGGAAGCATCCAAAGAACCCGTTGCACCTCCGGCACCTACTATCGTATGGATCTCATCGATAAAGAGAATGATATCACGCGCACGCTCCAACTCCGTCATGATGGCTTTCATACGTTCTTCAAACTGTCCTCTGTACTTCGTACCAGCAACCAATGCTGCCAAATCCAACATTACAACACGTTTATTGAACAAAGTACGTGAAACTTTCTTTTGAATTATCCTTAGGGCGAGCCCTTCCACGATGGCAGTCTTACCTACTCCTGGCTCACCGATAAGGATTGGATTATTTTTCTTACGTCTGGACAAAATTTGAGAAACTCTTTCAATCTCCACATCCCGGCCAATAATCGGGTCTAGTTTACCTTCTTCTGCTAGACGAGAAACATCCCTTCCAAAATTGTCAAGAACAGGCGTTCTCGATTTAGAAGATGACTTTCTGGCTGTACTAAATTGGTCATTATCCTCATCATCCATAGGTACATCCGAATCCGAAGGGCTTTGTCCTAAAATTTCGATACTAGGTGGTTCAAGTTCGTGTCTAACATATTCCAGCTCTGAGCTAAACGATTCGTAGTCCACTTCAAAATCACTTAATATCTTATTAGCTGTATTGTCTTCATGCTTGAGTATGGACAACATCAGATGCTCAGGTCTAATTTCATCACTTTTATACACTTTAGCCTCCAAAGAAGTAACTTTAAGTACCTTCTCCGCATGTTTGTTTAATGGAATACTACCGTAGTTATATCCCACATTAACATCTGTTTTTACAGCTTTTGAATTTTCTATTCTGTTTTTTAATTCTTCTATATCTACCTCTAGAGAATCAAGCACCCTAATTGGAAGACTTTCGCCTTCTTTAATTATCCCCAAAAGAAAATGTTCAGTACCTATATAGTCATGACCTAATCGAATGGCTTCTTCACGACTCAACTGAATGATTCTTTTTACTTTAGGTGAAAACTTTCTGTTACTCATATAATAATTTACTTTATAAAAAAGTCATTTTGTTTATATCTAGCCACAATATCATGCCATTTGAAAATACATGACAATTTGACAGACACAACAAATATACATATAAACGATTAAACTATACACAAAGTTATAATTTATTTTTTTCAATATACCAATAAATTAAAAAAATGACATGAAAGGTAGTATTTAATTCACTTTTCCTTAACCATTGTATCAATTTTCAAATTAATTTATATAAATCAACAAGTTTGTTTACTACATACAAGCAAATTATGTTTATACATATTTCAATCTACCTCTATTTGTAACAATTCAGATGACAATATAATTATTTGCAAATATAGTTTAAAATTTACATTTTTAAAAAATTATTTTCTCTTTCTCATAAAATTAACTTTATTTGTCTCCTTAATTTAATATCGGCCGTCAAATTCGGCTGGCATGATGGAATTTTTATAAAATAATTAGGTATGCAGTTAGCAGCTTTCGATTGGGGTATAATCTTGCTTTACTTTGTTGTAACACTGATTTTAGGAACAGTCATTACGCGCAAATCCGGAAAAAACAGTGAAGAATTTTTTCTCGGAGGTAGGAAAATGCCTTGGTGGCTTCTGGGTATTTCTATGGTTGCTACAACATTTTCAGCCGACACACCCAACTTAGTAACTGACATTGTGAGAAATAATGGCGTATCAGGCAATTGGGCATGGTGGGCATTTCTGCTTACTGGAATGTTGACCGTTTTTATCTATGCTAAACTTTGGCGAAGATCATCTGCAACAACCGATCTAGAATTTTATGAACTTCGATACAGTGGCAAGGAAGCGCGTTTTCTAAGGGGCTTTAGAGCATTATATTTAGGGTTGTTTTTTAATGTAGTCATTATGGCTACTGTAATCCTTGCGGGTATCAAAATAGCTTCAATCCTTTTAGGGATAAGTGCCATTCAAACCGTCGTAATTATATCTGTAATCACGGTTATTTATTCAGTGATTGGTGGTTATAAAGGTGTATTATATACAGATTTTTTTCAGTTTATATTGGCTATGGCAGGTATGGTTTGGGCGTGTATTTACATCGTAAACATGCCTGAAATTGGAGGTCTTAGCCAATTATTGTCGCATCCAAACTTACATGACAAAATGGACTTTATCCCACCATTAAGTGATCTGGATGTCGTAATACCATTGCTATTAATACCTTTAGCAGTACAATGGTGGAGTGTATGGTATCCGGGTGCTGAGCCTGGAGGTGGAGGTTATATCGCACAGCGTATGCTTTCGGCTAAAGACGAAAAAAATGCTGTTATTGCAACCCTTTTATTTAATGTAGCCCATTACGCATTGCGACCGTGGCCTTGGATTTTAATTGCCTTTGCATCCATGATAGTTTTTCCGGAACTAGGAGATATTGCTGCTAAGTTTCCGTCTATTGAATCCTCATTTGTTAAAGATGATTTAGCATTTCCTGCGATGTTATCTTACCTTCCTGCCGGATTGCTCGGCTTAGTCATTGCCGCTTTGATCGCAGCGCTTATGTCCACGATATCTACGCACCTCAATTGGGGTAGTTCTTATATTGTCAATGATTTTTATCAAAGATTTGTTAAGCCGGATGCTTCTGAAAAGCAACTTGTTTTTGTCGCTAGATTAAGTACAGTCATATTAATGATCATGTCTGCCTTTTTGTCATTATATCTCACCAGCGCCAAATCGTCCTTTGACATCTTGCTTCAAATCGGTGCAGGTACCGGATTACTGTTTATCCTGAGATGGTTTTGGTGGCGAATTAATGCCATTAGTGAAATTGTAGCCATGATGGTTTCTTTTATCATTGCCATAATCATGGAATTAGTCGTCAAAAACGCATTACAAAGCCATGAAAAGATGGTGATTGGTGTCGTTTTAACAACAATATGCTGGATTGTTGCTACCCTATTGTCTAAACCGACAGACCAACTGGTTTTAATCAAATTTTATAAATTAATAAGACCACATAGCATAGGTTGGAAACCGATCATAGCTGAAGGTAAAAAACAAGGCATCATCCAAGACAGTGACATCACCCAAGGCGCACTCCCTTCCGAACTATTAATGATGTTTTTAGGTTGTATTGCTGTATATGCATTATTATTTGGAACGGGATACCTAATCTATGGCATGACTTTTCAGTCGATTATTGCGATACTAATTGCCATAGCTGCCTCATGGTGGCTATACAAAACATGGACTGGAAAAGAGCAAAAAATTGATACTTTCATTTAATTTTTTTCTTGTCATTTTATATTAATTTATTTATAATCATAAAAAGGTATTTTGGATTTTCATGTTAAAATATTAGGTACAAATGCGGCACTGCCAACGATAGACAAAATCACCAGTGCACAAATCGTAAGTATCGATCACCATCTTTATCTAATCGACTGCGGTGAAGGCACTCAAATAAAAATGATGCAACACTGCATCAAAAAAAATAAAATTAGAGTTATCTTTATAAGTCATTTACATGGAGATCACATCTTTGGCCTTCCGGGCTTATTGACTTCATTTTTATATTCTCAAAGGAAGGAACCGCTCAAAATCATTGGTCCTCCCGGTATCAAAGAATTTGTCGAAACCGTTTTGCGGCTTTCTGTAAGTTATATTTTTTATGACATCATCATTGAGGAAATTCAAGATATTGAAAAACCGGTATACGAAGATGAAAATATCACTGTCAAAGCAATACCATTAAAACATAGAATTATCACTTACGGTTTTATTTTCACGGAAGTGACCAAATACAATATCCTTCCAGATGTTATTGACAAATTCAAGCTAACCTATCAAGAAATCAACTCGCTCAAACATGGAATTACAATCCGTTCGGGTGAAAATGCCATCAGACCTCAAGACCATTTAATCGTCAGAAATCCGGTACGTAGCTATGCATATTGTTCTGACACAATCTATGACGAAACCCTACCAGATAGAATTAAAGGTGTTAAAACACTCTACCACGAAGCAACTTATCTTCACGTACTCAAAGCACAAGCCGATGAAAGGATGCACTGCACTGCACTCGATGCCGCTCGCACAGCCCGTGCAGCAGGTGTTGATAAACTAATCCTTGGGCATTTTAGCACCAGGTATCCCGATTTACTTTCATTTAAGGAAGAAGCACAAAAAGAATTTACAAATGTTTATATTGGTTACGAAGGTGATGAAATCGATATTTAATGGCATACAGTTGTGTCGACTGAGGTCTTTAATTTATTTGTAATTTCACTCAAGTCTGTAATATTTTGACTTTAAATTTTAATCCCGATAATAAAAATAATTAAGTTCCCGTAAATTGTAATGCGATGCCATAATTTCACCGTAAGCTCCGGTGCTTCTAATCACTAGATAATCGTTGCGATTTAATAAGGGCAATGCTACATCCTTACCAAAGACATCCGAACTTTCACAAATAGGACCTGCCACATCGTAAGGAACAACAATTTTACTATTGTCATTGAGTTTTTCTATTTTATGAAAAGCTTGATACAATGCCGGGCGCATTAATTCGGTCATACCGGCATCCACAATGGCAAAATTCTTCTTGATACCTTTTTTAATGTACAAGACTTTAGTGATTAATGCCGCACACTGACCTACAATTGCGCGACCCAGTTCGAAGTGAATTTCCTGTCCTGCTCTCCTTTCAACAAAGTCATTAAATATTTTGAAATAGTTTTTAAAATCAGGAATGTCATTATCTGGTTGATGATAATTAATGCCAAGTCCACCTCCTACATTGATAACTTTAGTATAAAAACCGCGAACTTCAAACCATGATGTCCATTCGTTTACACGAATACATAGACTTTTAAACACATTCATATCTAAGATTTGAGACCCGATATGAAAATGAATTCCAATGTACCGAATATGTTTAGATTGTTTCAAAACAGACAAAACTTCAGGCATATCATACGAACTAACACCAAATTTGTTTTCGTCTAGGCCTGTAGTAATGTAGTGGTGCGTTTTAGCATCGATATTCGGATTTATACGAATCGCCACATTGGCAATTTTGTCAAGTTCTTTGGCAATTTCATCAATAACCTTCAATTCTTCCAAAGATTCCACATTGAAAGCAAAAATGTCATTGGAAAGTGCAAACCGTATTTCGTCATCACTTTTTCCGACGCCGGCAAAGGTAATTTTTGAAGATGGGAAACCCGACGCTATCGCTTTTTTTATTTCATTTCCACTTACACAGTCAGCACCCAATCCACGTCCAACAATTCGATCTAAAACCTTGTTATTACAATTTGCTTTCAGCGCATAATGAACATGAAAATCATCGTATTGACTATTTTGCACGACAGATTCCAAGTTCTCTTCTAAAAACGACAAATCATAGTAATAACATGGTGTTTTAAAGTCTTCGGGCAGAGTTAACTCATTAATTCTCATATTAAAACAGTCTTGATTGAAGTGATCTTAATGCTTCTTTCTTATGCGTCTCATCTAGTAAGAATGATACGTTGTGATCTGAACCGCCATAGGAAATCATGCGAACGGGTAAATGCTTTACAGCATCCAATATCCGGGCAGCATAGCCATGCGCGTTACGATTAAAGTTGCCAACCACACATACAATAACCTGTGCTTCATCTACTTCAACACTTCCAAAATTTTTCAAATCCGCAACAATTTCCTGTAAGTATGTCGTATTGTCAATGGTTATAGATACCGCTACCTCAGATGTTGTAATCATATCAATCGGTGTTTTATATCGCTCGAACACTTCAAAAACACGTCTTAAAAAACCATAAGCTAAAAGCATACGACTTGAATGAATATGTATGGCAGTGATATTGTCTTTTGCAGCGATCGCACGGATAGCACCTCTTTCATCTATATAATCAGAAATCAACGTTCCAAAAGCATCCGGCAGCATTGTATTTAAAAGTCGAACAGGTATTTTGAATTTTTGAGCAGGTAAGATACTCTGAGGATGTAAAATTTTGGCACCAAAATAAGCCAATTCTGCTGCCTCCTGAAACGATAAGTGCGCTATAGGGGTTGTGCCATTAACTAGACGTGGGTCATTATTGTGCATACCATCAATATCAGTCCATATTTGAATTTCATCAGCGCCTATCGCAGCACCGATAATTGAAGCAGTATAATCCGATCCTCCTCGTTTTAAATTGTCTATATCGCCAAAAGCATTTTTACAGATAAATCCTTGAGTGATATAGATTGTAGGATTACTATCCACATCAATACATGGTTTTATCTTTTCACTAATATACGCCAATTCAGGTTCGTTATCTTCATCAATTTTCATAAAATCAAGTGCAGAAATTAGTTTTGCATTTATTTTCACTTCCTGAAGATAATTATAGAATAGTCCCGTTGACATCAATTCGCCTTGAGCTAAAATTATTTTTTCCTCTACTACAGTAACCAAGTCATTGGAAAATCCTTTTATCAAATCAAAATGATGCTCAATAAATGCTCTAGATTTATTTTTGTAATCCGTATTCGAATGTAATTCATCAATAATGGCTTCGTACTGATTTCGCAACATTTGTAATTTATGCAATCCAACGTCATGCTTTAATTCTAAAAAGTCATTAGCGATTTCTAATAAAGCATTTGTAGTTCCGGTGATAGCCGACAAAACCACTATCTGTGAATTTTCCCTGTCTATGATATTAACCAACCCTTTTATCCTTGCCGCATTACCTACAGAAGTACCACCAAATTTCAACACCTTCATATGCTATCAATTACAAAATTTCAGTGCAAAAGTAGTGTATTTAGAAGGTTAACTTATTAGAATTTGACCAAATAAATGCGCATACATACTAAAATAAACGATTCTTATTCTTTAGATATATCAAAATTTTCCTTGTATATTCTGAATATCAATGATATAAATCATTTTTTTTATAGTAAACAGATATTATCTTTATATAAAATTTAAAGATTATGAACACAGAAACACCGGTAAAAGAAATTAAGCAAAGTAAAGTTATCTATGTGAATGCTGATGATATGCTGTCAAAAGTAGAGGATATTTTTAATCAAATGCCCATCCACCACATTCTAGTTTTAGATGGATTCAATTTATTTGGTATTATTAGCAAACACGATTTGCTAAAATATTATCAAAAAGCTGTAAATGAAGGGATTTTGTTAAATCGAAATAAAGTCAAAGCAAAAGACATTATGACTACAAATCCGATTACGTTAGATGTAGAAGATACGATAGGTTTGGCTGCTTCTATATTCTTATCGAATAAGATTCACTCTATTCCCTTAATGGATGGAGATAAATTGGCTGGAATTATTACAAATCATGATATCATCAGGTATTGTTTTAAATAACAATACCTGATGATATATATTAAATTGCGATATTAAATCAATGAATTTAGCGAATAGGTAAAATTCAACATGACGTATCTGCCGATTGTGTTTGAGATAGACTCTGATATCTGTGTTTCAGAAGCAATTCTGTTTACACCTTGATTTTCATTTAAAATATCAAATACTCTCAATTTTGCAGTCAGTTTATCATTAAAAAACCGTTTAGAAACGGATGCTTGCCATAATTTAACGTCTGTAGACGAGCCAAATGAACCAGCTGCATATATATAATAATCCATATTAGTGTCAACTGTCCAACCTTTACCAGCATACCAAATTATTGAAGCATTGTATGTCTGATTGAAGAAGTTTGAATTTTGACTACTATTGTCTTTATAGATGTTATTATTGAAATTAAAACGAGCACCTATTAAACCATCCCAGTGTTTTTTAGATTTGTTTTCTAAGGTAATATTTACACCATTTGACCACCTGCTGATATCATTGGAAATACCATTAATAAAGCTAATACCATTCACTAAAGATGAATTAATACCTGTACGGAATTTAATTCCTAAGGAATTAATAGGACTAGTAAAAGTTACGTTTGTATTAACAGACGTTTCTCTGTCTGTATTGACTGGGGTTTGTCTTTGAACAAATGTCTCAGGATCCAAAACTGTCGCTGTTGCAATCTTATTGGTAACATATCCCATTCTTAGACTAGCGAACAATCCTCTAAAATTAAACTGATCAAAATGATGATAACCAATTCTAAAATTATGTCTATACTCTGGTACTAGGTCTGGATTCCCCTGATAAGGTCTCAATGGATTTGTATTATCTAAAATCGGCTGTAACTGATCTATTGATGGCTCTCTGACCGATGTTGAGTAGTTAAATCTAAGATGTAAATTGTCAATATCGAGTGTTGCTTTAGGTAAAAAGTTATTAAAAGTACGGTTTACATTTTCGCCAATACTTGGCATTCCCTGAAGGTTGGAATTTTGAAAATCTACACCTAATGTAGCTGCATAATTTGACTTATTCAATCTAAAATTCAAACCGGCTGTGTTATAGACAAAGGTATTGTCAAATGTTCTACTTAGTAAATCATTTATAATACCCGGTGCATCAGCATCATCCGGATTTAGGTCAAAAAATTCTTTTAACTGGTCTGCTTTATTGTTTTTACGGGAAGCATTAGCAATTAAATACAAATTATTAGTTAGTGGTTCTGTATAATTTAACCCAATATTGTAATTGGAATTACCTGAATTTTGATTTTGATCCTGAAAAACAGATAAGGAATCATTTAATATCAAGTTACTACCATATACTTTACTTAGTATTTTATTATAATTTTCGTTTTCAGAACCACCAAAAGCACCATCCAAAGAGATCGTTCTGCCTGGTTTATTTAATTTTCTGCGAAGGCTTAAGCTGGCTGAATAATTATTTCCGATACCGTCGCTACCATTAAACTGATCGTTTAAGTTGGCAAGCATCAATAAATTTCCGTAAGTAAAGGTCGTATCCAACTGATTCATGTTTCCATCCCGATTGTTAAGGGACAAACTACCTCTAATCGTTGCTTCTGTAAGAGAATCTAACTTTAATTCTATATTGGTATTAAAATAGTGATTCAAATTTGTATTTAACGAATTAAAGGTATTATTTGTGACAAGAGCACCTGAAGGCAAAAACAAATTTGACAAGGTTGCCTGTCTCAAATCTGTTTTATTTCTAGTTAAATAGTAACTAAAGGTTAATCTATTTTTTTCTCTTAGATTTTGGTTTAGGTTCAAACCTGCAGTTATTGCTTGTGTTTCGCCGGTATTACTACGTCCGTTTGAGATTGGCAAACCGGAACCTCTACCGAAGTTCATGCCTCTACCACCAGAAGAACCCTGCATGGTTGCAAAATCGCTTACATCAATTCCCGTATTATTTACATTATTAAGCCCTCCTAAGAATGACAACTGTGTTTTATCACCAAAACTATTAATAATAGCTTTCGTTTCATATCGGTCATCGGTACCATAACCGCCCATGATATTTCCAAAAAAACCATTCTTGACTTCATTTCTAAGTTCAAGATTTATAGTCATCTCTTCATTGCCGTCACTAATACCTGTAAATTCTGAAGTTTTAGATTTTTTTTCAAAAACCTGAACTTTTTTTACTGCATTAGCCGGAAGGTTTTTGGTAGCCATTTTAGGGTCACCGCCAAAAAACTCCTTTCCATTAACGGTTACAGATTTTACATCCTCCCCTTTTACTTTAATACTACCATCAGATTCGACTTCTACACCAGGTAATCTTTTGAGAAGGTCTTCAACGAGTGCATTGGGTTCTGTTTTAAAAGCATCGGCATTATATTCGAGGGTATCTTTTGTCACCTTGATAGGAATATACTCTGCAGATATTTCTACAGCATTTAGATATTCCCCTTCTTCCATCATGGTAATAACACCTAAGTCGAGCTCTTTTTTATCTGCATCTAATGTGATTTCACGTTGTATCGTTCCATAACCAACATAGGTCAACTGTAACAAATACATACCGGGTTTTAGACCGTCAATTGAAAAAAAACCGTCATTATCCGTTGTAGCAAAACCAACCATAACAGAATCCACAGGTTGTAAAATGACCGCTACAGCACCAATAACACTAAGTTTTTCTTTATCATGGATGACACCTTTGACCGTATGCGATTGCGCATGTAAAGAAATGGATGAAATCAATAATAGAATGAATAAATATATACGATGCATAATATAAGTTCTTTAGCTTTTATTTGAATAAAAAATAATTAATGACGTCCTGGATACATTCCTGGTCTGAGCTGCCTACTTCTCATTTCTGTCTGCTCATTGATTTTATCCAGTTTCATTTTTTCATATTCAGGTTTAGTCATTTTTGAGCCTTTTGAAGGTTCTTTGATGACCACATCTCCTGGCTTTATTTCATTAGCTAGTATATGCAAATTTGCACTTTGAACTTCAAGGATAAGCCCAGGCAAGCCACCATAGATATCCGGTCCTTGACTTACTGGTATTTGTGGTGTAAAGAAAACTACTAAATTATGAAGGCTGTCTTTGTAATACGCTTTCATACATGTATAACCCAAAATGTTTTTTTGTTCACCAGCACTTATTTTCCATTTAAAATCAGTAAGTTCACTTGAAACAAGGAAGTCTTTCCCCATAAACGTGGCTTGTTCCAACTGAATTTTTTTATCTCTGTTTTTAAAATAAGTACTTACAACGTTTTCACGCATACGCTTAAAAAAACGAGATCGATTATCATTTGGATCGACTTCTTCTTTAAAATTGGGATTCTTTTGATATAAAGATTCGGTTTTATTGAAGGTCAATTGCATGCTGTTTTCAGCAGTTTTAGGCATATTTGCGACCATCTGAGGCGACATACCTTCAGTATTAAAATTACTTACTTGAGTAAATACGACTGTACCACTATTAATTTGAGCAATAAGACTTATTTGAAGCACTAAAAACAAAATGCTTCCCAGAAAAAAATTACGCATATGATATTAAAATTAAAGTGCAAAATAATACATAATAAATGGCTAAATTTCACATAATGTTACTATTTAGTAAATAATTAACGCAAAAACATCAAATACCATATTTAATTATTCAATGTAACAGATTTAACACTTAACTCATCATTACAACTTATTGAATTACAACAATAATTCAATACTTGTTAAAGAAAATTATTATTAAAAAAGTATTATAAAATTATTTACTAACTTTTGCCTTTCTATTTTCAAAAAAAGCTCTTTTCCTTTGAAGCTTTTCTTTTTCAAATGCGGTTCTTTCTTCTTTTGACATCGGTTTATCTGTCTGTGGAAACGGATTGTCTTCAATCACATTTATTTTTTGGGAAATTAATCGCTCAATATCCCTAACAAACACATTTTCTTCTGGTTCGCATATAGAAAATGCAAAGCCTATTTCACCAGCACGCCCTGCCCTACCTATACGATGGACATACGTTTCGGACACATTAGGAATATCATAATTGATTACGTACTTTAGTTTATCAATATCAATCCCACGTGCGGCAATATCAGTGGCAACTAATACACGCAAGCCACCATTTTTAAACTGTTGAAGTACATTTTGCCTTTGATTTTGTGCTTTATCTCCATGTATGGCAGCAGCACGTACATTTTGATTTTTTAGATTACGAGCGATTTTATCCGCACCGTGTTTCGTTTTCGCAAATATCAGCACCTGATTAATTTCCTTATCTTTAAGGATATGCTTTAGTAAATCCTTTTTAGTGTCTTTATTTGTATAATACAAAAATTGCTGAATGGTTTCGGCTGTAGTAGAAGTGGGTGCCGCTTCAACTTGTACCGGATTGTTTAATATTTTTTTGGATAAGCTGATGATTGTATCTGACATCGTCGCTGAAAAGAATAAAGACTGTCTTTTAACGGGTAATTTTGCGATGATCTTACGGATATCATTAATAAAGCCCATATCCAGCATTCTATCCGCTTCATCTAAAACAAAATATTGAATATCATCTAATTTAACCAAACCCTGATTCATTAGATCCAATAGTCTTCCGGGTGTAGCTACTAAAATGTCCACTCCTTTGTTCAGTGTAGCAGTCTGACTTACCTGCTTCACACCACCAAAAATAACGGCATTTTTAATACCCGTATATTTTCCGTAACTTGTAAAACTATCACTTATTTGGATAGCCAATTCACGTGTCGGTGTTATAACCAACGCTTTAATCTTGCGAGGTTTATTTTGGACTACGTTGTCATAATATAATTGCTGTAAAATCGGTATCGAGAAAGCAGCGGTCTTACCAGTTCCTGTTTGAGCGCTTCCAAGAACATCTCTCTTTTTTAATAGTTCGGGGATAGCTTTTTCCTGGATAAGAGTAGGTTTTTCATATTGTTCTTCCTTGAGTGCCTTTAAGATTGGCTCTATAATGTTGAGTTCTTCAAATTTCATTTAAAATTGTTATATATTTACCACAAAAAAAAATCACGTGTGGTAATTTTGCAGATGAGGATTTAAAAAATAATAAAGCTACAACACGTATAATTGAAAATAGTTTATTTTTATAAAAATTAATTCTAAAATACGTTATAATAAGATAAAAAAATGTCAAACTAAATCTTATTACCTAATTGCATCATCAGACATAACCTCTTTAATCAGCTCATACTCAAAACCTTTGACCATCAAGTAAGCTGTCATCTTTCGATACAAATCGTATTTGTCTTTATACTGAATGGATTTTAGCTTTTTTTGATACAATCTTTCCAAAGTAGCCCAATAATCCGATTCATGAATTTCTTTTAGTCCTTCACGAATGGAATAGTCAGAAATTTGTCGGAATTTTAATTCCTGAACAATCTTATTCCTTCCCCAGTCTTTGATTTTAAATTTACCACGAACATATGATTTTGCAAAACGCTCTTCATCTAAAAAGCCATCTGAAATCAACTCACTAATGATTTCCTCCAAAATATCGCCATAAATGCTGTGTTCAATTAGTTTTGTTCGCACCTCTGCATGACAGCGATCTTGTGCCGCGCAATATTTTTGAATGTGTTTAATAGCATCATCCTTTGACCAGCGCACTTTTTTAGTATCATCATCACGATTTCCAAATTTCATAATTATCGGGTTAACGACCTATCTAAATTATATTAAATTTAAAACAGCGGAAACGACATAGCTCAAATCATCTTTAGGATCATAATGAAACGTTTGCCAACCAGCTCTGGAAGCGGATTCAATATTCTCTTGTGTATCATCAATAAACAATGTGTTTTCAGGTGTTAATCCGGCTTGTTCGATGACAAAATTATAAATATTTACATCCGGTTTGCGCATTTCTATTAAGTGGGAATAGAAAACCATATCAAAAAATTGTTTTTCAAAGTCTTCAATACCGTGTCTGTTTTGCAGGCTACTTCTTATCCATTGGTAATGGATTGCATTTGTATTGGACAATAAAAACAACTTGTATTTTTCTCTCAATGTATTCAACAAATCAAATTTATAAGGTTTCCAACCAATCAGCATGGCATTCCATGCTTCAACTACTTGGTTACCAGAAGGTACTTTACCATTTGCTTGACGCTGAAGATTCCAGATAAAAGTTTCTGTATTGACCTTACCTTTTTCAAAGTCTTCCAGCATTTGTACAATAGATCCATCATGATTATGCGGATAAAAATCTACATTCAGCACATCATTCATTTTATCATACGTTCGCTGATGATCTAAATCCAGTAAAACACCTCCTAGATCAAACACGATATTTTCAATCTTATTTATTTTATCTACCATCGCTGTTTTTTAAATCGAGCAATCTGGATGCTATCAAATTTTTATCCCAAAAATACTATTTTTTCAAAAAAATTATATATTTCTTTGTTCAAATAAGTATAAATTGAAAAGACGAGAACAAGATATTTAACTCTTGTCTCGTCTTTAACATTTACTGTTATATGGATATATTTTTATTGAATCTTTAGCGCACCTAATAATTCGAGTGTCAAATCGCCGTAAATCATTTTGTGCTGAATTTGATAATCTTTAATAGACAACATTGTTGGTTGATCTAATTCACCCGAAATGGACAATGGATAACCCTCAAGGATCAATGCTTCCTGAACTTTTGTGATAAGACTTTTCGTTCTGTTTTTAGGGCATACAATTTTGGTTTCTACAAGACCTCCTTCAGCAATTACCTTTTCAACTTTTTCCTTTCTGATTTCGTAGTCATTGGTCACATTAGGACCTGCCAAAGTATATAAATTCATAGTTACTGCGGGGATTTCCATAACTGTTTCAATTATACAATCTTCGGGGTTTGGTGATGTACAATTTTTATCTTTTTTTTTAATTACCTCACGACGAGGTTCAGTTACTTTAATTTTTTCAACGTTTACATTCAAGCCCGTTGTATCCAGCCCGGTAAAGATATAATGCGTTACTTCTACCATCTCTGTAATGGGACCTCTTTCCAACATAGAAGTACAAGTATTAATTACTTTTTTTTGACCATACACAAACGATGTCAGGCCTAAAGCCAGCATTATCGTAAAAAGATTTTTCATTGGTAATTGTTTTGAAATTATAAAATCCGGTGCAAAACTATTAAAAGTTTATATATAAACAATAAAAATATAAAAAAATTTACATATCAGATGATAATAAAATTTAAAAAACGTAATGTATTGATATTTGACAATAAAAAATATTTTAAAAAAGTTATGTACCTTTGTTTTATAAAACGTTTAAAAGAAATGCGAAGACCTATCAAATCCGTTATATTTCCTATATTTGGATTGATTATATTGTTGAGCCTGATACAGTGCAAATCTAAAAAGGATGCGGTCCGGGTTGCAATACCTGAAGCAATCGTTAAAAATTTTGAAACAAATCTCGTCCTCAATTACCGATTAGACAAATCGGGTATTACGGATACTTTTAATAATGCTATCAACGAAATATTTAAGCAAAACTTTGACATTCCTGACTATGACATTAAAATGAAATTGTCAAAGCCTCAAAGTGCATCTGTAGAAATCGAAGGTAATAATGTGCTCGTGGTCATTCCGGTTCAAATTTATGTTGAAAAAAATACTTTTATTTCAAAATTAACAGCCCGAGGCAATCTCGAAATGACGTTTATGGCAAATGTAGATATTGATAGTCTTTGGAATGTAAAGACAGCTACCAAATTAGCTTTCCATAGATGGATTGAAAAACCAAAATTATCCGTTTTGGGTGTGCATCTACCTATCGAAACTATTGCAAATACAATATTAAACAAGAGCAAAACCGTCATAGAGACTTCCATCGACCAATCCATCAAAGATAACTTTACCATCAAAGCCAAGATGCGAGAAAATATGAAAATGTTTGAGCAACCATTAAAACTGGATGATCCTGTGGATGCTTGGTTATACATTCAGCCTTCAGAATTTAGAATCAACAAAGTTATAAACCAAAGAATTTCCGCATTAGGAAAAATTCAGGTTAAGGGAACGACATCTTTTTCGACCTATAAACCTGAAGTAAATGCTGCAAACGGCACATTACCTAAGGTTTTTTGGAGTGATCAGATACCGGATAGCTCTGTTTTTAGGGTCGTTGCTGACATCAAAACTATGGATATAAATCAAATTTTAAAAAACAATTTGGAAGGAAAGACTTTTACGGAAAGTGGCAAATCCATCACTTTATCAAATATCGTAACCAATTGTGACTATGAAAATTTACGTGTAGTTACAGATGCAGCTGGAACAGTCAACGGTACGCTAATTTTTCAAGGGAAACCAAAATATGACGCAAAAACAAATGAGTTTTACATGACCAATATCGATATCTCTCTCAAAACAAAAAATATCATTCATAAAGCTGCTGCATGGATCGGAGAAGGTAAAATCAGAAAAGAGCTTGAAAAACAGTTAAGGTTTTCTGTAAATAATACCCTTGCAGAAGCGCAAGCCAATATTGATCAAAAGCTTAAGGATTTTAATGAAAAATATGATATCGATATGAAGATAGGCATTGGAAGTGCTATTGTTGAAAATTTTGAACTCAAACCTGGTCAAATTGAAGCGATAATCAACACGAAGTTTTATCTTGAGATGCGCATCAAAGATTTTAGAAGCTTCAATAAGTTTTAATAAGGTATGGCATTCTAAAGCATGGCTTAGTTCTCATCATTCTGATTAAATTCAGACGCTAATTCGTTTTCGTCGTCAATTGTATCAATAATTTTGTTAATATTGAGGCTATTTGCCATCGCATTGAATATATTATAATACGTCCCTTTTTCCTTATACAAGTTTTCGTGCTTACCTGTTTCAACTACGTGACCATTTTCAAGTATGATTAAATTGGTCGCTTCGATAATCTGTGAAATACTATGAGAAATAATGACAACAGTCCGATCTTTTTTGATTGCATCTAGGCTACTTTTAATCTGTTCGGTAGCGACTGCATCGAGACTAGCCGTAGGTTCATCCAAAAAGATAATCGGAGGATTTTTCAAAAACAATCTCGCAATGGCTATCCTTTGCTGTTGTCCACCAGATAACAATTGTGCATCAGAATCATATTGTTCAGGCAATTCCATGATTTGTGTATGGATTGAAGCTTTTATAGCTGCTTCTTTAATCTCATCAAGAGTAGCATCTACATTTCCATATCGAATATTGTCCACAATAGATCCTTTAAAAATATGATTTTTTTGGAGTACTAAACCAATATGTTTTCTAATCTCGTAGGTATCATATTCACATAAATCAACACCATCCAATAGAATTTGACCACTATCCGGCTCATAAAATTTAGTCAAAAGGTTAATCAACGTACTTTTTCCTGCACCACTAAGACCAACAAATGCGTTGGTTTCGTTGGGATAGATTTCCAAGGAAACATTATGAAGCGCTTTAGTACCATTTGGATAAGTAAAATCTACATTTCGCACAGAAAAATGCCCATGTATTTTTTTTGGGATAAAATTTCCTGATGATTCCGTTTGATTTACACTATCTAAAATTTGAAAATATGCTTCAGAATATATTAGTGCATCATTGACTTCGTCGTAAATCATATGCAATTGACGGATAGGTCCAGTCACATTACTAAAAAGCATCATATGAAACATAATCATTCCGATAGACATCGTTCCATTGAGTACAAAATAGGCTGTTAAAATAATAATAATTACTGTACCTATTTTTTCAACAAAGTCTTTTACACTGTTGAATATAAAATTTCGTTTTCGCGTTTCCATTTGATTATCGGTAATAGCGACCTGTATATCCAAGTGTTTTTTACTTTCAAGTTTTTCTCTAACAAAGGATTTTATAACGGTAATAGAGTTTACAATATTGATGATTGTATTACTTTTGGTCTCGCGATATTTTCTCATATTGCGCCTAAATCCACCGAGATTCAATGCCTGCTTTTGACTTATATAAAAATAGATAGGTACAATACAAAGGCCAACCAGACCTACATAAAAATTGGCATAAAACATGATAGCCAATGCAATAATAGCATTCGTAAAAAGCGGTAGAATATCTATAAAAAAATTGTTGACTAATCTTGTCAAGCTTCCTACTCCGGCATCAATTCGGGTAGCTAATTTTCCACTTTCATTATCATGCGACGTATAAAATGCCAATTTATAAGTGAGTATCTTATCTACGACACTTTGTGAAAAATCTCTAGCCATTAGTATTCTCAGTTTCTCACCATAAAACCTTTGACCAAATTGAACAGCCGCATTGATTAATTCCTTTCCAAGTAACACTATGCTTATCCACATCAATATTGTCCACCCTTCAGAAAGATTTTTGCCTTGATTTACTAAATCATTGATCGCATCTACCGTATATTTAATTACAATAGCATTAACCTGAGCTGCCAATGAACCGATCCCTGTCAAAATCAGCGTTGCTATAATGAGTTTTTTATAGGGTTTTACAAATGGTACAATTCTTTTAAATAGTTCAAATATCGTCATTAAATAAATTACAGGATAATTTTGTGTTAGAAATAAGATTAGTGTATAATATGTATTGACGTACTAAAATGTAAATATGTTCATTTATTAAAGATAAAAATACGATAATTAAACTTTTTGAAAAAACAAAAAATGAATTTTAATAAAAAACAAATTCAAAAAGTACATCAACGCTGTAATAGCCCCATTAATCCATGAATGCACTCACGTAGCTTATTTATCAGTTTTTGCTACTTCAGGCCTTATAATCATCCTCAACGCTTGATCTTTTGTAAAGTACGCAACAACCCAATTATAGAATGTCGTGAACCTATTTCTATAATGTACTAGCGATATTAAATGAATAAACCCCCAAATAAAATATGCTACAAACCCTTTAAAATGAAGATTTGGGGGAATGTCAGCTACAGCCTTATTACGACCTATAATAGCCATAGATCCTTTGTCTTTATACTTAAATGGTTTTAGCTCCTTGCCGGACAACATCTTTTTAAAATTAGCTGCTAAATTTCTTCCTTGTTGGAGCGCAACTTGCGCTACCTGAGGATGACCTTTCGGAAAGTTTGAATCCGAAGTCTGAAATGCTGTATCACCTATAGCAAATATATCACCTACACCTTGAATTTGATTATACGCGTCACATTGAAGTCGATTTCCAGCGCCATAAACTTCTGCAGGTAACCCTTCGAATACAGATGCGGTAATTCCAGCAGCCCATATTAAATTTTCTGTTTCAATCTCTAAACCATTTGCTAAAATGACCTTTTTATCTATATAATCTTTTACATAACTACCCAACATTACATTGACTCCCATTTTTTTTAGTTTTTTTAAGGTATTTTGCTGGGATTTTATATGCATTGGAGACAATAACTGCTGCCCACCATCAATAAGATATATCTGTATAGGCACAGATGAATTCCTAATCTCTGGATAATCCTTATTAAATACCGAAGCTACCATCTCGGCAAGCATACCTGAAATTTCAACACCTGTGGGGCCTCCACCTACAACAACTATATTTAATATCCTGCGCAATGCGTCCTTATTATCTACCATCGTTGTAGCACGTTCCATTTGCTTTAACAGATAATTGCGCATTTCGATAGCATCATTGATGGTTTTCATTGGGATTGCCCCGTTTTTGACATTTTCCATACCAAAATAATTCGTTTCTGTACCCGTAGCTATGACCAAATAATCATAATCTAAAATTCCTGTTGATAGAACTACCTGCTTTTCATCTGGAATAATTTTAATTAATTCCCCCATCTTAAATCGAAGATTTTTCCTGTTTCTGATCATTTTTCTGTAAGGATAGCTGATATTTGATGGCTCCAAAAAACCTGTAGCCACCTGATAAAGTAAAGGAGGAAAGAAAATGTAATTGTTTCTGTCCACTAATGTAATGTCATATCCAGAATCGCCCACGTACTTTATAAAATTATAGCCTGCAAAGCCACCACCGATGACAACAATCTTCTTAGCCATGATACGTTGATTTTATTACTTATTAAACAATCATCTATGACAAATTGATGTAAAAAACCTTCATGGTATTGTAATATTTTTGACATTTTACTCTAAATATAATTCAATTTTGATTGTTACTTTTTGAAAATATCCCTGTCTAAACCAATCTACTAACTAAATATTCCCATGATTAACGCTAAAAATTCCTTGTACTTAACAAATTCATATTTTGAATGAATACAATTGGACAAACGCAATTTGTTATTTTTCTAAAAATTTAGATTTAAGGCACATGGTTATGGTGTAAAAATCCATACGTTTGAAATACAAATATTCAATACAGCCTTATAACAAAAAAATGTTGATTTCGAAACAGCACAACATTAATAACCCATTAAGCTAAAACTGCAAGCTAAATCATCGAAGCCAAAATTTCTGGTTATGCAATAATATTGTTATTAATCGTATTGCATCACCTGGTGGCAACTATGAAAGGCTTAAGCCGAAGACTATTAAATATTAGAAACGAACCAATTTGAATCGCAACTAAGGGAAATTGAACTTCCTCTACAAGTATTACAGTTTCGATGTCAAATGTAGGATATGTCCATCTAGGACAAGTCATGCTGTTAGATTTTCGATGACTATACACCTTCCGTTTTCATTTACAACTTCGGAATGATAATGGAATTTAGAGACCTAATTATTAATTTCAGGATAAAGACAAAAAATTTCTCATCATCACTTTACCATTTGGGGTCATATAGGATTCGGGATGAAACTGTACTGCAAAAATATTAAAACGTCGATGGCGGATCGCCATAATTTCACCAACTTCATCTACAGCTGTTATGATCAAGTCATCAGGTAGCATATTTTTGTCAATCACCCATGAGTGATATCTTCCTGCTTCAAAACACGTATCCAAACCACTAAATATTGGATTATCATCTGTTGTCTTATGAATTTTAGATTTAATGCCATGAAACACAATATCAAGTTGTTTTAACTTTGCGCCAAAAACTTCACCTATGGCCTGTAAACCAAGACAAACGCCCAAAATCTTTTTTGTTGATCCATAATGACGAATGATCTCTTTTAGTAATCCTGCATCATCCGGTAATCCTGGCCCGGGAGAAAGTATGAGATAATCATACGCTGCTAAATCCGCTATATTAATTGTATCATTTTTGAATATTTTTACCATTTCCTCACTTACCTCTTGTATTTGATGTACTAGATTATAGGTAAAAGAATCGTAATTATCTATGACAGCGATTTTTTTTGATTTTAACATATTAATTCTGATAAGGAAAATATTTTACATTCATTCGACATTATGTCCATTCATTTATCACTCTCATCAATGCTTCCTTACGGATAACAAGTTCAAATCTGCTTACAACTTTTGACCTTCTTTTTTCCATTTGAATGAGATTGTTTTGTACATGCTGTCCGATGCAATTCTTAATCAACGTTTCCAAATGTTTAACATTTTTTTCATGTAAAATATGTCCAAAATCTTCAATTATATCCGGCATCATTCCCACTTCACTGACGATAGGGATACATCCACATAAAATTGATTCACACAAAGACAAACCAAAACTTTCTGACATAGACAATTGTAAATAATATCGGTGTTGATTATATATCTCTGCCAGTTTCTCATGGGGCACAAGACCAAGTATTTTTACATTAGGCAAATCATTTTCAAATCCATAGATTCGATCAGACCCGACGAATGTAAAATTATAATTAGGATGCAATTTTGCAATTTCTAAAATCAGATCGATACCTTTCAAAAAATAATTCCGTTGGTTATCAATACCTAACGCAACCGTAATAAATGAAAATTCAGGCCTTGCATCTTTTATAATATTAAACTTAGATACATCTAAGCCATTGTAAACAATCTGATAGGGTGTTTTGAAATTCGCAATATTATTTTTAAGCCCTAATTTGGCACCAGTGTATTTGAGGTATTTAGGCTCATTATCAATCAGTTTATCACTTACAGGCAGCAAAAGTGTAGCCATTTGAATAGACTTTTTAGTAAACCAACTAATCGGCCATTTACCAAGGTTTCCATAATTTATTTCAGGTATGACATTACAATCCGTACCGTGTAAAATGATGATATGTTTTTTTAGTTTTAAAATACTTAAAATTGATGGTATAAAAGTATGATATGCAGCAATTTGAGAAACGATCACATCATATCTTCTCCAATTTACAAACAATACAAACATCTGTTTGCTCATGCACAGGAAGTAACCAAACATTGATTTGGGCTCAAAATTAAAATGTATTAGTTGATACCTTTCCTCAAGTATTTCTTTATCCTGTCGTATAAAGGATGACATTTTTTGATAATTATAAAAAATGGTATGCTTTGACATAATCTATCAAAATCTTAAGTAATATGCAACGATGCACGATCTATCTTCCTTTAAAAACCGGTAATCTCTTTTCTAAAAATGCGGATGTGCCTTCTCTATAATCCGCACTGTTTCCTGCCAAGGTTTGCAATTCATCTTCTAAAGCTAATTGTTGCTCCATTTTATTAAGAAAGGATTGATTAAGTGCTTGTTTAGTAAGTGCGAGCCCATAAGTTGGCATTTTTGCCAGCTGTAAAGCGATTTTTCTCACTTCTTCAGTAAAATTTTCATCTTTAAAAACATCATAAATCATACCCATTTCTTTAGCATTAACAGCGGAAACCTTTTCACCGAGCATCATTAATGCAGTGGCGCGTTGAAGCCCAATCAGACGCGGCAATGTGTACGTTCCGCCACTATCCGGAATTAAGCCGATTTTACTAAATGCCTGGATAAATGAGGAAGATTCTGTAGCCAAAACGATATCACACGCCAAAGCCAGATTCGCACCAGCACCAGCAGCAACACCATTTACCGCTGCAATGATAGGTTTAGGTATGTTTCTGATGCGCATTATTAATGGATTATAATGTTCGCTTACGATTTTGGACAAGGATGGTCCTTCAGGATCTGTGGCTTCTTGTAAGTCCTGACCAGCACAAAAGGCACGACCTTCGCCGGTTAGCACTATACAACGTACAGTATCATTTACAGCTGCGAAATCCAGTGCATCCTGTAATTCAAAGGCCATTTTTCTTATAAAACTATTTAATTTATCCGCTCTATTTAATGTGATGGTAGCAACATCATCTGAGATTGAAGTAGAAATGAATTTCATGATTTTTTTATATTTAAATAATCGGGTAATTAATGATAATAAATTTTATGTTGGTCATATTAAATGCAAAATTAGTATTCTTTATCATTAAAACAAATGCATTGTAAATGAACTAATGGCATTTAAAATAATCGAATGGCTCTTGACAATTAAGACATTTATATAAAGCTTTACACGGTGTCGAGCCAAATCTACTCACCAATTCCGTATGGTAAGAACCACATTGAGGACAAGCTACCTGAGGTGATTTACCTGTTAAAAAAGATGAATCCGTTGTGCGCTGTGCAGGAGGAGCAATACCATATTGAAGCAGTTTTTGTCTCCCCGCCGTTGTAATCCAGTCCGTCGTCCATACTGGATCAATCAATAAGACTATGTCAACTTTTTCTATACCCGATTCAGCTAATGCCATTCTAATATTATTACTAATCATATCCATCGCCGGACAACCATTATAAGTTGGGGTTATATAGACCCTTATTTCGCCGGTAATTTCATCTATTTTGACATCTCTAAGTATCCCTAATTCTTGTATGGATATTACTGGTATTTCAGGATCCGGCACATTAGCCAAAATTGAAAAAACTTCATCCCTTGTCATGGTATTACTGGATTTAAGATATTCCCATAATATTTTCTAAACAAATATGCCCAAAATTGACCTATTAACGTACCAATTATTGCTCCAACCAAAATATCTACTGGATAATGCACACCAACATATACCTGAGAAAAAGATATGACTGCTGCCCATATCCAAAACCACGGTCGAATTCGCCTAAAGTATAAGCCCAAAGTTGACACCATAAAAGAAGCAATTGCAAAATGATTTGTAGCATGAGAAGATGTAAAACTATAGCCACTGCCACAACGTACCCTTTTGATTACTTCTATCGAATCGTCATTACAAGGACGAAGCCTTTCGACACTTTTTTTAATCAATCTCGAACTGACCATATCCGAATTTGTAACGGTAAATGCTATAAAAAGTACAAACCAAAAGCCTTTTTTCCCATAATTAAAAAAAACAAATGCTAATAAAAAGAGATACAACGGAATCCAAAACAGAGGTGCCCTCATCCATGGAAGAAAAGCATCTAAGAACCCAGAAGAAAGCCCTGTATTAATGGCTTCAAATAATTCATAGTCCCAGTAGGGAAAATTCATACGCTTATAAAATTTTTAATAGCACAAGATAGAAATAAAAATTAAAATAATGAACCATAACTTTACAAATCATAACTTCGTTCAAATAATCTTGTCAAAAAAGATACATTCATAAATCCATGATTACAAAATAAATACTATCATTTATGAACAAACCATAACGGATATTGATTAAATAAAAGGTGATTTTATAATTATAAGCAAGTCATTTTACTACAAAAAAGGATTTATAAGTAAGTATTCATTTATGAAAATTGATATTTTAGCTATTGGTGTACATCCCGATGATATCGAATTAAGTGCTGCTGGTACTTTATTTCGTCATCAAAAAATGGGTTATTCTATTGCATTGTGCGACTTAACTCAAGGTGAATTGGGTACACGAGGAAGTGCAAAAATCAGGTTGGAAGAAGCCGAAACAGCAAGAAAAATATTTGGTGATGTACCACGTGTCAATCTAGGACTGGAAGACGGCTTTTTTACGCATAATAAAGAAAATCTGATGCCAATCATCAAAGTTATTCGCAAATTCAGACCTGAGATTGTCCTTTGCAATGCAATAACTGACCGTCATCCTGACCACGGCCGTGCTGCTAAATTAGTTAGTGACGCCTGTTTTCTAGCAGGTTTGAGGAAGATTGTAACTGAAGATGAAAACGGAATCCAGGAAAAATGGAGGCCTAAATCCGTATATCACTACACACAGGACAGACACCTTAAAGTAGATTTTGCTGTTGACATTACTGATTATATAGACAAAAAACTTGAAGTCATTGCCGCTTATAAATCTCAATTTTTCGATCCTGAATCCACTGAACCATTAACTCCAATTTCAGGACCTGAATTTATTGATTCTATAAAAAGCAAACATCGGATTTATGGTAGAGATATTGGCGTGGACTACGCCGAAGGTTTTACAGTAAATCGAATCCCAGGTGTAAAAGATTTGTTTGATTTAATGTAGCCACAAATATTACCTTAACTACGTAAAATGACATTCCAACTTCGATTTTTTGAAAATAGATGTGCTAATTGCTTTTTGATTCTTAGGTGAATATCGCGTTCAAGGTTTGGATCATTTTCCATAATCCTTAGTGCGATGTTTCTGGCTGCGTCCATGATTGGCCTGTCTTTTGTTAATTCCAACAACTTAAAATCTAGCAATCCACTCTGTTGTGTTCCTTGAATATCTCCCGGGCCACGCAATTTTAAATCGGCTTCTGCAATTTCAAATCCATTGGTAGTTCGTACCATTGTACTCAATCGCTCACGACTTTCTTTAGAAAGCTTATAATCACTCATCAAGATACAATACGATTGGTCAGCACCACGCCCTACGCGACCGCGCAACTGATGCAATTGTGACAGTCCAAATCGTTCGGAATTTTCAATAATCATGACGGAAGCATTCGGAACATTAACTCCAACTTCGATGACGGTAGTTGCTACCATAATCTGCGTAGTTTTGTTGACAAATCGTTGCATTTCCCAGTCTTTATCCTTTGCTGGCATTCGCCCATGAACGACACTAATCTGAAATTTCGGCATTGGAAAATACTGAAGTAATCGTTCATATCCGTCCTGAAGATTTTGCAAATCCAATTTTTCGGATTCTTCAATCAGCGGATATACAACATAAATTTGTCTACCTTTTGCGATCTCCTTATGCATAAAAGCAATAACCTCAGGACGTTTCGATTCGTACTGGTGTAAGGTCTGGATATTTTTTCTTCCCGGTGGCAATTCATCAATAATGGAAACATCGAGGTCACCATACAATGTCATGGCAAGTGTACGCGGAATAGGCGTGGCTGTCATTACCAAAATATGAGGTGCAAATTTTCCGTTTTTATACCAAAGTCTGGATCGTTGAGCTACACCAAACCTATGTTGCTCATCTATGATAGCCAATCCTAGATTCTTAAAAACAACCGTATCTTCGATTAAAGCGTGTGTTCCTATGATGATATGAATGTTACCTGCAGCAAGGTCTTCCAATATTTTTTCTCTCTTTTTGCCTTTGACGCTACCCGTTAAAAATGCAACCTGCAAATCCATATCTTCCAATGATGACTTTATTGACTCATAATGTTGTTGCGCCAAAATTTCCGTAGGTGCCATCATACAACATTGTACGCCATTGTCTATCGCAATGAGCATTATCAACAAAGCTACAATCGTTTTTCCGCTACCTACATCACCTTGTAATAGGCGATTCATCTGTGTGTTTCTAGCTACATCTGCTCTGATTTCTTTTATGACACGTTTTTGAGCATTTGTCAACTCAAAGTGCATTTTTTCTTTGAAAAAAGTGTTAAAACACTCCCCTATCTTGCTAAATGGTAAACTTCTAAATTTTTGCTTTCGCAGCATTTTTCCGTGTAATAAACGCATTTGAAGATAAAAAAACTCTTCAAATTTGATCCGGCTTGTTGCTTGTTCCTTTTGGGTTTCATTTTCTGGAAAGTGGATCCATTGCAGTGCTTCAAACCGGTTACAGAGTCTTAATTTTTGCATCATATAATCCGGAAATGTCTCAGGAATGTCTGAAACTTTTATTGAATCTAATATTTGACGCAACAATTTCCTCCTGAATTTTTGGTCCATACCTTTGGCATTCATTTTTTCTGTACTGGAGTAGACGGGTTCGAAAGTCCTAGCCAAAGTTGACGCCTCTTTTACCAATTCCATCTCGGGATGAGCCATGGTCAACTTACCATTAAAAAGAGTGACTTTGCCAAAGATGATATATTCTTCACCGGGTTTAAGGATTTTTTCAAGCCAATTGCCCCCTTGAAACCACACCAATTCCATAGAACCTGTACCGTCCTTAAATATCCCCTGATAGCGATAACGATTGTTCTTACCTTTTATTTTTTCTAAGGAAAGTAAAACACCTTTGATCTGAATCAAATCAATGTCTTCCTTTACATCCATGATTTGATGAAACTTGGTTCTATCCACATATCTAAAAGGAAAACTAAAAAGCAGGTCGTATACCGTATGTATATTTAACTCCTTGCGAAAAGTCTCCCCTTTTGCCTGGCCGATACCTTTGACGTATTCAATTGGTAGTTCTAATATATCTTGTGGATTTGCCAATTTGATAAAATAGATGTTAAACAATCCCCGCAAATTTATTACTTTTGCGCTAATATCAAATACATTCGGGCATGGATAGTAAAAGACAACTGCAAATCGGGGAATTAATCAAGCGAAGTTTTGCTCCCATTCTATTGGAAAATGGGCGATATATCTATGGGGATGCTTTTGTATCTGTAACTACGGTCAAGGTTGCTCCGGATCTTTCTCAAGTAAAAATATACTTGAGTATTTTCAACACAAATGACAAAGATGCTGTGCTTCGCAGCATATCCAACCATACTCATATACTCAAACAAGCACTCGTACAACGTATCAAAAGTCAAGTTCGACGCATACCAATGATACACTTCTTTCACGATGAGACAATTGATGAGATGTTCAAAATAGATGCGATGTTTAACAATATCAAAAAAATGTATCCACCATCAACACAAGAAGAAGAATAATTCAAATTTAAGAGATAAACAGTCATTTTTTATCCATATATTGTAAATGACAACTACATAAAAACAAAAGAGCGTATTCCCAAAGATTGAAAACAGGCATACGCTCTTTTTAATAATTTATATTATAAATCACATCCTTACAACTTTCCGGCTTACTGATCTTTTGCCATCAGTAAGTCTCAATATGTAAATACCTTTTTCGAGATGCTGTACATTTAATGTTGTGATTCTATCCGATAAAACTCCATTGAGAACGGATCTTCCAGACACGTCTAATAAATTATATTTATTGAAAACGGCAGCTTGATCTGAAACAACAATAAATACCTGTTCATTAACCGGATTTGGATATACAAAGATTTGCTTTTCAAAACGATTGTCCTGTGTAGAAACTGGAATACTTTGATCAATAAAGATTTCAAAATTAGTAATACCGATCCATCCGCCATTGCCATCATAGACTGTAAAGGAAAAATGTGTCGTTCCTTCATAATCTGATTCAGACTCGTACAATATTCTATTTTCATTCAAGTCTGCTTGAGTAAATGTTGATCCTACATTTAATACACGACCATTTAATGTAACCACTCCGTACGCAGGTACAGTCACCAACGTGTAAGTCAATTCACTGGAAGTATTGTCATCATCCTGCGCTTCCAAATGGTCTTTTGATACATATAGTTTATCCCCCGGATGGATATCCAATCGCATATTATTGACCAAATACGGACTTAACACATTGATTGCAGCACAGATTTCTAAATTGAACTCAGTAAATTTTCCACCTTGACCTGCAAAATTATCTACCAATCTCAATGTCCAATTGCCTTGCATTTGCTCCTCATTAAAAATGCTCAATTTATCAGCACCTTTGGAAACGTCTGTTCTGTATAATTTTCCAGAATTTATAGGACACTGAAAAAAGTCAGCTGCGTCGTCATCGAGGCGTACATTAATATTTTGTTGATTTCCACATTGATTAGACCAAAGTAAAGCCTCTTTACCTGAAGGTGATACCAAATAAGCGGACAAATCTACCAATCGGCCATGCGATGCACGTATTTGTGCAATATTCAAGTCACTAACCAAACCCAAATCATCGATTGTCAATGTAATTTCGGCAGTAGCTTTAGATGATGTTGAGATAACCTCGTCCTTTAAGCCCGATTTATATTCATTACATTTAAGTGCTACGGTAAAAAACGAGCTAACTTGAGACCAATCACCTGCTTTACAATTGCTATATGCTCTGACACGCCAATAGTAAATTGTAGATTCTTTTACCTGTGTGGAAATTTTATAGGTTGTATCCTGCGTGACGATACTTTCAAGGATGCAATCAGCCGAAAAATCCGGATTACTAGCGATTTCAAATTCATAGGATACTGCATCCAGTTTACTTTGCCAGTTAAAATGTATTGACCCTGTAAGGCCTTCAGCGCCATCGACTGGTAAAAGTTTTTGAATGTTATTAATATCACCGGCTTCGACAATGATTTTAGTAGTCATGACTATAGTATCTTGACCTTCAGCTATAGCATATACGATTACTTGTCCTTCCTGATACCCAATTACTTCTTCTGTCATAAGCGTAAGTAAATTACTTTCGCCAGCTTTAATTTCATCTTGTCTTAAAGTTGCTCTTACGCCTTTCGGCAAACTATCTTCAATGACAACAAAACGAACATTTTCTTCAAAACCGGCTAAGCCGATAGTATTATATGTAATATGTGCTTCATCAGGTTGGCAAATATTTAAATGTATTGCATTAGCGGCAACATAAAGCTCGGGATTCGTAGATTCGATAACCTGTGAAGGAGATGCGGATGAAGAAAGGATAATATGATCTGCTGCTTTTACAATAATTCTCAACAATTTAGTGACTTTATCAGGAATGGTCACAACAAAAGCACCGTTATTGTCAACATTCATAGCAAGTGGCACTAAATTTGGGTCCCCATCTCTAATTGCACCATTATAAGAAGCGAAAATATTTACTTTTTTACAATTAACCGGAGCCACATCGGTATTCGCTACATCCCAAGTTACTGTAATCAACTGACCAGTTTTAAATGTCTGAGCTGTTTCTGGATATGTCACTTTAAAAGGACCGGCTTTATCTGTCACTTCTACACTGTAATCCTCCCAGGTTACTCCCTCAGATATCGGGTTATTATCCCGTACGGTAAGTTTAAAATTGAGCGTTCTTGATACGATTGGAAGCGCTTCGGATTTTTCTGCGATTTGACCGGTCATTATACTCGCAGGCTTAGGAAAAAATCTGATATACGCATCTTTATTCGGCTTTTGCGAACGAAAAAGTGGACCTTCTGGATTGTCATTAACGCCTAATGAAATCGAAGGGCCAAGATCAAATTGTTCCCAGCAGTATGTCAGTACATCGCCATCTTCATCTGTTCCACTACCTTCTAAAAAAAATGGTGTGGCAATCGGTATTACATATTTCTCAGTAGGAACGATTGCTACTGGTTGATGATTATCTGTTATTATTTTTGTAGCACAATCCCACGCTACTCCTCCCGGTGTCGTTTTGGCAAACATCTGGATGAGTGAACCTACGTGAAAATACTCATCATTTCCACCAGCTACATTATCGGTATTACAAGCGCCAGCATACGACAAAATCGTCGTACCACTACCTGGTTCGAATGCCCAATTAGCAGCGCGTTGGCCTTCAATTCCTTTACATATATTCCAAGTATGGGACGCGTCAAACTGATGACCAATCTCGTGCGCCATTATACTTACAACTGTTCTTGTCAGGTTGTTATCGATACTACAAGTCACACCATTACCCTTATTAGAAGCATTACATGTGCCTCCGGCAACCACACCTCCGATATCATCACATACCGCCAAAACATGACCTACATCGTAATCCGCACTGCCTCCTGGTAGTAAATTATTTAATATCTCGGTATTCCTCCACACGATCTGCAAGCCTTTATCCGCATTTTCATATGGGTCATTATTCGGATCTAAAAATATCAATTTTTCATTTTCATCGATGATTCTGAAGCGGATAGATACTTCTCTTTCAAAAATTGAATTTAAACGCGTCACCATAGTATTGATGTCTGCTACACACAATTCTACTGTACCACGTCTTCTAGCTTTTCCCCATTCTCCGGTACAAGCCATTGCTAACCGATATTCACGTATTATTACATTTTCCGTTCTGTTATTAATGGTTTTCATACGGTTGAAATCCGGTTGCTGCTCATGATCAACACCACACAATGGTACATTTTTATAAATATCATCCCGATGGTCAGCCACATTATAAACGATATAGTCTTCGATGTTTTCTTCAGAATATGGATCAATGTAAATTTCTCCCTGAAGCGTATTAATTGCAGCATAAAAACCCTGTGGACTTATTGCAAAACGCAAATCCATAGCATTATCACCCAAACCGTACGCTTTATATGATTTAATAGAAGGAAATTTTGCTGCTATCCCGGGCTGTAGTACAGGCGATTCGAAAACTTCAAACCACTTTAGCTCACCATTTGAAAGTGGAATCTGCATATTTAAACCCTTTTTGGTAGAAAACTCCAAGGGTGCTTGCATTAAATATAATTTCAACCCTTCCAAATCCAGATTATATACCTCATATTTATCCGGAATTACTGTTCGGTCGTCTGTGTTCCGCAACTGAATTTTTCGTTCGTCTTTCTTTTGGAAGAAAGTTTGTGCCTGCACATTTGACGAAACAAATAACAATATTAAAAAGGCAAATAACTTATTAAACATAAATATAGAAATGAATTAAAAAAAATAACCGCCTAAATGTATAAAGATATTAAGACAAGGCAAAACCAATTACAATAAAAAGCGCTAAAATGGTCTTTTTACAGACAAATCAATTTCCATATTCTGAAAAAAATTAATGCTATTCAATAATCATATGGCATTCTTATCACCGAAAATCATCAGTCTGATCGTCCGATACATTATGTACATATCAAGAAGAAATGACCAATTGCGCACATAGTAAATATCCGATCTGATACGCATTTCCATATCTTTATTACTCTCGATTGCACCACGATAACCTTTAACCTGAGCCAGTCCTGTAATACCAGGTTTAACATAATGTCGAAGTGCATATCTCTTGATAATATCGGCATAGGATTCGTTTTCTGAAACCATATGCGGTCGCGGACCGACAACGGACATTTCACCTTTAAGTACATTAAAAAACTGTGGCAATTCATCTAAGCTCGTCTTTCTGAGTATCTTTCCCAATTTAGTGACGCGTGGATCATCCCGCTCAGTAGGCTTTCTATTATTATCTTTATCAGCCCGCATCGTTCGAAATTTGTAACAATTAAATTCCTTGCCATTGAGGCCATTGCGTCGTTGGATAAAAAGCGTTGGATAACCTTGAGAAATCAACAGTAAAATTGAAATGAGCGGCAACAACCACCACAAAATAAAAACGAATATCAGCAAGCTAAAAACTACGTCAAAAAACCGCTTTATCAATTGATTGAAAGAATCGTCTAGCGGGTACCGTTTATAGGTTTGTATCGGAAAAGAGTCAAGATACATAACATCCATCCCATTTGTAATTTCCTGTGAGGCATTGGGTACAAAACCTACAGAGATATAATGATCTTCAAAGAGTTCAGTTAGTTGTTCTATAGTAGGATTATCCATCTCACCGCCCATACAAATGTATGCATAATCTATTTTATTTTCTGCCAGATACTTTGTAATTTCAGGAATTTGTATCCTACCATTAGTAAATACTTCCTTAAGTACTAATCCAAAATTCTTACGCTCATGAACAAGATTTACAATAACATCCGTATTGTCATTATTGCCAATAATAATCAAGTTTTTAGGATTATACCCCCTGATAAAATACGCTTTATTGAAGTAAAAGATAAACGTCCTCGATGCAATCAAATAAAAGCCAAGTATCGTCAAAAAAAGAATGGATTGATTACTTGTAAACAGGCTCTCTGTTTTAATTCCCGAAACAGTATATAGGATAAATGCAAAAAGCAGCAACTGATAAAAAATTCTACTTATGTAGTAAATGTATCGGGAAAAACGAGAACTCCAATATAGTTTTGTAAATTCGGAAATCAGATACCAACAGGCCAATAATAGTAAATAAGCCTTATATTGGTCGTCAAACATCTGAACTATAGTATCCCAAGTTATATCTTTATAAAGATAATCGTACCGATAATATAGGAAATAGAAGAATAGGCCGGATATCACGAGATAATCCACTAAAAGCAGAAAAACCTTTAACTCCGTACGTAACCGTTTATTCATCCGTTTTTGTTTTGCCTTTTACTAATTTTTCACGCAAAATCAGGAATATAAATTTTGTGTTACCAACGAGATAACGCCTCCACATACGTCGTGGTTCTTGTATTAGCCGATAGAACCATTCCAAACCTAAATTTTGCATCCAAACAGGTGCTCTTTTGGTGTAACCTGCTATGACATCAAAACTGCCACCAACACCCATTATTAGATTAACGGATTTTATTTGATTTTTGTATGTGAAGAGTAAATTTTCTTTTTTAGGTGTCGAAATAGCAATGAATAATATATTTGGTTTTTTCTCTTCGATGTCTCTAAACACATCAATTTCTTCCTCTTTTGAGAAATATCCATTTCTATATCCTGCTATCAGTTGATCGTTATATTTTTTACGATAAATATCTACAACTTTAGTCAATACTGCTTCTTTTGCGCCTAAAAGATAAATGGTGTATCCTTCCTGATATGCCAACGCTACGAGTCGATCCATCAAATCAATTCCAGAAACTTTCTCTTTTATGGGTTTATTAAGTAATTTTGCTGCCCACAATACTGCCTGACCATCGATATTGATAATATCAGCATCATTAACACTCGTACGTAACGACTTGTCCTTTTGCAAAGCGACCACTTTAGCTGCGTTTATAACAGAATGATGGATTTGATGTCCATTACTTATAGCATTTCTAACAGCGTCCAACGTCTCCGCCATTGACAAATTATGATAATAGGTATTTAGTAACGAAATCCGGTCTTTTGAGTACATGGGATTAAAATAGGGTCACAAGGTAGTATTTTTAAACCAAAAGTAAAGCGAAATCAATAAAAACAACTGCTTTTCCTGATTAAAACCTTTATGGTGTAAATGCAATATCTTCTTTACTTCATTGGTATCAAACAGCTGGTTAAAATTATTGGTAGGATCTTGTGTCATCTCATCTATCAGACTACCCATTTCCTGTTCAAACCACTTACCAGTAGGTGATCGAAAGCCTTTTTTGGGCCTTTTAACAATCGTATCAGGAAGCACTTGCCTTGCAAATTCTTTATGTATATGCTTTCCATTTCCATTATGAATCTTGAATTTTAGCGGAAGCGACTCTATAAAATCTACCAACTCAAAATCAAGTATCGGTACGCGTGTTTCTACACCAAAATGCATAGAGACCTTATCGGTATAAATCATCAAATCATCAGCTAGATTCATATGTTTGTCAATCGCCATCATTGCTTCCACAGGTTCCATATTTTCACCCCGTACCAGCTTATAAAAATAATCTATTTTACCATAACTTAAGGTGTCCTTTAACCCGGTAAGTCGGAAAATAGTACGATCGTCAAACAAAGTATAAGCCTTTTCAAAGCGTCGCACCGTATCAATCGAACCGGACGAGTATAAAAACCGCCTAATTTTTTCATTTTTAATAACGGAAGCTATTGGCGCAAGCATCCTTGAAATTACCAGTGGAAAATATTTTCTATAAATTTCACCCTTATATCGAACGTATCCTCCTAATGGCTCATCTGCTCCCTGTCCGGTTAAAACTACCTTTACATGTTTGCAAACTTCCCTATTTAGAAAAAACATCGGAATTGATGAGGTCGTACCGAGCGGCTCTTCTATAATGCCCACAACATCTTCAAGTACTGACTTAAAATCCGTTTGATTTATAACAATTTCATGATGAACTGTTCCCATTATAGATGCAGACAATCGCGCATCCGCAAGCTCATTAGCTTCATCCTCATCTTCAAAACCGACAGTAAATGTTTTAATTTTGTTTTTACTATTCTTAGCTGCAAAATAAGTCACTAAAGCGGAGTCCACTCCTCCACTCAACAACGTACCAATTTCAACATCACCCATCAATTGTCGCTGAATAGCCTGTTCGAAAAGGTCCCCATATTGCTGCACAGCTTGCTGAAAAGTTATCGACCTTTTTTGGGATGGAGGTTTTATATATGGAGACATTTCTAATGTATTACTGACAAGGTCATACGTAAGATAATGTCCTGGTTTTACCTTTTTAACTTCATTACACAATGTATCTTCAGCCGGATTATAGCGCAATTTTAAGACCCCCGCAAGAGCTGCTTTATTGATAGTGATATCTACTAATGCATGAATCGGTCGCATTTCCGAACTAAAAATCAATGTTTGTCCATTTTGATGATAATATAGCGGCTTTACGCCAAATGGATCCCGAGCTAAAAACAACTTTTGAGCCCGCTTATCAAGAAAACCAAATGCAAAATTTCCATTAAAATCCCTTATACTTTCTACTCCATTTTTTACGAGATAATGCAGTATCGTTTCCGTGTCTGAATGTCCTTTAAAAATTATATCAGGCATGGTCTTTCTCAATTCCATGTGATTAAAAACCTCCCCATTAAAAATGATGGAAAAATCACGATCTTCAGTATGCATTGGTTGATGGCCTGTCTCAGACAAATCTACAATGGCCAATCTACTGTGCGCTAAAAGTACATCAGCAGCATCTGTTTGATATCGGGTAATTTGTGCAAAATCTGGTCCTCTGTGTCGTATCAAATCCAAGATACGTTGTTCTATATCCCGATTAACAGCACCTAAAATTCCGCACATCCGATTTCTCTTTAATTAAAAATGTAATAATAAAACGTAAAAATGGTGTAAAAATAGTGCATTTAAATGCTTCTAATCGAATGATTGATGCAAGTTTTTAAAATTCAACACGCAATTGTCTCAGTAAAAGCATCATGCAAAGACCTTATACATGTTAAATCAACACTAACTTTATGAAAATTTGTGGTCATTTGATTAATTCTGTCTTTATGACAAATGCCAAATCACAAAATTTACTAATTTTACACGCATTATACGATTTAAGCCCATGCAAAAGTACTTCATCCTTTTCGTACTGATATTAGTTCATTTAAACACAAATGGGCAATTGTATTTAAATGAAAGTTTTAATTATCCGAATTATTCGGAGTTTAAATTAAAAAATCTTGACAAAGCGCATTGGACATTCTTTCACACCGAAAATCAAGATTTTAATCAAAATGAACGAATCGACAGATGGGAAAACATTAAATCCGTTGATTTTATTAAGATGCCTGATAATAATGAAGTTATCAAATTCACCTTAAAACGTATGGATAGCGGCATACTATGGAACGATGTAATGGTCCGTGGCATCATTGATAGCGCAGCTGTCGATTATCACAATTTTTTTACACATATCGCACGAAATGAGATTGCTACTTGGGACGATCCACAAAAAACAGCATATAAAACCAATAAAAAGTATGCTTTTGAGTTTGATATTATGGTTCCCGATAATTTTCAATTTGAACAAAATCACTGCCAAAATCCAAGCAATGCCAATTACGAACTAACCGGCCAATGGCATTTTAGCTATGATGTACGCAATGGAAATACGATGTCACCGATTTCACTTCGCATTGTTTGTGATCAATGGATGCTCAACCTTAATCCGGACAATAATCCTGAGGAACAAGACGACGATTTTATTCCTTTAGGTAAAATCACAAGAGGTAAATGGACACATTGGAAAATTGAATTCAAACTCCATCATAAAAAGAAGGGATTTATTCACGTTTGGAAGGATGGCGAACGCGTTTATTCTAAAGAAAAGACTAAAACAATCTTTGCCAAATACTATGAAAAATGCAATAAATCAACCGTATATTTTAAATTGGGTGTTTACAAACCTCATTGGTGGTCGCGCATGACCGACGTTAGAGAACGCGTTTTTTATTATGACAATGTGCGTATATATAAACCTGATTAATTAAAACAAGAATTCAATATTTTTGCTTTTATAAAAGTCTAACCTAACTAAATTAAATTTAAATCTTGTTTTGTTCTATGTAGTTTAAAACAACTTCAAATTATATTATTTAAATACTTAACGCTTTTATCCGTATTGACTTATGTCTACCATGTATTCCTTAAATTCATCAATTAAAAGTGTAAATGGATTTTGGTGTATGCTTACAACTTATAGTATAAATATTTAGCAACCTTTATGCTTTTTCGGGATTGTAGGCCAAAAGGACTGACATGATTAAAGCAAAAGTAACAACTCCTGCTTGTGTAGAAAATAATGATTCTGTAATAAAATAAATAGTAAATACACTGAGCATACTAAGACCAAGTCCGTTCTTGTCCTTAATCATCCTTCTATAAAGGTAACTAAGCAATGTTAGAATTGAAAATAAGCCCAGCAATCCAAAATCCAACAAATACTCTAAAAACTGATTATGTGCATTGTAATTGAGTTCATACGCTGATGTAAGTCGATAATACTTGTATTTTTCAAATAAAAACGCTCTGTCTGACCCGGATCCTGTTCCCAATAATAACGGTCGTGACTGTATGGTTTCAATAACTGACTTCCAATGATATTTACGAAATTCCACATCGCTTATTTGACCAATTTCTGTACCTGAAGGTTCAAATCTCTTTTGAAAATTTGGCATAGCGAACAATCCCAAAACTAAAATAGGTACAGATAACGCGAGCCATTTTCTTTTTTTTACATTCATCAACAACAATACAGCCATGCCTATCCCAAGACCTATAATACTTATCCTCGTACTGATAAAATACAACATGAGCATAAAAAAGAGTAATATCGGCACCACAACCCTCCATTTTCGCCTGCCTTTAATTGCTTCATGCATCAAAAACAACATACTTAAGACTATGAATAATGAAAATGAAGTGGTATGTTTTCCAAGCAATTCTGAAAATCGACTATAGAAAAAATAATCCCCTAGATTATTCATCTTATAATATATCGCTTTCGTCAATCCCATCATAGAAGCAATTAATGTACCCATAAAAAACCACTTCAACACAAATCTCGAAAGCCCTTTATCGTATAGAGCGGAAAACATAAGCAATGCATACACGATGAAAGGTAGCGACAACTGAGCAGCCAAAATGCCTTTATATGGTTCATTCGTATAAACTAAGCCAAAAACCTGAATAAGAAAAGGAATGCTCAAGACTATAAATGCCCATTTTTCCTGTAAAAGAAAATGGATCCTTGGCATCAATGGCTTATAAATCAACCAGTAGGTAAATAAAAAAACCATCGATATTGCGCCATAATTGTTGGATGGAAGCGCAACAGCCGCTGCCGACATACCCAAAAGCCAATAAAACAACTTTTCTCTATCAAAATATGGTATCATCGCAACAATTTAATAGTCTCTTTAGCTAATTTTTCATACCCTTCCTTACTTAAAGAAAATGTATCGGACAAATAATACAAATTTGGAGCATCCGCAAGTAGTGTTTGCCCATTTAAAATGACTAACTTTTCATTTTGTAAATTGACTAAATATTCCTGAATATGATGTGCTTCATGAGGTATAGAAACATTAGGATTGAATGAAGTTGTTATCCAAATAATCATTTGGGTTTTATTTCGTGCGGACAACGTATCTACTAATAACTTGACGGCTTCTTGATCGACTTCTACATCAGGCCTCAACATCATTATGTAAACCGGTACTTCTTGTAGATTACTTATTTTTTCTAAAATATCTGCTAATGTCCTTTTATAATCTGCCTCATGAGGGTAATTAAATACATCCTTAATACTGCCCTCAAAATTAACATCGGTCTCCGCTGCAATTTTACGTCTGAAGTACTTTGCCTCATCTTTAACCAACATTTCATCCCCAATAGTAATTACAGAAAATCCATCGTTTCGCTTCATAGGAATGTCATATTCAATGAGATCTACCAGTACATTTTTAAAATCAGGCACACCTGTAAGCCATTCTACAGCACCAAATACTACAGTATCTCTTCGTTGAGCTACATCAATAAATCTGAAATAATAATGGCTTCCTTTAGATGATATCAACTTAATTGTGTGTTGATTGCTAGGAAGATTTTGGTTAGTAAAGCCCGATACTTGAAAGGTATTGTATTCTACACTATCCACTTTGACATCCTTACAATGTAGGATTTCAATCGATTTGTTCCAATCAAATTTTAACTGCAATTGTGATTTATCTAATTTACTGCCGTACTTCATACCTGACAATAGAGCAAGAATGAGTAAACTCAAAACCATAGTAGAATTAGACGGGAATGTTGACATCAAAGATAACTGTTCACTAATTTCTGGAATACCTTGTCGCTATCAAAAACAACAAAACTATCTAACGCATTATTTTGAAAAATCTTATAATTATTTTCATCAAATTTTAAAATAGCTGCAAGTAATGCCTCTGGATTTTTGATTGGGATAAGCAAGCCATTTTTACCATCCTCTATAATTTCAGGAATAGCATTCCATCGTGTAGCTATCGTAGGTATGCCCATGGATAATGCTTCTAGGATGATGCCTGGATAACCTTCGTATTTAAACCAGGTTGGCAATAGCAGCACATCATATTGACATAACTGCGCATGTACTTCCTCAGGCATCAAAACTCCTTTATATTTTACTTTGCTATCCTCAAAATACATTTCATTTAGATACCGATCATCTATCGGTCCATATACGTCAATTGTATAATCATCCGGAAGGTTTTTTGCTGCATCCATAATTTCCTGAATCCCTTTTTCAGGTATAACTCTCGAGATGAATACAAATCGTTTTTTAAATGGCCTTAAACCACGATTGGTAGATGTGGCCCTTCGCGCATTAGGTAACCAAAACGTATTTTTTATTCCTTCCTTATCAAAATAACGAATTAGTTCCTTTGTTTCAAAAAAAACGAAATCCGAACTTAAAATCGTTTTTCTAAATAGCCATTTTAATATTCCAGGTAAAGCTTCATATTGCGTATGAAAATTACCCCCAAAAAAATGATAAACAATTCGTTTTTGCATCAACTTTGCCCAAAGCCATACAAATATTGCCGTCGTAAAAGTAAAGTCCCATGTTGCATGGATACTAACGACCTCAGATTTACGGACACAAAATGGAAATTTAAATATCCAAAAGAGATGGTCTAGGATGTGCCACTTCGAAAGCCAATTTTTGCGAATCGGTGCTGCCTTTACTTCTATGCGATGGTCACACTTTATAAAATCGAGCATTTCTTTAGCTAAAACCGTTGCTCCTCCAAAAGATGCCGGAATACCCAGAACTGGTACATTTGCTAAAAAAAAGACGTTTACTTTACTAGTCTTAATCATGCACTACCTCCATATTAGATTTTGGCCGATAGTAAAAAACCGGATAAATAAAGACAAGTGAGAAAAATAGATATTCTAAATTATTTAACGAAAACGATACCAGCATATCGCTCATAAGGCAAAAATATATCACCAAAAGCATCTTATAATTACTATTCATTTTAGTCCTAAACAATGGCGAAAGTAACAAAATAAAATAAAAAAGCGCGCCGATAGTTCCCAATTCAACAAATGCATGTGGCGGGTACGTATCAGTAGTCGTTAATCCCATCCATTTGGTATCATACCAATTGAAATTAATCTCTTTATAATACGGCGAACTAAACTCTACCGAAGCAGGACCACCAAACACCCCTGCCCCTTTTCCTAACCAATTGCCATTATTGATTTCCTTAAACATCACTCTGTACGCCTCACTTCGCATAGAATTACCTTCTGTAATATAGAGACTCATCCTAAGGGAAATATCATATACAAAAGCATTAATTTTTGAAGGTACCAATGCATAAACAAGAAAAAAAACCAATATTATATATAATAAAACTTTGTATATATGTTTATAATAATAAAAGGCCAGCACGATAAAAAATGCTCCGATTCCTTTATAGGAAAAACTCAAAAACAGTCCCAGCACACAAATAGCGAGTAACAAGGATTTAAATCGTTTATTATAATATTTTTGAATAAGAAAAAAAGCGATAAGATTGATAAAACCATAAAGAGAAAAGAAAACAACGGTTCCTGTAGCTCGGATAACACCTGCAGTCTTATTGACCCATCGCACACCTCCCGGCATCGTATAGTAAAACCACTGATCTTTAGCTCCCATGAGCCAAAACCCATAATTAAACACCTGAATAATCAGGTTAATCACGATAAAAGCAACGACAAATTTGAGCAATAATGGAAAATATTCCTTGATTGCATAACTGTAAAACAAAACCACAATAGGAAACAGATAGCGAATTGAGTCGCCATTGGCAGCAGCCTGACTGTAGGGATTATTGAAGAGTGCGTATGTCCAAAATGGTATAAAAAACAAAGTAAACAATACAAGATTGGCACTTATTTTCTGATTAAACACCACATAAACAATCATATATCCAAATGCCAGCAATTTAGTAAGGCTCGTCCAACTACTGTAAGCCGTGTTTTGGAAAATCGTACCTCCAAATATAAGCAAAAAAGGTAATAGCACCAAAAAACCTTTGATTATATGGTCATTTTTACCTACAAATTGCATGGACGATTGGATTACTTTTCGAATTTTTTACAATAATACGATAAAAATCAAAAACAAATATCTTTAATGTCATTTTTATAATGCCGGTACTAATTTTTTATTGTAATAGATAAGTATAGCCAGCCTTAAAGCCAACATGAATGAACTCATCATAGCCAGCCCCAATAACCCCATTTGAGTATATCCGACATAACAAGCTAGGATATTGGCCACCAAAAACACAAGGTTTATATTTAAATTGAGATTAAATTTTTTGAGTATCACTAAATGCGTTCCGTACAAATTAGAAATCGTAAGCCAAATTTTCCCAGTGAGTATAATCAAAAATAAGAAAAATGTCGATTTGAAATTTTGGAAATAGTTTTGTATCAAAATCCAGTAAAATCCTATCAATAATACCGATGCTAGGGCTGTTAAAATCAAAATTTTCTGATTTAACTTATTTAGAAATGTCGGAATGCTTTTTAGCTTTTCAATATCAACTTGAATCAAAGTCATGGAAATTATCAACAATATCCCGGCTATATTCAGCGCAAAGCTAAAGTCAGCAATTTCACTATTTGCAGAAGTCGACAACCATTTAATCACAAATATATCTGTATATAAAAAGAGTAAATTGGCAAAATTACTTACAACAAGGGTAAAAGAACTATAAAGCAACTTTTTAAATAGTCGCCAGTATTTTTTTATTTTCTGTACTTCAATTTGGGTTTTTCTAAAATCTATATAAGTAAAAACGAGTGCAAATGGCATCAATATGATTGCCGGATAAAGATATGCCAACCCTTTTACCTGGTAGAAATAAATCAGCAAAAAAACTCCACTATAGAATAAAATTGAGATAATTATCTTATACAAAGAAGCGTAGTTACTTCCCAAATTGACTATCTGATAGGACTGAGCTACTCCACCACTAAAAAACAAAGCGTAAAAAGCCATTGTAAGGACAAGTAAATACCAAACTGGGCTAAAAAACCCTGCAACAGAAAAAACACCACCCAATACCATAATAAAAGCCATCGAAAGAAAGTAAAAATACCTTTTACTTTCCTCACTTTTCGTATAGCTTAGTATCAATGCTGGAAAACCGAAAGCAAGGATATTTGAACCAATTTCGACAATTTTTTTGTAATATTCGAGTTCCCCATAATCGTCCTTTGTCAGGAAATGTGCTGCAAAAAAAAGAACAAAATACTCTAAACCACGGCTTATAACGATGGAACCGCCATAGAAGAGATAGTTCTTTTTAAATAGGCCTCTGAACATCTCATTTGATTACACCACAAAAATCCAAAATAACTTTATCCGATGTTATATTCAAGCCAAAAAATTCGTTGTGCGCCACCAAAAAGGCGATAATATCCCCTTCTTTAACTGCAAAGCGATAATCCGTCAATTTAAAAATGTTGTGATCGTCGATATTGGGTTCTACAATGAAATACGCTTCGTCTTCGGCGTTATTGAGTACTTGCTGAACAATTTGTTTTGCAGGGGATTCCCTCAGGTCATCTATATTTGGCTTAAATGCCAATCCCATTAAAGCGATTTTTGGCTCACGATTATGCATTTGATAAAAATTATTCCGCGCTTGGACTATTTGTGTTGCACACCAAAGCGCCTTATAATTATTTACTTCACGCGCCATGCTGATCATGCGACTTTCCTTAGGAAAATCCGAAACAATAAAATAAGGATCTACTGCTATACAATGACCGCCTACACCGCATCCCGGTTGTAATATATTGACACGTGGGTGTTTATTTGCCAAAGCTATCAATTCCCATACGTTTATATTTGCCTTATTACAAATGATGGAAAGCTCATTGGCAAACGCAATCTGGACATCCCTAGAAGCATTTTCTGTCAATTTACACATTTCAGCCGTTCGGGCATTTGTTTTGTGTAAATCACCCTCAACGAATCGACTATAAAATGCTACTGCTTTATCTGTCGAAGCAGGATCTACTCCTCCGATCACCCTGTCATTGTGAACCAACTCATACATGACATTGCCGGGTAAAACCCGCTCAGGACAATAGGCCATATATAACTTATCCTTCAATTCTGGACGTTTATTATAAATCAGTTCTCGCATTTTTTCTGTCGTTCCAATAGGAGAAGTTGATTCGATGATAAATAAATCTCCCGATTTCAATAAAGGTAAAACCGACTCAGTGGCAGCCTGAACAAAGGAAATATCTGGATCATGGTCACCTTTAAACGGTGTCGGAACGACAATGATATACACATCTGCTGCTGCTTCAATTTGTTGGCTTGCCTTAAAAAACCCATCACTAACAACCGATGCGACAACCTTATCCAGCTCTGGCTCTATGATATGTATCTTCCCACTATTGATGGTATCTACAACAATCGGGTTGATGTCGATACCCAGTACTTTGATATTATTTTTAGCTATGAGCGCCGATGTCGGCAATCCGATATATCCGAGACCAATGGTAACTACTTCGGGTTTAAAGTTCATGTGTTTTATCTTGAATAAATTTCACAATTTTTGCACATGCTAGCCCATCACCATAAGGATTATGTACCAGGCTCATCGCCTGATAAGCATCTGCATCATTTAATAAACGTGATGTTTCGAAAATTATTTTTTGTTTGTCGGTACCTACTAAAATTACTGTACCGGCAGTAACGGCCTCTGGTCGCTCAGTAGTGTCGCGCATGACAAGCACAGGTTTGCCAAGACTAGGAGCTTCCTCTTGGACACCACCACTATCCGTAATCATCATAAAGGATTTTTCCATCAACCAGATGAATGCCGGATATGCTAATGGTGCTATCAAATCTACATTTTCAATGTCCGAGAGGAGTTCATACACAGGCTTTTGAACATTCGGATTCAAGTGCACAGGATAAATAATCTGTACTTCGGGATGCTCATATGCAATCTGTTTTAGCGCTTCACATATGCGAATAAAGGCTTGACCATGATTTTCACGCCGATGTCCAGTGACTAATATCAATCGCTTTTCAGGATGGACAATTTTTTTTAATTGTTCAATTTCGAGATCTACAAATGATGGTTCGTTTACCTTTTCAACACCGTGGATTAAAGCATCAATAACTGTATTACCCGTTACGCAGATAGAAGTTTCAGATTTACCTTCTTTTAAAAGGTTGTCCCGCGATGTTGTCGTTGGCGCAAAGAAATAATTAGTCAAAACCGTTGTTACCTGTCGATTCATCTCCTCTGGAAATGGTGATTGCAAATTGTAGGTTCTGAGACCGGCTTCGATATGACATATTTTCGAACCGTGATAAAATCCGGCAAGACTTGCTGCCATCGTCGTCGTCGTATCACCATGCACATATATATAATCTGGATTAAACGCTTCTAAAACAGGCTTTAACCCAAGAAGTATATCTGATGTCAAATTATATAAATTTTGGTTAGGTCTCATAAGGTCCAGATCATAATCCGGAACAATTTCAAAAAAATCCAGCACCTGATCGAGCATTTCTCGATGCTGTGCAGTGATACAAACTTTCGTATCAAACTGATTGGGATATTTTTTAAATGCTCTAACAAGCGGGGCCATTTTGATTGCTTCAGGCCGAGTCCCAAAAATGATCAAATTTTTGATTATCATCTGAATTTAATAATAAGTTTGCAAAAGTACACTTTTAGAAATTGATAACCAAAATACACGTTAACTCATTGCCATTCGAACAAGAAAAAACACCGAATGTACTGTGAAATTTACATCGTTTTCATCAACTTTTGGAAAAATCCTTTTACAAAATTGCTTAATTGCCATATCTTTACCGCCAAATTGTAAAAAACATGGGCTTAACGTCTCAAAATACCCCCAAATCCGGTGATGAAGAAGTAGATATTATTCGTTTATTTAATTACTTCAAAAAAGGATTTGTTTCTTTCTTTAAAAAGATAGGCAGTCTCTTTGGTTATTTTATCCAATTAATTATTCTGTTAAAGAAAAATTGGATAATCGTCAGTGTTTTATCTGTATTTGGTGCTATTTATGGTGCTGTAATCAATCCCTTATTAGAAGGCAAGGAAATCAAATATTATGAAATGACCGTAAGATCAAGTGCTTTAAGTAATTTAGAACTTTATGCTTTTGCCAATGAGGTAAAGAATAAAAAAGCATCTTCTGCTAATCCAAAGTCAGAAGGCATCGCTTTAGCTAAAGAATTAGGCATCATCAGCCTGAGTATAGAGCCAGTAAAACGCGATGAAGATGCTGTTACAAACTATTTCGAACAAATAGAGTCTAATAAACTACGGGGAGACACAGATACTCTTTACTTTAAAGACTTTAAACTTAAAGAACATAAAAATAAAATGGCAGACTCGGATTATGCCATTCAAAAATTAAAAATCAAAGCAAAGGAAACGATTACTACTCCAAAAATCATGCAGGAGAAATTAATCAATTATCTAAATAATCTTCCCGGTGTAAAAGCAGATCAGGAAATTCGCAATTTAGCCCTCGAAACCTACGAAAAAGGAGTAATCCGATCTATAGATAACATAGATTCAATCATGGTTGCGAGAAAGTATATCAACAAACAGGAAGTAGCCGCAGGTGGAAGCCAAATGGTTTTTAATACCGCAAATAGAGAGAATGTCGAAAGAGATATGTTGAGGTCGTACGAAATCTTTTCAAAAAAACTCTATGGTATCCAAAAAGAAAAAGCGCTTTATCCAGAACCAATCAATATCGTAGCAAATCTCCGCTCTGCAAAGGAAGAAAATGTCATCGTAAATCCTACAATACACTTTGCACTTTTAGGATTTTTACTAAGCGTTTTCATTATACTTTGCATCCAGTTTAATAAGTATCTCGACAAGTATGAAATGAAAAATGCATAATTTTGTAAAATATACATAATGGCGCAAAATCGTTTGTTTTTAAAATAATATTATTAGATTCGAACCTGTAATATCTTAATCGTGTATTGAAAATTGATCGATATTGATTTTATCTCATGTAAATAAAAAATCTGAAAATAGTATTTACCTTATCCTACGGTTATTTGTCAAAACACTGTGAACCAAACTTATATTAAACAGCTTTAATTAAATGATTTTGCAAAGCCGATTAATATTTGACTTTACTATTCATAAAAGATAAAACCTATTTATTTTCAATTCATTGTGATGTAAAAATCTCAAATCAATTGCTTTACAGGTCTTTTTTATTCAAAAAATTCAATAACTTTACACTTTATTTTTATAAGCTTTGAGTAAAAAAGATTTCAATATTGAAGAAAAGTATGACGATACATTAATTGATGCTGGCGAACAGCTTTGGATGGATCGTCGTGTCCGAAATCTTACCAAGAATGAAAACGACATTTATATAGCTTATGTACAAGACCAAGAAGTATTTGAAATTGAGATATGTAATCCATTTACAAAAAAGCAATTGGTTTCTTGCGATTGTGCTGCCTATAAAGCAAGTGAAATTTGTCCGCATATTTTAGCTGGTTTGTTTGCCATTCGAAATGAAGAAAAGCAAAACGTAGAAATAAAGCAATCTAAAAACATTCCTAAACCTGCTACACTTAGTACCCAACAGATTGCAAATGAAATCCGAGAAAATGATTTAAGAGCCTTCGTTCGTACTTACGCAAAATCGGACAAAAAATTTGCAACTCAACTCAAAATCACTTTTGCTCAGCAATTTGATTTAAAAGACAATATACAAAAATATAAAAACATCCTGGACAGTATTGTCAGACCTGTCACAGGTACAGACCAAAAACTACTCGTATCCGAACTCAAACAATTGATCCAAGCTTTAAATGAATTAGCAGATCAGATAAATGACAATATTGCTTTGAGCCACTATAAAGAAGCGCTAAATATATTTATTGCCAGTTTTGCAAAATTAGAGTACGTCAGGAGTAAATTTAATCTGGCTCAACAAGAACTAAATGTATTAAGTAAGACCTATCACGAAATTGCAGGCTATTTCTTAGAACAAAGACTACCTGCCGAAATAAAAAGGAATTTACATGCTTTTCTTACAGATTTCATCCAAAGGTCCTATTATTTGTTTGACAATTATCAAAAAAATATCTTATTTTACCTTATCCCAAAACTTTCCAGTGCTGAAAAAAACAAACTTAAAGACAATCTGATTTTACTTTTAAAATCACACCGTACGAGTGAACATGCTGTAATCCTAGCCTACTACCTAAAACTTTCTAAAAAATACACGAAGGAAGCAGTTGATCATTTTATAGAATATCCATTACAAATGATGGAAGTAGTCAATTTACTTATAACTGATGATGTTAGTAAAATAGCCCTTGACATACTGGAAAAATCATATAAAACGCTTCCAAATAATAAAGACATCGTCAACCGACTGCTATATTTGTACGCTCAGGACGAAAATAAAAATGCCCTTATTGGTTTAGCGCAGAAATCATTTCTCAATTGGGGAGATTTAAAGTATTTAGAATTACTTAAAAAATCACTTACCGATAAGCAATACACTCAAGCTATCCTCAAAATGGAAGCATCCATTTATAAAAATGCATGTAAGTCTCATGAAACGGCGCTTAAGTTCTTTCATTTTGAAAATAATTGGGCAGGGATGGTCTTATATTTAGAAAAAAATCTAAATTTTGAATTAATTGAAAAGTACGATGTTTTTATTTATAGTCACGATCCTAATGCGATCACTGATTTGTACAAACAATTTTTAAATACGTACTTACAATCTCAATTGGGTGAACCAGCGCAAGAATTTCTTCAAGGACTATACACACATTGGTTAGAAAACGATATGAACGAAACGATTCGGATGATTCGCAACTTCCTTTTGGAAAACTATGGACATAGACCGGGATTATTGGTCAGCTTTGCATAATTAATTTCAATAATCCAATATTTTAAAGTAGCATAGCGTTTTTTTGTCTCATTCGTAGACATACATATAAATACGGACAACGTAACCTTATTTTTCTACGCAAACTTTATAGGGCTTTAATGATTTACAGATTGGAAAATTGTTTTTTAATAAAAAAGCCGATTTGCAAACAATGCAAACCGGCTTTTTAAATATAGCTTGATTAAAGACTTATAAGAATTTCTTAATCTGCTCTTCTAAGTTGTTCCTAGGGTTGATGGCCACGATATTTCCGTCGCGACCTACCAAGAAAGTTTGAGGTATACTTTGTACACCATACTCTCCAGCCGGACTACTTTCCCACTTTTTAAGGTCAGACACATGGCCGTCCCAAGTAAGTTGATCCTGAGAAATGGCATCTATCCATCTTTGTTTAGACGATTCCATCTGAGCTTTCAACTGTGCGGGGTCATTAAATCTTTTTGCAGTATTACTGTCGATACCATCTAAAGAAACACTAAACACATCGAATCCCTGATCTTTATATTTATGGTAAATTCTTACAACTTCTGGATTTGCTCTACGACAAGGACCGCACCATGAAGCCCAAAAGTCTATTAAAACAAGTTTACCTTTATAATCAGAAAGTTTTCTGACTTTTCCTTTTGGATCTGGGAGTGCAATATCCGGTGCTGGTTCGCCGATTTTGATTTTTTGCATGGCCATTTGAGCCATAACCTGTTGTTCGATCTGACTGATTACATTGCCATATTCTTTAGTAAGATTCAATTCAGGATAACTTGTTTTCATTCTTTCCAATACTTCTTTGTGCAATGATAAAAAGTCCGGTTGAAATTGAAACAATCTAGCAGCAATCTGAAATCCAACCAATGGATCTGACGTTTTCGCTGTAATATTTGTCAATGCTGGGACATCAATTTTGCGTTCGATATAATCACTTACTGTATTTAGGTACTGCTCTGCAAGTGGTGCACCTGAGACTTTATATTTGAATTCATTTAAGTCGGATAAGTTGCCACTTATATTTACTTCCTTTTCACTACCATTCATAATCAGGTCCGCAACCTGTTCGCCTACTCTCAATCGATAAATTCCACGCTTAATACCATCGGGAAATTTCATTGTAAATTTTCCGTCACTATCGACTTTTTCCTGAAACAATAACTGTGGTTGTGATGTGATATTCAATTCATCTAAAAACACGGACATATTTTCAGCACCTTTTAGAACGCCCGTTATGGTTGTTCCTTTATATGCACTACAAGAAAACACCATTATTGCTGGTAAAAGAAATAAATAAAGTCTTTTTAACACGATCATTTAAATTAAAATTATAAATTGTATTTTAAAATATCTCCTTTCCGGACTTATCGTTTATCCGAATTGAAATGCAAAAGTAGAAAATTAAACCGACCGCAGCAAGATACTGTTGTGGTATAAAAGGTTAATGCCGTATAGTTTAGCAAATAATTAACAAGCCAAGTGCGTATTTAACCTACTTTTAGTAGGCCATCAATCACTCCAAAACATAAAGCTAACCTATAGCTTGATTATTTTTTTTACGATTATTTGTCCTCCATTCTGAATCACAACAAAATAAAGACCGGATGTACCATTTAATATCACTTTTCGATCTTTTTGAGTAAAAGACACACTTGTACCTGCTGCAGTCCTTATATCTAATACATGTGCACTTTTTTCGGATAATTCGAAATAATCATTGATTGGATTCGGCAAAATTTCTAAAGTTACAGTTTTATCTAAAATCGTACGCTCAATAAGATTGATGGTATTGTACGTAGGCAATAATAGCTTAGAAGTATTTGATAAAAAGACCTCTTCCGATTGGTTTATTTCAGAAATTACGATTAATGGTTTTTCAGGATCTAAAACGACATCTTTTACGATTACGAGTCGCAATCTTCCATCATGTATATGAACTGACGTTGCCGGTATATCAAAATAAGTCGATGACAATTGAACGTTTTGATTAGTAATACCGGTAATTTCTAATTGAACTCCCGAAATATTTTGTTCATTTTCTACAAAATAAGCGACACTTTGGTCATCAATTTTTATTTTATTTACAACATGTTTATTACGCGTTTCAACTGTTTGGCTATTGGCATCAGAAATATCACCACTATAAATCGCTTTAAAATGCAATGGGCTCTTTAAATCGTCCAAACGAACATTGCTATACCTATAAACATCTGTCAACTGATCTTGTTGACGGATAGAATCCATATAATTTGTCAATATCCAATGATTTGTAAATGCTTTTCCAAGAATAATATCCCGAAGAGCAATCAAATCTCTTGCTCTAATTTGTCCATCGCCATCAACATCAGCAGCAATCAACTGATTATCAACCAATGTTAATCGACCCATTATATAGTCCTGAGCCATCTTAAAATCAGCAATATCAACTCGTGACTGAGCTTCTATCTCATAATTTGGTGTTACGGTCATATCTTCAAAAATGGCAATATTTTCCCATTCAAAATCACCCGAAATATTTGATATTGCGATCATGGATTTGTGTGGTTCAGATATTCTTGACAATGTAAATGTCGCTCCCGAAACAGCTGCTCCATTGCTTTCCGTGATGACACCATTAATATTTCTAATTTGGCCACAAGCACCATTATCAAAAGCGAGCAGATACACTTCAGCAAAATCTTGATTTCCTTCCAAATCTGTAACATATATACTAAAGAATTGGAAACCTGCATTGTTACAATTTATAACTCGAATGGAATCATTTACATCTTTAGAAAATGAATATTTCAATAGTGAAGCCTTCGTACAGTTATCAAACGAACTATGATTAAATATCTTAGCATTTACCCTAAGTGGATTGGCATTTCCTTCGAATGCAGCACTTAAAATTTCATATAAATATGGTGTAGGTTTTTTAGTGTCTTTCACGTTGACCTTTTGAATACAGCTCGTTGCATTTCCACAATAATCACTAGCAGTCCATTTTACATAATGCCAACCGGTTTGTACGCGTTCAGGAAGGGTAAACGACAGCGATTCCCCGCTTTTTGTTGACTTTAGTTTGAATCTTTGATCAAGATTGTCGGAAGAATACACATAATCAATGATGCCATCGTTCCATAGATCCACTTCAGCCTTCCATATTAAAAATTGTTCACCACACAATCCGACATCAGTAGCACTGTTACTTACTGTAAATGTTCCCTTACAGTCCCCATCTACACCGATTATTACATCGCCACATTGCTTGATTACTGGTAAAGTATTGTCGTTAATTGTAATCATTTGAGTGTATTTCCACTCACTTTGTACTCCACTTTGTCCGGCAGTACACCAGTTGATTAATGTAAAATGTCTTAATATTTTGTAGCAGGACGCATTACCTGTTTTTAAAATTTCGTCATTTTTACTTAAGCCAATCATATCACAAGGTCCGGAAGTCCAAAAAGGCGATTCATTTGGAATGTCATCCGTACACTCAACAGTTATATTGCGTGGCCAAGTGATATCTACTGTACCTGGTGAATACGATACATATAGGTTTTGTACGCATGCTTCTTCAGTATTGTCAAAGCTTTGATTGCCATTCGCATCGAGATACCAAGTACGAATGATATGACCAACATTACACATATCTGTATTACTACGATCAATATAACGCAACTGACCGGAACCACCCCAAACTTCTGCAACACCTACTAATGGCAAGTGATGGATATCATCATAGCACGTTAGATTTTTATCGGGTGGGCAAATGATGGTTGCTTTCGACACATAATTAGTCAATAATATTGCTAACACTATTAAAATCTTAATTCTCATACTTCTAGGTTTGGTCAAAATTACAAAAAAATCCTTGATGCTGCAAATATACTAAGTAATTATGAATCAGGTTGTTATTTTAACATTAAAAATATATACGATTTTTTAAAATACATGGATACCCGGATGATTGACCATGTTGATATGGCTCATTTAATTACAACTTTATGAATAAAAATTAAACTTATCCGCTCAAAACAACATTTATAGATATACATTAGAATATTTAAATCATAAACGAAAGATATATGTTAGTAAATCCTGATGAAATGGATGCCGCAGCCCGAATTTGGTTGTTTCAGTCAAGTACGCTGATCACTGAAGATATACAAGTTGAGCTAAAGGAAGAACTTACTCGATTTGTTAACGAATGGGCAGCACATAAAGTACAGCTTCACGCATCGGGTGACCTGCTACATGACCGATTTATACGTATTTTGGCTGATGAACGTTTTACACCTGCGAGTGGATGTTCTATGGATACTTTACATCAATTCATTCACTACCTAGAAAAAAAATATAAACTTTCATTGATGGATAGGATGCAAGTAGCTTATTTCAATGATAGCGAAAAAAGTATTCAAACTGTACATTTACATGAATTAGGTCAGTTAGCTAAAGACAATGATATTACAGAAGAAACTTATGTCTTCGACAATCTTGTACCCAATAAAGGCGAGTTTGATAAAAGATGGAAGGTGAAAATCAAAGATAGTTGGCACAAAAAATTTCTAAATTATTAATTAAGATTACATGTTTGGAAGCGTAAAAAAAGTATTAGGCATCGAAGGTGTCAAAATTGAATTGATAATTCCTGAAACGATAGATAAAGATGCTGGTATGGTGTCTGGTATTATTCGAATGACGTCTCTGACTGAAAAAAATATCGTTGAAGCCATCACCATAAAGATGATAGAAAAATATGCGCGAGGTAGAGGTAAAAACAAACGTACTAATGATTACGTAATGGGGCAAACGATCAAAAAAGAACGCATATACTTTGCTAAAAATGATATCATTGAAGTTCCTTTTGTACTTAATTTCATGCATGTTCAATCTGAAATGGACAAATATGAGGATACCAATTTCATTTACAAGGGTTTAGTAAAAATAGCAAAAACCATCAAAGGAGTTTCATCACAATATTACATGCATATTGAAGCAAAAGTCAAGGGAACCGCATTAAATCCATTTGACGAAAAAGTCATTCTATTAAAATAAAACCTACATTTATGAGGCGTATATATTATCTATCCACCTGCAATACCAACAAAAAAATCCTGTCCCTGCTCAACACGGAAAATGTTGAGTTGGTCAATATCAAAACACAGCATATAAGCCAGGAAGATTTAGCGTTTTTACACAAACAAACAGGCAGCTATGAAGCATTATTCAACAAAAATGCCCAAAAATATAAAGTTATGTCGCCTGAAGAGAAACCAACCAACGAAGCCGCAATTAAAAACTTAATTTTAAGCCATTACACATTCCTTAAAAGACCCGCAGCCATCATAGGCGACGAAGTAATTGTAGGCAGCTCAGCCGAATCCGTTACAAAGCTCGTAGAAATATTGGGTCCTAAAAAATAATAAAGTTAATAATAGATTATGCTTTGTTATCTGCTTCTATTGTATCTTCCCCTGATTTTTCTTCTGGATTAGGAGCCGTAATATATCCCCTTTCCAATAAGAAATTATACCATTTGATTATTTTTTTCATATCGCTATGATATACCCTATCGCGGTCATACTCAGGAAAAACCTGAACAAAATACTTTTGTAGCACATGATGCTCTGCATTTGGTGCAGGTATCTGTACTTCATCAGTCATATCGTACATATTTTGAAACACCTTACCGATTTCAACTGCATCATCTTCTGTATAAATCGCTACTGTCTCTAGCGGTGTAAACTGATGTTGTCTTACTGAACAAAATTTCGTTTTGCCCGAATCCATATCCGAAACAAGCAAGCCATTTGTTTTTGTTGAAACCAATTTATATAAGCCAGGAAGGCCACTAACAGCGATGATATTTTTAAGATTCATAAACGATTTATAAAATTGAGGTGCAAATGTATAAATTTTGTATTAATTCAATCAATTTACTTAGAAATTACATTTCTTTTAACATGCAAATCATTAAAAAATCGATTTTAACCTGAGTTATAAAAGCCAGGTTGGAGCAATGTATAATTATTTTCCGGTTTTGTGCCTAAGATCTTCTTTGATATTATTAACAATTTGTCGAATGGTCTTTTTGCGTATTTCTCTTTCGATTTCCCGATTGATTTCTTTAAGGGTATATTGGAATTTAAGGTAAAGATAATCGTGTTTTACATCGACGACTTTTACATTAAATGAATCCGACTCAATGTATGAATAATAGTCTTTAAGTGAATCTATAAGATGATTTTCCAGCACCTCTATTGAAGTAAAATTGGAAAGATTTAATTCAAAGTCTATGCTAACTTTTCTAATTTCACGTTTCGTATAATTAATAATCTCACCGAGATAAACCTTGTCATTCGGAATATAAATAATATCATCATCATCGTTAAGTAAGGTTATTTTCGACAAACTGATATCAAGGATTTTTCCTTTATATCCACTTATTTTTACATAATCATCAATGTTTACCTCATGCGAGAAGCTTATAATAAATCCAGAAATAATACTATTTACATATTCTTTTGAAATGATAGCAAGTGCTGCAGCAACGATACTCAAAGACGTAAGCAAAGACTTTACATCAATATCCCAAAATCCAAGAATCATCGAGACTACCCCAAAAGAGACAATCAGATAGTAAAGGTTGTTAATGCCGTTTGTAATGTTATCTGAATACTTATACGGCAGGTTTTTTCTCAGTCTGTACACCATGATTAATATTCCTGTTATGATATTTACAATAATCAGGAAAAGTAAAAAAGAAATAATGCTGTATAAGACCGAATAAAAATCATCAAAAAAATTTTTGTGATTTTCTGTAAATTTTCGAATATACAATAACGCTAATAATACAGAAAAGCGAAATAAGTACCTGAAAAAGATATAATAATACTTCATGTAAAATCAATGATTGAATTTCAAAAAAGCACCTTCCGTTTTGATATCATGAATGAAATAATCACAATAATCACGCAAAGCTACCCATTTTTTTGCAATCCATGGCTTTAAATTAGGGCTCAAAATTATTGTATCCGCTTGTAAAAACTCAAGTACATGTTCTGGTTGATACCTTTCATTTGCGGAAACAAACAGATATTTAGCCGTTAATGGTTGTTTTAACCTTGAGATATCATCTACCGAACGATAGTTAAACAGCCATCCTGAATTGAGCTTAAATAAAGGTTCATCATAGTATATCACCTGCTTAATTCGGGATTTTACTAAAAAGTTGTTTGTCACATTTTGGATTCTATTATCCGCTTTATCGCCATTGACCATTCGAATGACTTTTTTACCATTTCCAACATCTATGACGTCATTGCCGTACATATCATAAATTACGATAAAAGATTGATGGTTCTTTTGTATTTTATCAATCGCCCCGGAAAATAAGACGGCAAGTAGACTTCCTAAACTGAGCCAAAAAGCCCGTTTTACCTTTAAAACTGCCCAATACATCAATCCACAAACGAATATCAACAATAAAACCAACTCAAACTCGGAAATATAAATTTTTGTAAGTACACTAAATGGAATTTGGCTAATTTTCAAAATCACGAAATTGAGCGCTACGATACAGTATTCGACAAAAAGTCCGATTAAACTTGCCAAATCTGTCCATAACAATCCCATCAATACCATAACCGAACCTCCATAAATCACAATGGATACCAATGGAACAGCCAAAAGGCTGCTTAATGCAAAACTCAATGAAAACTGGTGAAAGATGTATACTGAAATCGGAAAAATTAAAATCTGTGCAGCCAATGAAACGTTGATTAAACTCCAACATGTTTTTAAAAATTTGTTTTGAGGTTTCCACCACTGTTCAATCTTAGGTTGAAAAAATAAAATACTCAACAACGAAATGAATGACAACTGAAAAGAGATCTGAAATAGGTAAAACGGATCGTAAAACAACATTGCTATCGCTGTAAATGCCAAAATATTATAGGTACTGTGGCCTTTAAAAAATGTACTACCTACCACATACATACTTACCATCATACCCGCACGCATCACAGAAGGTGCCATTCCGGTAAGGATAACATAAAACCATACGATGATCAGCAAAATGAATACCTTAATACACTTCCATGTTAAGGAATTGTAATGAACTGAGTTTAATAGAAAAATAAAAAAAGCAATAAAAATGGCTACATGCATTCCTGAAACCGACAATACATGAATCGCTCCGGTATCCGCATAACTTTTATAAATTTCGTCGCTAATGTTAAGTTGTACGCCTACAAGAAGTGCTTCAGCTATACTGACAGCTTCCTTATTTTGGATATATTTATGTATAGCCTCTTGAGTATATAAGGTACTTTTTGAAGCCATTCTCCTGAAAAAATTAAAGCCGGCATTATCTATAAAATGATGGTCCCCTGGATTTACAAATCCTATATATTCAATGCTTTTATACTTCAAATATTTGGCATAATCAAAAGCTTCGGGATTGGTATTAGGAACCGTTTTATTAAATTTTGCTTTTAAGTAAATCCGGTTTCCGGGTTTATAAGTTGCTGCAACTTCATCTGTATTTTTAAAAGACACTATCACATTTGCCGGATGGGTTACCATTCCATTCTCAGTACGTATCTCAGCCGATTTGAAAATATATTTTTGTGTAGTAGAAGATTTTAATTTTTCTAAAAGTGTTCCGGCAATATATACAGGATTATCCAAAGCTATATTTCTTTTTTCTAGTTCGACATACTTAACATTTAGTAGTACGGTGCCTAGAAAAAAAGTAGTACACAACATTAAAAAGCCCGTTACAGCGGATTTTACAATCAAGTTTTTCCAAAGTTTTTCGGCTAGTAACCATAGCAATAAAAAAAGAAAAAAACCGATAACACAACAAACAGACTCTATTTTGGCATATTCCTGAAGGAAAATCCCAGCGCTCAGCGTAATTGCTACCCTCAACAATGGAAATGGAGCCCAATTCATAATTTACATATCTATATGAACTCCAAATATAATATAATATTTTTAAACTGATTACATTATTTCTTTAGATTAAAAATTTATACTGTATTTTCATCAGCTACATATTCTAAAATGTCACCTGGCTGACAATCCAATGCTTTACATATGGCTTCCAGCGTACTAAAACGAATGGCTTTCGCTTTACCTGTTTTCAATATAGAAAGGTTAGACAATGTTAAATCTACTTTTGTAGAAAGTTCATTTAATGACATTTTGCGTTTAGCCATCATCACATCAAGATTTACTACGATTGCCATAAATCAAATTGTTAAGTCATTTTCAGATTTCATATCTACTGCATTTTGAAAAAGTTTTTCCAAAACGGCTGCAAAGACGGACACGACAAACGGAATACAAGCTAAGAAAAAACCGTAAACCAACAATCCCGGCGCATCTTCTACATCGGCAATAGGAAATAACATTGGAACAAATCCAATCATCAAAATCAAACCGCCAATAAAAGAAGCATATTTTATATTTAGAAAAGCTTTTACAGAATATTGTGAAAATGCTTTGTTTTGGTCTATTAATTCCAACAATTTCCACGATTGCAAAAGCACAAAAAAATATGGAACTGCAACTAAATACAATACGATTACAATTGACATAACCGCCTTTGGCGCATACGGAAACTCTAATAAAGCGCCATTATATAAATTTGGCAATGCAAAAACAGCTAACGCCAAAACGACTAAGCTCATAAAAACCAAAGTTAGTTTTAATAGCAATGTTGACCCTTTTTTTAACATAATTAACCATTTTAAATTTATGAATAACTTATGAATACAATTTACAAATACACTGATAACTATTTGACAAAACGAAATGCGTATATACTAAAAACACAATACTTGTAAAGCGTATTTAGATAATTACCCGAGAGATACTTATATTGTCAAATCGTTTTCAGTTTGAATTTCTATTCCCTTTTGAAATATTATAGCAATGATGTATATAACCGCAGACATTAATACAAACGCCTGACTATCCGAAAAAAAAGTGCTTAAATCTTCAATAGCAAAACCTTTTTGCTGCATGTATTTAACACTTTTCCCTGCTATGTAACTCAATATACCAATGGAGAAAGTATAATAACTGATTTTGGAAATTTTACTTGAGACAAAGCGATTAAATGGTTTTGTTAAATCCATTTTTTTAATCAACATTACTACATTGTAAAATAAATAAGCCTTCAAAAAAGCTACTTTTAAAATCATTGCATATATGACAAAAAAAGCCCATTGACTCTGGTGATACAATTCGGTTAAATCTAATTTTTGATACAGATTTTGGACGAAATCGGGTTTAATAATACTGTATATAAAATTTACCACCAATCCACCTGCCTCAATACACAAACCGACAAAAATAATCCACGCTACAACATTCAGCGCTTTAAATACAAAATTATTTTCCTTTGACATTACATATAGATTTTATAAATACGTTGCAAAAATAATATATATTTATCGTTTATCAATATATTTTTATCGTATTTAACAAATTATTAGATTTCTTATTCCTAAATTTAAAAGTTATCTGCAACCCCAACCGAGCGACTGTTTTACTATCGACTGACAGTCCAAAACCTCAACAACCCATCGCACATTGCAGCACATTTGCAAGCCGCGCAAAGCCAACGCACAGCCTCAAGCTTGCAAAAGAGCTGCAATTTTGCCAACGCACCCAAGCCCACCCACCACCCAGACAACAACAAAAAATTCGGACAAAAAACTTACTAAAAACTTTGGCAATCGAAAACTAACGGCTATATTTGCCGTATATTGGCAAGTGAAAAAGTAGCAAGTATCTAATATGGCAACATTTGGAGAGTTTTTAAGAAGCGAAAGAAAAAAGAAAGGTTTGAACCAAAGTCAGTTTGGACAGCCTTTTGATATTATAATGACTGAAATTTCCAAAATTGAAAATGGAAAGAAGAAATTTCCATTTTCAAGCCTTGAAGCACTTGCGAAATTTTTAGAGAAAGATTATTTGGAGTTAAAAAATTTATATGTAGCTGATAAACTAGTTGAAGAAGCTCATAAATACGAATGTTCGGATGCTGTTTTTACAGTTGCTGAAAGCCAATCCAAATATTTGAGGAATAAGAATGTTAAACAAGGTAAAATTAAATTCTAATGAACAATAAAAACTTCATACAGGCATTAGGATTTACACCTAAAGAGAACACCTCGGGTATTTTTCATAAAAAATACAATGGCTACGCCATTGAAATTGATTTTGAAAATTCCATTTTCAATTTCGGAAATAAGATAAAAGGCGAAAGCAAGACAACTCAAAATTTTTCACAAGCTGAAAATTGGGTTGTACTTGAATGTGTGGACAGGCTTTTAGAAAAAGGTTATCGTCCTCAAAACATTGTTCTTGAAAAAACGTGGAGAACAGGACACGGCACAAGTGGCAGATTGGATATTTTGGTAAACCGTGATAATGGTTCGGCTTACTTGATGATTGAATGCAAAACTTGGGGAGCTGAATTTGATAAGGAGTTTAAAAATTTAGAAAGAAACGGTGGTCAGCTATTTACTTACTTCCAGCAAGATAAGGATGCTGAGATTTTAATGCTTTATGCTTCGCAACTTCAAGGAAACAACATTGAGTTCAAAAATATCATTGTAAAAATTGAAGAAGATTATCGACAAGCAGGAAACGTAAAGGATTTTTACGAGCGTTGGAACAAGTTACCTAAAACAAACGGTATTTTTGAAAATTGGGTAACACCTTATGAGTTTCAAAGTAAGGCTCTTACCAAAAGTGATTTACAGGTTTTAAAGCAAGAGGACAGCAGTTTTATTTTCAATCGTTTCTTAGAAATACTAAGACATAACGTAGTATCTGATAAGCCAAATGCTTTCAATAAAATATTTACGCTATTCCTTTGCAAAATCGTTGACGAATATTCAAAAGACGATGATGAAGAATTGGAATTCCAATGGTTGGAAGGAAAGGACAATCATATCTCTTTTCAAAAAAGACTGACAGACCTTTATGGAAAAGGTATGCGTGAGCTCTTAGAAAAAAATGTAACCGATGTAAGTGATAAGCAATTAGATAAACGATTTGAGCAAATTGGAGATAAATATCTCAACGACATAAAAAGTATTTTAACCGAAATAAGACTAAAAAAGAACAATGAATTTGCCATAAAGGAAGTTTTTGATGACGACTCATTTGAGGAAAATGCAAAAGTGGTAAAAGAGGTTGTTGAACTACTTCAAGTTTATCAAATACGTTATAATTATCGCCAACAATTTTTGAGTGATTTCTTTGAATTGCTTTTGACAACAGGATTGAAACAAGAATCGGGTCAGTTTTTTACGCCTGTTCCTATCGCTCGTTTCATCATAAAAAGTTTGCCATTTCAGGAAATTACTGCTCAAAAAATTGAGCAAGGAAATAAAAATGATTTGCTACCTGCAATAATTGATTACGCAGCAGGAAGCGGACATTTTTTGACAGAATCGATGGAAGTCGTCCAACAGTATTTGGACAAATTAGAACTGAAAAATTTCAAACCCGAAACAAGAAAACAAATTCAAGGCTTTCAAACTGTACAATTTGACTGGGCAGAAAAATATGTTTATGGTATTGAAAAAGATTATCGATTGGTAAAAACAGCCAAAGTGAGTTGTTATTTGCACGGTGACGGTTTGGCAAAAGTCATTCACGGAGACGGTTTGGGAGATTTTGCAACTTCTAAGGAGTTTAAGGATTTATTGAAAGAAACCGACAAGACTTATCCGCAAGACAATAAGCAATTTGATGTTATTATTTCAAATCCACCCTATTCTGTTTCGGCTTTTAAAGGTTTAATGGATGAGGAAAAAGCAAAAGCAGGTTTTGATTTATACAGCAGATTGACTGACCAAAGTTCTGAAATAGAATGTTTATTTATTGAGCGAACAAAACAACTTTTAAAAGACGGAGGCGTTGCAGGGATTATTTTGCCAAGCAGTATTTTGAGCAATACAGGTATTTACACCCAAACAAGAGAAATACTTTTAAAATATTTTGAAATCTTGGGAATTGCCGAATTGGGTTCTAATACGTTTATGGCAACAGGAACAAATACCGTAACTCTGTTTTTAAAACGTAGAAATAATGCTGATGCTTACAATGTAGAAGAAGCTATAAAAAAATGTTTTGTATCACTACAAGACGTAACGATTAACGGCATTGAAAAACCGCTTAAAAAATATGTAGCCCACGTTTGGGGCAGTATTTCTTTTGACGACTATAAAACGCTGTTGCAGAAATCACCTAATAAAAACATTGAGCAACACGAGATTTATAAGGAATATACCAAAAAAATAAAAGCCAAAAACGAAGCAGAACTTTGGACTAACATATTAACTGTTGAACAGGAAAAGTTACTTTATTTTATTTTGGCTTATCCTCAAAAATTGGTTTTAATAAAAACAGGCGAAAAGAACGAAGAAAAACGCTTTCTCGGTTACGAATTTAGCAACCGTAGAGGAAGCGAAGGCATACACGCCATACAACGAAGCAAAAGCATTGATGAATGTACTCAACTGTATGATGCTTACAGTTTCACTAATCCCGAAAAAGCAAGTACTTATATTTACAAAGCCTTTTTGGGTGAGTTTGACTTAGATATTTCAGAAAATTTACAGCAAAACCTTAGCTACCATAATTTGGTGGATATGTTCACTTTTGACCGTGTGGACTTTGAAAAAAACATATCGCTTTCAGCTAAAAAAAAAGTCGTTATTGAGAGTAAGTGGGAAATCGTAAAACTTGATGATGTTATCGAGTTAATTTCTGGGCAAAGTCCAGATTCCGAATTTTATAATCAAGACAAAAAAGGTACACCATTTTACCAAGGGAAAACTGAGTTTGGAGAAATATTTTTGGAGCAACCACAGTATTGGACAGAATATATTACTAAGGAATCTATAAAAGGGGATGTTTTAATGACAGTTAGAGCACCAGTTGGTCCCGTAAACATAAATCCATTTGACAAAATATGTATTGGGCGTGGATTAAGTGCATTGCGTACATCAGATAAAATTTCCAATATTTTTCTTTTCTATTATTTAAAATCTAATCAAGAACAAATCACAGGTAAATCAGGAGCAATATTTCAATCAATTTCAAGGGATGAAATATTATCTTTAAAAATACCTCTTCCACCATTCGATATTCAGAATAAAATAGTTTCCGAAATTGAAGTATTGGAAAAGCAAGAACAAAAAGCAGCTGAGGAGATTGAGAAAATGAAGAACAAAATACCTAATCTTATAAGTTCTATTTCATCAACAAATAATATTGAAAAATTAGAAAATTTAACTTTAATTGGCTCTGGAGGGACACCTTCAAAAAAAGTAAATGAATATTGGGAAAATGGAAAAATTCCTTGGTTAAAATCAGAAGTTTGTAAAGAGGGATTCGTATATAAAGCAAATGATTTTATTACAGAGTTAGGGTTAAAAAAATCAAATGCAAAATATTTTGATGAAAATACTACTTTAATTGCTTTAGTAGGCGCAACCAAAGGAAAAACAGCTTTTCTAAGATTTAGAGCAACCACGAATCAAAATATTGCTGGGATTAAATCTTCGGATTTAAATAAAGTTTTGGATGAGTATATATTTTATACTTTAAAAGGGATGTATAATGAAATCATACAGAACTTAGGGCAGTATGATATGCTCAATTTAACTGCGATTAAAAATATCAAAATCCCCTTACCAACAATCTCCGAACAAAAAAAGATAGTTACGGAAATAGAAAAGATAGAAACCAAAATAAAGGAATTGGAAAAGCAAATAGCCGACATTCCAAAACAAAAAGAGAAGATATTGAAAAAGCATTTGGAGTAAATGCCAACGCTCAACCGACTATAATAGCGACCGAGAAGATGGGCAGCAGATAACAAGGGTTTGGCGTAATGGCGGCTGAAAGCCAAAGGCTCAACTTTAGTAATTCTATTGAACTTTAGTGCAAAGTTGGGCAGACGTTCCTTTATTACCCCTACAACGCCAATACCCGAACCGTTATCTATACAGATAAATTCATGCATTAAGAAAATTATATTATAATGAAAAAACACAGATAATTGATCAAGAAAGCTTTACCTATATCACTGAATTAATGATAACAATGAAACTGCTTGTACCATCATTACACTTTTACACATTATAGGCAATTATATATTTTAAATTTTTCGTTTTGTAACCATCATTATTTGAACATAATAAACTGAAATTATTGCCAATACATTGATACAAAATAAAGCATATAGTAAAGAATTGGATGGAATTTTTAATTTCGGATTGGTGTATAATAAAATATTGTTGCACCTGATTTTAGTAATTTGATTTTATTGCACTTCAACATGATTCTATCATTTATTTGATCAAAAAACAACATCCCTTTTCCTTCGATAACAGGATAAACACAAATTTGTAATTCGTCGATAAGTTGGCTATTGAGTAGTTGAATTATCAAACTTTTGCTACCAACTAATATATCTTTACCCGTTTGATTTTTAAGTAAAAACACTTCTTTTTCAAGGCTTTCACTTGCCAACTTTGCGCTTTCCCAACCTACATCTTTCAGCGTATGAGAAAAAACGATTTTTGGTATTTTATCTATGGCCTTTGCAAAATCGTTCATGGATTTTTCTTTAGAAGGATTTTTTAATATTTCTTGCCAAAACTGCATTAGTTGAAAAGTTGTCCTACCATATAAAATCAATCCTCCTTCATCTATCAACTCAGTGTAATGCTGGTGTACTTCTTCGTCTGGAATACCTGCAGTATGATCGCAAATCCCATCAAGAGTCATATTAAATACAGCGATTACTTTTCGCATTTGATGTTTGTTTTACTTTTCATTATTTTTACTTAATTGCTTTGATTTTTCAACATTTTCGGCGACTCGAAATTGTACAATTCTTTCAATCAGGTCATATGGTATAGGTTTGTCAAGTGGAAATTGTACAGATCCTTTTCCTTGTTTATATTTTGAAAGTTCGTCTTGAAATTCTTGGTGTCCTGAAGGGGTAGCATAAAATCCAATGTGATTTTTAAATGCTGCAAAATAAACTAAAGGTTTTTTATTCGTCTTATATGCAGGCATTCCATAAGCAAAGGATTCAACAGCTTCAGGGGCATTTCTTATAATTAGTTGCCTGATATTTACCAATATTTCCTGTACATTATCTGGAAATTGCTGAATGTAACTTTCTATTGCTTTCATTTTCTCAAGATTTTCTCCATTTGCTTACCTTTTGCCAATTCATCTACTAATTTATCTAAATACCTAGCTTTTTTTGTCAAGGGATTTTCAATTTCTTCAATTCTATAGCCACAAATTATACCCGTAATCAAATGAGCATTGGGATTTAGATTAGCTTTTTCAAAAAATGTTTCAAAAGTAACTTTCTGGTCTATAAGTTCTTGAATTTTTTGAAGATCAAATCCGGTCAACCATTCAATAACTTGATGTAATTCTTCTTTGGTTCTACCTTTCTTTTCAACTTTAGAAACATAATGTGGATAAACGGTTGCAAAAACCATTTTTGCGATTCGTTCATCGTGAGATGCGGATGTTTTCATTTTATCAATATTATTTATTTCAAAATCAAATTTCAAATTCTACTTTTTAAGAAATCTTGTCGAAGTGTTTCATCAAATTTTTCGATAGCATATCGCAGTGTCGTTCTCGGCATATTATGGTAATGTAACCGAAGGAATTCAAACAATTCTGCTTCATCTTTTTTACCCATTTCCCGTAGTAACCATCCATTTGCTTTGTGCATGAGATCGTGAGGATGTTGTAGATTTTTAAGTGCGAATTCTTTTGTCAAATCGTATCTCTCTTTTTTAATATAGTACATCGTTGCGACAATGGCCATTCGTTTTTCCCACATATTTTCTGATGCACAAAGATTTCTCAGGATTTCTTCTTCCTGATTTTCAAAACAATACCTACCTAATATTTTATAACTTGTTAAATCGACCAAATCCCAATTATTGATATATTTTGTATTTTTAAGATAAAAATCTACAAGCTGATTCTTTTCATGTTGGTTTCTGGATTTTTCAAATTTATGTATTAAAATCAATAAAGCGACCAATCGCATTTCATGAAATTCAGAGCATAAAATATCCTGAATTTCAGCCAAATCAATTTTTGTAGCAAAATGTTTCGCTATTTTTCTACTATCGGGAACGACAACACCCAAAAATTTATCACCTTCTGCATATTCACCTTTTCCAGTTTTGAAAAAACGGGGAAGGAAATTTGCCTTATCCGTTGATGATAATGCACTGAGTGCTTCAAGTATTTGATTATAAATACGCATTATTTCAAATTTATACAGTTACAAACGCTAAAAGTCCCATTGTAACATTTAATCTTTAAGTAATTATTATTTTTCAAACGAATTTTATTTATCCGCAATACAATACAAAGTGATGGTTTGCAATTCATCGAAATCATTAAATTCATACACATCACAAGCGGACACAAATTGAATGCTTTTGCCCTCGCGTATAAATTCTGCGTTTCCATTGACAGCAATCCGATGTTTGCCTTCTGTGATATAATACATATTAATATTTGTTGTTACAGTTTAAAAAATATTGTGCCATCTGTTTACAATGATCAATAACGGCTAGATTTCCTTCGGTACATCGCTCACCTTCAACGATCCATTATACATTTTTAGATAAAAATGGAAAGGCTAATTCAAATTTTCCTGTCGAATAGGCTGTAGATATTTGTCGTTTAGCCATACTCATATTCTAGTCTATAATATAATTAATTCCTTGTTCGACGAGTTTTTTTATCCCTTCTTTTAATACATCGATCTCTTCTTTAGATTTTTTCTCCCATCCGATTACTTCACCTACAACTTTAAAAGGATGAACTGAGCGATAGGACATCGTAGGATTACCCGGATATTTTTTATCCGTTACATTTGGATCGTCTTCTAGCTCACCCGTTGCTTCTACCAAATAAATTCTTTCTCGTCCCTCACCCACAGCGAGTGCTGCACCTATCTTTGCTGTGTTTAAGATTGCTGATACATAAACATGTTTTAGTTTTCTATTTTCATCATAATTTGAATGATAACCCACTGTGATTAAATCCATTGTTTTTAGATCAGCTTTTGTGCCGTGAAAATAGGTCCGTGAAAATGATGGCAAAGACACGGTTTTCGCATGATTATCCATAAATCAATTTTATACGATTTTTTAATACCGATTGAATCCCAAAAATATATATTATATTGAATGATAAAAAAATCTAAAAGTGTAAAAACATAATATTAGTAGGATTGAGATACTTCCATTCCAATACAAAAATAATAATTTATTGAAAGCTTGTGATTAATTATTGCTCACATATTGCTTTCAGCTTTGCTAATGCTTTAGGAAAAGATTCATTCATATAATCTACAAAATCTTCAGCGATGTCTATGTCAACAGTTACTGATGTAACTCCTTGCTTTTCTTCAAAAGAATAATTTTCGTGGCCACCTGCCCATTTTTCAACTTCGGTTCCGGAGGTGATTTCAACATCGCCATCGAGTAAACCATAATGTCGAATGGAAACAAATTTATTTACTACAATATCCTCAATTTCAGACACCATACCTCCTCGTTTACCACTTTCGTCAATACCTATAAAATACATTTTGCTTCCTTTTTCCCACTTTCCTTCACAAGTAGAAGTTGGATTAAAAGCAGATGTCCATTGTTCGTATGTCTTAATGTTGTTAATGCCGAGCATAGTATTATAAACTTTTTCAGCACTTGCTTTTATATTGATTGTGTACTGTACTGTTTTCATTAAATTTATATTTGATAATTGCTGATTTTCCAAAACATCTTTTAAATTAATCAAGCCTTGTTCAAAGTCTTTGCCCATATCAAAAAAAAGACTCATAAAATTAAATGGATACGGGGTTTCACCTGAAATACCCCATTTTACGAGGGTTTGTGTTGTCGATTGCGCCTTTACTGAAAAATATGCATGCGCCGGCTTACCAAATCCAAAATCCAAATCAGATTCTACCATTTCCCCTTCGGTTATATTTGTAATCGTTTGTTTACCTTCCCCCATTTTATCACCTTTCCATTTGTAAATAAATCCTACTGTACCATCTGTTCCTTCATATGTTTTTGTCATGGTAGAATCCATTTTATACCATACCCCAAAGTTCTCCTGATTTTTAAGAAATTTAATATAATTAAATACTTCTTGCTTTGGTTTATCTATTACGATTTCGCGTTCGCTGTTAAAAGTTTTTGGTACAAAAAGTGCTACGATGAGTGGAATGGTTATTATGATCAATAATAAAACTCCGATTTTTTTTAAGATTTTCATTTTGATTTAGATTTTATGACATTTACAAAACTACCTACAACAAATAAAATATGTGCAATATTAATACTTTCCTAATTAAATACCATAACATTATAAATAAAAATATTCTAATTCAATAATTTAAGTTAAATAACTCATTATTATTCATCATACTATAACGACTACAATATTTCATACAAACCATGTATTACTACGATTCATCGGTATTATACATTTAATGTAAAAAAAACGACACTTATATATGTATGATTGAACTTTACACCCATTTTCAAATATAAAACACTAATAATGTGCACATTAAACACAATTATATTATGTGCCTTTTTAAGTATATATTAAAATTTATCACTGATTATCTCAATTCCTGATAATATCTCATTACCTTTGCGCAAATTTTAATTACAATGCTTAAAAATGTTCAGGAAATAGTACCAGGTGTAGGCCTAGGTGGTATTAAATTTGGAATGACCAGAGAGGAAGTAAAGGTCGTAATAGGTCCACCGGACGACATAGAAAATCTACCTGGATTTGAAGAAGAAGTTAATGACCAGTTAGAATCGTGGCATTATGATGAGTACGAATTTTCCTTAGTATTTGACTCTGCTTATGAGTGGCGTTTAGTTTCCATAGCAGTTAGTGATCCATATTTTACGCTATTTGGCGAACATATTATTGATATGGATAAAGAGCATGCGCTCGAAGTTATTGAAAAAAATGGTATCATTATTTCACATGTTGAAGATGTTTCTGATGAAGAAAATCCGGATTTAATTCTGATGGAATCAGAAGAATCGGGTATGATGATTTGGTTCCAGGATGATATCGCTATAGAAATTCAGTTTTTACCAGCAGTAGAAGACGACGGTGAAACATTAATCTGGCCATAATCCTTCAAGTACACAAAGCTAGCGCAATTTAACAGGTGTTTTTTTAGATTCCCAATAGTTTAGAGTATTAAATTATGCTCCAAACTATTGGGCTTGTATATTTGTTAGATTTAAAACTTTATTTTATTTTGAATCTTTGAATATAAAAATCGTGTTTTACCATTTATTTTGACTTCAAAATTGCCCGAAGTTGATTTAATATTTGTATAGAAAAGCACATTTAAATTTTATTACATATGCTTACTTGGATAGATATACTTCGATTTGCAAATAATGGCAATCCAGCACCGATTAGATGCATAAAAAAGACAGAAGACGAATGGCAATCCATCCTGACACCTGAGCAATTTAACATTACAAGATTAAGTCATACTGAACGACCAAACAGTTCGGAGTTGTGCTCAATTTTCACTCCCGGACTGTATGCTTGTGTTTGCTGTGAAACGCTATTGTTTGACGCCGCGGAAAAATTTGACAGTGGAACAGGATGGCCATCTTTTACCCAACCCTACGAGGATAATGTCATCTCATACCATAAAGATAAAAGTCACGGAATGTACCGTATTGAAACCCGGTGTAATGTTTGTGATGCACACCTTGGTCATATCTTCCAGGATGGTCCTCCACCAAGTGGTCTTAGGTACTGCATCAATGCGGTGGCACTAAAAAAAATAGATTTAGAACTTCGTAAAGCTACGATCGGTGGTGGTTGTTTTTGGTGTACAGAAGCCCTTTTCCAGCGTTTAGATGGTGTAGTTAAAGTTGAATCCGGCTATGCCGGTGGTAAAACGCACAATCCGACATACAGAGAAGTTTGTTCAGGACTTACCGGCCATGCGGAGGTTATCGAAATCACCTATGATCCCAATTTCATAACTTATAGAATACTTGTAGCGCTACATTTCCTAACCCATAATCCGACAACACTCAATAAGCAGGGCGCTGATAAAGGCACTCAATACAGAAGTATAATTTTTTACAGAAATGAGGAAGAAAAGCAAATTGCTTTTGAAGAAATGGATGTCGCTCAGCAGCAGTTCGATGACATGATTGTTACCGAAATCAGGCCGTTTGAAGTATTTTACAAAGCAGAAGAACACCATCAGAATTATTACAACGACCATTCCGAACAACCCTATTGTCAAATTGTAATCCAACCAAAATTAGAGAATTTTATTTGCAAATACACTGACAAAATAAAAGGATAAGTTATCTGATTTCAATTATTAACTTTTGCAACTAACAGATAATATTAACTTTTTCAAGGTTACATTTTCATTTTCCCAGTTGAGTTTCAGGGAAGCTTTTAGGCAATTTTCTTTTTTTAATGCATACACAGCTTTATCATTGAGAGCATGATTGATCATTTGGGCTAATTGTTCGGGAACTAGGTTATCCGTTAAATAACCTACATCATATTGCTCAGTCAAATGCTTATACTCGGGAAAATTCATATTAAGAGACGGAACGCCTGCGTGCATATAGTCAAAGAATTTATTTGCTAAGGAATAATAGTAGTTGAGGCTGCTGCCATCTAGCAAATTAATTCCCAAAGTAGCGTTTACTGTTAGTTGTCTCAATTCATCAGGCATCAACCATCCTACAAAAGAGATTCTTTGACAAGCAATGCTTTTTTCAGCTCTTTGTTTTAATGCACGACTAAGGTCTCCTTCACCGGCAATCACAAGTCGGACATCATCAATCCATTCCATCGCATCAATAATCGCTTCAAGGCCTCTACCTTTATTTAAAACACCCTGATATAGGATAAAAGGCGCATTTGTATCCATAGTTACAAACAGATTTTTATATGCATTTATGGATGGTGCGTTATAGATTGTAGTGAATTGTTTACCGTATTTAGATTCCAAGACTTTGCCTAGACTTTCGCTGACAGTAATCGCGCTATCAGCGAAAGGAATACACCATTTTTCGACGAGTTGCCATATCTTTTTCTTAATAGGCTTCCCATGTAATTCAGGTACTTCCGTAAAATATTCATGACTGTCAAATATCAATTTGAAATGTTTGATACGCTTGGCAACTGAACAAGCCAACAAGGTGTCAGTATCTACGCAATAGATGACAACTTCCTTGCTATTTAACAACATAAGCAAAATTCGAATATTGTATTCGAGGTAAAAAAGGAATCCTTTATTAAGGATACATTTTATCCTTTTTTGTGCAAATGGCCATGCTAAAAGTGGCTTACTATTCTGCTTTTCTCTTCCGATGAGCCATACCTCTATGCCTAAATCGTGGATGCTTTGGCAAATACGGTGCATACGCTGATCTTGATTCAGATCATTGGTCACAAAACAATATACTTTGGGGTATTTTCTCATAGCGTCGGTAAGGATAAGTTTCCTAATTCATCCATAATGAGCCATCGTTCTGATTCTAATTTTTGTAGTATTTTTGCCACCTTTTTTCTATAAATATATGGATACAACCCTATATACGATTTGATATTTATAGAATTATGTACCAGAACCGTTTTAAGATGTTCCATCACTTTGATTAGGTCTTCATTTTTTGTAGTTATTTCACCGGATCCTAAGCAAATATCACACAAACCACAATCATTGGTTTTTTCACCAAAATAGGTAATAATCATCTTTTGCCGGCATTGCTTTTCATTTTTTACAAACTTTATGATTGCTTTCAATCTGTCTTCTGCCATCTTTCTTCTCATCAAATAGGCCTGTTTATCTATCGAAAAATATTGGATTTCAGGACGTGGCTTTATAAGCGTAATTTGTGGTTTAGCATTTCTCGGAATATATCTTATCAGTCCTTCATGATGGAGCTGTTGTAAATACACGCTCATCTTAGCTACTTCAATTCCTAATTCGGAAGCGACCTGTGTTTCGTCTATTTTGACAAAATCAATAAATAATCCTTCGTATTTTCTCAATAAATGCACGATGATTATCGACTTCATGGATGGATACCTATTTAAATAGTCCAGATCCTCTGTATTGGCCAATATCATCAATTTAGAAGGTTCTTTATATGCTTCAGAAGTTGACAACCAACCTTCTTTCTCAAGGATACTAATCACATGAAAAAGTTTTTTGGAACTACCTTCTATCCTCTCGGCAAATGCGGTCAATTCAAAATCATACGTTTCCATATATCCCGAACCATAGGCTACACCTAGATATCTACATAAACGATCGTAAATCTGAGCTATAAACTCAATCGAAGGATACTGTTCTTCTAAATTTTTTATTGCAGTATCTATATCACTATCATCAATTAGAGCGATAGCAAAAGCTTTTTTACCATCCCTTCCAGCTCTACCTACTTCCTGAAAATACTCTTCTAAACTTGGTGCGATATCCAAATGTACGACCATACGAACATCTGGCTTATCAATACCCATTCCAAAAGCATTGGTACATACGATAATTTTTACACCATTGCGCATCCATAAGTCCTGATTGCGATCTCTGAGATTTTTATCCATACCACCATGATAAGCTACACAAGGCATACTATGTTGGGTAAGCCATGAAGATATCTCGAGCGTTTCTCTTCTATTTCTTACGTAGATGATACTACTTCCCTTTACAGTTTCCAATAATTTTAATAGCTCGTAGCGCTTATCATCCCCGTAAATCACGGTCAATCCTAAATTATCACGTACAAAGCTCTTTTTAAAAACAACGGGATTTTTCAGATGGAGTTTTTCACTGATATCATCCAGAACCTTGGGTGTAGCTGTAGCGGTAAGTGCCATCATGGTTGCTTCAGGATGTATTTCCCTGAGCTTAGGTATATTAAAATACGATGGTCTGAAATCATAGCCCCATTGTGAGATACAATGAGATTCGTCAACAGCGATTAAGCTAAGTTTTACTTTCTCTATACGCTTTCTGAATACAACTGATTCAATCCTTTCGGGAGATATGTAGAGTATTTTTAAGTCTCCAAAGACAAAATTATCAAGAATGGCATCAATCTCTTTGAAATGTAAATTAGCGTTAAGCGATTTGGCAACAATTCCACGCTTAAAAAGATGATCTACCTGATCTTGCATAAGAGCTATCAGCGGGGAAACGACAAGTGTTTTACCAGGCAATAGAAGTGCCGGAATCTGAAAACATATGGATTTCCCACCGCCAGTAGGTAATAGGGCTATGGTATCTTTATGCTGTAATACGGATTCAATAATTGCTTCTTGCGGCGTTCGAAATGAATCGTAGCCCCAATATTGTTTTAGAATTGATTTGCTATCCGCCAATGCATTTATAGATTTCTTATTTGAACGAAGGGCAGGAAACTTTATTGCCTCCTAATTTCTTCTTTCCAAAAGAATCTGACAATACGATATTTAAAGTAACGAGTGTTCCAATATAATAATCAGGTGAATCAGCGCCACCTCTTTTTGTACCTGTTGAAACGACGACCGGTTCTTCCTGACCTAAATATTCATTCATTCTGTTTGATAATCTTGCAGAAAGAATTCCATTTGCACTACTTAAATCATCATAATTGACATAGATGGTACTTACGTCATCAATATAATCAGTAAATGCTTTTCTAAAAACCAATTCTACACCTAAATTCACACCCTCTGTCAATATAAATTTGGCACCTACACCAAATGGTATCGCTAAATTATTCAATCTATACTTGTCTGGTCTGCCTACCATGCCTTGACCTTCTGTACCTAATGGTTGCAATTTAATCTCTCTACCTTGGTATTCCGTGGTAGGATTAAACCAAAATGCAGATATTCCAGCCGTCAGATATGGTGCAAAAAAGAATTTGCCAGGTTGTGTACTAAATGGCAACACATAAAATTCTCCCATGAGTCCCAATTCAGCAATATATGAAGAAAAATTAAGATTTCGTCTCAATTGCCAATTGACATCAGATCTTGAATCGTCGCCTTTAATTGTTCCATACAAAAATGAAGCCTTCAATCCAAATCGCTCACCTCGCATGATTCTACCATGGGCTTCTATAGCAAGACCACTATTATAAATTAGATTTGTAATATGAGAAGGTACATTTAAATCACCCCAATACGTAGTAAACCCTAACCCTATCCCAAAATCACTATATTGAGCATAGTTTTTTACCGGACTGAAAAAAAGAGCAACTGCTAAAATTAAACCGGACAAAACATTTTTCATGGTAACAAATTCTTTAAATGTATCAAATAAATATAGTACGATGTTAAAACGGTTAAAACCTTTCCAAAATGATTTCATTAAAAAATAATTTTGAAATATTTTAGTATAAAATAAACATTAATAGTACAATTAGTATTTTAAAAAGTACTACATTTATCGGTTTAAAGAGAGCATATTATCAAATATTGGCGCAAATTTATAGTTATTTATTAAAATTTTCAAACACATGACTAAATTTTTTAATTTATTAATCGCTTTTTTTGTTTGTCTTACATCTATGTTTGCACAAACTCCAACACCAAATGATTGGTACTATGGTAATCCTGGGGAGGGTTTTACTGGCATTTCAATGATTAAAGCATATGACGAATTTCTCAAAAACAAGTCAACTAAGACAGTAGTTGTAGCCATCATAGATTCGGGAATGGATATTAATCACGAAGATCTGAAAGAAAATATTTGGATTAACACAGGCGAAATCCCCGGAAATGGTATAGATGATGACGGCAATGGATATATTGACGATGTTTATGGCTGGAATTTTATTGGTGGTCCAAACGGACAAAATGTAGGTCCTGATACTTACGAATCGACAAGAGTTTACGCAGAATTAAGATATAAGTATGAAAATGCTGATGAGAAAAAACTCAATAAAGATCAAAAAGCAGAATATGACATTTTTAAACGCGCAAAAGAAAAATTAGATGCTGACCGTGCAAAAGCAGAATCTAATCTTAACAGAATGACCGCTTTAGAAGACAAAGTTATGAATGCATTGAATGCCCTTGAAAAAGAATTGGGAGACAATGAATTTAATATGGCTAATGTTACTGCTATCGATGACAGCAAAGGTCAAGAAATTGCTATGGCTAAAATGCTTGCAACGCAGTATTTGACAGGCAATAATGACATAAAGAGCATAGCTGAAGTTAAATCTAATGTAACGAATGACATTCTTGAAGATAAAAAACGCTTTCAAGATCAATTAGATTATGCTTTCAACCCAGATTTCGACCCTCGTAAGACTATCGTAATGGACAATTACAAAGATCCTAAAGAAAAAATTTATGGAAATAATGACGTAAAAGGCCCGGATCCATTACACGGTACACACGTTGGTGGAATTGTAGGTGCAGTAAGAAACAATAACATCGGTATGGATGGAGTAGCTGCCAATGTTAAATTAATGTCTGTAAGAACTGTTCCAGACGGAGATGAAAGAGATAAAGACGTAGCTAATGCAATCAGATATGCGGTTGATAATGGTGCAAGTGTTATTAATATGAGCTTTGGTAAAGGTTTCGGTACTCATAAAGACATTGTTGATGCAGCTGTAAAATATGCAGAGTCTAAGGACGTATTATTAGTACATGCAGCTGGAAACTCTGCACAGGATAATGACAACACTGACAATTTCCCCAATGCTATGTACGAAAAAAAGACAGGATTTTTATTCTTCAAAAAGAAAAGAAAAGCTAAAAACTGGATCGAAGTAGGTGCTTTAAATTATAAAGAAGGTGAAGATGCTGTAGCACCATTTTCAAATTATGGTCAGACAGTGGTTGATATTTTTGCTCCTGGTATGAAAATCTATTCTACAATGCCTGAAAATGAATACGCACAACTTCAAGGTACATCAATGGCAGCTCCAGTTGTTGCCGGTGTTGCTGCAGTTATAAGATCTGTTTATCCGGCGTTGACAGCTGAGCAGGTTAAAGAAGCAATTATGAATAGTGTAACCAAACTTAATCATAATGTAAAAGTTCCGGGAACAAAAGATATTGTACCATTCAGTAAACTTAGTGTTTCCGGTGGTGTAGTTAACTTATACAATGCATTAGTTTACGCCTCTACAATGAAAGGTAAGAAGAAAATCAAAAAATAATAGTCAACCGTCAATCGGTAGATTTCAATTTAATTTGAACAAATAGAGGTCAAACATACTATTGGCCTCTATTTTTTTTAGTAAATGTACGTTCGATCAATTTATGCAAATTATAGCATATTCTATTTTGTAGTAATATTAATTTGTAATATTTAAAGCTTTTAAAAATTTAAGTATAAAATTTATTTAACGGTTATTTAACAGCAAAAAAGTAACATAATATACGCTTATTACATTTAAAGTTTATATATTTGTATTGTATTTTCTAAAATCAAATTTCTTATGAAGCAAATTTTATTTTCATTACTTGTTCTTGTGAGCTTTTCATTATCAGCTCAAACAAAGACAACACCTGGAGGTATGCAGCCTGCAAATGCTGTAGTGTCTGAACCAATAAAGGTTGCAATGCCTGAAGTTGAAAAATCAAAGGCTGTTATGACTTTTGAATCAACAGTTGTTGATTATGGAACTATCGAAAATGGTAGTGAGCCATTGAGAGTCGTAAAATTTACTAACACAGGTACTGAGCCATTAGTAATCAAAAGTGCTAGAGGATCTTGCGGTTGTACTGTTCCTACTTGGGAAAAAGAGCCTATTGCACCAGGTCAGAGCTCTACAATTGAGATCAGATATGATACTAAGAGAACAGGTCCAATCAACAAATCTGTAACCATTACTACTAACGAAGGATCAGAAAATCACGTACTTCAAGTTATTGGTAATGTGTTGCCTCCAAAGAAAGACGAGTCTGTTCCAGCAGCTGAGCCTACAATGATTAAAGGCAACTAAGATTTTAATTTTATAACCTTTATATTGCTATTTAGGTTAAAAATATAAAAAAGACCTTGGCAAGGTAAAACTTGTCAAGGTCTTTTTTGTTTTGAAAGAAATTTTAAGCGTTTTATGGTCGTTATTCTCTCCCCTTCCAAAACTATGGCTACCTCTACTCAGGAGATCATACATTTACCATTGACTTCCCCAAAATACAAATCTGAAGCAGTACAAATATCCAAGTTAATAGCTAAACTTTCAAGAGAAGATCTAGCAAAACTCATGGGATTAAGTGAAAAACTTACAGAACAAACTTGGCAGCGAATACAGGTATTTAATAAAGCAAAAGCACGAGGACATCAATCAGCACTCTTTAGTTATACCGGCGAAGTTTATGCCGGGATGCACGAAGTGACTTTATCAACAGAAGACATCGACTTTGCTCAAAATCATCTAAGAATTATGTCCGCGATGTACGGTATTTTGCGACCATTAGACACCATTTTACCCTATAGGCTTGAAATGAATGCAAAACTCCTCATTCCAGGATTCAAAAACCTATACGACTTTTGGAAAGAGAAGATTACCCAACAATTGAATCTCGATATAAAAAATTCAAAAAGTCAATATCTGGCAAACCTTGCCTCTGACGAATATGCAAAAGCCATACACCTCAATGAAATAAAAGTACCCGTCCTAACCTTTGACTTTTTTGAAATGAAAAAAGGCGTTAAAAAATTTGTATCATTCAATGCAAAACGTGCAAGAGGGCTGATGGCATCCTATATTATCAAAAATAAAATCATCCTACCTGATCAACTCAAAGCGTTTAATACAGAAAATTATAGTTTCGATCCATCAGAAAGCAACGAAAAACATTTCACATTTATTAAATCTCAATAACGCATTACGCTTTCCTAACTAAGAATTTATTCTTTTTACCGTTTTCAATCATTAAATAGCTTCCATGCATAAAATCTTCAGCTGTAATTGTATGTTCATGAGTTGTTAATTTAACCTTATTAATAGCAATGGCATTGCCTTGAATAGCTTTACGTGCTTCTGATTTTGAACTCAGGATATTTAACTGAACTAATAAATCAACGATATTTATACCGTCAGCAACCTCTGATGGTTGAACTTGTGCGGAGGGAATTTCATCACCAATAATGTCAAATTGAGCAGGTGTAATTGCTTGTAACGCCGCAGCATCACCACCTTTACCAAACAACAATTGGCTTACCTGCATCACAGATTCGAAATCTTCATCACTATGAATTCTTCTGGTTAATTCTTCAGCCAAAATTTCTTTTAATATACGAGGATTGTCTTTGTACTCAGCTTCAAGCGATTCTACTTCTTCTTTGTGTTTCAATGAAAAATAACGCATAAACTTAGGTAAATCAGCATCGGCTGCATTAATCCAAAACTGATAAAACTTATAAGGTGAGGTCAGATTCGGGTCCAACCATATATTACCTTGCTCAGATTTTCCAAATTTAGTACCATCTGCTTTAGTAAGAAGTGGTGTTGTTATTGCGTAAGCTTTACCATCAATATTACGTCGGATAAATTCTGTTCCGGAAGTGATATTTCCCCATTGGTCAGAACCACCCATCTGAACAAAACAATTGTATTTATCAAATAACAATTGATAATCGTAAGCCTGAAGTAGCTGATAGCTAAATTCTGTAAATGACAAACCCGTCTCCAATCGTGTTTTAACAGAATCCTTGCTCATCATGTAGCTAACAGTAAGCGTTTTCCCTACATCGCGTAGAAAATCAAGGACGTTCATATCTTTATAGAAGTCGTAATTATTGACAAAAATGGCCCCATTCTGTCCTTCAAAATCCAAGAATTTTTTAAATTGTTCTTTTTGAAATGCGAGATTCCTGTCCACTTCTTCAGATGATTTGAGTTCGCGCTCTTTGTCCTTAAAAGAAGGATCGCCAATCCTACCCGTAGCACCACCCATCAATACAATCGGCTGGTGACCTGACAACTGAAACAATCTCAACAACATTATCTGAACGAAATTGCCTATCGTCAAGCTCGGTGCAGTAGGGTCAAACCCAATATAGCCAACAATCTTGCCTTTTGCTAATACTTCATCCACCCCGGGAGTCATATCGTGTAGCATTCCACGCCATTTCAGTTCTTCTATAAAATTTAACATTTTTTGAATTTTAAAATTTAGAACAAAACAAATTAACTTCTAAATGAGTACTTTTGTGTTTTTAGTGGTGCAAAAGTAGCCTTTTATTACGAAAATGAGCCCAATTTTAAATGAATATTGAGCATTTTATAGCAAAAAGAATTGCCTTTTCGGGTAGCAAATCCTTCACAAGAGTTATCGTTAGGATTGCTATTGCGGCTATTGCTATATCAATGACCGTCATGATACTCACTACAGCAATCATTTCGGGATTTAAAAAAGAGATTACCAATAAGATTTTTGGTTTTTGGGGTCATATCCATATTACAGACAGCAATGTAAACCGCAATTTTGAAGTTACACCTATTCCTATAAATGAAGCTTTTTACGATAGCATCCGGACAATTCAATCCGTAACTTATCAGGAAACTCCCGGATTTTTTCAACAAATTTTAAATCGTGAACCTCGATTAAAAACGACTTATGGCGGCGTTAAAGGGACCTACCCTTTTATCATACTACCTGGTGTGCTAAACACTAAATCGGATTTTCATGGAGTTTTACTCAAAGGTGTTGATGAAAAATACGACTGGTCTCAACTCAATCAATTTATTGTGGACGGTAATGCTATCAGCTATCAAGACAGTATGTCGGATGAATTGCTTTTATCTAAAAATATTGCCGATAAACTCCATTTGAAAACCGATGACAAAGTCGTCCTTAATTTTATAAAAGATCAGGATCAGATTAAAAAGCGATTTACCATTTGCGGCATTTATAATACGGGTTTGGAAGAGTACGATCGTCGTTTTGGAATTGTCGATATATCTAAATTACAAGACATCCTTAAATGGCCTAAAAATGAGGCTCAAGGCATGGAGGTCATTTTAGAAGATGTCAGAGACCTCGATATCTATTCTGATTATATTTACTACGAAATTGTTCCACAAAACTATTATGTTGAATCTATTCGAGCAAAGTTTCCCAGTATCTTCGAATGGCTTAAACTTCAGGATATCAATGAAACGATAATCCTTCAACTCATGGTTTTAGTTGCAATTATCAACATGATTACTGTTTTGCTCATCCTCATCCTCGAAAGAACTCAAATGATTGGTATCTTAAAATCTTTAGGTATGCACAATGGTCGTATCCGGAAGATATTTTTATGGAATGCAGGATATATCATTTTTTTTGGATTGATAGCAGGAAACATTATAGGTTTAGGGCTTGCATGGTTTCAAAAACATTTCAAATTTATAAAATTGGATGAGGCAAATTACTATCTCGACACAGCGCCCATTGACATTCAATTCGGAACAGTTATATTAATAAATCTAGCTACATTGGTGATTACAATCCTTTTTTTAACCTTACCAACACTGATTATTACAAGGATTACGCCAGTCAAAGCATTAAGGTTTGAATAATTTGGACTAAGATGTCGACGGTTCAAAAATATAACTTTGTTAGGGATTGGCTCATTCGTGTAAAACGACTGATCAATCATTTTGCTTTTCCATTTTTCAACAAATTCAGCAATCCATTTCCACCCAAAAGTTTTTTAGAGTGGGCTATTGACTTTTTAGTTTACATGTTAGATATATTGCTTTTTCCAGAGTTTTACACTTTTTTTCATACAAAAATAATCAATCGAAAAATCAGAAAGCTGAATGCAGCTGAACAACAATTAGCCATGCAAATTTTTGGTAATAATATCCGTTATGACCGCGTTTTGATAAATAATCAAGCAAAGTTTATATCACCTAAATATGCATCTGCCTTCGTCACTTTCAATATTATCAACTACCACAAATCAATAAGTGATCCAATATTTATTCATGAAATGACACATATTTGGCAGTATCAGCACTTTGGAAGTGTTTACATATCCAAATCATTAAAGGCCCAAAAAAGTAAGGAAGGATACGATTATGGTGGTATTGAAGGCCTATATCATGCTTTTAACAATGGTAAAAAACTTTTAGATTTTAATTTTGAGCAACAAGCAGACATAAATGAAGATCATTTCAGAAAATCATCATCAGACAACCAAATTTCTCTAATGGAAAAAACAATATTTAACTATTATCAGCAGCAATTGGATGTATAATTTTCAATGTGTTTTGTACATATTATGCCAATTGAACTTCTTGATCAACAATTTCAAATTCTGCATCTTTTTCCCAAATTTCCATTTCACACGGTTTACAATTGAACTTAAGTTTATATTCAACATCACCGTGTTTTAGTGTGAGTGGTTCCTTAACTTTTTCGCCCATGGTTGCACGTTGATAACGGGCACATTTGCCGAGTTCATATTTAACACAATACTTTGTGACCATTACACGGGATTTTCCGGGATTCCATTGTAATTCGAAAGCTTTTTCCATCTCTTTTACACCGTGTCGCTGATAAAATTGACGTGCAAGATGATTGGATATATTAAAAGTATAATCTAGATTTTCAACCGGATATGAGTGATTCGTCGGTTTTATAGGTCTTGTTTTACGCTCATATTTAACGATACGCAATTCGGTCAGAGCATCCAGGGCTTCTCGACGAAGTTGATTTATTTCAGAGATTGGGATAAACCAATTGTCGGAAATATCGACTTTAATATCATCCGCTATAAATACGGTATTACCTGTTTTTGCTAAATTCTTAATGATATTGGACAAGACTGATTCCTGAGATTTTGCAAGTTCCTTTTCCATAATTTTATGGATCCCCACTTCATATCCATCCTCATCTTTAACGATTAATCTAAATCCATTTTCCGTTTCTTTCATCAGCATCGTAACACCAATTTTTCGGATAGCACTTTTCTCCTGCTCTACCATTTTGATAAATTCAGCATCTGAATTTCGGTATATATCCGTCCCAGGTGCGATTTCTTTATGATGATTCAATACCACAACATCATTAACCACGATATTAATTTGTGCACCATCTGCTTCATCGTTAGCATTTACAAAATAAAGGCCATCACCATTATTGAGCAGTTCATAATTTTCTATTACATAGCCATTCGCCTTAGCGGCAATAACCTTACCTATATACTGACCTTGAGATTTGGGTGTTTCCCAACTTCCAATTTTATGCGTTCGTTGATGTAAGAAGTAATCGGTATATCCTCTATTAAAACTGCGATCTAATTGTGGCTCGAAGTTATAAAATGTACGTCCTGACGATGCTTTTTCGTATTTACCAACATTAGCTTCGAGGAATTCATCTAACTTTTTGCGCAAATAAGAAACATTGTTTTTGACATAGACAATATCCTTTAACCTGCCTTCAATCTTAAACGAGGTAATGCCAGCTTCAACTAATTCGGGTAAATAGTCACTCAAATCTAAATCTTTTATCGATAATAAGTGTGCGCTTTGCATGAGCAACTTTCCATTGCCATCAATCAACTCGTATGGTAAACGACAATTTTGCGCACAAGAACCTCGATTAGCTGAGCGTTCACCATTTGCGACACTCATATAACAATTACCACTAAAGGAAACACATAGCGCCCCAGAAACAAAAAATTCGAGTTCGACATCAGCTACATCGCTTATCTCTCTTATTTGGTCTAAGTTAAGTTCGCGTGCCAAAACAACGCGTTCCATACCCGCATCCTTAAGAAATTTGACATGTTGTGGATCTCGGTTATTGGCTTGTGTACTTGCGTGTAGCACTATTGGTGGCAAATCCATTTCAAGAATCGCCATATCCTGAACGATAATTGCGTCCACACCTGCTTCATAAACTGCATAAATCAGATCTCTTGCCATTGCTAGTTCGTCGTCATAAAATATGGTATTGACGACGACAAAAACCTTTGCTTTAAACAAATGTGCGTACCTTACCAATGCAATAATATCATCGATAGAATTAGCAGCATTTGTACGAGCACCAAACATGGGCGCACCTATATAAACTGCATCTGCTCCGGCATTTATCGCGGCGATTCCCTGTACTAGGTTTTTGGCAGGTGCCAAAATCTCAATTTTTTTTCTCATGAAATGATTTGATGAAAGACTTTCAAGGGACAAAGGTATTGAAAAAATAAGAAACCATCATGAATCGTTATGCAAGTATATATATAAAGTGGAGTATGATCAAGAATACAAATATACAAACACAATATCTAAGACACACGTAAAAGCATTGATATGATTGATTTACGATAGTAGCAGAAAACAGATATAAAGTTTACTTAAAATAAAATGAGAAGGTGATATTTGTTTATTTGCGGTATTTTATAATTGAATAGCATTGAATAAAAATATTGGAAGTCAATTTTTCAATTCATGAATTTACCAAATGTTTATAATACAAATAGCCCAACCTTAATAAAGATCGGGCTATTTTACAATGAAATATGTTTATGGATTGTTCTTAATGATAGGATTGGAATAAGAAAACCCTTACTGTTCCTGCTTTTATAAAATTATTTTTCAGTAACTCTTACAGAAATCCTTCTATTTTGTTGGCGACCTTCTTCGGTGTTATTGTCTGCAATAGGATGGTCTTGTCCATAACCTTCTGCTGATAATCTATCTTTAGCAATGCCTAATTTTATTAACTCGCCCATTACATTAAATGCTCTGTCAGTACTTAATACTAAGTTGCTTTTAGCATCTCCAACATTGTCAGTATATCCACCAATTTTAATTTTAACATTGGGGTATGCTTTTAAAATTTCAGCGATATTTACCAATTGCTCTTGGCTTTTCGGCTGAAGCGTTGCTTTACCTGTATCAAATAACAATCTGTCAAAATCAAACCAAGTTGTTTTATCAACGACTTTATTTTGGTCATTCAAAAACGCTATCAACTTACTTTCTATACCACCTTCCTGAGCACCTACTAATTCAAAACCAGAATTTAATTTGAAATTGAATAATTTCCCAACAGCATCACCGGCTTTAGCCATTGCATCTCCATCAGCATCCACGGCATCCTGTAATTCTGTTGTAACTGTTCCCATTGCGTCTTGACCAGCATTAACGGCCTTATTTCCACATCCTTTGGTACTTAGCCAATATAGAATTGCCAATGCTAACAATATAGGCAACAACCATTTCATCCAGTTATTACTTGAAGTTGGAGCACTTATATTTGTATCAATTTTAGGCATTTCAAAATTCCCGAAGTTCATCAATGAGCTAACTCCTGCAGGTAAAGCGGCATTAACATAGTTTTTCTGACCTAATAACAAATCAGTTAGCCCGGATAAACCTTTACCTTTTACTTGATTACCAATTAACCCCATAAGAAAAGGAGCCGCCATTTTTAAAAGTGAAGCACCCGAGCTACTTTTTATTCCAGATAGGTTTGATATAAAATCTATAACACCTGATGTCTTTTTGCCTAAAAGCATATCAACAATACCACCACCTGAATTTAAAATTCCATTAATGTTGTCGGAGCCACCGTCAAATACTTTAGTAATATTGCTAAGACTACCTAAATCCAATTTTCCGATTACATCCAAAATTCCTTGTGCACCAGAAGGCGTAGATGCTTTCTGTATGGTAGATCCTAAGAGCACCGGCATCATGCTTCCTAATGCTGATGATACAGAAGATTCAGATTCGCCTAAAAAATCGCTTGCTTGTTTTGCCAATTGACCAGTAATCTGATCTTTAACTAAATCTAATAAGTTAATTGCCATAATTGTAATTGTTTTGATGTGAAAAATAAATCATACTACCCTAAGACACCTTTCAATGCAAAAAGTCACAATTTTAATATCGCTCCCCCTACGAAGAAGTCACAATAATATGTTAATCCAATAAAAAAGACAAAATTATTGTTCAATCGTGGTTCTAACAGCTTCTTTAACAGCATCTTCAAAATGCGTCATAGAACCAAATTCTGTGCGATAGGCTACTCCTAATCCATATTTTTCTCTCAAACCGGTGGTTGTTATATCAATATCGTATTTTCCATATAACCTAACTTTGAGTTTTCGGTCTTTAGTCAATCTAAATTCCAACGCAAAATCTGGCAGTACTTGATTTACATCTGTTCCCTGAAACTGACGCACATAATTTCCTCCTATATCCAATGATAAACGGTCATTTTTAAAAACGATTGTATTTCTCACAGCGATTTCATCCGGAGTATAACCACTGTTAACAACACCAAAATTATTATTTTTAAAATTTACCCCAAAGTCTATGCCCGAAATCACACTTCCCTCTCCAACCATAGTATTAATCACGTTAGTAATGTACATTGATAACTGGCTTGAAAGGAAATCAGACAATGTATTAATACCTGCGGATTGAATACCCGAAGCACCAAAAACATCAGACACTCTATTGGATTGAATAAATGAGTTAAACACAATTAAGCCTAAAACCTGGCTATTTAATTCCTGATCACTACCTTCTAGTATTCTTAACTTGTTTTCTGCAAAATTTGCCAATTCGCCGGTTAAATTAGGAAAGTCCAAGCCAAACTTAATATCTGGTTTATATAAAGTACCGCCTAAATACAACTCAACATCTACTTCTGTATTTTGGCGTGCTAGGTTGAGTTGAGGATCTAAGGTTCCAACAAGATATTCAGATATAAAAGGTTCCATTGCAGTACGAGTTCGATATTTAGCAACGATATCTAGCGTTGCATTTACAGGATCTCCCGTCCAAAGAATTCTACCGCCACGCTCTACAATAAATGGTTTTGCCACAAGGATCAACGGTGCAGTAAACAAGTATTGTCCTGATTCGATTTCATAGTCGCCAAAAATTTCAAAATCCCCTAATCTTGTTATATTCAACTTGAGATTTCCTCTGCCTCTGCCCTTGATAATATCTCCTTTTTCTTCATCAAATATCAAGCTCAATTCTGCATCGGGTGTTACGGTCATCGTCATTTCAATATCCAATCCGCCTGGTAAATGTTCCTTTTTAGTTTGAACGATATGATTGGTATCCCTTTTAACAAACTTGATAAAACTCTGATCTAAAGAAGACTGCGTATTTTTTATCGGAATAAAAAGCTTAGTACCTGCTGATGTAACTGCATTTATTTTGATATCTACATTTTCAAACGAACCTTTAAACGTTGCTGTAAGTTGACCGATACCATAACCATAATAATCCGGGTTATCATTTTTAGTGGTATTTAGTCCGACTACATTATTACCAGACAAAGTCGCATTGACCCCAAAATTCCTAAATAAATCATGGAACAACCCGCCGCGAATACTACCTTTATTTCCAAGGATATCCGTAATTTCTGCACCATCAAGGCTAATCTCCGTATTGGTAAGTTTTAATTTTTGTTTATCAAAAAAGTAAGTAGCCCCTGTATAAATAATGGTTGTTTGCCCTTTATGTACCATACCACTACCTTCTAATTTCAAATCAGATATTGGCCCTCCAAAAGTAAGATCAGCATCTATACCGCCCTTCGTATCTTTGATACCTTCATTTAGCAAATAGCCGATAATTGCCATAGGTGCCTGAACTAATTTTACTCTTGAGCTTAGCATTTTACTTTCATCATTAAATGTGCCGGCAATGGCAATAAAATCTCCGATATTGGCATTAATCTTAAAAGGATTGTTTTTAGATTTGGAAATATTTAAGTAGATACTATTATAAGCGGTTTTATTAATAGAAAAATTTGGTGTACTTATATATGCTGACAATTCTTTATCCTCAGCAAATACATCATTTACGCGAAGTGAAACGTTAGTAAGCCCATCAAACTTTAATTTTTCATAGCCCGAAAATGCATTGATTAAATTCAAATCAAAATTAACAAGCTCTAAATTCAGCCCCTTTTGTTCGTTAATTTCATTAAACTCAATAGATCTTAGTCCATCTGAAATCACCATATCGTCCAACTTAAGGTATCCTTTACCAAACTCCATCAGGTTTTTTGGATTTAGTGTCCATGATTTTCCTAAAAAGTCGAGTTCATTTTCCTTAATCGTCAGTCTGTAACCTTTATTGATGGTTGTCAATGTGCCCCTTATGTCAAAATTTTCCAGCGTATCAATGATTTTTTTGGAAACCAAATCAAAACTTAAAGTGTCATTTACGATGCGCGTTTGAATATCAATAGGGTTAAATTTTCTGTTTAATGCAAAGGTTGAATCCACATGCATGATAACACTACCTGTCTTTATATCAGATACGATATATACTTGGATATTTTTGAAATACTCTTTTTTAATTTTAAAATAAGGCAATTCCAAAGCAACATCGAGTCCATTTTTATCCGTATCAAGGCTACCTTTCAACATTAACTTATTGAATTTACTTTCATGTAGACCCAATAAACTCAAAAAATTACTACTCTGATTAAGGTTAATGTTAAAATTAAATTTTTGATCACCCTCAAGTTTTTCGACATCTTCTTTCCATGGCTTAGTCAATTGGGAATAATTGGTATAAATGACTTTTTTTACAGACCTGACTACATTGGGTAAATCGTATTTTCCGGAAAGATTAAAATTGCCTAAATCGGAAACCATGTTCAATTCCTTCCCACCGGCAACCAATTCTCTTGAAGACACCATTAGAGAAGACAATTGATACAGAGAATCCTGCATTTTTAACTGAATATTGCGGATGTCGAGCAGACCTAAAAAATCATTAATATTGCTACCGTTTAAGTTAATGTCAATATTTTCAGCATTAAAACTCAAAGGTTGTTCAGATAAATGCAAGGCTTCTAAATCAATATTTTTAATATTGGATTTAAAATCTAAAAATGCCTTATTATTAATATATTCAAGATTTCCGTCAAATACAAAGTTTAAATTTTCATCTTCAGAAATCAGTGTTCCGGCGAATGTGTTTTTATCAATTTTTCCGTTAAGGTTGATGTTTTGATAATTATAATTTTTTAAACCAAGTGAAGTAACCGAAGCAGTTAAATCAGCTTGTGCGGTTTCCAGTGTAAGACCTCTACCTTTTTCTACTTTTGAAGTGAAATTAACGAGACCAAAATCATTATTTCCACTCCAAAAGCCTAGATTAAAATTAATAAGATTTAGTGTTCCGCTATATCTGGCTTTATGTGTACTTTCGGTGATATTCAAATTCATGTCCAGCTCAGCCATTCCGAGATCTGACTTTAATAAACCATAGGCAACAAAATCCTCTAAGAAGCCATCAAATCGACCGCTAAAGTTGATACTTCCCAATTTATTAAAATTGGCAGGCGGATTAAATTTAGGTATCAACATTTTAATTTTACGCATACTTGTTGCAAACTTATCTAAACGGATATTGAGCAATGCATTATCCGCATCGAGTAAATCTCTTGTATTAAATGAGCCTTTGATTTCTAATTTATCGCCTATTCGAATCGTGACATCTCGACCGCCGAGATTATTAATTCGGCCATCGTATTTACCGTTTAAACTGATTACTTCTTTAGATAAATTACGCACTAAGGGTATTTCGCTCAGGCTTGGTACAAAATGAATCAGGTCATCTACTAAAATTCTGCTTTCTTTAAAAACCGCTTTGATATTTACATCGTGTCCAAAGTCTTTGAACGCACTAAAATCTCTATAACTAAACTTTAAATGATCGCGTATAAGCGTGGCCCCCATATCTACGAGGAAAGATTTTAATTCGGCCGAAGTAGGATTAATAATAATCGAATCCGCTTTGATATTATTAATCTGAAATCCAGTATTATCCTTTGCATTCAATGTTTCAAGTCTTGCCAGAATATTGTTGTCTAAAACACGTACTTGGGATAGAAAAATATTAATATTACTGTAATTAAAATTGTTGTAATCTAGGTAACCTTGTCGCCTTGGATCGGTAAATTCCAATTGATTAATTACGGCCAAATACCCATCTTTGACAACCAATTCATTTAGTATCAACGAGAATCCAACATCGGAAACCATTTCGGTGAGATCTTCCGGCATCTGTTCAATACTCAATGAAATCGGTGGGTTACAGACCTCGCCAAAGGTAATCGACTCAAATCTTGGATTATCCAGAATAATTTGATTGACATAAAAATCTTTACAATCTAAATCAAGTAATTCGATTTCTAAAGTGCCACCCTTAAGGTAAATTACTTTTTCCTTTCCTTTGTTCTCATCCCGTATTGAAATATGTATATCAGATAATTCAACATCACGGATATTGAACATAAAATGATTTTCACTTGGGCTATCATTTTTGAGACCTAGTTTTTCAATAAATTGCTGAATATTTGATTGTATATCACCCGATTTTGTCAGAATATGCATATGCAAGTCCTTGATTCCCAGATAACTTAAATCCAATTCATTATATAAAAGTGAGAAAAGATTTTTGTACAAGGAAATATTAAGACCACCTATGGACGCAATCGTATCTCGATTGTCATCAAATAAGATAAACTCTTGAAGAATTATACCGTCGAGTGGACTAATCTTAATCCGCTTTGCAGTAATTTCAGTTTGCGTTTTTTCGGAAATATACTTAGTAAGTTTTGATATGAGATATGTCTGTACAGCTGAAAACTGGAGTAGAAGAAATACTGTTCCAATAATGAAAACGAATGACCACAAAATACGGCGTAGCCATACTGCTAAAACAGATGGTTTTTGCTCCATTTCGTTATTGGTCGGGGTTGCCACGTGCTATCTAATTATGTTTATAGATGTTTATAAAACGCATAAAATTAACACAATCCGTGCGTACATATTTTATTTAACAATAGATTAACCCATGATTTTTATTAATATCATACTATTTTTCTAAAATATCAGGGTTTTCACTTAGATCGATTGCCTAAAAAAAGTCAAAATACAATACATTTTTTAAAGTAATTTTTATAAACTTACTTATAGTTGAATAGCCATCAAATAATTGACTGCAAAAAATCGTCCCATTATTTTTAAAAATGTTGTCTTCTAGTAAAAGAACATTCCGCAAGCGACTTTAATTGATAATAAATGAAATTGATGCGATAATTTTTTTACAGAATTTTAAAAAATAAGGTTCATATTTTAAAATATTTATATTTTTACAACTTACTAACAAAACATTAAATTTAAAAATGGAGCGTTTAAACAGTATTTGGCGGAGAAAAACACTTTCTTCATTACTTAGTGAAGCTTCGGCTGATGGAGAACATGCTTTAAAAAGGACCCTCAGTTCAGGAGCTTTAGTAGCTTTAGGAATAGGTGCCATCATTGGAGCAGGATTATTTTCTATAACGGGAATCGCAGCGGCAAACTATGCCGGTCCTGGTATAATGATTTCATTTATAATAGCTGCTGTAGGTTGTGGACTTGCAGGTTTGTGTTATGCCGAGTTTTCTTCTATGATACCTGTTGCCGGCAGTGCCTATACATATTCATATGCCACAATGGGCGAATTTATAGCATGGATAATCGGATGGGACTTAGTTTTGGAATATGCGGTAGGTGCCGCTACAGTAGCATCCAGTTGGAGTGGCTATCTTTCAAAACTATTAAGTACGTACGGCGTTGCATTACCTGAATCGTTACTAAAAACTCCATTTGATGGCGGAATACTCAATTTACCAGCAGTATTTATTGTAATCATTATGTCCCTTGTTCTAATCAAAGGAACAAGTGAGTCTGCTTTTGTAAATACCATTATTGTTTTTCTAAAAGTAGGTATTGTACTCATATTTATCATAATTGGTTTTAATTACATCCGACCAGAAAACCTTACACCACTAATTCCAGAAAATGAAGGAAAATTTGGCGCTTTTGGTTGGACAGGCATCATACGGGCAGCGGCCGTTGTTTTCTTTGCCTATATCGGTTTTGACGCTGTTTCAACAGCTGCCCAAGAAACCAAAAACCCTAAAAAATCTATGCCAATCGGTATTATGGGCTCATTACTAATCTGTACAATATTATATATATTATTTGCTTACGTAATGACAGGCGTAACCCACTATTCAAACTTTAAAAACAGTGAATTAGCACCTGTAGCAGAGGCGATAAGCTGGATGGGGCCAATCGTCAATGGTGTTCCACAACCAGATTATCCATGGCTTAACACGGCTATTATCGTCGCTATCCTACTGGGTTATGCATCTGTAATTTTGGTAATGTTGCTAGGTCAAAGCCGTGTTTTTTACTCAATGAGTATAGACGGACTTCTCCCTAAGATATTTTCTGAAATACATCCAAAACACCGAACTCCACATAAATCCAACTTATTATTCATGATTTTTGTAAGCTGTTTTGCCGCCTTTATTCCGGGCAGAATCGTTGGCGAAATGACGAGTATAGGCACCCTGTTTGCGTTTATTTTGGTATGCTTAGGAGTATTAGTAATGCGTTATACCATGAAAGATGCACCACGCGCATTTAGGGTACCATTTGTTCCAGTCATCCCTATACTAGGAGTTTTAGTTTGTCTGGGTATGATGGTATTTTTACCATTTGACACATGGATTCGATTATTGGTATGGATGCTAATAGGTCTTGATATTTATAGCTTTTATGGCGTAAAACACAGTGCCCTTAACAAAGGTACTATGACCAGAAAAGACTTTAATGTCATCAACTTGACTATTTTACTATTTTCAACATTCCTTATAATCCTAGCTTTTGCTCACCATTACTCAATGGCTGAAGGTGAAGAAGACACCTCGTTATTTATTTTCTCATTAGTATTTGGTTTTGGACATTTAGTCTATTTAGCATTTAGTCAATTGATGCCAAAGAAAGCATAACAATTTAACAATCACCATATATAAAAAAAGCTGTGAATTGAGAAATTCACAGCTTTTTTTATAAGGTTTACTACATTAATTCAAATAATTCTTATTAAACAAAATCCCTTTTGAAGAATCGTACTTTTTGATTTTTTTAGATTTTACAAGTTCGACTTTATTGTCTCCATTTTTCAAATCAATAATAAACACTTTACATCCAATAGCATGTGCTAACTCCAAATTTGAATTTCTCCATATATTACTGATTTCAGCTGCTGTTGCATTATAATCCTTAAGCCATTTATGTCCAACGATTACTTCAATTTGAAAAATTCCATTTTCAAACTTCAACAACCTCGAAGATAAACCCATACTTATCCTATAATACAGGTCTGTCTCCACAAAATGTCTCCTATTTATTTTCTCAATATCCATACTATAAAGATATCAGAAATTGTGCCATTTTTAACCAGATGGATGCTTTAAATCATATATCAAAAGATGTAAATCTCTATTATACAGAATATCAATATTTAACCAAATTGAAGAAAATTCATTATACGCTTAAATGAGATAAATTATTATAATAATACCTCTCATATTTTTCTTTTCACTTAATTTAAAATCTATTCATTTTTATATGACATTCAGCTATTTAATTTAACTACTACTACACATGACAAATCACTTTACGCTAAGTTAAACTTTATTGCAAACCTAAAACTTGTTAAATTTATGCAAATTATTGTACTTTAAAAACTTTTTTTTGCAACATTTTATATTTATATACGTCTATTAAAGAACCTATAAACAAATATAATTTTGTCTATGAATATTGCAGACATCGTAAGTGTATCTATTATTTTGTTTTCAGTCATTGATATTGTCGGTAATATTCCGATAATAATTGATTTAAAGAACAAAGGTGTAAAGGTTGATTCCTTAAAAGCGGCGTTGGTATCCTTTGGACTAATGGTTGCCTTTCTTTATGGTGGTGAAGGAATCCTAAATTTACTTGGTCTTGATGTCCAGTCATTTGCTGTTGCCGGTGCGCTTATATTATTTTTCCTAGGTCTTGAGATGATCTTAGGCGTACGATTCTTTAGAGAGAGTCCAGGAAGTGAAGTCGGTACAATTGTACCCATCGCCTTTCCGCTAATAGCAGGTGCCGGTACTATGACTACATTAATTTCATTAAAGTCAAAATTCCAAACAACGGATATATTAGTAGCGATTGTACTAAACATCATCGTCGTATTTGCCGTACTACATTTTTCGGACTATATTAAGGAAAAATTAGGTGAAGCCGGTGCTGCAGTATTGCGAAAAATCTTTGGTATCATTCTACTCGCAATTGCTATTAAACTATTTAAAGAGAATTTCCATCTCATTATCACCCCGGATACTAAAATAGGTTTATTAAGAGCTGTTTAATAGCAGATTAATATTTATAGTCAATTCAAATCGCTTCATAGATTATTGATAGAATCTGGTATAAGTACAATAACACATAACACAAAAAAGGGCTTTATGCCCTTTTTTGTTTATCTTTACATCAATTTAATACTATTCATCTAAAATCCGAAGTAATATACTTAGAACATTTTATTACCAATTAAACATCGTTCAAAATGACTTAATCTATATTTCTAACCTTGCATTTGATTTTTAATTATTATTTCAAAATCAATATGGTAAAAGCCCAATAAAAAACATTACCAACTTCAACATTTAAGAATAATTAAACATCAGAAGATCAAACAATTAATCAAATACTCAAAGTATCATTTTAAATACAAAGCTTGAAACGTAAAACTATTTATTTCAACCAATTCTTTAGATTATATTATTTAAAAACTTTTACTACAATCCACATAAATATAAATATTATCAACAGCGTATTCAATCATAAATAGTAGACAAAGCTACAATTCTGTCCGTAGCTTCTTTCAGCATCAGCAAAAAACAAAATAAAATTATACATATCCTTAATTGCCTATTTTTAAAAGAAATTTCTCTTAGAAAAATGAAAGTATATTTAGGTAAACAATCGTAGGTAAGTGCAAAATAAAAAACCTATTATTGTTGGAAATATACTTTTAACTCACATGGCTTCTATGTTACTTTAGATTTTATTTTCAACTTAAATGTCTGTTATTTGGTACGCCCATGTCAAAAACAAATATCTGTTGGCTCTAACAATACCTGCGCATAATTAGTCATAAAAAAAGTTAAAGAAATCAAACGCAATTAGGCTAAACTTCATATCCTTTAAATTTCATTCTAGTTACAGGACATTTTGATCTATACATTCATTTATTATTTGATTATTTTTTTCATCAGTAAGCATTTTAATTTATTAACAAAGATTAATACAACAGCAGATATAAACTTAAATAACAACATAATGTATTGAGTCTATCGAATGATGGATATATAATTATCTATTACAAGTATCTAATTTTTACATTTTTTATAGAGCTAAAATTTCTATCATCAATAATTTCACATAATAACATTACATATATTATAAAATATTACATTTGTTCACTTTTATCATTTATGATTATGAATCAATCATTTAAAAATTATTTTGGTATAAAAAGCAGTCTTAAAATTCTAAATTCAATATGTTTTCAATTTTCAATCCTTTTTAAATAAAATCTCCTAATAACAATTCAATTATAAAACT
>JBEBYC010000002.1:0-201147 GCA_040391315.1 Portibacter sp. | reverse complement strand
TGTATGTATTGTTTTCTTTATGCCAGTCAATGTTCTTTTGAACTGTTTTGCCCTCGGGGTTTTTATATTCTTTGTATTCAGGAGCTTCTTTATCATAAAAGAAACTCATTAGCGGACTATTGGCAACAAAAGGAACGATCCCGTCTGCTTCATACTGAAACGCTTTCAATCCACCAATCCAAGCCATCACAATAAAAATTGCTATGCGTGTAAGGTTGATGAACTGTTTTTGACTATCGGCAACTATTTTAATTAATTTCTCCATGTCTATTCGTTGATTAAACTCGTTTTTAAATTCACCTTCTCCTTGTTTTTATATTTTCACACTTCGAAGTCTAAGTGCATTTGCAATTACCGAAACAGAACTAAAACTCATTGCCAATGCAGCAATCATAGGCGAGAGCAATATTCCGAAAAACGTATATAATACACCTGCTGCAATTGGGATTCCTAATATGTTATAGACAAGGGCGAAAAACAGATTCTGCTTAATGTTTCTCATTACAGCATCACTTAAATTTCTGGCTTTTACAATTCCGTTTAAATCTCCTTTTACCAAAGTTATCATTGCGCTTTCAATGGCAACATCCGTACCTGTTCCCATTGCTATTCCGACATCGCTTTTTGCTAATGCTGGTGCATCATTAATTCCGTCTCCTGCCATTGCCACCACATGTCCTTTTTCTTGTAGTTTCTCCACTTCTTTCAGTTTATCTTCAGGCAACATACTTGCTTTAAAATCTGCAAGTTTTAGCTCTGAAGCTACTGCTTGAGCGGTGTCGTGATTATCGCCTGTCAGCATGATAACTGCTATTCCTTTTTCTTGTAATTCTTTTATGGCTTTGGCACTTGTTGCTTTTATTTTGTCACCAATAACCACATAACCAACCACCGAATTGTCTATTGCCAGATAAGAAACGGTCTTTCCTTGTTTTTGAAATGCTTTCGCTTCATCTTCCATTTTAGAACTGATTTCAGCTTTAGCATATTCCATCATTTTTGGATTTCCCAAAGCAACGTTCTTACCATTGATAGTAGCTTCAACACCTTTTCCTGTAACAGCATTAAAATTTTCCGATTTGATTATTTCAGCATTGTTTTCTTTTCCGTATTTAACGGTTGCTTCGGCTAATGGATGTTCGCTATTTGTGTTCAATGAAACAATGTATTGAAGTACTTCGCTTTCTCTAAAACCATTATTGAAAGAACCGATACTTTCTACGGTTGGTTTTCCTTCCGTAATCGTTCCTGTCTTATCAATAATTAAAGTATCTATTTTGTGAAATTTTTCCAATGCTTCGGCATTTTTAATCAATACGCCATTTTGGGCACCTTTGCCTACGCCAACCATTACAGACATTGGGGTTGCCAAGCCTAAAGCACACGGACAAGCAATAATTAAAACCGCTATAGCATTGACCAAAGCATAAACATAAGCAGGTTCCGGCCCCCAAACTGCCCAAACAATGAAGGTACTTACCGCAATGAGCACTACAATCGGCACAAAAAATCCCGATACTCTATCGGCTAAATTTTGAATAGGTGCACGGCTTCTACTGGCATCATTTACCATTTTAATAATTTGAGAAAGTAAAGTGTCGCTGCCCACTTTTTCGGCTTTCATCAAAAAGGTTTGGTTGCCATTTATCGTTCCACTACTTACTTTATCGTTCGTAGCTTTATTCACAGGAATTGGCTCTCCCGTAATCATAGATTCGTCAATGGTTGTATCGCCTTCGATGATAACACCATCAACAGGAATTTTTTCACCAGGTTTTACTTTAAGAATATCGTTTAATTCTATTTTGTCGATGCTGACTTCCACCTCTTCGCCATTAACCATTTTTGTGGCTTTATTGGGTGCTAATTTCAACAATTCTTTCACTGCCGAATTGGTTCTACTGTGTGCACGAGCTTCTAAAAGTTGCCCCAACAACACCAAGGTTAAAATAACGGTTGCTGCTTCAAAATAAACGTGGACTGCTCCATGATGTGATTTAAATTGATCGGGGAAAAAATCCGGGAAAAGCATACCCACCACACTGAATAACCAAGCTACACCAGCACCAATTCCGATTAGCGTAAACATATTGAGATTCCAGGTTTTGATGCTTCGGTAGGCTCGTTCAAAAAACATCCAAGTGGTATAAAACACGACAGGAATGGATAGAAAAAACTGCACCCAGTTCCATTGTTTTTGTCCCATCAGCTCATATAAAGGATTGTTTGGAATCATTTCGCTCATTGCGATGAAGAAAATGGGCAATGTAAATGCGGTTGCAATCCAAAACTTCTTTGATAATTTTTTATAGGTCTTTTCTTCCGAAGAAAGGTCGGCTTGCATGGGTACTAAATCCATTCCACAAATGGGGCAGGAGCCAGGTTCGTCTTGTACAATTTCAGGGTGCATTGGACATGTCCACTGTTCTGTATTGGAAGTTGATAGATTTTGTTCCTCCACCAAATCCATTCCGCAGACTGGGCAATCACCAGCTTTGTCGTATGTTTTATCGCCTTCGCAATGCATAGGACAATAAAATACGCCCGTTCCTTTTCCTTTTGGTTTGTCGTGCTGTTTGGGTTCTGAATGGTGATGATGTTCTCCTAAATTATGGATACTATATCTTCCACCATCATTTTTTAAGGCTTCCTGAAATGTTTCCAAGTGAATATGTTTTTCCATTTCAATAGTCGCTTCTGCTTTTTCTAAATCAACAGCAACTTTTGAAACGCCTTGTACTTTTGAAAGTGTTTCTTCTACGTGCTTACGGCAACCGTTACAGGTCATTCCGTGTATGTGATATGTGTGTTTCATTGATTTTTTATTTAATTGTTTCTACTGTGCTACCACAAGTCAACATTTGTGAACCGTAATACGGATTTTTGATTGCATCTTCTTTGCTTAACCAATTTGCACCTTTACCACCGTTTGCCATTGGACAATACTGATAGTAAACAGGTGTTTCGGATTTTGAAACCTTTATTAGTTCATACATATTTTTTGACAAACTCATAAAATGGTTTCTTTGATGCCCTATATCTTTGGTATCTGAAATATGCTCTGCATCAAATAAAAGGTCTTTCATCACTTTCATCCAAACGTTGTGTTCATCTGTTGTTAATGTTTCCATTTTTACTGCGGAAATTGCGTTGCTCAAATCTTTTGCTTTAGAAGAAGCCGTATTGCCGTCAGTTTTTACCAAAGCATCTTTTACGGCAAAATAGCTTTCAAAAACAGCTTTCAATTGGTTTGTTTCCTGTTTTTCGATTGTTGCCGTATGGTTTGAATGGTCGTGTGTTTCTGTTTTGGGTGCTGCTTTTGAAACTGGTTTATTCACTCGTTCATATTGGCAACATTCAGGAAGTTTTGCATAAACATCATCAGGTGCAAGAAATTTGTCACTGTCGTAACCTTCCAAAGCAATGCGTTTTAAAATTTCTTCCTGATTTGTTTTTGTTACATCGTAAGTTATGGTAGCTATTTTAGTGCCTTTGTTCCAATCAACACTGGCTACCTTTTTCAGATTTCCTGCTTTTTCAATAGTGCTTTCACACATTTCGCAATTTCCGTAAATTTTTACGGTTTCAGTTTTTGAGTTTTTAATTTGAGCGTTACTAACTCCGAATGACAGTATTATCAATGCTGTCAATAAATATCTTAATGAATTCATTTTTGAAAATTTTAATGTTTATAAAAATACTAATTCTGAAAGCACTTATTTGCTTTCGACTGGACAGAACTATGGCTGTCAAGGCAAGAATTTAGCTTATTTTTGGAGGTTGCCAAATAGAACGAAAACCCGAAGAAATGTAGGTTTCTGTAAAGAAGAAACTCAATTTTGCAGTGTAGAAAACGCTATGTCTAAGTTCGGAAAAAACAGGTAATGCAATAGTGATGTTTATAGTTGGGCAATAGCAGGATGAATTTCCACATTGTCCGTTACAACCGTCATCGTTTTTGTCATTTTGCGAATGACTTTTTTTGCAACACTCTTTCGTGTCGCCTGTTTGTGAAGGACTTTTCTCACAACAAGACTTTTCTGTTTTTTCAGTCTTTTTTCCACAAGCATAGGTCAGCGTTGGTGTCAAAAAGAAACCAAGCATCACAATCAGCAATATGAAAATTCGTCTTGTCATAAATTCAACAACGCAAAGGTACAAATTTTATTTTTTGGTTGTTCGTTTGTTGTTAGCACGGTCGCTCGGTAGGGGTTGCCTATAACGGTTCTCAGCTATACGCAGGCAGGGCTTTTAACCACTGAACTTCCTACGAAGAACTGAACTTTAAATTTATCACTTTCCTGTCCTACGAAGCACAAAACCCCTGCTTGCGTATAGGTGGTGTTACACCTCGTAATATTCTAAAGTCTATATTTAATTCCAATTTCAGTTAATAAAGTTTTAAATTCCAAATCATACGGAGAATAGGAGCCCGTTTTCCTGTCTTCAATTAGGTCATACTGCCAAATTATCAAATCGTTTCCATTGTTGATTTCGTTAATATATTTTAACCCTATAGTCAAAAATACATTTTTAAACATATTGTATTCTATACCAAAATTGCAATTAATGGAAATGATAGGATTTTCAAAACTCACATTAACTAAAACACCAACTTGCCTATCATTTAAATATATTAGTTCAGCTTGTGAATGGTCTTTTGTTAATCCAGAACGTGGACTAGATTTTCCAAATCCTATTCCAAAAGTTTGATCCCAAAATATGCTTAACTTACTGTTAAGTTCACTTTGAAATCTCACACCTGGCTCGATATTATATGATCTAATTCCTAATTTTATTTTATCATTACGATAGGTATAAGGCTCTATTTTTTGGTCTAAACTCCAATATCTCAATGCCCTATTTGTAGTTCCTAAACCAAATAGAACAGCAAAATTCTCATTAATTCTGTATGCAGCTTTTAATGTGTATTGATATGGTTTTTCAATATGTAAAATTGAATTCCCATTTAAGGCTGGGATATATAGTGGTCCTGTTACATTATAATCATTAGACCTTGTTTGGAAATCGTATCCAATTCCTGTCGTTAGACTAATTTCAAATTTGCTTTGAGCTTTAGTTAATTGAGTCGAAATCGTTAAAACGATTAGTGTTATAAAATATTTCATTTGTTGTTTAATTTATAAGGTGTAACGGTTCGGGGCTTTGCGAAGTGGCGGAAAATCGAAGCCGAAAGTTTCGATTTAGACAACACGTAGCAAAAGCCAATTTATATTTGCTAAATTACAAAAAAAGCCAATAAAATTGGCTTTTGCGGATTACGAAGCAGAAAGTTTAAATTTAGACTTAACCCCGCCATTTTGCAAACCCCTTGTTAGTGGCAGTATTATTTGAAATAAATTCCTCTATTATCTAATTTTCCACAGTATTTTTCATATTGTTGAATAGCATAAATATCCATCATTCCTCCAATGTAATCTTGTACTTTTCTTTCCCAATTTGATGTTGATCTATAATTTGCTGGCATCAATACCATATCTCTATTATAAACCTTATCTGTATAAATTTCATATAATTTAGATAAAACGTGACTTCCTAATTGTTCATATTCAATTATATCAGGTTGTCTCTTGATTGCTTCGAAGGTCAACTTTTTTAATCCGCTTACTAAATTTCCATATTTTCCATAACCTAATTTTCCATCAACTAAATCAATATCCTTAACAAAAGCTGTTGCCAAAAGTGAAGTTAATTCCTTTCTAAAAAGCATAGCATATTCTTCAGAAGTTTGATAAGCATGTGCTTTTTCTGCAAATTCTTTTGCTTTGACAATAATTTTCTTAAAATCTAAGATTACATTTTTATACTCAGGGCGAATTGAAAATTCATATAAAATCTCGTCAATCGTAAAATATTTTAGACGAAGTGCATCTTCGAGGTCATGAATTGCATATGCTATTTCATCTGATAAATCCATTATTTCACAATCAATGGTCTTATGTTTAATATCATATGTATCAAGCCAACCTTTTACTAATGTGTAATCCGAATCATATAAGAACTTTTTATTTGGTTTAAATTCAGTTTTACCATCTACTTCAATTTCTTGTTTTTCGGGATTTAGATATTTAACGACACCTAACATTGTTCGTATTGTTAAATTCAAACCATTAAAATCAAAGTGTCTTTCTTCTAATCTATTTAATATTCTAAAAGTTTGTGCATTTCCTTCATATGGATTTTTGGGACTAATTTTACTCAAAAATATTTCACCTGCATGACCAAATGGGGGATTCCCAATATCATGAGCCAATGAACATGTTTGTACAGTAATTATATCATCAAGCATTAGTCTTTTAGCAATTGTCTTAGCAATTTGAGCAACTTCATGGCTATGAGTTAATCTATTTCTATAAAAGACTTGACTTTTAGGAACAAATAATTGCATTTTACCTTGCAGTCTTCTACACGAAGATGAATATAATACACGTGCATAATCTATGTCTGCATCATCTCTAAAATAGTCTGTTAAACCCATGTATTTGGAATCAACTCGGATATTTTTTACAATACCTAATTCAGATTCCTTTCTATTTACGTAATCTTTTAAATCTTTTGAAATCATAGTTTTGTTGGGAAATATTGCCACTAACTCATTTATACCCCTCATAAAATGTCGCCAATCCGCCCATATTTGGTTGGCTTTGCGCCATAAGCATAAGGGTTTATTTCGGTAGCAAAAATACATTTTTTTATTAATTATTATAGTGTGTCGAAAGGTGAAATTATATTTTGTAAACTTTTAGTACTGACGTGCGTGTAAATTTCAGTGGTTTTGCTACTGTTGTGACCCAACAATTCCTGAATAAAACGCAAATCTGTACCGCTTTCCAATAAATGCGTAGCATAACTATGTCGCAACCAATGCAGGTAACGGTTCTCAGCTATACGCAGGCAGGGATTTTAACCACTGAACTTCTTACGAAGAACTGAATTTCAAATATAGCACTTTTCTGTCCTACGAAGCACGAAACCCCTGCTTGCGTATAGGTGATGTTGTAAGCTGGCCTTCTGTCCACCATCATTGTCAAGTCGTTGTTTTTCTGTGTTTTTACCATCATTTTTTGTTTTCTGTCTGTCGAGCTTTTGTGTTGGCTGTTCTAAAAATTTTAAAGGGAAGGGATTTTAAAAATAATTTTTCTTTCGGGTGGCAAAGGTGGAAGCTCTTTTGCAATTTTAGATTTGTGCGTTGGTTTGTGCGAATTGCAAATGTGCTTACACCTGAGGGGAGCAAATTAATCAAACCATATTAAACTGATTACATATCCATAGCTGTGGGAATAATAGCATTGCTCATACATTTGCCTGTCTGCTCTGTTGTCATTTGAAGGTATGTAAAACCAGTCGTCTGCTGATACGGATTCAATTCCTGTGTATTTACTGTTTTCTTTTGTGAAATACTCTCCTGCAACTGTAGTTTGGGGAACAGCGTTACCTATTCTGAACTTAAAAGTCCAATTTGGAAAGTCAGTACTTTTTACAAACCATTTAGCAATATTGTCTTTTGAAATAACAGCAAATATTTCGTGTGTTCCAACTTCTCCGAAACGGATAAGGGTTGATAATACACTTGTTTGAAAGCTATTTGAAAGGCTAAGAATTGTATCTATAGAAAATTTTTTGTTTCCAGTTAGTTTCCTGTATTCTGCGGAAAAGTTTCTGAATTTGTCTTTTGGCATTAGTAGGCAACTCGCAAAATAGTCAGCTTCTAATTCAATTGCCGATTTGTGGTTGATGTTATGAAATGAAGCGTGTGGTTCAAGCAATCCGTATTTTAAACCCAAACGATGTTCATCCAAGAAAAAATGTCCAAGTTCGTGAGCAAGTGTAAATCTTCCACGTTTAGAGTTTTGCTTGTTCCCGTTATCAATGTTTATGTGAATGTGAAAGTCTTTGTTATCTGTATCATATAGCAACATTCCGTCAAAAGCGTCTTCGTAGTTATCAAAATGAATCGGTACACCTTCAAACTTGGAAATCTCATCAAGCAAAGTAAGATTTTTGTCTGAAAACTCATTAGCAATATATTCTGCTAATTTACTTATTTGTGTTTTCCGACCCGTCTGAATCATCTTTTGGTTTACTTTGATTTTTCTTGATTTTGTCCATAATGTGCTTAGGCAAGTTATTGCCATTACGTGCTGCCATACGATATGGATTGATTTCTTCCTGATTAATGTCAGAAGGCATTTTTACGATTTTTCTCTCTCTAAAAGTGCCGTTAATGATTTTATCAGGGTCAATCTCTTTCCCTGTTAAGCCGAAATCAACATCACCATACAGTTTTTCAAACCTTTCAAGCTCAACTTCGTTCCTTGGGAAAAGGAAACCCGTAGAAGATAACCATTCAGTTATGTTCTCTGGTGTAATATTTTTTTTATTTTGAGCCATATATTTTTATATGTGAATTAACTGCTTCAATTGCCTGTTTCTTGTAAACACGAATACTGTTTTGCGTTAGGTCGAGTTCATCCTGTAACTTTTTCGTTAAGTGTCTTGGCAAATTATACCCTTCATTTGTTAATGATTCGTAATGCTTGTAAGTAAGATAAATTATCTTGTGTTTTGGCGTAAGTCTTGCCAAAGCTTCATTTAAAAGTTCGTACATTCTTTTCAACTCTGCTTTTCGTTCTTTGCCTATTTCAAGCATTTCAATATCAGGCATTTCACGAATTATTTCTTCGTCACCTGTAAATGGATTTGGTTCTTCTGTTTCACTTTTTCTGTAATCGGCTAATAGACGTTTAGCAATACCAAAAAGGTAAAACGTGATACCCTTATTGTAGTCTTTTTGCTTTGATTTTGAAAGGTCAAATTTTGGGTATTTCCAAATACGTGCAAAAGTTTCATAAGCTAATTCAGTTGCAACTTGTTCGTCATATCCCCAATTTTTACAAATTGGTAAAAGTTTCTTTAGTAGCTCCAATTGATAACGAAAAGTGAAAACTCTAAATGCTTCTTTAGCTACTTCTATATAGTCAGGTTCATCCTTCCATTGGATGTACTCCAACAGATTCTCAGTTGATTCGTTATATAAGTCCTGACTTGTGCTCATTTTTACTGCTACATATTAACTACCAAAAACCGTTACTAACGGTTTGAGTAGTATAGATGAACGCTGTTACAAAGGTAAGATAATGTAACGCTTTCAGTAGTTAGTTTGAATAATTAAATTTTAAAGCAATGTCAGAAAAAAAAGAAACCAAACCTACAGGTGAAAAAGGTAAACCTGAATTTCAACTTTCAATCAATGGTAAGTTGTATGAGTGGAATCATCCGAACATTATGGGTGCAGAAATCAAAAGTCTAGGGAATATCCCGTCAGAAGATGAAATCTTTTTGGAAAACCCTAAGCCGAAGGAAGATGAATTAATTCCAGACGATAAGAAAGTAAATCTTGCTCGTCCCGGTATTGAACGTTTTTACTCCAAAGCTAAGGAAGTAACCATTTTAGTGAACGGTACGCAGCACAAATGGACAAAGGAAAAAATTAGTTTCAAAGAGGTTATTGTTCTTGCGTTTGGGCAGTTTATAGATAAGCCGACAATGGTTTATACTGTAGCATACGAAGATGGCCCAAGACAAAATCCCGAGGGTTCAATGTTTGCTGGTCAAGAGGTTTTTGTTAAACATAAAATGATTTTCAATGCAACAGCAACTGATAAGTCTTAATCCAGACCTGAATCGTCTGCAAGAAGAAGGTTACGATATAGAGGTAAAGGGCGGACACTTGGTTGTCCGCCAAATACCCTATGCGACTCCTTCTAAAAATGTAGCCTACGGTACGTTGGTTTGTGTATTAAACTATGCAACCCCATCAAAAATATCAACACCACCAGATCACACCATTTTTTTCTGTGGGGAAACTCCTTGTAATGCTGATGGTCAACCACTAGTCTCAATTATTAATAATTCTAATAGGCAACAACTAACAAGTGAGCTATTGGTAACACATTATTTTTCAAGTAAACCAAGTTCAGGCAACTACCCGAACTATTACGAAAAAATCAGGACTTATGCCGAGATACTTAGTATTAATGCAAAAGCTATTGATAGTACAGTAACAACGAAACCTTTTAAAAAAGTTTAAATGAAAATAGAAGTGATGACTGATACAAATGTTTTTAATTATCCTGACACGAATTCTTCACGTGCAGGAATTGAGTTTCTAAATCGCAAATTTGAAAATCAAAAAATCGCAATTATCGGGTTAGGTGGAACTGGTTCATATATTCTTGACCAAGTTGCAAAAACGCCTGTTAAGGAAATACACATTTTTGATGCTGATGTTTTTCAACTACACAACGCTTTTCGTTCGCCTGGTGCGGTTTCAAGTGAAAAATTGGAAACAGAAAACGGAATAATAAAAGTAGATTACTACTATGGGATTTATTCTAATATGCACGCAGGAATAAAGGCACATACGAAATATGTAACTCTTGAAAATGTAAATGAACTAAAGGATTTTAGCTATGTCTTTATAAGCATTGACAAAAATGAAGTTCGATATAATCTTACTAAAGCGTTTTTGAATATGGGCGTAACATTTATAGATGTCGGCATTGGTGTTAACAAAGCCGATGATTGTCTGAATGGTGCTGTTCGGGTTACAGTTGGAACGACTGATAAAAGCGACCATTTGGATTTTCGAATTGGTTCATCTGAATCGGAAGAAAACGAATATTCAAACAACATTCAGATTGCAGACTTGAATTGTCTTAATGCTATGCTAGCGGTCTTGAAATGGAAAAAGCTAAGCGGCTTTTATCAAGATGTGAAGCAAGAGCATAATAGTTTGTTTTTAATCAATACAAATAAATTACTTAATGAAGACAATCCAGCATAAATTTGTTGAATTCATACCCAACTCTCCAGAACAAGGTATTCTTTATATTTCCATTGAATATCGAACGGCTGTTCATTTGTGTATCTGTGGTTGTGGAAACAAGGTTGTAACTCCTATTTCACCAACAGACTGGGAAATTAGATTTAATGGAAAAACCGTTTCGCTTTACCCATCTATTGGCAACTGGAATTTTGAGTGTAAGTCTCACTATTTCATAACACGAAATGAAATATTCATTGCTAGAAAATGGGAAGATTGGGAAATTGAAGAAGGACGGATTGAGGACAAGGCCAGTAAGGAAAAATATTTCAAAAAGCAAAATAAGAGAAAGGGAAAAGATTAAGTTAACTGAAATTCATACCTTTGTCGATTGTGAAAAATCTTTTAAGGAAGTTAATGGCAAGAAGAAAAACGGTAAATAATACAGGAATTCTAAGAGTAGGTGGTATTCCTTATCACGATGCTTGGGTGGCATATAAGTGTGTAAGTTGTCAAGAAATGAACTATGTTCAAGTCGGACAACAGTTGCTTACACCACAAGAAGCGATTGAAACTGCTGTTTGGAAATGCGAACATTGTGGGTTCATTCACTCTAAAGAAACTGATTTGCCTTTTGACAACTGGGAAGAAGAATATAACAGTGCAGACTCCACTACCGCATTGAGGTTTTGGGAAGGATTTTTTCGAATTGCCACTGAACATCCTGAGTCTTATTGGAAACAATGTAACGTATGCACTCGTATTTTACCTTTCAATGCATTTAGCAAACATTCTGGCTGGGGCCCTTTAGAAAAACAAATGGAATGCAGGAGTTGTAAAGGTGCTATAAATGCCGTTTTAAATCCCAAAAGAACTAAAGAGCAATTACACGAGTCTGCTGTCAGAAGAAGGATTGCTGATTTATTCTTGGAAGAAGAAAACGAGCCAATAGACTTTCAAGATTTATTTGACAGATTCGATAGTCGCTGTTTTAAAACTAAAGAGCCTTTGGATATTAATCAACGTGAAACTTGGGCTATTGACCACATTCTTCCTTCGAAATATCTATATCCGCTTAAACGAGAGAACGCTGCATTGCTTTCAAGAAATGCAAACGAAAATAAAAGAGATAAATGGCCAAGTAAATTCTATACTAATAATGAGTTAATTGAGCTTGCTAGAATTTCAGGTGCAAATATTGATTTGATTTCCAATAAACTTCGAATTATGAATCACAATATAGATGTCAATAGAGGAGTTGAGCGTTATCTGCAAGTACGAGAGAAATCAGACCTGCCAAAACGTATAAAAGAAATCAAAAAGATTTTGCTCGTATATGAGTTGGTAGATAATCTTTCTCTCGAAAATAAAAAGCTACTAGGATTCGAATAGTCTATACAAGTACAAGATATTGATGCGAAGTTACCGTTCCTTTATCTCTTATACCGTGTGATTCGCAATGTTCTACGCTTTCATCAAATAAGTCAGCAGTTTTAAACCAACGCTTACTAATTTTTTGAAGTTCTAATGCCATATCACATTTATTGCTTTTTCCTAGATGTAGAACAAAAGTGCCATCTTTTTTCATACGTTCCTTTGCTTGTCTAAATATGGATTCGTAAATGGCAAAATCAATTTTTTGTCTTTCATCTATGAATGATTTAGGTTGATGTTTGAAATCAATTTCTGACCATCCAGTAAACCATATTCTAATCCAGTTAGCCAAATAAAACCTAGTGCTATCAAAAAACGGTGGTGAAGTAATTACAGCATCTAGGTCATTAATTTCTTGTGGCCAAACTATCGTTGTGTCTTGATTAAATATTTTACCGTTTTTAAAATTAAGTGGTAATTCTTCGTTGATTACTCTGTTCACTTTTTCGCAAAGCTTTTCAATCAGGCTTTTGTAAATGAAATCCCCCGTTGGTGCATACGGAACGATTGGGTGTGAACGTCTGCTTAAAGCATACGGTCTATTTCCGTGAAGAATATGAAGCAATGAAGCAACTACCAACATTTCGCTTGGGGTAGACGGATAGTTTTCTTTTACAAATCTACGGGCAAGTAATATTTCTTTTAACGTGTTTTCTTCATAGTATTCAGATAGCTTTTTGTTAAACCCGAAATTTTTAACTTCATCAATTTCTTTTTTAGTACACTTATTAGCTTTAATAAAATTATCTAATGCTTCTATATAAGAAAATGATTCAGAAGAAATTGGAGCATTTACTTTACCATTAGAGATATAGTAAGCGGGCAAACTAATATCAATACCATAGGATAGTTTTCCTGCTAATGCTGCTTCAAAAGGAATTGTTCCGACACCTGAGAAGGGGTCAAGAACAGATCCATTTTCAGGTACAAAGGTCTTGACAAGATGATGAGCAATTGCTGGCTTCAATTTGCCTTGGTAAGAGCAAAGGGAGTGATTATTATGTCCCCAATTTCTGCTTGAATATGGTTCTTGTTGATGAGGGATTTCATTTCTAAAACTTTCCCAATTTTTTTTCCAATGAAATTTTAGTTTTCCGTTTACAGGATTTGGTTGCTTTTCCTTGTACTCAAAAACCAATAGTGACTGGGTAAGTATTTCTTGATTTCGAGAACGTCTTTTCCTTAAAATCTTGTTTTCAACGAATTCATACCCCAAACCCTGCATTAACTCAATTAATATGTCATCTGTATTAATGTGAACTCCGCTAAAAATAGAATCTCCAATATCAATTAATACTTTAGCATTTTGTTCTAGTAATGGTTTTGCATCATTAAAGATTGTATACATCTCTTTAAAATAGCTTTGTGCCATTATTGGTATTCTAGAATCATAGGCATTTTTATTTAATTCAATAAGTGTTGCTTTCAGTAAACTACTTTTTGATGCAATGTCAAGCCCATTAACATACGCATATTCCTTTTTAACATCATTAATGCCACTAGTTAATGCTTGGTCTCTAAAAAAACGCAAATCATTTTCAAATTGTAAATACCTTAAGAACCAAAGTTCTATTTTGGTATTTCTAAAATAATTTGTTCCATTTAAATATGGTGGACTTGTAATAATTGCTCCTATTTTCAAATCATTTACTCGACCGATATTTTTTGCATTTGAAAGAATGAATTCGGGCTTTCCTTTTAGCTTATAGTCGAAATTCAAAACATCTTCTGCTATATTTCCAATTTTGTCAGGCAAAATATCATTGAAAGTTTTAAGGTCTTTTTCGATTTCTTTCGCTGTTTTAAATCTGACATCCCCAACTTTCTTAAGAAAAGATACTGGGAGCAGACAAGAAATAACAGCTACGGTTAAAGTGTCCGCTAATAGTTCATCTTCTAATTTAACAATATCAATATATGACCTTAGTTTTAAAACTTGCTCGAGAGTTTCATCAGGGAAATATTTTTTATCAGAAAATAGGGATTTATAGGATTCTCTTAGCGACTTATCTTCTTCAAACTTATTTATGTTTTTCAAAATAGCTTTTTGAATATCCTTAAGGTCTTTGGATAGTTTTTTCCTTTGAGATTCTTTTGCTTTTAAAACATTAAGTTTCGTCTGAATTAGAAATTGCAATAATGGATTTACTTCTGAATAAACTGTTGACATTCCTAAATCATCAGCCGCAAGTAGTGTTGTTCCTGTACCTGCAAAAGGTTCATAAATAAGATCATCCGTGATTCCGTAGTTTTTAATTAATGATTTTACAAAATCGGGAGAATAACCTTCAATATAAGGATACCATCTTTGAAATGGTATGTCTTTACTCTTTACAAATGTTACATCTTTTTCTGTAACTCCATCAACTTTGTCTATCTCAGGAAGTTTTTGTTTTATAAGTCGTTTGACAACTTGGTTAATTGAGCGTTCTTGTTTCTCGGCAAAAAGAGCAAGTTGCTTGTATGTTTCTATGCCAATTAGTTCTTTAATTTCTTGAGTAGTCAAGTCCTTCACCTTTGAAAAATAAGGTTCTTCAGGTTCACTAAATGCAAGTGTTACAGACTTATCTTTTGAGTCTTCCGAAGGGTAGTCGCTGAAGTAGACAGCTTTATAAAATTGTTTTGCCATATCGAAACAAGTATCAGTTTATGATAGTTACTTCGCAAAGGTAAAGACAATTTTTGAATACCGAAATGCTTGATATGATTTTTTTGAATTTAATTTTCAACAGTCTTTTCGAGCGTTGGGAAATTGGCTCTTTTGCAAAACTTTGGTCGTGTGTCGGCTTCTGCGGTTTTGCAAATGTGCCAATGTGCGGTTGGCTTAAATTATTTTTTAAAATGTGCGGTGGGAGAAATTTTTAAAACAATCGGGTCGGTCAGTGTGTCGTCAAAGTCAGTCCTAAAGTTTTGTCAAGATGTTAAAATTCGGTTTTCAGATTTCTATTTTTTTCGGAGTACTGTCGTTCTTTAGGCTTGCTTACAACTCATTTATACCCCTCATAAAATGTCGCCAATCCGCCCATATTTGGTTGGCTTTGCGCCATAAGCATAAGGGTTTATTTCGGTAGCAAAAATACATTTTTTTATTAATTATTATAGTGTGTCGAAAGGTGAAATTATATTTTGTAAACTTTTAGTACTGACGTGCGTGTAAATTTCAGTGGTTTTGCTACTGTTGTGACCCAACAATTCCTGAATAAAACGCAAATCTGTACCGCTTTCCAATAAATGCGTAGCATAACTATGTCGCAACCAATGCAGGCTTACAGTTTTTTTGATGTTGGCTTTTTTTAGAGCTTGTTTCAAAACGTTTTCCAAACTTTTTTCGCTGTATTGTTCCCCTTTGTTTTGTCCTTCAAACAACCAAAAAGTAGGCTTATATGTTTTGTAGTATTGCCGTAACAATTCAATTATTTTTTCTGAAATCGGGGCGATGCGGTCCTTCTTGCCTTTGGCTTGTTTTATCAACAAAATTCCACGTTTGCTGTTAATGTCGGCAGGTTTTAAATTCAGCAACTCGCTTCTTCGCAATCCACAGGCGTAAATCAAACTCAACATTGCTCTGTGTTTTATATTTCCGTGTGCTTCTAAAATGGCTTTTATTTCTTCTTTACTCAAAACATTAGGTAACGTTTTCGGTTTTTTCGGGCGGTGTATTTGGTCAATGTTTAGTTTTCTGTTTTGTACGGTTTGAAAAAATAATTTCACGGCATTTACCATTTGATTTTGGTACGAAGCCGAAAGCTTATTTTTCAAAATATACTCGTTGTTGAAAACAATGATGTCGTTGTTTTCGATTTCACTCAATGCCTTTTCAGAGAAGAATTGTAGAAAAACCCGAATGGCATCGGTATAGGTTTTTATGGTGTTTTCGCTGTATCACTTGCTTCGCAGCCATTGCACAAATTTTTCCGTTTGTTGCTGTGCTTCGGTGTTTAAGGTTTTTGTATTGTTGCTGCTTTCAATTTTAAATTGCTTTCGGTATTCTTCTGTATCGGGCAAATGACAAACTTTGTTCGTGGCACTCCATTTTGCTCCTTTCAGTGTTTTGAAACGTGCAATCAGTTCAGCATTTCTTTCAAAGTGAACAGCAATGCGTTTTTGTCCTTTATGTGAAATGAATTTTGCTGTGTACATATTTTCCTCTACTATTTTGTTTTGCAAAAATAGCAAATATGTTTTCTAACGTTAGCTTTTGCGTGAGGGATTGCAGTGGAAATCCTTTTGTGTAGCGTAGCGGAACAAAAGATTGGAACGGAAAGCCCGACCCGCTTGCATTTTTTGTGCGGTTGGCTACTGAGCGTTGGGAAAAATGCAAAGGGGCACGCCCAGATAAAAATTTTCAATGATGTCTTATCATTTTTATTTATGGTTTTTAATTACTTCGTCCAAAATTTTCTGTGCTGATTTTGCTTCCTGTTTTCATATGGTTGATTTGATGATATTTACAAACTGCTGTAACTGTTCGGGGGATAAACCTACATTCAGGCAAATGGTTAAATGACTTTTAAGCATAGGTTCTGCGTTGCCAATAGTTGCTATTACGGAAACGTTTACTAATTCTCTTTGAACATAGTTTAATACATCTCTTTCAAAAATATCTGCAAACAAATGTTCTTTTAAAAAAGTGTCTATTGTCGGGGCAAATGCTGAATAGCCTGTAAGTGTTTCGGGTTGTGGTGTTTGGGTTAGTTCCTCCAAAATCTTTTTACCACGTTCGTACTTACTGCCTGTTTCGTAAATGGGCGAAGCATCGTTACCAATTTTTTCGTTAATGCCTTTGGCTTTTCGTTCGTCCAATACCTGCATAAAGGTTTGTAGTCCTCTGATACTTCGGGGAAATCCACAATAAGCATATAAGTGTACCAATGCTTCTTTTATTTCATTTATGGTAAGTCCGTTTTCAAGCCCTGTGTTTAATACTGTTTTTAGTTTATCCAAATCGCTTTTTGCCGTCAATGCTGAAATGGTTATAATGCTTTGTTCTTTTGGGCTTAATCCGGTTTCTGTTGTCATTTTCTGCTGTGCTTTGGTATGATTTGCAAACAATAAAATGCAAATGACCATTGCTATAAGATTGATTATTTTTAGTCGCTTCATCTGAATTAGAATTTACTCCTACAAAATTCAGAAGATAAAATGACCCTGTACTTATACAGATTACTGTATTACCTACCAAAATCACTTATTCGGGTGCAATAGAGTGAAACAAAAGGGTTGATTTTGTAAATTTGTTCTATCGGAATTAAACAATTAATCAATGGACGATATTATCACTTTCAATAATATAAAGGAATACAACGCTTTTAATAACAATGAAACCCTGCACCCATTGGTTAGTGTGGTTCATTTAGACAAAGCCAATAAAAGAAAACTCAAACGCTTATGTTATGAGTTCTATACGGTTTTTTTTAAACAAATTTATTGTGGCGATTTGCGTTATGGGTTGAATAATTACGATTATGAGGAAGGCACATTGATTTTTCTTGCCCCTAATCAGATTATTGGCGAAAATAAAGACGAATATTATCAGCCACAAGGCATAGCGTTAGTGTTCCACCCCGATTTGATTGCAGGTACTTCGTTAGGCAAAAATATAGGCGACTATCATTTTTTCTCGTATGCGGTTAATGAAGCTCTGCATTTGTCGGAACAGGAAAGAAAGATTATTCAGGATTGTTTCGCTAAAATTGAATATGAACTGCAACACGCCATTGACAAGCATAGCAAACAACTTATCATTTCAAATATTGAGTTGTTTTTAAATTACTGTACCCGATTTTATGACCGTCAATTTATTACAAGAGATTATGTCAATAAAGGGATTTTAGAACGCTTTGAGCAATTATTGGATAATTATTTTTCTTCGGATAAACCGCAAAATATCGGCTTACCGTCTGTCGCTTGGTGTACCGATGAACTGCATTTATCGGCTAATTATTTTGGCGATTTAATCAAGAAAGAAACAGGCGTATCAGCACAAGAGTACATACAATCCAAAGTAATCAATGTAGCCAAAGAACGGATTTTTGACAATAGTAAATCTATCAGCGAAATTGCTTATGAATTGGGTTTTAAATATCCGCAACACTTTACACGTTTATTCAAACAGAAAACAGGTGTTACACCTGTTGAGTATCGAAGTTTGAATTGAGTTAGTTGATATACTGCTCTACCGCTTTATCTAATTCTTCACTAATCACTTTTGCGTAAATCTGTGTAATACCTATATCTGAATGGTCTAACAGCTTTGAAACATATTCTATACGCATATCATTGTTTAAAGCATTTGTAGCAAATGTATGACGGCTTAAATGAAACGACAACGTAAAGGGCAATTCCATATCCTTACCCAATCTACGCAACTTCTGACCGCATAGAATATTTTTTGCATTGATTATATACGCCTGATAATCGGTATCGGCTTCAAACCTTTCTACATCTTCCAATATCGGAAAAACAAAATCACTTGGCAATGATATTTCGGTTTTGTATTTGTTTAAAATATCAATAGCAACCTGCCCGATTTTAAAATTGTGGTTTCTTCCTGTTTTGCGAATTGTCTTTGTAATACGTTGTTCTTTCTCGTTATAGATTTCCCATTTCAAACTCACTACATCACTAAACCGCAAACCACCTGCATACACCGAAAAAATGAACATATCCCTAAATACTTCGTCCTTTCCTGTATATTCAATTTTAAAATTGCGTAGCTTTTCTACCTGTTCTTTGCTCAAAAATAAACGTTTGCCTTTATCACGCTTTACACGAACTTTTGAGAACGGATAAATGTTTTCTTCAATCACATCTTCCCTTTGTGCATCACGACACATTACGGATAAAATCAATAAAGAATAGTGTACCGTAGTTGCTCCATTCTTCAAATTGTTAGACATAATTGATATAGTCTTTCAGCATTGTAACAGTAATATCATCGAAATACACATCTCTATGCCCGATGAATTTTTCAAACTTGGCTACATACTGTTTATAATTTCTGTAAGTAGCAACCGAAACCGTTCCTTTGATACGCTCACAACGGTTGTAAGCATATTCAAAGAAGTTTGCCATATCCTTACCTTTTATTGCTTCTTTGAGTTTTCGGGCTGATACGGATTTACGTTTGCGTTCGTGGTCGGCAACTGTTCCCTCTGCATCGGCAATCTTCTGGGCAAGAAAGGCGTTCATTCTTGCACTATTGGCGTGGTTCTTCTTTATCTTCTGCTTATCATCGTCCCATTCATTACGTTACAGCTTTACGCCTGTTGCTACAAATTTGGCTTTTCTATCCTTTATACCCCTTATGTATAAAGGGCTATGACCTGTTTTATCTTCCTGATTTGTCCGAAGCACTAATTTTATCGAAGCCATAAAAAAAAGTATTATATTTGTTGTACTAAAAAAACAATCGAGTGCAAAACAATGAAACCCTTTATAAATCAGCTATTTCAAAGCGGTTCAACCTGATACAAAGATATAACATTTGGTACAACAAACCTAACTTTTCGTTGCCTTTTTCTTGCATTATTTTGTTCTTGTCTATTTTATAACTTGTTGATAATTATGTATTTGAGTACAAAATACGACATACGATTTAATACTTTTAATAACATTGTATTTTTTCAATTGTTTTAGCATTTTTACATATAGCTGTTTACTTACATTGATAAACATTTCATTCTAGTTCAATACTTTATTTCGCAGATTATGCAGAAAATGACAAATTTATTTTTTACTGATAATCCTAACGTTTAGAAATTAAATTTCTAAACTAATATCTGACAAATCAAATTTAAGCAAGATTTTTGTTGATTCTATAACCATTTAAAGATAATGTTTGTAATTTAAAAAGTTAACGATATGTTAATTAACGCAAAATTTAACACAAATTAATACAATTTAACATTATTTTGTATTGTAATAACAAAAAACAATTCAATTGAACAGATTTAATTATTTATTACTATCAATAGTTGTATTTACGAGTACAATTTTATTTTTCTCATGTGAAAAGGAAAAGAATTTACCTAGACTCCAATTCCAGTCTAATTTTATTTCAAATCCAATTACTCATTTTAATGTGCCAAATTGTGATAGACTCTATTCGAATACGCTCTTATATAATGGCGATAGTTTGTATCATTTCGGTAAACTTCACAATATTTTATTGGATTCGCTATTAAAAGTAGAATTTAATATAGACGATTATCTTAATAACGAATATATTTCAAGTAGTCTATTTGGTTCTAAATTTAATGAGTATTATTTAAATGGAGACTTTGGTGCGTTCGCAATTAGTTTATATGAAAATGAAATAAAACATAATATTAATCAAGCTTTTCAAGATAGTATTATAAGTCAGGAAGCTAAATTATTTTTAAATAATATAGCTATAAATACTATCAACAATAATTTTAATAGTCAGGCTTCTTTTACAGAATTAAAAAATATTGATCATAATACAACTGACTACTTATTTTGTTCAATAGTTTTTAGTATAACCGAATATTCTAATTGTTATTGGATTTCAAATACCAATAATTCAGCAAGATGGATACAAGCAGTATTGGCTTTTGATTGTTTAGCTGGAATTGGTCAAACCATTAAAGAAGCTTATGATAGTTATAATAACAACTGGCAATATGATGCAGATTCTATATTGAGAAATTGTGGAAAAGCTGCAGCTTGGAGATCAACACTAGGTAGATTTGGGCTATAAAATATAATTTATGAGCTACTTTATATTAATTGCTATTACAATTGCATCTATTTTTAGAGGTAAATACTTAAAATCTAATAATATCGATGAATTAAGATTTATAAATTTAATATTTTTGATACTTTCTATTTGGTCTATTCAACGATTAATTATCCCAGATTCATGTAAATGTGAATCTGATTCGTTGATGATTTCATCATTATTTGCATTATTATTTATATATTTATTGAACTTGATTAACAAAATAATACAAAAAAGTTAATCTTAAACTTAATAGGTTATTTCTTCCAAAACCACTTAAATGATTAAACCATTATTTATTTTCGTAAAAGCCAAGACTTGTAGTATTCAAAATAATTGAATCAAAAGATAGATGCATTAGAAACTAATATTAAGTGATCGTCTATTTGTATAGGGAAAATTAATTTTTTTTCGTTTAATATTGGAATAATTTAAAAGCAAATTTTAATTAGCAAATAGCATATAATTACTTTCTTTACATTTATGTATATTAAAAAATTCCTCAAGTTAGTGAGTTGTTAATGAGCGCGTTTTTATCAGAGAAATACGCACTGTAAAACTGCGTTAGTTACGATTGAAATTCGGTTTGGTGACTCTATTACGACTGTATAGTGTGCAAAAAATCGCCGTAATGTTATCGAATTCGTTTGGATTGGCTAGGTATTAATTGTGTTTTACTAGGATATGATAAGCATATTTATGTTAAAATAAAGACAAATTTGACATCGAATTGTTATATTAAACTCCCAAAATTCGTTTGGTAATTGATGATAACTTAACCGAGATATTGACCTTTTTGAACCTAAAATATTTCAGGGCTAAGCAGGATATCAACTTCGTTTGACTCTTTTAAAATCTGTTGGTTTTTTACATATGCACTCACCTCGTTATTAAACTTATCCAAATGTGCATAAACAGATGTCAATCCATGTTTTGGATGTTCGACAAATACTGCTAAACCGTACCCACTGGCAGAAACCTGAATACGAGAAATAAATCCATCGCCAATACTAAAAATGGTGTCTTTACCTGTCCAAGATTGACGAATGTCTATACCTCCATGAAAGTGTGCATTTCGTAATTCACAAAAATTACCTGTTAGTTTGTAGTTGTGTTTTACAGGGCTTACAAATGAAAAATGATCAAGAAAATTTTGTTTAGACTGTGCCTGCACATGAGAATAAGCTGTAAAAATCAAAAAAATCTGGAAGAAAATATTTTTAAGCAAAGAAGTGTATTTTTAGAATTTGGGGTTAAAAAAATTAATGAAATAAAGATTTGATATGAACTTCTATCGCTGCCAGTGCTCCTGGTGCACTCAATGAATTAGCTTCAATTTTGTTGATGAGTTTAGCGTATGTATTACTAATTTTTGAATTATTTATTACGATACGCTCAATACTTTCTTTAGTTTTTTGATGAAACCAACGGATGTTTTGATCCGATCTGTTTTTTAAAAAGAGATTGAGCGAAGTCAATGTTTGTTTATATTTTAGAATACTTTTATAAATTTCATCCAATCCGGTATTTGTGGTTGAAGAAGCTAAAAATATGGGGCATTTCCAGCCTTCAACTTGATGCTGAAGTAGTTGTACAGCATTTCGATACAACAATTTGGTTTGCTTGGCTAAGGGCAATTGAGGACCATCTGATTTATTGATGACAAATATGTCGGCATTTTCCATGATCCCTCTTTTGATGCCTTGAATATCATCACCAGCTCCGGGTTGTAATAATAGAATATTAACATCTGTCATAAAACCAACTTCTACTTCTGATTGACCGACACCTACCGTTTCAATAAATACGGTATCAAATCCAGCTGCTTCACAAAGTGTGATGGTCTCTTTGGTATGAATGGCTGTTCCGCCGAGTATGGCGCCTGAGGCTGTAGGTCGGATATAGGCTTCCGGCATCGTTGATAAATCCTGCATTCGGGTCTTATCACCTAAAATACTACCTTTGTGAATATGGCTTGACGGATCTATTGCAAGCACAGCGACCTTGTGCCCTTGGTTAATAAAATACTTACCCATTACTTCAATAAAAGTACTTTTTCCAACTCCCGGCGTACCAGTAATCCCAATCCGCAACGTATTCGAGTTTTGACTATCAAGTTCGTTTAGAATATTTAAGCCTAATGCCTTTTTTTCAGGGATATTGCTTTCTAAAAGCGTGATACTTTCGCTTAATATAAAGCGATTTCCTTCCCGTATTCCATTCAAATAATAGTTTATATCTCGCATTTGCTTGATATGCTTATTAGCAGCGGAACGTATATTTGGATTGATCATCATATTAACTCAAACTTCAGGCAAAAGTAAGGAAAGAAATATTTATTAATTAAATAAATGCTGCTTTCTTTTTGCGTAATGTTATCTGAGTTATTTCAGGCCACATACCTACCCTACCTGGAAAACCTAAAAATCCAAAGCCACGATTGACATATAGATATCTGTCATTTTCTGAGTACAAACCGGCCCATTTAGAATAGCGGTATTCTGCCGGCGACCATTGGAAGTTTTTAAATTGTACCCCAAATTGGAAGCCATGTGTATGTCCGCTTAAAGTCAAGTGCATTTTTTTGTCCAAATGCTTTACTTCTGCATCCCAATGTGTAGGGTCGTGTGAGAGCAGGACATTAAATGTATTGACATCCAACCCGGAAGTAGCTTGTTCTAAATCACCTTTTCTAGGAAACCACCGATCGCTACTCCAGTTTTCAACGCCTACAATATATATGGAATCTTTGTCAATCGTTACAGCTCGATGCGTATTATTAAGCAATTCAAACCCCATTTGATTAAATTTCTTTTCAAAATCATCGAAATAGGCTTTTTCCTCAATTGGATTGTTGCGATTATAAGAACCTATATAATCGTGATTACCTAAAGTTGCAAATTTGCCGTATTTAGATTGTATTTTAGCAAAAATGTCAATGTATGGATTGATTTCTTCTTTTTCAACATTTACTAAATCTCCTGTAAAACATACAACATCTGGATTTAGCTCGTTAATTTTCTCAATACCAAGAGCGACTTTATCAGGATTGTCAAAACTGCCAGCATGAATATCAGAAATCTGTACGATTTTAAATCCGTCAAATGCTTCAGGCAAATCATCAAATTCCAGCTGTACATTTTCCACGACATATTTATATTTTCCTTTAGTAATGCCGTAAAGCATACTTAAAAACAAGCTACCGGAAAGAAAAGTACCCGCTGTAGTGATAAATTGTCTTCTTTCTGGTAAAAAGGTGTGCCTTATTTCATGTGTATCATCTCTAAACAAGATACTTTTGAAATAATTAAAAGCTCCTGCGATAACCCTTCCACCATCTTGTAGAAACATGACGAAGGTAAATACAAATTTTGAAAATATTAATGCAAATAAAAATCCTGTCATCAGATTGATTGACTCAGTCCTATAAATAGGGTGATCTGTCATAAAATACCATATAAGCCCTATCAAAATCACATAGCTCAATACGGTCACAGACAGATATATAAAACGTGTTATTTTGAAAACGCGCTCAGATAAGTGCAGACTTCTTATCGCATAGTAACAGTATATATCTTGGATAAGTAAAAGTATAGCAATAATACATAAAAATAAGATTCTTCCCATTTGTGGTTAAAATATATTGGAATCTAAAGTTGTTTTCTATCTGAAAAATGAAAACAGATTACGCAATGTATAAATTAATAGAGTTAGTCAAAGCATAAACTCTAAAACTTAATATCTATGGTTATTACTAACAAAAAATAAAAGTGAATAGTTTTTCTAAAAACCAAAAAAGCCATCCTGAATAATATAGGATGGCCTTTTTGACAAAAAAAGTGATTGTTGTTATCTTTTAATAATTAATTTCTTAGTAGCGACTTCACCATTTACATTTTTTAATGCTATGATATATATCCCGGACTCTAAAGTAGATACATTTATTTCATTAGTTTTTCCGTTCATATTGTTCAATGTAATTCGCTCAGTAGCATTCAAATCCCACACAGACACAGCTACAAGTTCACTCTCAGGGGATTCGATACGCACTTTGTCAGAAGCAGGGTTTGGATATATGCTGACATTGTTTCCTAACTGTACATTATCGACAGAGGTTGTAATCTTTTGATATGTCAAAAAGAATAATACAGTTTGCGTAAGTGCCGGTAGTACACAACTAGAGTGCGACCCGTTAGGATCTATATCTGTAACGACTAATGTAGCCTGACTTGCACCTCTTGCATACATTGAATCGCGAGCAATAATACTATTTTTATAGGAAACCAATTCATCAGCCCGGCAGTATAAAATACGTGTTGGTGACTCCGGTGTCCATTTATATGCATCGTTTTCACTTAGGATTTGGTTGACGATATGGTTAGGATTCTGCTGAATAGCATCAATAACATCATCTCTAAAAAGTCCCTTGATTACTAAAGCACCAGTATTATCCACCAGTTTTTGAATTAATCGTGAATTCAAGTCATTTAATCCCAATTTGTCATCATAGTATTCCTGAATATCATCAAGATAAGCCGATTTGAAATATTCGGATGGATTGTCAAATAATCCATATACTTCATTCATGCCTAATGTCGTAGTAACGATAAATGCCGGAACTACATAAATGTCATCACTCAGTATCAGGTCCCGCATCGCTCCTGATAAACTATATGGTCCTGACATATGCGTTGCTGCAGTAACGTAAGATGCACCGTATTTCTTTTGTGCACCTTCCTGATACACCATTGAAGAATAACCACCTTGTGAATATCCTGTTATAAATAACTGTTCGTTGATAGAAACGCTATTTTCAGCAGCCCAAGTTCTGATTGCTTGTACCATATCATCTGTTGCAGACATAGTAGTGGATGCATGCACATAAGTCTGAAAACCTCTACCGTCACCCATACCTATAAGGTCTGGAAGGATGCTAACAAAGCCCATTCCAGCAAATAATAAACCTATTTGTCCTTCGGCACCTTCGGCACTTCCTAAACGAGAAGGCACACAAGTTTTACAGTCAGAAGTTCCATGTTGATATACCAAGGCGGGATAGGTTAAATTTGCATTGTCCGGAACTACTAATAATCCAGATAAAGTGTCCAATTCGCCTTTAGCATCTACGGAAGTATAGTTTACTTTGTAATACGTTGCACCATATCTGACTATTGGAAGATTAAAGGTGGCAACAATTTGCTCTCTCGTAAATTTACCTTTTTCTACCACAGATACAATCTCCTGGCTAGTAGCAGAAGTTTGTAGGGCAAAAAGTAAAATTATTAAATGTAAAAGTTGTTTCATAAATATTTAGATGATTTGCTTAATTGAAACCCAAAATTAATAAACTTCTTGCAAAATTGTCATTGTTTTAGGACTATTTGATATAATTATGCTGATATTTTTTAAATTATACCCATAATTATTTATATTTGACTTTCCATTTATACAAAATGAAATAGAATGAAACACCTTTTTATATTACTATTTGCAATTAGTCTGGTGGCTTGTAATCCAAAATCATTACCAACCGTTTTTGTTCAAAAAGACAATTATGCCTTGCTAAAAGTATCACATGAGACATCTAAAGATGAATTGCAACGAATCAAAGAACAACTCGAAAATCAAGATATAACGATGGATTATAGTTCGTCTTCTTTTTTTGACAATGGTCGATTGCAAATTCTTAAACTTCTTGTTACCACTCCAGCAGGACATACTGGTCAGACAACTGCAGACATCGTCAATTTACAATTTCGCTACTATGGCTTTAAATATGATAAAGATGGAGCACCTGTATTTAAAATAGGTGAAATTCAGGAAGATTAAGAACTGCAGGATAGCATAGAACAACCTACTTTTTCGAGTGCCCATTCAGGACGTTTGGCAAACCAACGTTGATATTCAGGCTGTTCGGCATATGGCAGTTTTAGCATTTCATGTAATTCGTGTATCAAACTATAATCGCCTTTATCAGCTGCTTCAATAGCGATTTGAGCCATATAGTTTCTAAGAACATATTTAGGATTAACCTGATTCATTTGACGTTTTCGTTCGTCATGCGATACATTTTCTAATCGAATGCGTTGCTGATAAGTTGTCAACCAAGATGCCAATAGTTCTTCCATGTGCGGATCCAAATCTGCTTCATACAATGCAGGTTCAATTGCCGTCCGCATTGCTGACAAGGTCATATCATGCGTAATGTGCGACAACAATCTAAATAGAATGATATAGTCAATATTACAATGATACAAGACCTGCTCGGTTTGCTTAATGATAACTGGATCGATATCCTTTTCAGTATGAAATCCGAGTTTATTCCGCATCATTTGCTGATATTTGTTTGTAAACTGATTGCCAAAATCTTCAATAATGCCTTTTAATCTGTCTTTGTCTAGTATCAAAGGATAAAGTGCATTTGCTAATTGTAATAAATTCCATTGTGCTACCATCGGTTGATTGCCAAAACGATATCTTCTGCCCGGCATGTCAGTAGTATTGGGAGTCCAGTTTGGATCATAGTTGTCAATCCATCCATAAGGTCCATAATCTATGGTCAAGCCAAGTATGGACATATTGTCCGTATTCATCACACCATGAACAAAGCCTACGCGTTGCCAAGCTATAACTAAGTCACAAGTTTTATTTGCAACCGCTTCAAAAAAAAGAAAGTATCTGTCTTCCATTTCTTTTAAATGAGGATAATGCATTGCTATCGTATAATCTGCGAGCAGTTTGATTTTATCAACTTCCTGTCTGGATGCCCAGATTTCAAAGCTGCCAAATCGTATAAATGACGGTGCAACTCGACTCAGGATAGCACCTTTTTCATATTCAGGATTGCCATTATAAAGCATATCCCGCATGACCTGTTCGCCGGATAACATCAAAGATAAAGCCCTTGTAGTTGGTACTCCTAGGTGGAACATAGCTTCGCTACATAAAAATTCACGAATAGACGATCGCAATACAGCAAATCCATCTGCTGTACGCGAGTATGGTGTTGGACCCGCACCTTTTAATTGTATGGTTTGAATACCATCCTGTGTTATGATTTCACCCAGATTTATTGCACGGCCATCACCCAATTGACCAGCCCAATGTCCAAATTGGTGCCCACCATAACACATCGCATACGGAATGCTATTTAAAGCAACAACATTGCCAGACATAATCGATAAAAATATTTCTGATTCTACAAACGATTTACTTAATCCTAGCAATTCTGCAACCTCTTTGCTAAATATAATCATCGACGGTGAAACTACATTTTTAGGAAGTACTTTTGAATAAAATCCGGAAAGTACCATACGAGGATGATTTGACTCCTGTAAATCACCAGGTAATGCAGCTACAAATATATTTTTTAAAGGGAATAATTCCATAGATTGATGGTTGTTGATATCTGAAACTCAGCTGTTATAACAAATGAAATTGACAAAACGTTGTTTTTTATCAAATGGTAAGGAACGAAAAAAAATCTCATTTTATCGTTTTGTCATTCCCGGTCACTTAGCGGTTGATGATCGATATAGATGTCCTCAAGCGTTGTTTCACCGTTCAAAATTTTTACCATCGCACAAACCCTATGTGTACTATCCTGAAGTAAGGGAACTATCTTTTCTTCAGTTGGTTTTGCCTTGTCTTCGTTTAAATAATACCGCTCAAAAGGGTATGTGAAATAGACCCTATCCCTGTCACAAAAATCAACAGTTGCTTTGATAAAATCGGTTGTATGCGTAAAAGGCATTAAGGAAATATCTTTAATTACTGCATATTGGTCGTCGTCTACACCGATTTCTAAATATATAACTGTATTTTGCTTGTAATAGGTGTCTGAATGTATTAGTGTACTATTTTCGGCAAATTGTAATGCCATATACCTTCCGGAAAATGGATGTGCAGGATCAACCGGTCGCATCTTAAAACAAAAACGGTTTCCAGATGATTCTACAATCTCTTTTTTATATATGGAACTAAGCGGTACCAGCCATTGGAATAATGCAACGACAAGAAACAGCCAAAGTAAAAGCGTTTTATTGTTCATGTTTTTTGCTTTTTCTGGTCAAGAAATAATTGGTGAAGAAAAATGCAAACCCTAGTATAGCAAATACGATACCCCTGATCAAATAGGACAAATCACTTTCAAAAAATCGACATAAAATAAGCGTCGCAATTATAAATAATCCAAAATTTATCGTTAGAAGCCGATCTTCGCGTAGGCCTCTAAGTAATATGGAAATACCTGTTGCTAACCCCAAGATATTGCACAAAAAAGCTGAAAATGAATTTGCTGTAAACAGTAATAGCATAAAAGGCAGTAATACTAAATCCAAGTCTATGAGGTGCTTCGGGTTGAAAGTCGTTCTTTTAAAATAAAAGTATAAAGATCCAATTGTAAAAACAAAACATCCAATAAAAGCACCCGAATTTATTGAAAAATAATCAGGATAGTCTCTTAAAATGGATTCCCAAAATCCATTAAAGGCTGCTAAAATTAATACTGTACAATACCGATTTGGCCCATTTTTTTAAACGCATTTACATTCGTCGAATTACGTTCAAAAAACGAAGTCTGTCCAAGATTATAAAACAAGGAAAACAAAGGCATATAAGTAAATAATAAAAACGAAAAATTATCATCACCCAAATGAATCGTGCTAATAATTATTGAAAGCACAAACATCCATTGAAACCAAGATGCAACGTTTTTTCCGGGTTTATTATGTAGATACAACAGATAATATGGAATCAATGCAGCTACACATATTGAGTAATAAACAAACGAGATGAAATGGTAGTCGTTAAATCTATGTGCAGCAACATATAATGTAATTTGCCCTAAGCATAAAAGCGAAAGTACGGATGCATTCAAAATGTAAACAACAGGAATACATAATGCGACCCAAAGAAAGTAAAAATTCCAGTTGGGATCACTTATGTTGTAAATTTGTGCAATAATGAAAATGGTAGCGGCAAAGGCAAAAAATAAAACAATACCAACCGTCTCTTTCCAAATTACGTTTTCAGACTTTTTTCTAAGTGTATAAACGACTAAAGTTTGAGCTGCAAATAATGGAAATAAAGCCATTGCTACGCGAAGTTCTTTACTAAATGCATCCCAGTTATGACCGAGGATGAGGATGAATGCGAGCCCTATAAAAACCGCACCGAGTGTGGCAAGTAACAAAGATAATCTAGTGGGCTGATTAGCACGTTTGTTGGAATAATAGCGGTTTATTTCATCAGCCTGTTGTGCACTAATGAGATTTTGTTGGACTAATTCCTTCAGATCCTTAATTATTGACATAGGTCTTACTTTTTTGAAGGATGAATTTATTAATTAACGTAGTTATATGCCGGAATTATGTGGTAAAATTTAAAATTGTGCACATTTTCAATTAAATCCAATAATTAGTTTAAAGATCCGGTGTAGAATGCTTATGCATTTATAACATCAAGACAAAGGTAATACAAAACCATTAGTATTATGGTGTTTTTAAAATAATGTAAATACTTTTGGTCGGTTTTAATAATTTCTTTTTTACTTTTTATTTGGATGGTAATAGTTCTATTGTCTATATATAACCCTATTGGAATATCCGGTATTAAACATATATTGCGCACTTAATAAATTGGTTATGTATTGATTTGCCCGGTGTTATTCAATTTGATCGCTTATTATAATTCTAAATTCGGCTCATCATTCTAAACATTAAACAAGTAAACGAAGAGCGACTATAAGGAACATGTAAGCTGCCGACCATTGACAAAAAATAATTTATAATAAGATTGTACCTTTGCGTCGCTAAAACCCTAAGTATGCCAGATAGAAAAAAAGGAGTATTAATTCATCCAATCCAGCAGTTGTATATACCGCCGATGGATATATATACATTTCCCAATGGTACAAAAGTATGTGAAATCAATCTGGGCAGTCAGGATATCATAAAGATGGAAATTATCCATACAGCTGGTCGGAGTACTGAAAAGGAGAAATTGATTTCTAGGGCAACAGCCGCATTGATGCGCGAAGGAACGACTAAAAAATCTTCAGCTATCATTGCCGACGAGGTAGACTATTACGGGTCCAGTATTAAAACGGCATCCAATATGGATTTTTCATATTCGATATTGTATAGCCTTCTACGATACGCCGATAATGGTATTGGGCTAATGCATGAAATTTATACGCAACCGACTTTTCCTGCGGATGAAATTGAAAAATTCAAAAAACTTAACATCCAGAAACTCAAGGAAGAATTGAGTAAAAATGAGGTTTTAACGTATCGGTATATTACAGAAGAAATCTTTGGAGTAGATCATCCATATGGATATAATAGTACGGAAACGGACCTTAATAACATACATCGCGAGGATATAATAGAACATTATCAAAATTACTATGGAACGGACAATAGGACGATAATACTAAGTGGTAAAATTACAGATCATATTCGCAAGGAAGTGTTTAGATATTTTGGCAATGACCATAAAACCGCTCAAAAAGTCAATTATCAACCGTCAACTGCTTCAACAGCGGGACGAAAGCTTCAGTATTTTACAAAAAATGAACACCAAAGTGCAATAAAAACCGGATTTAGATTATTTGACAAAAATCATCCGGATCAGGCACCTTTTTTTCTACTCAATACGATACTCGGGGGGTATTTTGGATCAAGGCTGATGACCAGTATTCGTGAACAATCGGGTTATACCTATGATATTTACAGTAATATGGATCAAATGTTGTACGATGGCTGTTTTTATGTCAGTACAGAAGCTGCACCGGAATATGTAGAAGCAATTTTAAAAGAAATCCGGCATCAAATGGATTTACTTAAGCAGAATCCTGTATCTGCCAGCGAACTCCAAATGGTAAAAAACTATCTAATGGGTAATTTTATGAATGTTCTTGACGGTCCAGTTAATGTTTCTTCTTTTGTAAAATCAATGGTGCTGATAGGTAAAGAACCTCTGGATTTCCTGAATTTTATAGATGAAATTTTACAAATGACACCTGATAAAATCATGGAAACAGCCCAAAAATATTTTTTGGAAGAAAAGATGATAGAAGTTGTCGTGTCTCCTAAATAAATGCACTTTAATAAAATAGCAATTTATTTTAGCGAAAGCTATCTATTTTGTTGATATATTGGATAATAAATACGTACTTTTGCATTTTATACTAAGTATCTTTGTATATTAGATCTTTTTTTAAGCATTAAATGCATTAAACATACATGAAATTTTTCAACTTCTTTACACAAGAACTTGCAATCGACTTGGGAACGGCTAATACTTTGATAATACAGCATGATAAAGTAGTCGTAGACGAACCATCCATTGTGGCCATCAATCGAAATACGAATGAAGTCATAGCAGTAGGGCAAAAAGCTATGCAGATGCACGAAAAAACCCATGATAATATTAAAACAATTAGACCACTTAAAGACGGTGTAATTGCAGATTTTCAAGCTGCCGAAGCACTGATTCAGGGATTGATAAGTATGATTGGCGAAAAAAGAAGGTTCTTTACGCACCTTAAAATGGTGATTTGCATTCCTTCGGGTATTACAGAAGTGGAAAAAAGGGCTGTTTTTGACTCAGCTGACCATGTGGACTCAAAAGAAACCTATTTGATTCATGAGCCAATGGCAGCTGCTTTAGGTATAGGGCTTGATGTTGAAGAACCAGTTGGACACATGATAGTTGATATAGGAGGTGGTACCACAGAAATCGCCGTAATAGCACTTGCAGGCATCGTAACAGATCAGTCTATACGCATTGCAGGTCATGAATTTACAAATGATATTATTGATTTTATGAAACGTAAGCACAATATCCTCATCGGTGAGCGTACAGCTGAACAAATTAAAATCAATGTAGGAGCAGCAACTGCTGACATCGAAAATCCACCAGAAAAATTTGCTGTAAATGGTAGAGACCTTCTTACAGGTATTCCAAAACAAGTGTTTACCACCCATGTAGAAATAGCAGAAGCCTTAGATAAATCTATAGCTAAAATTGAAGAAGCTGTCATAAAAGCGCTTGAGGATACACCACCTGAATTGTCTTCTGATATATACAAAACCGGAATCTTCTTAACAGGAGGAGGTGCTTTATTGAGAGGGCTTGACAAGCGTATGTCCGCTAAAACAAAACTTATTGTTCAGGTAGCTGACGATCCATTACGTGCAGTAGTTCGGGGAACAGGCCTTGCACTTAAAAATTCTCATAAATATTCATTCTTAATGGATAGAAAAAGCATTTGATTATAAACGTTAATTTTGAATGTATAATGTCATTCAGCTTCTTGTAAAATACGGGGCACACATATTATTTGTCGTGCTTGAAATTATATGTTTTACTTTGATCGTTAACAATAATGATCCTCAAAAGAAGATTTTCCTAAACTCCTCAAATATCCTCGCTGCTAAAATTGAAGAACAGCGTAATAATATTGTTGAATACAGTAATTTAAAAAATTTGAATGACAGCCTTTTGAGGCAAAATGCAAATCTTATAGAAAACCTGATTTCCATAGACTACAGTAATGATAATGTTCCTGAACCGGATTCTTTGCTTTTGCAATACAATCTCATTCCTTCAAAAGTAATTAATAGTACGATAAATCTCCGCAACAATTTCTTTACAATAGATAAAGGAAGCCGCGAAGGTGTCAGACCAGATATGGGAGTAATCGAATCTCATTCCGGACTAATAGGAGTAGTGAGAAATGTATCTGATAATTTTGCCCATGTAATTTCTCTACTCAATCGGCAAACTAGAATATCCTGTACAGTTAAAAACAGGAGAGGTCATGGTACATTAATGTGGAATGACATGGATCCACTAAGAATGAGTTTGGAATCTATTCCAAAACACGAAAAGATAGAAGTAGGAGATACCGTTATTACGAGTGGATATTCTACTATGTTTCCCCGTGGTATCCTTGTAGGAAAGATAGAGTCAATAAAAGTACCTCCGGGTAGCAATAGCTATTCTGTATCGGTAAAATTGTTTAATGACTTGACAAGTGTTAAATACGTGTATGTAATTCAAAATATATATGCAGCTGAGCAAACTTTATTAGAAAAGGAGGTAGTTAATGAATAAGTATATTTTACCTAATATCTTACGAATTATTATTATCTTTATAGCACAGGTTGTCATTTTTAAGCACATGACTTTTAATTTAGATAATAAAATATTTGTTCACTTTATTATCTATCCGGCTACGATTTTACTCTTACCAATAAAAACACCACGTGCAGTGCTGATGATTATTGCATTTATTTTTGGTCTGTTATTGGATGTGTTTTATGATTCGATAGGTGTGCACGCAGCAGCATTAGTATTTACTGCGTATGTAAGAAATATTATAATAGCCTTTATTGAACCATTTGAAGGTTATAATATCAATGATGTACCTACGATTAAAAACCTCGGCATAGGGTGGTTTGTTTATTACATGAGTATTGCTTTGTTTATACATATTTTTACCTATTTCAGTATTGAAGCTTTTACGTTTGTGTATTTTTTTGAAATTATACTCAATAGTATCTTTAGTTTTATAGTTTCTTTTTTAGTTATCATGCTTATTCAACTAATATTCAGGCCTAAATACTAATAATCTATTCATGAAAGGGCTAGTAAATAGAAAATATAATATTTATTTCTTTTTTGGACTTGCGTCGATTATTTTAATAGGACGCGTAGCCTATTTACAGCTTATTTCACTAAAATATAAAGAGCAAGCACAAAAAGTAACACTCGAACGTAAGTTGATTTATCCTTCGCGTGGATTGATATATGATCGGAATGGAAAAACATTGGTTTATAATAAGCCGATTTATGTAATTTATGCGACCTATCGGAAAATCGATCCTAAGATGGACACGACTTTGTTTTGTAATCTGTTAGGTATTGATAAGCAAACTTTTATAAATAATCTTAATAAAGACTGGAAAAATCCTCAATTTCATAAAGCTATTCCGTTTGTTTTCTTATCAAAAGTAAGACCAGAGCAATTTGCCATTTTTCAGGAACATATGTACAAATTTCCTGGATTTACAGCGGTTGAACGTAGCATTCGGGGATATCCGCATGCACAAGGCGGACACATTTTGGGTTACCTTGGAGAAGTCGATCAAAAAATTATCGAAAATTCTGACGGACAATATATTCCGGGTGATTTTATAGGAAAGACAGGATTAGAAATTGCTTATGAAAAGGAATTAAGTGGCGTAAAGGGTATAAGTTACATTTTGAGGGATAATCTAGGACGCCGGATAGGCTCGTATGATAATGGTAGATTAGATAGTATGGCTATTCCTGGCGAAGATATAAGAATTAGTATTGATCTCGAACTTCAAGCTTTTGCGGATAGTCTGATGATGAATAAACGTGGTGCTTTGGTGGCTATAGAACCGGCTACCGGCGAAATCCTTGCACTTGTAAGCGCTCCCACGTATGACCCAAATCTCTTGGTTTTAGATGAAAACCGAAGTAAAGGTATGTTACAGCTTTTGAGAGATACCATAAACAGACCGCTCAATAACAGAGCCGTAACTAATAGATTTCCCCCGGGTTCTATTTTCAAGCCAATCATGTCACTTATTGCCTTGCAAAAAGGAGTTACATGGGTCAACAGACCGATCAGTTGTTTTGGTGGTTTCCGGTTGAGTGCTACTAAAAAAATAGGTTGCCACGGCCATGCACCTATACTTAATGTTGCTCAAGCGCTTCAGCATTCTTGCAATACATATTATATTCAGATTACAAAAGATTTTCTGGATCAATATGGCTCAAAATATCCAGGTATCGGTTTAGATACGCTCGTTGCTTATTTAGATGATTTTGGACTAGGCAAAAAACTAGGCATGGATTTCAGTTACGAAGGTCAGGGCTTTATTCCGAATAGTAATTTTTACGATAAAGTATATAAAAATGAAATCAACGGCTGGAAATCTATGTGGGTTTTATCCTTAGGTATCGGACAGGGAGAGATGCAATTGACTACAGTACAAATGGCTAACCTTGCTGCTATTTTGGCCAATAGAGGATATTATATAACTCCTCATTTTATAAAGAGTTATGTATCCGGCAAAAGCGTTCCTTCTAAATATACAGAAAAACACGTGATGCGGATAGATCGTAAATATTATCAGCCGATTATTGATGGACTTGAAGCGGCAGTTGTTGCTGGTACTGCTAAAAAAGCCTACGTTCATGGCTTAGATATCTGTGGTAAAACAGGTACATCACAAAACCCGCATGGTAAGGACCACTCAGTATTTTGCGGATTTGCACCTAAAAAGAATCCGAAAATTGCCGTTGCCGTATTTATTGAAAATGCAGGTTGGGGCGGTGATTGGGCTGCACCTATTGCCGGTTTAATTATTGAAAAGTACATCAACAAAAAAATTGATCCTAGTCGCAAATTATTAGAAGAAAAGATGATTAAAGGCATTGAGGATACCACACCACCTGATTTGGTCTCACAAATAGAAACGGTTAATAACTAAAATTAAATATTAAACATTACCATTGATTCTATTATTTGTCTTAATTTGCTTGCAAATTTAATGGCTTATGGATTCTTCCTACGTTGTCTCACATTCGTTGTTTACAGATTTTGATATTGATCTGTTTAAATCAGGAAAACATTACCAATTATTTAACAAGATGGGAGCACATCCAATGACGCTCAATGGTGTCGAAGGATGTTATTTTGCCGTATATGCTCCCAATGCAGAAAAATTATACGTAGTAGGAGATTTTAATAGATGGCGTCAGGATGGATATTTGCTGTATAGCCGATGGGATAATTCGGGAATATGGGAAGGCTTTATCCCAGGAGTGAAACAAGGAGCTGTTTATAAATACAAAATCTATCCCTATAATTTTCAGCGTATTCGCATGAAAGCCGATCCATATGGTTTTAGAATGGAAAAACCACCAATGTCAGGATCTATTGTCACTACGCTTGACTATGCTTGGAATGACCAAAAGTGGATGGAAGCGCGAAAGGAAAAAGCTATCATGCATGAACCAATATCTGTTTATGAAATGCACTTCGGATCCTGGCGATGGAATAAATATGCCGGTCGACCACTTACTTATCTTGAAATGGCGGATGAACTGATACCTTATCTACTTGAAATGGGTTATACGCATGTTGAGTTTATGCCTTTGACAGAATATCCTTACGAACCTTCATGGGGATATCAGGTAACAGGCTATTATGCAGCTACCAGCAGATATGGAAAACCAACCGAATTAATGTATCTAATTGACAAATTACATCAAGCTGGTATCGGTGTGATTTTGGATTGGGTACCAGCACATTTTCCGGCCGACGACTATGCTTTGGCTACTTTTGACGGGTCGTGTGTGTACGAGCATCCGGATAGACGCAAAGGTTTCCATCCCGACTGGAATACGTTGATTTTTAACTATGGAAGAGCAGAGGTAAGCGCTTTTTTGATATCCAATGCATGCTTTTGGTTTGAAAAATATCATATTGACGGCATTCGAGTTGATGCGGTTTCATCAATCATATTTTTGGATTATTCCCGTAAGGATGGCGAGTGGGAGCCCAACCAATACGGAGGCAGAGAAAATCTGGATGCAGTTACATTTATTCAGGAACTTAATATTACCTTGTACAAAACCTATCCTGGAATTTTTACCATTGCCGAAGAATCAACTGCGCATCCTAAAGTTTCACATCCTGTTTTTCTAGGTGGACTTGGCTTTGGGATGAAGTGGATGATGGGTTGGATGCATGACACTATTAGCTATTATAAGCGAGATTTTATCTACCGTCAATTCCATCAAGATGACATAACATTTAGTATTACGTATGCCTTTTCGGAAAATTTTATGCTACCATTATCACATGATGAGGTGGTACATGGAAAATCGTCTATGATCGGAAAAATGATCGGAGATGAATGGCAAAAATTTGCTAACCTTAGAACGTATTACAGCTATATGTTTACGCATCCAGGTACGAAGTTGTTGTTTATGGGAAATGATATTGCGCCCTATACAGAATGGGATTTTACGCGTGAACTAGAGTGGAGTTTACTACAGTATAGTTCACATAAGGGAATTAATACATTAGTCAAAGACTTAAACCATTTGTATCGTAGTGAAAAAGCCTTACATTACTATAATTTTGATCCCAAAGGATTTGTTTGGGTAGATGCAGCGGACAAACTCAATTCTGTTTTAGTTACACAGCGAACTTCAAATGAGAAGATGGACGTTTTAATGATTGTTTTAAATCTTAATACTACACCGCATAAAGATTATAAAATCGGCCTTAATGCTAAGCAAAGCTGGGAACTTATCTTCAACTCGGATGATATCAAATACTGGGGAAGTGGTTACCCAATAAAAAAATCTGTAAAAACCATTAAAAAAGTCTGGAATGACAGATCTTATATACTTACAGTTGATATTCCACCTGTATCTGCTACGATTTACAGATTGATTTCTTCGGTTGAAGACAAACCTAAGAAACCAAAATCGAAATCTGCCAAATCCATTATAGATAAAATCGATTCAGATCAAATTGTGCAAACGGTTATAATGCCTGAACAATAATGACAATGCCGACGACGATGAGTATAATACTTGCTATTTTGTGGACTAAATCTATATGACGAGGAGTCAAGTAGGTACTTATTTTTTTTGCTAGGATTACCTTTGATGTATCTGTTATGATTATAGTACCTAATATGCCACAAAAAAACATAATCATATCACTTGTACTTATGGATGGTTGTGCGGCACGATTTGAAAGCATTGTTATCCAAAATACAAAGGTAAATGGATTTAAAAAGTTGACTAAAAAGCCTTTATTGAAATAGTTGATATAATATCTTGCCGTCTTTTGATTGGAAGGAGCTTTGTATTTTTTTTGCTTCCATATTAGTGATATTAGACCTACAACGATAAAAATAAAACCACCTACAATACTTTGCCACAATAGGAAAGTTGGATTCTGTAGCCAGTGTGTAATCTTTTGAATTCCCCACCATGCTAATAAAATGGCAATAATATCACTAATCCATATGCCAAGACCAACAACCAAACCGGCTCTAATGCCGTCTTGCATCGACGTTTGCAAAAGCGTTATAAATATAGGTCCTATTAGTATAGCCAATGTAAGCCCAATGAGAATCCCTTCGGCTAGTAATATCAATGGTTATGGATTTTATTCGTGAATTCCTGCTGATTTCTTAACCTTTCTGACCAATGCATTTTCTCGTGAATCGAAGTATTCTGTTCGATTTCTCACCACATCTAAAGCTGTATATATTGCCTGTAAAAACGAGGATGCATCAGCTTGGTTTTTTCCTGCTATATCATAAGCAGTACCATGATCCGGAGATGTACGTATGAAGGTCAGACCTGCTGTAACATTAGTACCGTGCCCAAAAGTAAGCGCTTTAAATGGGATTAAACCTTGATCGTGATACATGGCTAGTGTAGCATCTGTTTTTCTCCACAGATTACTTCCAAAATATCCATCCGCAGGGTATGGACCCATTGCCAAAATACCTTGTTTTTTACATTCGATGATGGCAGGTGTGATAAATTTTTCTTCCTCATTGCCCATCAAGCCATTGTCGGATGCATGTGGATTAAGACCAAGTACACCAATAATCGGCTTATCATATCCAAAGTCTTCTATCAATGTTTTATTTAGTGTCTTGATTTTTTCAATGACGATTTCTTTGTTGATTTTTTCAGAAATTTGAGCTAATGAAACATGCATGGTGACTAATGCAACCTTCAAGTCTTCACTTTGCATGAGCATTAAGCTTTTTGTATTATTGTCGAGATTACTAAAAAACTCTGTATGTCCGGGATAAGGAAATTTTGCAAGTTGCAAAGCATGTTTGTTGACAGGTGCAGTTACTATAGCATCGATTTGATTTTCCATGATATCTTTTCCAGCACGTTCCAAGGCAAGCATAGCATATTTACCACCTTCGACGGTCGGTCTCCCTAAAGTGATGGATACGTTTTCATCCCAACAGTTGATTAAATTTATTTTACCTTCTACAGCTTGACTTGGATGTGGGATAGAGTGAAAAATTAAATTGCTATTATTAACGATATTTTTATGATATGACAATACTTTGTAAGAGCCATAAACGATTGGTATAAAGTATTCAAGTAACTTTTGATTGGATAGCGCTTTGATGATAACTTCAGGGCCTATTCCATTAATATCCCCTATGGTGATTCCTATTTTAATCATTGAAAATATATATTCGACTGTTGAATTCAAATGTTTAATCGCTGCAAATATAGCTAATTAACATCTAAATATGGGCGACAAAGCAATATTTATGCTTTTTTTTAAACATGACAATCATGAAAATATCTAATTTCGCAAAAAAAATACGTATATGTCCAGTTCGATAAAAAATATCCTCGTTGTGATAGTGGCATTTTTAGCAGGCGCAATGGTCATTTATTTAGGCGAAGCTTTTACGCATAAATATCACCCTTTTTTTGCTAATCGTGCAGATAATATCGATATACTACCTGTGGGTGTGCTTTCATTGATACTTTTACTTCATGCATTGGGTGCTTTTGTGAGTGGTATGATCCTTAAAAAGTTTCTTGTGTCTGCTGACACATTTATTATCACGTTGGTGGGACTTGGCTGGACTTTAATTGGTGTAGTAGGTATCCTTAAAGTACCACAACCGATATGGTATACTATTTCAGATACATGTATTTATCTTCCTATGACGTTATTAGGCAGTAAATTCATGAAGAAATAAATATAAAAAAGGTAAGTAACAACGATTGAGTACTTACCTTTTTTACTTATAAAGGTATAAATTTTAAAACTTATTCCTGGATGACATGTCTTTCTTGGGACATATAAGTGTACAACGCCGGAATGACAAATAGCGTAAGTATCAGTGAAAACATCAATCCGCCGATGATCGCAATACCCATTGAAACCCTGGACACGGAAGCTGCACCCAAAGCTAATGCAATTGGTAAAACACCAAGTGCTGTTGCCAAACTGGTCATCAGGATAGGTCGAAGACGCGAAAGTGCGGCTTCTTTTACAGCCTGAATTTTAGCTACTCCTGCTTCTCTTCGCTGGTTAGCAAATTCTACAATCAGTATTCCGTTTTTGGTTACAATGCCGACGAGCACGATGATACCAATTTCACTAAATATATTAAGTGTTGAATTCGTCCACCATAATGCAATAACTGCTCCAGCTAAGGCCAATGGTACGGTAAACATGATGATAAGTGGATCAATGAAACTTTCAAATTGTGCCGATAAAATCAGATATACTAATAATAAAGCTAACAAAAAGGCAAATATTAAAGTTGATGAACTGTCCTCAAAGTCTTTGGAAGGTCCTGATAAATCTGTAGAAAACTCATCACTCAAAGTTTCCTTAGCTATAACGCGCATCTCTTCAATTCCATGGCCTAATGAATATCCCGACATCATTCCGGCAGAAATCGTTGCGGATACATATCGATTAAATCTATATAGCTGAGGTGGGTTACTTTGCTCGGCTAAAGTTACCACGTTATCCATTTGGATTAGTTCACCATTTTTGTTTCTCACATAAATGTTCTTAATATCAGATGGATCATCTCTGTTGAACTTTTGAGATAAACCGATAACCTGATATTGTTTGCCATTTTTAATAAAATAACCTAGCCTTTGCTCAGCAAAATACAATTGAAGTGTCTGTGCAATATCCATTACGGAGACTCCTAAAGCTTCTGCTCTGTTACGGTCTATATCAATTCTCAATTCTGGTTTATTAAATTTCAAATCGATATCAACAGCTTGAAATTTATCACTAGCACGTGCTTTTTCTAAGAAAGCTGGGATCACTTCTTTAAGTTTGTCAAAATTTGGCGCCATGATTACAAACTGAACAGGTAACCCTCCACGTCTGTCTCCAATCGTTTGTTCCTGAGTGACGAATACTCTTGCTTCAGAATATTTTTTTACTGTTTTGGACAAATCGTTGGCAATTTCCATTTGTGTACGGTTTCGCAATTCGGGATCTACCAACGATATTCGAACAAAGCCGTTATTGGAAGACTGGGACGCACCAAAACCTGGAGCAGTAACTGACAATATAGATTCCGTTTCTGGTAAGGCCTCAGCATCCTGAATTACTCCCGTAAGAAAATTATTCATGTAATTAAATGAGGTTCCTTCGGGAGCTGTAGCTATAATACTTAAACGGCCTTTATCTTCCATAGGTGCAAGTTCAGATGGTAAACCTTTACCCAATATATAAATTAGACTAATTGAAATAATCATAATGATGACCGCAACCCACCGCACCTTAAAGAAAGCGTTTAATCCTTTATGATAAAGGTTGGTCATTCCAACAAAAAAACCTTCTGTCCATTTGTATAAGCCTCTTTCATTATCTCCGGGTTTGAGCAAGCGCGCACTCATCGTAGGTGTAAGCGTTAAAGAAACAAATGCCGATACAAGGATGGTTCCTGCTACCACAACACCAAATTCTCTAAATAATTTTCCGGTGATACCCTGCAAAAACATGATTGGTAGGAATACGGCTACTAGGGTTACAGTGGTCGAAATAATGGCAAAAAATATCTCTTCTGAACCTTTAAAAGCTGCCTGATATGGCGACATACCTTCTTCAATCTTTTGATAAATATTTTCCAAAACCACAATAGCATCATCCACCACCAAACCGGTTGCCAAAACAATACCCAATAAAGTTAGGATGTTAATCGAATAGCCGGCAATATACATGATGAAAAATCCACTAATGAGTGAAATAGGAATCGCAACAACTGGTATAAGTGTTGATCGCCAGTTACGCAGGAATAAAAATATCACTAGGACAACCAAAATAAATGCAATGAGTATCGTCTCTTCAACTTCTAGAATGGCCTTCTTTATACCAGTCGTCATATCTAATGCCATACCTAGTTGTAAATCAGGTGGCAGCTCTTTTTTGATATTTGCTAACCTTCGGTAAAATTCATCCGCAATGGCAATATAATTTGCACCCGGCTGAGGAGTTACTGCAATACCTATCATTGGAATTGCGCCATTACCTCTTAATAATGAACGTTCGTTTTCAGGTCTTAATTCAGCCTGACCTATATCTTTAAATCGTATGATCGTTCCATTTACATTTTTAACAATCAAATTGTTAAAATCGTCTTCAGTTTCTAATCTTCCTAAAGTTCGTATGGTAAGTTCGGTAGATTCTCCTTCAATCCTTCCTGATGGAAGTTCCACATTTGCAGCTAAAAACGCACTCCTTATGTCAACAGGAGTTACATTTTTTGCAACCATTTTTACAGGATCCATGATGAGTTTCATCGAGTACTTCTTCTCACCCCAAATATTTACGCTACTTACACCAGGTATAGTCTGAAAGCGTTCTTTAAAGATGTTGTTTCCAATTTCTGATAATTCAAGTAAGGTACGTTCCTTACTTTGAACCGTCATGGATAATATAGGCTGTGCATTGGCATCTGACTTACTCACTATTGGTGGATCGGCATCTGGAGGTAGGTTTCTTTGTGCTCTGGATACTTTATCTCTTACGTCATTTGCTGCGGTTTCGAGATCAACACTTAAATCAAATTCAACCGTAATTGTACTCCTTCCATCACTTGATGTTGATGTTATGGCTTTTATACCATCGATACCATTAATCGACTCTTCCAAGGGCTCAGTTATCTGAGATATTATTACATCTGAGTTTGCACCAGTATAAGTCGTACTAACTGTGATAACGGGTGCGTCAACACTAGGATAATCTCTAACACCTAAATAGAAAAACCCAATTATCCCGAAGATTATTATTATCAGGGACATTACGGTTGCTAAGACCGGTCTTTTGATACTAATGGATGATAAACTCATAGTTCCCGGCTTATTTTTCTTGTGATTTAATTTGTACACTTACCGGAGTCTGAGGCTTTAATTGTAAAATACCTGTTGTTAAAACCGTATCACCGGCACTGATTCCTTCTGTGATCTGAACAAATCGTTCTGTTCTTAAACCGGATTTTACTGGCACACTGACAGCCTTACCTTGTTTTACTACAAATAGTTTTGCACCGTTGATATCTGGGATATATGCGATACTTGGTATCATGATACCTTTTTGTTGGCCACCTACCGGAACGGTTATATCTGTAAATGAACCCGCTAATAACTTTCCTGAAGTATTGGGATATATTGCACGAATTTTTACTGTTCTAGTATTGAGGTCAATCTTAGGATCACGTGCATAAACTTTAGCTTTAAATGTCTCGTCACTCTGTACTACTTTAAATTCAACTTCGCTATTGTTAGGTAAGTAGGGATTATATTTTTCAGGAATCGTAAATTCCAATTTCAACGGTTTGACACTTTGTAGTGTTGTAAGTACAGTGCCATTATTTATAAAAGAACCCGGACTTACTTCCTTTAAGCCTACAATGCCAGAAAAAGGTGCTACTATGCGCGTTTTTTCAATTTTCGTTTTTAAAATTTCGGCATTTGCTTTTAAAAGTTGAAGATTAGTAAGGATTACTTCATAATCATCCTTACTCACTGCGGATGCTGCCAAAAGTTGCTTCTGTCTACTTTCCTTATCTTCGGCCAATTTGATTTCAATTTTTAATCTTTGCATTTCGGCCTGAAGGTCATCATCATTTAGTTTGACCATAAGTTGACCTTTTGTTATATACTGGCCTTCTTTAAAGAGTATTTGTGTTATACGTCCAGAAACCTCGCTTTTAATCTCTACTTCTTCATCCGGGATCAGGGTTCCGGTCGTACTAATATTTCCTGTGATCGTTTCGATTTTAGCGACAATCCCCTCCACATTCATAGCTTTCTGCTCGACAATTCCTGATTTATTATTTATAGAGGAATCATTTGTTTCCCTATCTTTTTTACAACTAAATATTGATAGTATAGAAATGCAAATTAAAGCTTTTGAAAATTTCCTCATTTTGATTTAACTATTTTGACTAAATGTTTATAAAGGTTATTGTAGGGTAAATTGTTTAAGAAAATGGATTCATTTATACTTCAATGTCCGTAAAAAGATATTTTTTAACATCATATAAGATTTCATAATCTTAATCTTAACTTTTTAATCCACAACATTACACAATTTAAAAGTTAAAATTTTTAAATTATTGGATTAAAAATGGTTGGGTTTTATATAGTCCGAATAAAACTCATCAAAATTTAAATGATTGAAATGTAAAGTTATATATTGAAATACCCATTTGTTTTTTACAAATCAACTACAATGTGAAAATTAGCCGGTTGGTAATTATTTGATTGTTAAGTGCAACGCTTTTGGACTGCAAACCTTATATCAAGGTTGGGAAATTGCGGGCTACCTACAGGTTTAAATTAAATTGAATAGCGAAGCATTCTTACTACAAAACCCCAAATGGAACCACATAGTCCGCTTAGATGTTAGTATTTACTGTTGGAATATTTGATTGGATAATGCTTGTATAATATCGCCATGCTAAGGACGCACCTCAGATTTGCTTTAAATGAGTACTATACAAGCACGATATAAATAGATTTTGACAGATTCTATAAAAGAATCACATCCATCTCATTGCTTTTACAAAATATGTACAGAATGAAGGAAGCATCACCCAAAACCATTCTGGCTTAAACATTAAAAATAAAATGATTCCGATAACAGATAATATTGTATAAATCCAATAAAGTCTTGTTGATTCTGTTGATGTTGTCATAATATTATTTTAAATTTGTATCCTGATTTCTAATAATTGATGATGCAAAAGTAAGTAATTACTCTTGTTTTACCTATAAAATCCGAAATATCTTTGATAAAAAATAATAAATCTTTCTATTCTAAAATCCTTTTAGCTGGTGAATATACCGTAATGACGGATGGATTTGCGCTGGCCATTCCTTTTAGAAAATATAGTGGAAAATTTATACTTAATCAGGAGAAAGTACAACTCGAATTACGTGATTTATATTATTATCTTATTGAAAATAATTTAGATACATATTTCGATCTCAAACAAATGTTGGTAGATATTGAATCTGGGTTATACTATAAAGCTGATATTCCAGTTGGTTATGGATTGGGTAGTAGTGGTGCTTTGATAGCAGCTTTATATGAATGTTATGGGTATGAAGATTATTCGGATTTTAACCAACTAAAATTAATATTAAGTAAAGCAGAATGTGCTTTTCATGGTACCAGTTCGGGTATGGACCCAATTGTATCCTATGTAAATCAACCTGTATTATTTACCAGAGAAGGGATTAAATTGATTTCTGAAGAGATTTTACATCTGAATGATTTTTTTTTAATAGATACAGGTATACCGCGTAGCACGTCGCATTATGTTCAGATTTATAAGCAGAAATATGAAAATTTAGTGGGCTTCAAATCTCAAGTCAAAACATTGGAATCATTAAATGCCATGTTGATTGATAGCATATTGGGCAATCAGCTAAAGGAATTAAAAACCATTATTAAAAAAGTAAGTTTGTTACAATTTGAGTATTTTAAAGAGATGATTCCTGCCGATTTTCTAGAATTATGGTCACATGGCCTTAAAACGGATGATTTTTATCTGAAATTATGTGGTGCAGGTGGTGGCGGTATGATTCTTGGTTGGTCTGAAAATCCAACTTTTGATTGTAAATATCCAATAATCAAGTTGTAGGACGCAAATAAATAATAACTGTCAAATTAATAAAACCATTATATCTTATTCAACTTTTAATGATACTAGTTTACATTTAAATTAAGTGCTTTTATCATATATTACATAGATCGGATTGGCTTAACCACTAAAAATAAGGGGTCATTTATGTTTATGGTTAGGGGGATTTTTCTGATTATTTAATATTTTTCCGGATAGATTCTTAACTTTGCCTTTAGTAATTATGTTTTTCACTTCTAATTTATTTCAATTTTTACAATTTACAAGGGCAATTTATGTTTCTTAATGTACTAAGATATAGTGTTAAACAAATTTTTGACACTAATATTTAATCCATAACATAGCAAAATGAACGAAGTAAAAATTCAAAAATTTCTCAATAAAATATCAGATACAAATTTAATTGGAACAGCTAAGGCAGTGCGATATCTTTCGTATTTACTTATAAAGAAACCTGCTTCTAAGGTGTTTTCCAAAAATATATATGGCTTTTCATTATGGCTAGATCCTGTAAATGATACAAAAGGAATTGAACATAGACTTTATTATTTGGGTACTTACGAAAAAGGGACAATCCATGTAATTGATGCATATTTAAAAGAAAATGATCATTTCTTAGACATCGGTGCAAATATTGGCTTTATAACATTGTTTGCTGCCCAAAAAAATAGCAATGGACAAGTATTCGCATTTGAAGCCAATCCGGATACCGTTCAGATTTTAAACACGAATGTGAAAGATAATGGTGTGAAGAATGTAAATGTATATGATTTTGCTTTAGGTTCTGAAAATGGCAATGCGCTTTTATTTCCGGATACGATTAAAAATAATAGGGGAGGAGCTTCTTTGTTTAAAACGCATCAAAATGAAAACTTTATTGAAATTCTAGTAAAAAAATTTGATGACTTACCGGAAAGTAAGTTGACCTTTGCAATGATGAAATTGGATGTTGAGGGTTTTGAAATGGAAGTTCTAAAAGGTGCAACAAATTTCTTAAAGCAGGATAATGCACCTGCTATTATAGTGGAATGTGTAATGGAACGAGAAAATCAAAATTACTCAGGTAAGGATTTGTTTCGATTCCTAAAATCTATAAATTCGTATAGGATTTTTAAATTAGAAAAAGGCGCTTTACGCATTTCTAAATTAATTGAAGTGATTGACGAAATAGATATACCTGATGCAGACAATTTGTTTTGCTTTTTGCCCAATCAAATACAAAGAATTCAACACATTATTAAATAATCACCAAGAAAAAATCACCGCAATGCAATTGAATTCTATAGCAGCGTTTAATACAACAATAACCTATAATTTAACGTTAGCTTATTAATATTTTTTTAATTCTAATTATATAAACATGAGAAATTGGTCATTTTTAGTAGTATTATTAGCTGTGTTTACAGTTTTTGCTTGTTCAAAAGACGACAAAGATACAACAGCACCTGTTATTACCATTACTTCACCTGCTGAAGGCAGCATACTTGAAAAAGGAAAAACATATCCTGTGACAGGTACTGTCACTGATGATACAGAGCTTGCTGAAATTAGTGCTGGAGGAGTTAAGATAACAAATTTTAATTCGAAAACATCTTTTACTTTTGAAAACTTTAATCTCCCTATTTCAGCTAATACTCCTGATGGAGACGGTTATCTTGAAATTATAGCAAAGGACAAAGCCGGTAATATAGCGACCAAAAAGGTTTCCTTTAGTATTCAATAACATCAATTTTAATTTGAGACTAAGTACGTCAAAACAATTATACAAAGCTGCCGCGGATATTTTTGATTTACTCGATCAAGCTGGAGAGGCGATTAGAAATATCTACGGCAGTTCTGATTTTAAAATTGATAATAAATCCGACAAAAGTCCTGTCACGGAAGCGGACATACTTTCCAATAACATAATTTCAGGTGGTTTAAAAGCATTGTTTGAAGAGATTCCGATCCTATCCGAAGAAGGAGAAATTCCTCATTATGACATTAGGAAAACTTGGGATTTTGTATGGATTTTGGATCCATTGGACGGCACGAAAGGTTTTATTAATAAAACAGACGAATTTACGATCAATTTAGGGCTGGCATTTAAAGAAACGTTAGTCGCTGGTTTTATTTATTTGCCTGTCAACCGCCAAATGTTTTTTGCTTCTAAGGGAATGGGTGCCTTTCATTATCAAACAAGCGGCAAACATCTTAAACTTACTGTAAATCGTATAAACCTTAAAAATCCTGGATTAAAAGTATTAGCAAGCCGTCATCATCGCGATGCACGTACACAAATGCACATCGATCAATTGGATAATCCAATCATATTTGAACGTGGAGCTGCTTTGAAATTTGTAAGTATTGCAAATGGTGAAGCGGATTACTATCCTAAAATGGCCAGAATAATGGAATGGGATACGGCAGCAGGACAAATCCTTGTCGAAGAAGCGGGAGGTTTGGTGGTACAAGCAGAAAATGGGCAACCATTAACGTATAACAAACCGGATTTACACAGTCCCCATTTTATCGCTTCGGGTAAAATTATATAAAAAATTTATGAATAGTAAGATTTATAGTGCCGTCGTTTTGGCAAAGAATGATGAAAGAACCATCGGCAAATGCATTCAGTCTCTACAACAAATCACGAATGACATCGTCATCGTTTTAGATAATAGGTCATCGGACAAAACAAAATCTATTGCATTAGCAGCTGGTGTAAGGATTTTTGAAAAAGAATGGGAAGGTTACTCAGCCAATAAAAATTTTGGCATAGATCAAACACTGAATAACTGGATTCTTTGTCCGGATTCAGATGAAATCATGGACGATATTTTAATACAAAATATCTTGGCGTTGCAACCAGAGACAGGTACAGCCTACGAGATGAATCGTTTGACTTATTTTAAAGATTATGCTGTACAACATTCGGGATGGACACCGGATTGGACTATCCGACTTTTTGAAAAACAAATCATGCGATGGGACAATAAAGGTGTTCATGAAACTTTAGAATCCACTATGCCAGTTAGGCTTAAGCGACTAAATGGTTTGATTCACCATTATAGTTTTGTTGATGAAAATCAAATGCGATTAAAATACGATTATTATGCCCGATTGAGAGCAAAGGAATGGATATGTGCTAATAAAAATGCACCATTAATCAAACGACTACTTGGTCCGGAATTTAGGTTTTTCCGTACCTACTTTCTAAAATTAGGTTTTTTAGATGGTAAATATGGATGGCTAATAGCCAAAAATGAGTATATCCTTAAGAAAAAGGAATTAACTTACTGGAAAGAAGCGAAAAATATAAAAGAATAGAAAAGCAGTCACATTCAAAGTTTGGATGCGACTACTTTTAATATTTCTTTTTTAAAGTTTAGGTTTTAAGCTTTGCCTACAAATCTATTCACTGCAAAACTCGCTTTTTGTATCACATCATAATTAATGGTATAGATGTGAAACTTTCCTGTTACTTCGATATTTACGACTCCAGATAATCTCAATATTTTTAAATGCTGAGATGTTATACTCTGTTCTATGTCAAGATTACTGTAAATTTTGTTTACATTGATGGAATGATTTGCATCAATAAACTCCAAAATTTTCAATCTTAGTGGGTGCGCTAACGCTCGCATTAACTCCGACGCATAATTCAATTTGTCGGCATCAAAAGTGACTTTTGTACCTCTCATTTTGTGTTCCTTATTTTCTGATTAAGACCTGAGCACAAATATGAGTAGTTATTTTAATATGACAAAGTAAATATTAAAAAAAATCTAATTTGTAAAGTCAAATTAACGAATTTTAGTACAAAATACTCAAAATGATGATAAAAGGTAAATTTATTTAATCATAAACTGTTGTTATTCATTAAATAAACCCTTGTCAGTGCAAGTAAGTTATTTACTGGTTAAATCTTCAACCAATGTTGAAATCTGGCCTAATCTATCCTTATCTAATGAATAATAGATAAATTTACCTTGTCTTTCGGTTGCAACAACACCAGCTCTTCTAAGGATTGCTAAATGCTGTGAAGCTACTGATTGCTCTAATCTTAATTTGATGTAAATGTCAGTAACAGTCATGGTCTCACCATCCTCAAGAAGATCGATTATCCTTTGGCGGAGTTTGTGGTTAACGGCTCTAAGCACTAATACAGCCTTTCTAAGGTCGGCGTAATCGAGCTGTACTTCCTTCCCACCTTTCTTTAACGTAACGGTCTCGTTCTTTTTATTTCTCATACGAATAAATTTGTTAGTTCACGGAATTCGGATAGGATAATCCAATAACCTTGCCAAACCATACCAAGAACGAAAATAAATTTCAACAAACTTTTATATGATAATTTTAACTATATATAATAAACTAAATTTCTAACAATAAAGTTCAATAAATTAAAATAAATTTTTATTAGATTTTGTTATGTTTGGTGACTTTATATAATTCGGTGTAAAGTAACTAACACTGGAATACTGGTTATTTTCAAATAGATTTAATGTAATTCTTTCCATATAACGTGCAGATGTATTTTCATGTTGCAGTATGGGGAATGTTTCTTTATATTGATCATAGTATTTTTTTGCACCATTACCACATAGATATACTTTGTTTTTACCTTCTGTATATGCTTTAAATGGATTTTCATCCAATATTAATGGGGTAGCACTTTGAATAATCTGATATTGATGGTCATAGACCGAAGCATACACTTCATTGCGTCTGGCATCAATCATAGCGATTATTACAGTATCATCTTTCAAAAGGTGTTCAGGAATACCATAGGCCAGGATACTCAGACTATCTATTGAAATTAGCGGTTTATTTAAAGCATAAGCCATACCTTTTGCTGTACTTGCTCCGATTCGTAAGGAAGTATATGAGCCAGGACCATCACTTACAGCGATAGCATCCAGATCCTTTAAAGCTAAATGCGCTTCATCTGCACATGCTTGAATCAACAGGGTTAATTTTTCAGTATGGCTGTTTGGGCTATGCGATTCCTGTAAGCGTATCGTTTGACCATCAATTGCAATACCTACCGAACAAACGTCCGTAGAAGTCTCAATATTTAATATCACAGACATAGTGATTACTTTGCGTTGAGTATCTTATTATATTTTTTAGAATCTTTTAGTATTGCAACGGCCTCTTTGATATTATTATCGTCTCGCAATGCGAACTGAATTTTTCCTTTTTGCAAATAATATCGGGTAACGATTTCCTTTTCTATTTCATAAACAATCTGATCTTTAGCACGAATGAATTCGGATCCTTTAGATTGAATAATTTTATGCTCTAGTTTCTGAATTTCTTCAGCATACGCGTGATCATTAATTTTTTCAAATGCCTTTTTAGCATTCGTAAGGGCTTTTTCTCCTTCTGTTGTAAATGTGAAATTTTTCTTTTTTGCAAAATTTACAAAATCATCAAACTGGGTGAATTTAAACTGATCGATTTCGCCAATGCTTGCTTTGTTTTTAACCCATTGATTGACATAGTCAAAAATAACATACTGATCTAATAAAGCTTGTGTAATAGGTAGCAACTCTTTTACTTCTGTGATGATATCGGGTGTCACTCCACCGCCATCAAGTACGGTTCTGTTATTCATTGTTTTAAACTTAGAGCGTTGGCTGTCCGGTATATTTTTTGGTTCACCGTTTTCGTATTCTACACCCTGAATACAACGACCACTCGGAATATAATATTTAGAAGTTGTCAGTTTCAGACGCGAATTATAGGGTAGATTCTTGGTGTTTTGTACGAGGCCCTTTCCAAAAGAGCGCTGACCAATTAATACTCCACGATCCAGATCCTGCATCACTCCTGATACAATTTCTGATGCTGAAGCAGAACGGCCATCAATAAGAACTGCCAAAGGTAGTTCTAAGTCAACAGGATTATCTGTGGTTTTAAATGTCTGATCTCGTTCCTTTATTTTTGATTTAGTAGTAACCACGATTTCGTTCCTAGGTATGAATATATTACAAATGTTGACCGCTTCGTGAAGTAATCCACCTCCATTTTGTCTCAAATCTAATATAATTCCAGACAGATTTGGATTCTCCTCTTTCAGATCCTTTAAGGCCTTTTGAATATTGGATCCAGCCATCTGCGTAAAAGTTGTGAGTGATATATAACCTACATTTTCCTCTACAAAACCTGAATAGGGTACATTCGGTATGTTAATTTCGCCACGTGTGATTTTTTTAACTTCTTCTTTGTTTTCTCCAACGCTTCGTACTCCTATCTGAACATCAGTACCCGGTATTCCTCTTAGCATTACATTCACTTCGTCAAGATTTTTACCTTGTACATTATTTCCGTCTATGGAAGTAATGATATCGCCGGCTTTAATGCCTGCTTTATTTGCGGGTCCTTTTTCGTAAGGTTCGATTATAGTGAGCTGATTGTTGATCATATCAATTTTCGCACCAATACCTTGATATCTTTCGTCATCATTTATCCAATAACTTTCTGCCTGGGATTCTGAATAGAAATTGGTATAAGGGTCCAGTGAGGTTGTCATAGCATCGATGGCTGTTCGCATAAGTGTTCCTGGATCCAGTTCATCGGCAAAATTGGTGTTAAGCTCTTTATAGACACTGACAAATATTTCTAAGTTTTTAGTGATTTCGAATAGTTTGTCATTATTTATATTGACTGCAGCAATTCCTGAAATCATAGCAACGCTCAGGATGACTACTTTATATTTTTTAAACATGCTATTATATATGAGTTATGATGGATTAAAAATAATCGCTTAAAAGGAATTATTATAAAACTACTTAATAAAATCAATTATTGTATCAAAAAGTTCAACTGGCCTATCTGCATGCACCCAATGTCCCGCACCATAGATGGTTTTCAATTGACTATTGGGTAAGTTTTTTTGTATTTCCGGCCAGTCTTCATCTTGGATATATCCGGAATGTTCTCCCCGAATAAAGAGCGTTTCGACATTTGACGGTTCTTTAAATTTGATTGCTTTTAGGATATTGTCATAATTTTTATATAATAATGGCAGATTAATCTTCCATTTAAAACCTCCTTCTAATGTTCTTGTCAGGTTTTTCATTAAAAACTGAACGACTCCATTGTCTTTAATTGCATTCATCAGAATGTCTTCAACTTCATTTCTTGATGTTATCGTATCTAATTGCACGGACATAAGTGCATTAAATATATCCATATGGCCTTCTTCATATTGTTTAATACCAATATCAATGATTACAAATTTAAAATCGGTCGGATTGTAATCGGAGATATATTCCAAACAGGTTTTGCCACCCATGCTGTGCCCAATAATAATACCTTCGTAAATCCAATTTTCTTCTAAAAAAAGTTGCAAATCCTGCGCCAGAATTGGATAGTTAAAGTCATTTGTATGCTCAGACCGGCCGTGATCACGTTGATCTACGAGTATAGCCATATAGCCTTTTTCCTGAAGTTTTTTTGCGAAATTATGCCAATTGTCTAAAGTGCCAAATAGTCCGTGTAAGATAACGACGGGTTTACCCTGACCATAAATCTTATAATTAAGTTGTGGATTCATTTTATTATTCAATACATTCAATAATCTGCTAATTTAGTTAAATTATATTTTACTAAGTGCGCTTATTCTATAAATAACGCTTTATTAATGAAAATGTTAAATTCTAAATTTTCTAATAAAATTCGCAGCGAATTGTTTATTCAATATGTTATAAAATAAATATAGAACCTTTAAATTTACAGTAATGTCATTAATACTTAAAACCATAATGCTTTGTCTCGCAGTTGTTTGTTCAGCTTGTCAAAAACAAGCCTTAAATGATACGCTAAAAATTGGCGAACTGACAGAATTGAAAGTGTCGATACCGGCTTTGAATAATACAAATGATTTGTCTCTGACAGTAGAAAAGATTGATGATAGCAGATGTCCAGTAGGTGTCGATTGTATCTGGGAAGGTACGGCAACTGTTTCGTTCAAATTAGTTACAAAACAAGGAGTTTACAATTTTAATCTCGATACGAATCTGAAACCGATGTTTGTTCAGGATACGCTAATTGAGCAATTTAGATATCAACTTGTCGATGTAAAACCGTATCCAAATATAAATAATTTGAATGTGGAATCATTTGCTTATGTTATGGTTACTAAAGAATAAATTGAATTTCATTGTATTTGTGTATCTAATTTGGGCTTTAATTGATATAAAACCTCTGGATAGAGGATATCTTTTGTAGTATTTTAATTTTCCATCTTTTGTAAAGTTTCATTTAGTTATATTAAAGAACATAAGTAATAATAAAAAAGCCCGTCAGGTTTAATTTGACGGGCTTTTTTTTATCTCAAATGAATCCAGTTTAACTTTGAGTGATTATCCATTTAATGCTGCAGCACCACCTACGATTTCAGAAAGTTCTTTCGTGATGGCTTCCTGACGAGCTTTATTATAATTAATTCTCAATTCCTTCATCAATTCTTCGGCATTTGTCGTTGCATTATCCATTGCAGTCATTCGCGCACCATGTTCAGAAGCATGTGTGTCTAAAACAAACTTTTGGAAAGTTGTATGTAAAATGCTTGGAATTAATTCGTTAAGCAATTGCGCTTTATTTGGTTCAAAGATATAGTCTGCTTTAGTTTTCTTTGTTTCAGGTAGATTGCTAGGCGTATCTCTGAGTACAGGAAGATACTGAACAGCAACCGGTTCTTGAACAGCAGCATTTTTAAATTTGCTGTAACAAACTTCTACTTTATCAAAACCGTCAGCTTTAAAATTGTCCATAATCATCTGGGAAACAGCAGATATACGGTCATAGCTCAAGTTAGAAAACAGATCTAAGAATTCTGTATTCATATTACATTGAGGAAAACGCTTTTTAATGATATCATAACCCTTTTTACCTATAAAGATAAAAGAAAGATCACCAGTTGCAAGTTGCTCGCTGTAAGTGTTTTCAGCCAAAGCTGTGGCAACTTTGATGATATTGGTATTAAACGCACCACAAAGCCCTCTGCTAGACGTGATAACTACGATTGCTACTTTTTGTGGCTTACGTACGACTACAAAAGGCGAATTGAAATCTCCATCTAGATTAGAAACAATGTTTTTCATCATCTTATCCAATCTGTTGGCATAAGGGCGCATTTCGATAATAGCTGTTTGAGCTTTATGCAATTTAGAAGCAGATACCATTTTCATGGCTTTAGTTATCTGCTGTGTGGACTGCACCGATTTAATACGTTCCCTTACTTCTTTTAATTTTCCTGACATGTTTTCTAATTAACAAAGAAAATAATAATGATTCTAAATTACTTAAATTGAGCGGCTACTTCAGCACCTACTTTTTTAAGTGTGCTTAGTACTTCGTCAGTTAAGTTACCTTTTCTTATAAGCTCAAGTACATCACTATGTTGACGCTCCATGGTTAAAAGGAACGTTTCTTCAAATTCACCAACTTTATTTACCGGAACACTACTCATTAGACCTTGTGTACCCAAATAAATGATAGCCACCTGCTTTTCTACAGTGATTGGAGAGTATTGAGGCTGCTTAAGGATTTCTACGTTACGTTTACCTTTTTCAAGGATTGCTTGTGTAGCAGCGTCAAGATCAGAACCAAATTTAGCGAAAGCTTCCAATTCGCGGAACTGTGCCTGGTCAAGTTTAAGTGTACCAGCCACTTTTTTCATGGATTTGATTTGAGCGTTACCTCCAACCCTTGATACTGAAATACCCACGTTGATAGCCGGTCTGATACCTGAGTTAAACAAGTTAGACTCAAGGAATATTTGTCCGTCCGTGATGGAAATTACGTTTGTAGGGATATATGCTGAAACGTCTCCGGCTTGAGTTTCAATGATCGGCAAAGCCGTCAAAGAACCCCCACCTTTAACCAATCCTGACTTTTTAAGTGATTCAGGAAGGTCGTTCATGTTTTTAGCGATTTCATCATTGTTGATGACTTTTGCTGCTCTTTCTAATAATCTAGAGTGCAAATAGAACACGTCTCCAGGATAAGCTTCACGTCCCGGTGGTCTTCTCAATAACAAAGAAACCTCACGATAAGCTACAGCTTGCTTAGATAAATCATCATAGATAATCAATGCTGGTCTTCCGGTATCTCTGAAAAATTCACCGATAGCAGCTCCTGCAAATGGTGCGTAGAACTGAAGTGGAGCAGGGTCAGCTGCTGATGCGGATACGATTGTCGTATAAGCCATAGCGCCACCATCTTCTAGGGCTTTCATCACTTGAGCAACTGTAGACGCTTTTTGTCCTGAAGCCACATATATACAATATACAGGTTCGCCCCTGTCATAAAATTCTTTCTGGTTGATGATCGTATCTATGGCAATAGCAGTTTTACCGGTCTGTCTGTCACCGATAATCAACTCTCTTTGACCTCTACCGATTGGAATCATCGAGTCGATTGCCTTGATACCGGTTTGAAGTGGTTCAGTTACTGGTTGACGATAGATTACTCCGGGTGCTTTTCTTTCGATAGGCATTTCATAGGTTGTACCGGTGATAGGTCCTTTTCCATCGATAGGCATACCTAATCCGTTTACTACACGACCCACCATACCTTCACCTACCTGAATAGATGCAATACGTTTAGTACGTCTTACAGTTGAACCTTCTTTGATACCATCACTTGGTCCTAATAATACGACCCCAACGTTATCTTCTTCAAGATTCAGTGCGATAGCTTGTACACCATTGTCAAACTCTACCAACTCACCAGCTTGTGCTTTGGACAAGCCATAAACACGTGCAATACCATCACCTACTTGAAGTACAGTACCTACTTCTTCAAGCTCTGCTTCTGTTTTAAATCCGGATAACTTTTGCTTAAGTATTGCGGATATTTCATCTGGTTTTATACCAACCATAGTATTATTATTTAGAAATTTTTATTAAAATGATTATGCTAACTGATTTTGTGTTAATTCTTTTTTTAGTTGATCAAGTGTACGCTGAATACTTGCATCATACAATTTGTCGCCAATTTCTATAATAAAACCACCTAATATGTCCGGATTTACGGCTGTTTCTACATCCAATTTGTCCACTGGAGTATTAGTATCAGCTATTTTGGCTTTAATCTGACTCAATGTTGCTTCAGATATAGGAGTTGCCGTGGTGATTTTTACAGAAGCAATATGATTCATGTCGTTATATTGCGCTACAAACTCTTTGGAAATATCCGTTAGGAACATTTCACGACCTTTACGGATAATAATATCAAAAAAAGCCATTGTCGTTTGACACAGTTTTTCGCCAAATATCGCCTGCATAACAGACAATTTTGTATTAGCATGAATGATTGGCGACTTTAAGAAGAGCTGTAAATCTCTGTTTTGAGTAGCAATTAAGAAAGTATCGATATCGCTTTTAACGACAGACAATTCATTTCGCTCTGTAGCCAGATCAATCAAGGCCTTTGCGTATCGCGCTGAAATTCTGATTATAGACATATTTTATGTTTTTAAACGGCGTGATTTACGCTTAATTTAAATGAATATCTTTAACTAAAGAATTTACATAAGCTTCCTGATTAGAGTCGCCTTGTAATTCTTTTCTAATCACTTTTTCAGCAATACTCAAAGCCATAGCGCCCATTTCATTTTTAACTTCTGCAAAAGCGGCTCTTTTTTGATTTTCAATTTCAGCCATAGCATTTTTAACGATTTTATTCGCTTCTTCTTTTGCCTTATCTTTAGCTTCAGTTATCATCTGATTTTTAATATCTTTAGCTTCCTGAATGATTTTAGATCTTTCTTCACGAGCTTCAGCCAAAAGTTTTTCGTTTTCAGCCTTTAGATTGGCCATTTCTTCTTTTGTCTTTTTAGCGGTATCCATTGCTGTCTGGATATCCTCTTCTCTTTTTTCCAATGCCTCAGTGATAGGCTTGAACGCAAACTTTGATATTAAATACCAAAATAATAAGAAGATAAGTAATGACCAGATAGCTAATCCTGGTGTTGGCTGAAATGGAGTGAAAGTAATTAAACTAAACATATGTTATTAATTTATACTGCTATATTTTTTATCTAATCAATATTAAAATGGATAAAAGTAGATTGCTCGGCCAACCGCTCTGCAATCTCACTTTTCGCTTTGCCTCCGGCTAAATTACGCCATAAGGATAGAAAGAAGAATCGCAATCAAAGCCGCACCCTCTACGAATGCTGCCATGATGATCATGTTAGATCTGATATCCCCAGCTGCTTCTGGTTGTCTTGCGATAGCTTCCATAGCCTTACCACCTATGTAACCGATACCAATTCCAGCTCCTATTACTGCCAATCCGGCACCTAATGCTGCTAATGTTCCTGTCATGGTTTTATAAATATTATGATTAAAAAATTATTTACGTCTTTATAAATTGTTCCTATTTAATTAATGTGCTGCATCATGATGCGGCTCTTCTATGGCTGCACCGATATAAGATGCAGTCAATATGGTAAATACAAACGCCTGAACGAATGCCACAATCAATTCAAGTACCATCATAAATATGGTCAATGGAATTGATATCGCAGTTCCGACAAGGCTTCCCGAAAGGCTCTCACCTGATTGTCCAAAGATGAATATCAAACCAACAAAGCTTAAAATAGCAATGTGACCCGCTGAAATGTTACCCGCTAAACGCAGCATCAACGTCAAAGGTTTGATAAACAATGCCATACCTTCAACCACGGCTAATAATAACCTGATTGGAACTGGTACTCCTGGCATCCAAAATATATGTTGCCAGTAATGCTTGTTTCCATTGATATTTGTAATGATAAACACGATTACTGCCAGTACCATCGTTACTGTTAAGCTACCCGTTACGTTAACACTTCCTAAAATTGGAATCTGTCCCCATAGATTAAGACCTAATATGAAAAAGAAAATACTCAATAATAATGGCAAATATTTTCTATAATTAGCACCTATAAAAGGAATAGCAACTTCGTCTCTAATAAATAAGATTAAAGGTTCCAATAAACCTTGTACACCGCGTGGTGCATTTTCAGGTCGCGTCTGATAGCTTTTTGAAGCCTTTCTGAATGATAAAAATAAAAAGAGAGATACCAGAATCATCGATACTACGTTTTTCGTCATCGAAAAATCCATAAAGGAAGTAAATCCACCTCCAAGAATACCTCCATCCAATGTTGTTCTGGCATCTAATCTATATTCTTTACCTTGGTATTTTACAAAATATACATCTCTATTCTTTCCGTTTACGGGCACTTCCTGGTGTGTAAATCCTTCTACCGGTACCAATCCTTCCATTGGAAAACCGACTTCAACAACTCTATATACGCTGCCGTGGTGCATTACATAACCATTGTAAGCTTTAGCGCCATCTTCATGATGACCTGGTTCAAACTTACCCGAACTAAAGATGTCCCAACCTTTGTCTGATTTTAAAATCATCGGCAATGGAATCCTGACCGCATCTAAAATGCTATATACATTCGCATCACTGATGTGGTGAATAGCCGTTGCACCCGGATCAAATTTTGCATGACCTTCCTCATGAGAGGTCGCATGATCATCGTGAGCAACTCCTCTTAAAACAAAAGATAAAGACAGTATAACGAGTAAAAGTATCCGGTTTATCATCAGATAGTAATTATCTATTTTAAAATTTGCCGCAAAGGTAAGTAAACTATGCGTTATAATAAAACAATTGATACTCTTTTATTTACAATGTTTTTAAAAAAAATTTTCTAATACTTCGAAATTGGTTTGTTGGTTGTAATTCAAAATATAATTAAGTATGTGCAAGTAGAATATCTTCGATTGTGGAAGTAAATTCTAAAATATGTGAAATTGCAATATTTTATTTTGAAAATTATTAAGTATTAGTAAGGCAGTCTAATTTGTTCTGTCAGTTCTGGTTTGACTAAACAAAAGGATGATTTTTTAAGCTTTTTCTGACTTTTTTACTAAAAATATTCCAAGATGGAAGCACATTTTAATGTTTAAGGTAAAAATCACGGTAAAAATTATCTTTGTTTCTTTTAAAAAGCATAAGTAGCTCATCAATTCATGTCGGGATTATAAGTTGTTAATTTTATAAATGAAATTTTATAGCACATAATTTATATAATAGACAAAAATTAAACTTTATGTCCAAATATTCCGGTGCAACATGTATAAATATTATATCATTTTTTTCGCCTTTTTTCAAAAAAATCGATCATCAGTTTAGCGCAGACTTCATGCTTAATACCATATTCCACTTTAGTGGTTGGGTGGAGTAATGCTTTGCCATAACGCATAAAACCTCTTTTCTCATCGCTGGCCCCGTAAACGACTTTGGTTATTTGAGACCAATAGAGCGCACCAGCACACATCACACAGGGTTCAAGTGTAACATACATGGTGCAATCCACGAGGTATTTACTACCTAAGTAGGAAGCTGCCGATGTAATGGCAATCATTTCGGCATGAGCAGACACATCCAGCAAGGTCTCGGTTTGGTTGTGCGCTCTGGCAATAATTTGATTTTGGCAGACGATGATGACTCCCACTGGTATTTCACCGGCTTCAGCACCTTTTATCGCTTCATTGATTGCTTGCTGCATATAGTAATCATCTGTATGGATAGAAAGCATGGATTTTATTTTTATAATTTGGGTTGCAATTAACGAATATTTTATAAAGCGATGTTAAAAATTGAAGTAAAATTTAAAATATTGAGCTTTGATTATTTAAGAATATTGAATTAATTGTACCTTTGCACATGGAAAATCATAATAATCTAATAATAGAGGAGGCTTTGACCTTCGATGATGTACTTCTGGTTCCTGCTTATTCAGAAGTTTTGCCACGGGAGGTGGATATTTCAACACAACTTACGACAGATATTCGATTGAATGTGCCGATAGTATCTGCTGCAATGGATACTATTACAGAGGCCAAACTGGCTATTGCGATGGCCCGCGGTGGTGGTATAGGTATTATCCATAAAAATATGACCATCGAAGCACAGGCAAATCAGGTGAGATCTGTTAAACGATCCGAAAGCGGTATGATCTTAGATCCGGTAATCCTAACTCAGGATGCAAAGGTTAAGGACGCTTTACATCTGATGTCAGTAAATAAAATTGGAGGAATTCCTGTAGTCGACAATCAAGGAAAATTGGTAGGAATTCTTACCAATAGAGATCTAAGATTTGAAGTGGCTATCGATAAGAATGTCACCGATGTCATGACTAAAGAAAGATTGATTACCGCACCTAAAGGCACTACCCTCGCACAGGCTAAGGACATCTTACAACGTTATAAAATCGAAAAACTACCAGTGGTAGATGAACATAATATCTTAGTAGGGCTCATTACCTATAAAGATATCATGAAGATAGAAAATTTTCCACATTCTGCTAAAGATAATCATGGTCGACTGCTTGTAGGAGCTGCTGTCGGGGTAAGCTGGGATTTGTTCGATCGTGTTGATGCACTCGTGTCTGTAGGAGTAGATGTTATCTGTATCGATACTGCGCATGGTCATTCGCGGGGAGTACTAGACGCTGTTGCAGATGTACGCGCAAGACACAAAAATTTACAGATTGTAGGTGGAAACGTTGCAACAGCTGAAGGTGCTAAAGCCCTTGCTGATGCAGGTGTAAATGCAGTAAAAGTAGGAGTAGGTCCGGGTAGTATTTGTACGACACGAATTGTTGCCGGAGTAGGTGTACCTCAATTGTATGCCATTAGAAATGCAGCACGTGGTCTGGCTGGAACGGGTATTCCGATTATCGGTGATGGAGGTGTCAGATATACTGGCGATATATCCAAAGCCATCGCTGCGGGGGCCAGTTCTATTATGGCTGGTTCGCTTTTTGCCGGAACAGAAGAAGCACCGGGAGAAACCATCCTTTTCGAAGGTCGTAAATTTAAAGTTTATCGTGGTATGGGTTCATTAGGTGCCATGGAGCTGGGTAGTAAAGACCGATATTTTCAGGATATAGAGGACGATGTTAAAAAATTAGTGCCTGAGGGAATAGAAGGACGCGTTCCTTTTAAAGGTTCTGTTTCAGAGGTCATGATTCAATATACCGGTGGCTTGAGAGCGAGTATGGGATATTGTGGTGCCGAAAACATCAAAAAACTTCAACAAGCCCGAATGGTCAGAATCACCGGATCTGGAATTTTGGAAAGCCATCCGCATAATATTACGATTACAAAAGAATCGCCTAATTACAGTAAAAAAAGTTGATAAAACCCATTATAGATAAAAAATTAAATATGTAATTCTTTGAAATGAATAGAAAATACACATTGATTTTTCATTTATAATTTTTTTTTCAATGTTTTTCAACTTTTTTTTCTTTTTGAAGTTAATAATGTTTGTGAATTAAGATATTGACATTATCTTTGCACCATCCAAAGCCAACCTGAGAATAGAAATGTGAAGTATTTGCTTTGGGTTATTAGTTGAGACAATGGCTGTAATCAGCCTTATAATATAAAGGTTATTCACCTGTAAGATGTAGTTTTCTTATTTTGAGACCTTAGTCGAAAGAGCCCTAGTATGCAAGTTACGTGGGCTCTTCGCATTTTAGCTCATATAGCATCAATGATTTACTACTTCTATTTATTATTACCTACTTAAACCAGCCCGAATACATCACATAATTACGTGCGATTCTTTCAATCTCTCCGGCAGTAAGTTCGGGGCTGATATCTTTTATCTTTTTAGCGGGTATGCCGGCATAGATGCTGTTGGGGGTTACATGGGTGTGTTGTGTGACGATGGCGCCTGCAGCGATAATGGTATTAGATTCGATGACACAACCGTCCATGACGATAGCACCCATCCCGATCAGGACATTATCGTGCACAGTACAGCCATGAACGATGGCATTGTGGCCGATCGATACATTATTGCCGATTCGTGTTGGAAATTTTTGATAGGTACAATGGATGACAGCACCATCCTGTACATTAACGCGGTCACCCATGTGGATGAAATTGACATCACCACGGATCACGGCATTAAACCAAACACTACATTCCTTGCCCATGAGAACGTCGCCCACGATAGTGGCATTTTCTGTAATATAACAATCTTCACCTAAAACCGGACTTTTGCCGAGAACAGACTTAATTACTGGCATAATAAATACACATTTTTAATGATGTAAAGATAATGTAAAATGATTGAAAGTTGAATTTTCCCAAAGATTTGATTGATTTTACATTGATTATTAATAAATGATATTAACTTTGGGGCAAGGAAGTTAGCATATAATGAAAATAAAAAAAGCGACTTGCGCCGCCTTGTATGTTTTCACAACGGAATAATCCTTATTGTGAATTGCTAATGTTCTGGGGCAAAGATAAATGAAAGAATTGATTATTTGAAATAAATTATAAAAATTATTTTTATGAACAAAAAAATTTTAGGATTGGATTTAGGGACAAACTCTATTGGTTGGGGTTTGATAGAACAAGATTTTGAAAACAAAACAGGCAAAATACTTGGTTTGGGAAGTCGCATTATTCCTATGAGCCAAGATATTTTAGGAGATTTTGGAAAAGGAAATTCCGTTTCTCAAACCGCTGAAAGAACAGGTTACAGAGGTGTTAGAAGATTGCGTGAACGATATCTTTTGCGCAGAGATCGATTGCATCGCGTATTAAATGTACTTGGATTTTTACCTGGACATTACGCTGCTGAAATTGATTTTGAAAAACGTTTAGGAAAGTTTTTGCAAGACAAAGAACCAAAATTGGTATGGAAGAAAAATCAAAATGAACAATTTGAATTTTTGTTTCAAAATACTTTTGCGGAAATGGCAGCAGCATTTAACGGATTAAAAATTCCTTACGACTGGACGATTTACTATCTGCGTAAAAAAGCACTTACGCACAAAATTGCAAAAGAAGAATTGGCCTGGCTGATTTTAAACTTTAATCAAAAACGCGGATATTATCAATTGCGCGGCGAAGAGGAAGAAGATAACCCCAACAAAGAAGTGAAATTTTATTCATTGAAAATTGTAGATGTAATTGAAGATGAACAAAAACGTAAAAAAGATGAAGTTTGGTATTCTTTGGTTTTGGAAAATGGATGGGTTTATCGTCGTTCTAGCAAAATACCTCTATATGATTGGAAAGGTAAAGTTCGTGACTTTATTGTGACCACCGATTTAAACGAAGATGGAACTGTCAAAAAAGATAAAGAAGGTGTCGAAAAACGCAGCTTTCGCGCTCCTAGCGAAGATGATTGGACATTATTAAAGAAGAAAACTGAACATGATATTGATAATAGTCATAAAACTGTAGGGGCATACATCTATGATAATTTAATTCAAAACCCCAAACAAAAAATTAATGGAAAATTAGTTCGCACCATCGAGCGTAAATTTTATAAAGATGAATTAAGACAAATTCTCAAAAAACAAATCGAACTCCAACCCGAATTGTTTACCGAAGATCTGTATAATGCATGTGTTCGTGAATTGTATAGAAGTAATGAAGCACATCAACTACAACTCAGTAAAAGAGACTTCGTGCATTTATTTCTAGACGATATTATTTTCTATCAACGTCCGTTACGCAGTCAAAAATCATCCATTGGAAATTGTACCTTGGAGTTTAGAAAATACAAAACAAAAGATGATAACGGAAACGAAGTTGAAATAACGGAATACCTAAAAGTCATTCCAAAATCAAATCCTTTGTACCAAGAATTTAGAATATGGCAATGGATTAAAAATTTAAGCATTCACAAAAAAGATGACGATATCAATGTAACCGCTGATTTTATTAATAGTGTAGAAGATTTTGAAAAGTTGTTTGAGTTTTTAAATAACCGAAAAGAAATTGAGCAAAAGCCTTTGATTAAGTATTTGATTGAGCAAAAGCAACCGAAATTAAAATCAAAAGAACTAAACGCAGAGGTAGAAAAATATCGTTGGAATTTTGTGGAAGACAAAAAATATCCGTGCAACGAGACCAAAACACAAATTGCAACGCGACTTGAAAAAGTTGCCAATGTTCCTGCCGATTTTTTAACCGCAGAAATTGAACAACAATTATGGCACATCATTTATTCCGTAACGGATAAAAACGAGTATGAAAAAGCCTTAAAGTCTTTTGCTAATAAGCACAAATTAGAAGAAACTTCGTTTGTAGAGCATTTTAAAAAGTTCCCACCTTTTAAAAGTGAATATGGCGCTTACTCCGAAAAAGCAATTAAAAAATTATTGCCGCTACTTCGCATCGGAAAATATTGGAGTTTTGACAATATTGATAGCAATACCCAAGCGCGAATCTCAAAAATAATCACTGGTGAATTTGATGAAAACATAAGAACACGCGTGCGTGAAAAAGCAATTGAATTTAATGATAATTTGGATTTTCAAGGTATGCCATTGTGGCTAGCCAGTTATGTGGTTTATGACAAACATTCTGAAGCAAGCGATATACAACATTGGAAAACCGTGCAAGACTTAGAAAAATATTTAGCATCGTTTAAACAACATTCATTGCGCAACCCGATTGTAGAGCAGGTGATAACAGAAACATTACGGGTAGTAAAAGACATTTGGCATTTTTATGGCAAAGGAACTGAAAAATTCTTTGACGAAATTCATATTGAACTCGGCAGAGAAATGAAACAAACAGCAGAGCAACGAAAATCTGATACAAACAGAATTACCGAAAACGAAAATACCAACCTGCGCATTAAGGCTTTGATAATGGAATTAAAAGAAAATTCTGACGGAAAATTAGCCGTTGAGGATGTTCGCCCTTTTTCACCAATTCAACAAGAAGCATTAAAAATATTTGAAAACGGTGTTTTAAATTCTAATATCGAAGTGCCTGAAGATATTGCAAAAATTAGTAAATTGGCACAACCAACAAAATCAGAGTTAACACGATACAAATTGTGGTTAGAACAAAAATATCGCTCACCATATACCGGTGAAATCATACCACTCAGCAAACTTTTTACATCGGCTTATGAAATAGAGCATATAATACCACAGAGTCGATTTTTTGACGATAGTTTTCATAATAAGGTGATTTGCGAGGCTGCCGTAAATCAACGCAAAGACAATCAATTAGCCTTAGCGTTTATTAAAAATCATAGTGGAGAAATTATTGAAACGAACTTTGGTAAACAAGTAAAAGTACTTACCGAAGAAGCTTACATGGATTTCGTTAAAGAGCATTATAGTAAAAATAATAAAAAACGCTAAAACTTATTGTTAGAGGATATTCCCGAAACAATGATTAATCGACAAATGAACGATACACGCTATATCAGTAAGTTTATTATGTCGGTACTTTCAAATATTGTACGGGAAGATACAAATGATGATGGAGTAAATTCAAAAAACATTATTCCGAGCAATGGAAAAATAACTACCCAATTAAAACAAGATTGGGGTCTAAACGATGTATGGAATGCGCTGATTTTACCACGTTTTGAGCGAATGAATGCGTTAACCAATTCGCAGGATTTTACTTCCAAAAACACTAACGGAAAAATAATTCCGACTGTTCCATTAGAACTTTCAAAAGGTTTTCAAAAGAAACGCATTGACCACCGCCACCACGCAATGGACGCTTTAGTAATTGCTTGTGCCACCCGCGACCATGTGAATTTATTAAACAATCAATCTGCAAAATCAGATAATTCTAGATACGATTTGCAAAACAAATTACGCAACAAAGAAAAATGGAAAGACAACAACGGGAATCAACGTGACAAATTTACCACATTCAAAAAGCCTTGGGATAACTTTACCGCTGAGGCGAAAAATGAATTAGAAAAAATGGTTGTTAGCTTTAAACAAAATTTGCGTGTCATCAACAAAGCAACTAACCATTACGAAAAAATTGAAAACGGCAAAAAAGTATCCAAAAAACAAGAGGGTATAAATTGGGCGATACGCAAACCAATGCACAAAGATACTGTTTCGGGTAAAATCGAGTTGCCAAGAATAAAAGTACCGAAAGGAAAAATTTTAACAGCTACTCGTAAAAGTATAGATACAAGTTTTGATTTAAAAACCATTGAGTCAATCACGGATACGGGTATTCAAAAAATCCTTAAAAATTATTTAAAAGCAAAAGATAATAAACCGGAATTAGCGTTCTCACCTGAAGGCTTAGAAGATTTAAATAAAAATATTGCACTTTATAACGACGGTAAGCCGCACCAACCCATTTATAAAGCACGGATTTTTGAAATCGGAAGTAAATTTCCTATAGGCCAAACGGGCAATAAAAAAGATAAATATGTAGAAGCCGCAAAAGGAACCAACTTGTTTTTTGCTGTTTTTCAAAATGAAAATGGCAAAAGAAGTTTTGAAACAATTCCTTTGAATGAAGTAATCGAACGACAAAAGCAAGGTTTGAGTTCTGTCCCCGATAAAAATGAAAAACAAGATGTATTATTATTTCATCTATCGCCTAATGATTTAGTTTATGTTCCAACACAAGAAGAGCTAACAAGCAATGCTAAAATTGATTTTTCAAATTTGACGCCAGAGCAAAAGAACAGAATATATAAAACGGTTAGTTTTTCTGGTTTTCAATGTTTTTTTGTAAGAAATGATGTTGCAACTTCCATTGTGAATAAGTCAGAGTTTTCGTCTTTAAATAAAATGGAAAAATCAATAGAAAGAATAATGGTTAAAGATGTTTGCATCAAAATCATAGTGGATAGATTGGGCAATATTTCCAAAGCAGAATAAGGAATTTCATTTCAATTGGTATTGAGGTTTTAACATACATGTATTTATGATAATATAGCATGATTAGAGGTAGATAAAACAGTAGGGTTTGATTATTATATTTGACTACTTTATAGCTTATAATAGTAGGGTAGTATCTTATTGAAATCATCAGTCTAAAGAACTTTTGGTATAAAAGATTTTTGATGTAATTCATCACCTCTTGCTATGAAATATAGGTGAGTAATAAAATATATCATGGATTTGGTAATTTGAGTACAATTGAATATATAAATTATAGTTATAATTAAATCATAAATTTGGCAAAGTCTTTGATAGGTAAACTATCAGAAATCTGCCGATATGATTAAGAAAACTATTTACTTTGGTAATCCGGCTTATTTGTCGGTCAAACAAAAACAACTGTGCATTCGTAAGCCTGAGGATAATAATGTCACCACGATACCCATCGAGGATATCGGTATCATCGTAGCAGATCATCCTCAGATTACCTTTACCCATTCCGTCGTTATCGCACTACAGGAAAACAATGCTGTCATCATGTGGTGCGGTGCCAATCATCTACCGCTGACGCTGAGCTTGCCACTCTTTGCAAACCATACGTACAATGAAAAAGTAAGGTATCAAATAGAAGCAACCGAGCCTTTAAAAAAACAACTTTGGAAGCAAACCATCGTCGCAAAAATCCAAAATCAGGCGAGTGTATTGCGATATCTTGGATATAAGCCTATAAAATTGGATAAGATGATCCCACGGGTTTCCAGTGGTGACCCTGACAATTATGAAGGTCAGGCAGCGGCGATTTATTGGGATATGCTTTTAAAGGAATACGAAGTGACGAGAGGTCGATATGATGGAGGACCCAATGCGCTTTTTAACTATGGATATGCAATCCTGCGCGCAGTCATCGCTAGAAATCTTGTAGGAAGTGGATGCTTACCAGTATTGGGGATTCATCATCAAAATAAGTACAACCCATATTGTCTCGCTGATGATATCATGGAGCCTTACCGTCCGATCGTGGATAAGTACATCATGGACTACTTAAAAAATCGTCAAGATTTTGATGAAGCATTGACAAAAGAAGACAAAGCGTATTTACTAAATGTTCCGGTACTGGATACGCTTATAAAGAAAAAATCCAGTCCGCTCATGGTAGGTGCACAACGCACTACAGCCAGCTTGGTAGGATGCTATACCGGTGAAACCCGAAAAATCTTATATCCCGAAATATTATGTTAACCCGAATCAGTAAATATCAAGTCATGTGGATTCTTGTCAATTTTGACCTGCCTACCGAAACCAAAAAACATCGAAAAGCATATGCCCAATTTAGAAAATTTCTTTTAGACGATGGTTTTAATATGATGCAATTTAGTATGTATGCCCGACACTGTAGCAGTCGCGAAAATGCAAAAGTACACGTATCGCGTGTAAAAAAACAATTGCCAGAATATGGAAAAGTCATCGTATTAGAAATAACAGATGCACAATTTGATCGTATGGAATTTTTCTACGGCAAAAAGAAAACCATTCCGTCCAATCATCCTAAACAATTGGAATTATTCTAGCTTATAGTTGAGATAGCATGATAGTGAAATAACCGCTTCGATTTTACTTAGATAAAATAGTATGCTTAAATTTTTTTGAGAAGTATTAATGGTTTAGGCATTACCTTTTATAAGGTATGGCCTAAAAATGAAGGCGTTTAGAAACAAAAAAAGACCGGAAAACCCGGTCTTTATAATATTGCAACATCAAAACACACAATCCTACATCGTGTTGTAAAGCGTTGATAATGAGCAATATGAATGGTAGTACCATGTTGCAAATATCAACTTTTTAAAGAACATCAGCAATTCACAACGAGCTGCATACATTGCAATGGCTGATCTATCATGTTGCAAATATCAACTTTTTAAAGAACATCAGCAATTCACAACGTAGGCCACATTACCATGCTATCATATTCCATGTTGCAAATATCAACTTTTTAAAGAACATCAGCAATTCACAACGAAACGGAAAGTAGCAGTTGCAGCTAACGCATGTTGCAAATATCAACTTTTTAAAGAACATCAGCAATTCACAACTATTTCCGACCGACTTATAGTGAGTAGTGGCATGTTGCAAATATCAACTTTTTAAAGAACATCAGCAATTCACAACGCCTTCACCTTGTATGTATTCAATCTCAAACATGTTGCAAATATCAACTTTTTAAAGAACATCAGCAATTCACAACATTCTTTTTCTGTGTTAATTACTGTTACTTCATGTTGCAAATATCAACTTTTTAAAGAACATCAGCAATTCACAACATGTGCCAAATAGGATTATATAGCCTAAACATGTTGCAAATATCAACTTTTTAAAGAACATCAGCAATTCACAACGAACAATTCGACCTTGTAAAATTCTATCCTCATGTTGCAAATATCAACTTTTTAAAGAACATCAGCAATTCACAACATAATTCATCATGTGTATCTAAATTACACCATGTTGCAAATATCAACTTTTTAAAGAACATCAGCAATTCACAACTGGGACGGAGGCGATGACAGATGTTTTACGCATGTTGCAAATATCAACTTTTTAAAGAACATCAGCAATTCACAACGCCAAGCCCTAATAAATGGACTTTTTTTAGCATGTTGCAAATATCAACTTTTTAAAGAACATCAGCAATTCACAACGTAAGCTTTGGTCAAGCATCCAACACCCTACATGTTGCAAATATCAACTTTTTAAAGAACATCAGCAATTCACAACTCGACTTACGAACGAATAATCTTCCAGTACCATGTTGCAAATATCAACTTTTTAAAGAACATCAGCAATTCACAACTTGGCGCTAAGATATCCGATGAAGCTTCTTCATGTTGCAAATATCAACTTTTTAAAGAACATCAGCAATTCACAACAAATGCTGTCTCATCTCGCAACGCTTGGAACATGTTGCAAATATCAACTTTTTAAAGAACATCAGCAATTCACAACGTCGGTCGTCCCTATCGAATGCTGGTACTTCATGTTGCAAATATCAACTTTTTAAAGAACATCAGCAATTCACAACAAGATTCTCCATGTACAGTAGCAGCCGTTTCATGTTGCAAATATCAACTTTTTAAAGAACATCAGCAATTCACAACGTGCGTCCAGGTCTTGTAGGTTTTGGTCACCATGTTGCAAATATCAACTTTTTAAAGAACATCAGCAATTCACAACGCGTTCATTATAAAGTCTTCAGATGTAAACATGTTGCAAATATCAACTTTTTAAAGAACATCAGCAATTCACAACGGTTTGGTCGCACTTGTTATACTTATCACCATGTTGCAAATATCAACTTTTTAAAGAACATCAGCAATTCACAACTATCAGGTGGGCATTATATAAAGTCAACCCCATGTTGCAAATATCAACTTTTTAAAGAACATCAGCAATTCACAACATATAAACATTACATTCAAGGAGAAGAACGCATGTTGCAAATATCAACTTTTTAAAGAACATCAGCAATTCACAACTTCTGCTTACACATCCAACTTTCATTATCCCATGTTGCAAATATCAACTTTTTAAAGAACATCAGCAATTCACAACGTGTAACATATTGGACTAATAGCTTTTCGTCACGTTACTACCGGAATATCATACAAAGATGCTCAGGCAGAATTTGACAAGGTCTTAGCCGGTAATCCATTAGCTAAATATGCGCGGACAATAACATCCGAAGCAATCATGCGATACGACGGTATGATTAACCAAAGAATCGCTGACGAATACAAACTCGATGCTTTTCGTATCGTAGGTAGTTTGATAAAGACATCACAAGAAGTATGCATTCATATGATAAGGGAGACTGGTCCATTTGCCGAAATGGCCATCAATGGGAAATACCCGATGGATTTGTTGCCAAAAATCGTCAACATCGTCAAAGGCTATAAAGGCGCAGTCGCCGGACTCGACATAACCAATTATTTTATCTTCAGAAATCACTGGGGATGTCGACACGTGTTCATCCCTACAAGATTTACGGATAGCGATAAGGAGGTGATGGCTAAGAATGCTTCGAAGCCGGATAAGGAGAGTAATTTTGTTCCTAAAGAGTTGGGTAATTATGAAAAGACTTTGGGAGTTACTGTGAATAAGGATATTTTCACTTTACTAAATAATGATATAAAATTAGATAATACGCCAACAGGAAAAGGAGCTTTTTTCAATCCTAATACAAATACAGTACACATTCCGTTTGACGATAGAAGAAGAAACAGTAAATGGTATGCGGAAGCAGTTGTTTATCACGAATATGGTCACGCTATTGACGAACAAAGAGACATATTCAAATCAAAAGAAGTGCAAGACTTAATGGATAAATATCGTAAGTCTATTGATTTTGAAGAAATAAATGAAAAATTGTGGGAGTTAGGCTATTCAGCATCAGCAAAAGGAAAATACGATGAAGTAGAAAAAATTGGAGCGACTCATGATACTTTAGGTGCTTTAAAACCATCATTAGAGGTTGGTCATAAACCCGAATATTGGGCTATAGATGGCAACCCTGAAAGAGAATTTATCGCACACGCTATTGAAAACAACTTTGCAGGAAATGATGTATTTGAAAAATTAATGCCTGAATTATATAAAGAAATGATTAGTATGATTAAAAAACTTAAACCAATATAAGCATGTCATACGTTATTTCATTTGACAAGATACCTTTTGGATAGTTTTTTATTGCTATTTTTTTATTAGCTTCTTCAGCTTTTTTAACTAATTCAAACAAAAAGTCTTTATCAAAATTGGCTCTAAATAAAATATTACGCAAACTTTGAGCATACCTATCATCCTCAGACAACGAGTAATCTCTTTTTGTTCTTCTCTCAAATATTTCCCTGCCAGTCATATCCTGTTTTCATTTTATAACGCAAAAATAACACAATCCGTTCATTTTCACTTCATCATTAATACAAAAAAGGGCAGATATCTCTACCTGCCCCAAATCATGCAAAAGTTTCATTAAATATTAGTACACTGTCAACTTCCTTCTAGCTAAGCTGTTCCAAAAATAACTTTTCCGAAGCCCCTATCCCACTTGGTGGTCTTCGATCTACGCCAACACCTTCATCTCCTTCCCCTGCATTGTTTACTTTCGTTAGACCTGCTAACGATTTGTACCACGGATATATTTCTGATAGGTTTTTCACCACCACCGGCCGGTCAGGATCAGGATGAATAGGTGTCGTACCATCATGATTCAGCAATGTGCCATCAGACTGAACTTGGTATTGAGAAAATATTTTCTCGCGGATGCTTTCCAAAACAAAATTCTTGCCAGGAACATCTGGCAAATCCTTATCATTTTTAACCAATCCATCAAACAGCTCTTTTGCTTTAAAAAGCCTCACCTCATTGTCTTTCTCTGCTTGCAATCGTTTGATTTCCTCTTTGGTTTTGGTTTTTTCACGTTCTACTTCCTGCTGCTTCGCCGAAAGCGATTCTTTGAGCGTATTGATTTGTTTGATTAAATCTTCCTTTTCGCCTATAATCTTACACTACCATAAAGGTGGGTCGTTTGGGAATAACCACTCTAATAATGCATATAGAATTATACAAGTTATAATAAAAATCATAATTAAAATTTAAAGGCTTTTTCTTAAAATTAATCGGCTTAAACCATGTTGCAAATATCAACTTTTTCCAGAACATATACAAGTAAAATCGCAAAAAATACAAAATTCAGCACCTAATTTTAACAGTTTAGCCTAATTTATTTCGTTTTCATGTGACGGTAACGATTATTCATAATATCAATATTAGGATAAAGTTTGATGGCTTTTATCTGAAAGGAAGCTGTTATTAAATCCGAATAATTTCATTAGAAATTTCTTGGCTTTAAGTCACAAACCATAACAAAACTAAAATCGAAATTATGTTGTATTATTCATTTCGGATGATTACTCAACGAGGATTTTAACGGCTTTATGCCCAATTTTTAAAATGTAAATACCGGGTTTTGAAGTTTGTATGCGAATGGTTTCAATATTTTCTTTCAAAAATCCTTGTTGTATGATTTGACCATCTAATTGATAAAGAGAATACAATGTTGGACCCATACCTTGTATAGTGAGCATACCATTGACAATAGGATTTGGAAAAAACGAGTATGTAAATTCCACTTCATTTTTTGTAGTGACGGGATCATGAAAGTCATCCATGTCAAAACCTGATCGTATGTAATCATTGACGGTTTGGGCTGTAAATTGCGTTAGCCAATTTTTTCGATGCATTTGTTTTCTTTCTGAAATAAAATCTTCGATATCTCCCGAGATGCCGAGGGTAGAAAGATAAGTAGTGATATTCCTGTCAGGGTCCGAATAATGAACTTCTGCTGCTTGGCCATTAGTTTCTTTGGTAGCTGAAAGCCATGAAGTGAAATTTCCATTTCCAAACCAATTTTGTGGTTGTATTACATTAAAATAACGGTTATTGCTCCAATGGAGATTGCCCAAATCACCTGTTATGGCAGCGCAATGTCCTTGCGTATTTTTCATTTGAAAATCATTTGAATCGATTTGTATTGGGTTTGTATGCGCACTACCAATATTCAATGCTATTGCATATGCAGGACCTGTATGCAAATTATTGCCCCAATTATATACAATGTTTTTTTTCAAGGAGATATTTTCAGCATGATTGATGCCAATACCAATATTGTAATTACTTGTATTCGTAAAATGCGCGACAATATTGCGATGAACAAGTGTGTTTTTTACGCGTTCGATGGTGATTCCATTGCCCGGATTGTAGGTAGGTTCTACACGTGCATCGAGGACGACATTATTTGAAATTTCTCCGGTTGCAAATTCAGTCGGATAATTGATTTGTCCTGGATCAAAACTTCCTAAAAAGATACCGCGTGGATTGGCTAATACCAAATTATTGGAAATTAATCCACCACAACGTGCACCAATTCCAACTGCAGAAGCACGTGAAACGATATTATTGCGAAAGATTAAATGTCCACAAGAAGGATGAAAATACGTGTTGTGGCTAAATCCATTAGCGTTAGCACTTGCAATCGTAGTGCTCCACCCATTATGATCAATTAAGTTTTCTTCTACCAAAATGCTATCGATACCGTGGAAATATAAACCACCACCACCACCACCAATTTTATATCCATTTGTTAAAATGCTTCTTCTAATCGCTATGCCAGCATGCGAATAAGTATTGAGACCACTGTAATCTTGCACCACAATTTGTAAAAAGTATTGATTCAAATAACAATCTTCAATTAAAAATCCACGAAAAGGAGCATTTAATATTTCCACTCCTACAGGTTCATCATATCCTGAACGTGTATGTGGTTCTGCATATATTCCGACAATGCTAACATAAGCAGCCTTACCGGTAAATGAAATTAAATTTGCAGCTCCAGTAAGGATGCGGGGTCTATCAACTCCCGAACCATAAGCACCGATTACGATAGTTTCAGCTGCATTTTTACCAGACCAATTAACCAAGCCAAAAAACTGGCTAAAGAAAGTATCTCCTTTTTTCAATAAAATCCAATCGGCATTGCCTGTTCTTACATGCGCTTTGGCTGCATGGATTGTTTTAAATGGTAAGACAACTCCTGATGGTTCAAAAGGATTGTCACCAATGGCAGGATCATAGGCTGTATAATAAGTAGCTGATGCGTCATTTCCATCCGAATCACTTACAAAAATGATACGCGAATCTGCACTCGGTCTAAATTGCGTCCAGCCGTTTATTATCGGTAATTGAGCTTGCATAGAGGCTGAAATGATTATTCCGATAAAGCTTAGTAATCGAGATGGTTTCATCATTGTTTATTTTTTACTCAAATATACAATTCCTTTTTAATTAAATCTATGTATGGATATGCTTCTTATGAAAAATACACTTTTGTTTTATCGTAAGTAAAAAGAATGCAGTGGAAGAAGTTTTGGGTGGACAAAGAGCAATCTTCATGCGATAAAAAGTTTGTGCATATCCAGTTCAGGTGTCTGCTCCAGCTCGGTAATAAACTAGTCTGGATAGTACACAATGATTTATGGATATTTTAAAAAAAAGTGTTTGCATCACATTTCCTATGTATTAAACTGGATCAACCTAGATTATAATATAGAATCTTCATTTCGAAAAAAAACGTAATCAAGAATAAGGATTATACTTTTGTATTTTTTAAATTCATTTTGAAAAGCAAATCTGCTTTCTTTACCAAGCTGTCGTTATGTATGTTAAAAGGATAAGTATTATAACTCCATTAGTACAATAAAAGTGCTGTATAAAGATCAATCTTATCCGCTTTCGAATTCATTTTTAATATACCAACTATAAAACAACAAAACATTGCGACAAATTAAGCTATATTTGCGGCAATTATGGGATTGTCGGCTCAAAACCGTATGTAATTCCCGCATACAACCGAATTTTTCTAGTAAAATAGAATTTATGAGTCAAAACGCAGTTTTAAAACAAAGGAGTATTACCGGCCTTATCTTTGCCGCCGTACTGATTGGACTGATTTTTTCGGGACGATATGGCGCGATGATATTGGGTGCTGTGATACTTATCGTGGGTACCTATGAGTATATTCGCATGGTTTGGCCCAATGAAAGTCAAAAGTTAAACCTTGCAATTTGTCTCAATGTATTCATGGCGTTTGGCCTTATTTGGGTGGTTGAACCCTATAGTAATGCGTATTTATCCCTTTTAATCCTTTCATGTCTAGCATTTTTAGCCGGTATTATTAATCTTTACAAGTCTTTTATCGATCATAAAAAATGGTATGCCGTGGTTTCCTTGTTTTATCTGGGATTACCGTTGGGCCTGTTTATGAGTTTTGTATTTAATCATCCTATATACAATGAAGTAATCTGGTTGGGTTTGTTTTTGATGATTTGGATGAGCGATTCATTTGCCTATCTCGTAGGATCACGAATCGGGAAGCGAAAACTTTTTGAAAAGATTTCACCCAAAAAATCCTGGGAAGGGTTTATAGGTGCTGGGCTAATAACACTGCCATTAGCGTTTATTTTTGGCAACAGTCTTTTTTCAAATCCAGAACAATTGTATGGATTGAATAGCGAATATTTTCAGCGTACCGGTTTTTTTTGGTTATTGATAGCTGCAATAGCTTGGACATTAGGCACATGGGGCGATTTGGCAGAGTCTTCCATAAAACGAATTTTTAATGTAAAAGATTCGGGAACGTTGCTTCCGGGACATGGAGGTATATTAGATAGATTCGATAGTTTTATTTATATTTTACCATTTATATTACTTTTGCTCTTTTTTTGCACAAATTTATAGTCTTAAATGATGACAATACATAAAGAAGGTCGCGCTACACTTATTGTAGGATTTATTACTCTGTTGATTATCAATATTATAGTACGTACATGGTTGCCTGTTTTGGCTTCGGTTGTATTATTACTAAGTGTGATATTGTATGTTTTTTTAATTTCATTTTTCAGAAAACCCGACCGAAGGGTTACAAGTAAAGACAATAGTCAGGTTTTAGCACCTTGTGATGGTAAAGTTGTCGTTATTGAGAAGGTATTCGAACCTGAATTTCTTAAGGCAGAATGTATGCAGGTGTCAATATTCATGTCGCCACTCAATGTACATATCAACTGGCTTCCTACAGATGGACAGATTTTATACTCTAAATATCATCCTGGCAAATTCCTTGCTGCGTGGAATCCAAAGGCATCCACAGAAAACGAAAGAACAACGGTTTGTTATCAGTATGAAGATAAAAAATTGCTTTTACGTCAGGTAGCTGGAGCGCTTGCCAGACGTATCGTCAACTATGCCCGTGAAAATGACCAATTTAAACAAGGTGATGAGATGGGATTTATCAAGTTTGGCTCTAGAGTGGATTTATATCTGCCTTTAGATGCAAAAATATTGGTCGGGCTAGAAGATAAAACTGTTGGAAATCGTACTCCGATAGCTAGTTGGTAAATTTTTTACCTGCTTTGTTATATATAAACGATAGAATCGAAATGAATCGCCATTAAGTTTTTCTGTGAGGGAAAGCCGGTATTTACTTATGGTATGCTATTGGTTTATTCATTACTTTTGAAGAAGTTGGCTATCCCTTTTCCCATAGTTGGATGGCCTTCAGTTTTACATCTTCATCGTAAAAGATTCTGGCCGCTTTTTCAAAGGATTCTGTATAGTCAGAAACAAAAAACTGGTCTTCACCAGACTTTTGTGTAGATTCCATATTTGTCTCTACTAGCAATCGTTTAACCTCTTTTTTTACCACATCTATAGAGTCCAAGATGGTCACCTTACCACCGAAGTATTCATTAATCTCGTTTCTGATTAGCGGATAATGCGTGCATGCAAGTAGCAAAACTTCAATTTTTGAAAGAGAAGGATGGCTAAGGTAACTTTCGATGATTTTTCGTGAAATGTTACCGTTATAGAACCCTTCTTCAATCATCGGCGCAAGCAAAGGGGTAGCCAATTCAATTACATTAGATTCAGGGCGGATTGATTTAATTTTTCTACTATAAATGGAAGAACTGATGGTTGCCTTTGTGGCAATGACTCCGATATGGTGGAAGCCTTTGTCTATCACTTTGTGAACTAAAGGATCTACAACATTGACAAACATAATTTTACCGTCAAAAAAATCAAGAAGCATGTCATAAGCTGCAGAAGAGGCAGAATTACAAGCAATAATTATCAACTTGCAATTCTGCTCTATAAGAAATTTGCTTATTTTGATACAGTAGTATCTGATGGCATCAGCGGATTTATCACCATACGGTAAATGTACTGTATCACCAAAATAAATGAATCGCTCGTGAGGCAAATATTTTTCTAAAGCCTTAGCTACGGTCAGTCCACCAATACCACTGTCAAAAATACCTATAGGTTGCTGGTTTGACTGAGGACTCATTTATAGATAGTTTACTTTTTTAAACCAAGTTTTGCCTGGATAGATTTTGTAACATCGGCAGATGGGTCAGCATAAAGTATTAGACCATTTGCTGAATCAAAAATATATAAGTATCCATTTTCTTTAGCAACTTCGTCTATTGCTTTATTAACACGTTCGTGGATAGGTTTGAGCAATTCTTCAGCTTTTTCGGCTAAAGTTCTTTGGCTGTTGGTATCAAATTCCATGATTTTTGATTCCTCATCTTTCAGTGCCTGAGCTCTTTTATCTATTTCCACTGGTGCAAGTTCGCCACCTGCTTGTTTTTGTTGGAGATCCTGATATTTTATTTGAAGTTCTCTAACCATGTCTTCCCCTTTCTTTTTAAACATATTTTTCATGACCTCTAGGTCAGAGTTAGCCTGTTTAACTTCTGGCATCGCATCTAAAATTTCCTGAGAATTCATAAATCCTACCTTTTGAGCATGTACTCCTATACTCATTAACAATATAGAAAATGCCAAAATGATGTTTCGCTTCATATCCGTGTAAATATATTAATGATTGATTTAATGAAAAATTACTTAATATTCAATTTCTTTTTAATGTCGCCTGTTTTGTCATATTCAGGATTGGAAAACAATAAACCTGTGGCACCACCTTTGTCAAAAATGATGTCAAAACCTCGTTCTGCTGCATAATTTTCCATTGCTGCAAAAACTTTTTCCTGAATAGGGGCGACCATTTCTTGGCGTTTTTTAAATAATTCACCATCAGGTCCAAATTTAATTTTTTGCTTTTCGCGAATATCGCCTTCCTTTTTGATGATTTCATCCTCACGCTTAATCTTGTCTTCAGCACTTAATAATACTTGCTCAGCCTGAAATTTATTGTACATACTTTTCACAACATCAAATTCCTGAGCTATTTGCTGGCGCCATTCTGCTGCTATCCTGTCCAATTCTTTTTGAGCACTTTCATATTCCGGCATAGACGAAAGTACTTCATTTACATCTACGAGTGCTATTTTTTGTGCAGAAAGTGACATAATCGTGCTTACCGCAAAAACAAATGCTAACAAACTTCTTTTAATGTTCATTTTTTAAAGATTTAATGTTTTAAAAAATTTTGCCAAAATTACGATATTTATTAATTTATACTAATCTAAACCATTAAAATATATATTTTTATACCTATTTTAATGGGCTTGATTTGCTTTCATCTAACTTTGTTTTTTTTAACGCTTTGGCAAATCGCTACAATACTAAAGACATTCACTTTGACGATAAAGTTACTCAATCATTATGGACGGAAATATTTAAAATATTTTAATGTGATTGAAATTCAATGTATTAGATTTTATTTTGAGCAAATTAAGTTCTATTTTTTAACTTTAGTTTAACGGCAGAAAAATTACTTGTGGTTTTGGTTGCAGTTATAGTACCTAAAATATAGTTTACCTCATCAGCTTTCGATGTCTATGATATATATGTTGACTTCAGATAATTATTTTCATAAAAATTATAACTTTGCCTTTCTACTTTAAAAAATAAGATCATATGCCTGTATTTTATATAAATAAAGACACAATTAGTCCAGAAAGTATCCTGTCAGCATTACATGCGGATAAGCAGGTCGTTTTAACCGATCAGGTCATCGCTAAAGTTCAGGCCAATAGGGCTTATCTGGAACAAAAGTTAGCTAATCCGGATGCGGTAATTTATGGGATTAACACCGGTTTTGGTTCACTATGTAATGTACGAATTTCGGACGAAAATCTAGGTAAACTCCAGGAAAATCTGGTGTGTTCGCATGCTTGTGGTATGGGCGATAAAGTACCTCAGGAGACGGCGCGTCTTATCCATTTACTAAAAATTGTGAATCTGGCACATGGGTATTCAGGGATTCGAGTGGAATTATTACAAAAGTTGATAGACTTATATAATGCGGGTATTTATCCGGTTATTTTTCAGCAAGGTTCATTAGGAGCATCCGGTGATTTGGCGCCATTAGCACATTTGAGTCTTTTGCTCTTAGGTAAAGGTAAGGCTTATTATAAAAATCAGGAAGTTGAAACGTCTATTGCCCTTGAGGCTGAAAATATAGAACCGATTGCTTTAAAATCCAAAGAAGGTTTGGCACTGCTTAATGGAACGCAGTTTTCACTGGCTTACGCAACGGAAATCGTTACAAAGGCCGAAAAATTATTTCATCTGATCAATAAAATCAGTGCGTTGTCAATGGAAGCCTATGCTTGTGATATATCGCCATTTATTCATTTATTGCACGATATACGCCCGCATAAAGGCCAACAATTGACAGCAGGTCAAATTTATGATTTGCTTAAAGGTAGCGAATTAAGAAACATCAAAAAGCAAAGTGTTCAAGATCCGTATTCATTTAGGTGTGTTCCTCAAGTTCACGGAGCTTCATGGACGGCAATCCAACATGCTAAAGATGTTGTAACGACAGAAATCAATGCTGCAACAGACAATCCTATGGTTTTTGATGCGGATGATATGATCCTTAGCGGCGGCAATTTTCATGCACAGCCTTTGGCATTGATATTAGATTATATGGCGATTGCTTTAGCAGAATTAGGTAATATTTCCGAAAGACGCGTTTATCAGCTTATCAATGGCGACCGTGGTTTGCCAGCATATTTAACAAAATATCCCGGATTAGATTCCGGATTTATGATTGTACAATATACGGCGGCATCTATTGTCAGTCAAAATAAGCAATATTGTACACCAGCATCAATAGATTCGATTGTTTCGAGCAAGGGTCAGGAAGACCACGTGAGTATGGCAGCAAATGCGGCAACAAAATGTGCAAAAGTATTAGAAAACCTGATCTCTCTGGCAGCGATAGAATTGTTGACTGCAGGCCAGGCATTCGAATTTAGAAGACCTACCAAATCAAGTCCTGAATTGGAGTCATTATTAGCGGCATTAAGAGCTAAAGTGCCCGTACTTGAAGAAGATAGAATAATGCACGACGATATGATGCAAGCTGTAGCTTTAGTAAAAGCTTGGATTCAATAGAAAATTGATAACTTGCTTAAGGTTTTAATCGTGATTTAATTTTATGGGATGTTGTCATGATTTCCTATTAAATAAGTCTAAAATAACACGATTAAATATTAGCCAATTAGGTAAATACACAACCGCTTATGGTAATGGTCTGTTTTCGCCTTTTTCCATGCTGATATGGTCATAGTTCGGATTTCTTCTGTAGGAGCATTGATATCGCATGCGATACACATTCGGGTATTTCCTTGGAAAGTTTGCAGACAGGTTTCAATCATGAATTGATTTCTGTAAGGAGTTTCCATCCAAATTTGTGTTTGCCTGCCTTTACCAACTTTGATTTCAAGTTGTCTGAGATGTGCGGTTAATTCTGGTTTTTTATTAGAGAGATAACCATTAAAAGCAAAATTTTGACCATTTAATCCACTGGCTATTAGGGCGAGTAAGATCGAAGATGGCCCTATCAACGGCACAATCCGGATGTCGTGCTGGTGTGCCCATGTGACGAGTAATGCGCCCGGATCTGCAATACAAGGATTACCGGCTTCTGAAATAACGCCTATGTCAGTGCCAGTAAGCAATTTTTGCAGTGTGTTTTCATGATCCTTGATATTTTCGGTCATTTCTTCTATTACGAGCTGACTTACATGTATGGGATGTCCTGCAGCTTTAATAAAATGCCGTGCAGTTTTAGCTCGCTCGACGATAAAATGCGTTGTTTTGTGCAAGATTTCAAGCGTCTCATGGGCCATACTGGATATTTTGCTTTCTGAAATGGGGCACGGTATAAGAAATAAGCTACCTTTTTGGCCGGTCATATTATTCTTTTAGAGCACGTCTAAGGATTTTTCCAACGTTCGTTTTAGGCAATTCATCTCTAAATTCAACATATCTGGGAACTTTATATCCTGCAAGATTTGCTTTACAAAACTCGATTACTTCGTTTTTAGAAAGACTTTTATCTTTTTTTACAACAAATAATTTGACAGCTTCCGTCGATTTATCATCAGGAACACCAACGGCTGCAGCTTCTAATACTTTTGGATGCATCACAGCGACGCTTTCAACTTCATTTGGATAAACGTTAAAACCACTTACTAAGATCATGTCTTTCTTTCTGTCCACGATATATACATATCCATCTTCGTCAATATATCCGATATCACCCGTACATAGCCAGCCTTCATCATTGATAGCCAAACTAGTTTCAAAAGGTTGGTTATAGTATCCTTTCATGATTTGAGGTCCTTTTGCTTGAATTTCTCCTTCTTCGTTGTAGCCGCAAACATTCCCGTTTTCATTTACAATACGGATATCAGTTGATGGTACAGGCAAGCCAATACTACCCTGTTTTCCTGTTCCATCCAATGGATTAATTGTAAGTACTGGTGAAGATTCGGTAAGGCCATAACCTTCTGATAGGTCGCATCCTGTTACTGTTTTCCATTTGTCTGCTACTGCTTTTTGGACAGCCATACCACCACCGACACATACTTTGAGTGCAGAGAAGTTACAATTTTTAAAATCTTCATAATGTACTAACCCATTAAACAAGGTATTTACACCAGTCATCAGGCTAATCTTGTTTTTATTAAATTCCTTAACGATAGAACCCAAGTCGCGTGCATTCGTTACTAAGACATTATGTGCACCAAAGCTAAGCATGGCAAGGTTATTTACCGTAAAGGCAAAAATATGGTACATGGGCAGCGGGCAAAGAACGATTTCTGCTCCCTCTTTAAGGTAAGGAACCATCCAGCTACGGATTTGTATCATATTGGCTATAAGATTGCGATTGGTAAGCATGGCACCTTTAGAAATTCCGGTTGTTCCACCTGTATATTGATGTATTATTACATCATCGGCACAGTTTTCTGCTGGTTTGATTTTAAATTTTTTGCCTTCATTCAAGGCATGTTTAAAGGATATTGTATTTTCAAGCTGGTATTTTGGAACTATACGTTTAACATATTTCACAACAAAGTTTACCATAGTCCCTTTTAATCCACCGAGCATTTCACCTATTGAAGTGAGGATAATGGTATTGATTTTTGTGTCTTTCATGATCGTCTGTAAATGTGCCGCAAAATTTTCGACGATAACAATCGCAGTAACTCCACTATCCTTAAACTGATGTAACATTTCTCGTGGAGTATATAATGGATTGGTATTAACTACAATGAGCCCGGCCTTCAATGCACCAAATACAGCGATAGGAAACTGTAGTAAATTTGGCATCATAATCGCAATCCGATCGCCGGGTTTTAAACCGCGTGATTGCAGGTAGGCACCAAATTTATCTGAATACTGATCCACCTCTTTATAGGTTAGTTTTACACCCATACATTCAAAAGCGGTATGATTCGGGAATTTTTGGAAGCAATCCTTTAAAAATTCAACTAAGGTTTCGTATTGAGCAAAATCTATTTTAGCAGGTACGCCTGGTGCGTAATTTTTTAGCCAGGGTTTATTGTCCATATTGATGCGATTGAATAAATTTCAAATTAAAAATCAAATATAAGAAAAATATTAATTCTATTCATTATTGTCAAATATATATATTATTTTTATATCTTTGCTTTCACATTCAAATAATTTAAAATCAATAAATTAACATGTCAAAAGAGAAAGAGGAAAAACTAAAGGCACTCGCAATGACAATGGATAAGCTGGATAAAACCTATGGAAAAGGGACTATCATGAAGCTGGGTGATAAGCAGGTTGTCAATGTAGAGACGATATCTACAGGATCGCTTGGATTAGACATAGCATTAGGCATTAATGGACTTCCAAAAGGAAGAATTGTAGAAATATTTGGGCCTGAATCTTCAGGAAAAACCACATTGGCTATCCACGCGATTGCTGAATGTCAGAAAAATGGAGGAATTGCTGCAATTATCGATGCTGAACACGCATTTGACAGATTTTATGCTGAGCATCTAGGTGTAAATACTGAAGAGTTGTTGATTTCTCAACCGGATAACGGTGAGCAAGCCCTAGAAATCGCTGAAAATCTAATTCGTTCTGGAGCAATTGATATTATAGTGATTGACTCAGTTGCTGCTTTGGTTCCTAGAAGCGAGATCGAAGGTGAAATGGGGGATTCAAAAATGGGGCTTCAAGCACGACTAATGTCTCAGGCTTTACGTAAATTGACTGCGACGATAGGTCGTACGGGTTGTTGTTGTATATTTATCAACCAGCTTCGTGAAAAAATCGGGGTTATGTTTGGTAATCCTGAGACGACAACCGGAGGAAATGCGCTCAAATTCTATGCTTCTATACGTTTGGATATCCGTAAATCGGGTACTGCGATTAAGGACAAAGATGGTAATACCGTCGGTAATCCGGTCAAAGTCAAGGTAGTGAAAAACAAATTGGCACCGCCATTCCGTGTTGCTACTTTTGACATCATTTTTGGCGAAGGTATCTCTAAATCAGGTGAGATAGTGGACTTAGGTGTAGAAACCAATATAATCGGCAAGAGTGGCTCGTGGTTTAGCTATGAAAATACCAAAATCGCACAAGGTAGAGAAGCCGCCAAACAATTTATGGCTGACAACCCTGAGCTTGCAAAGGAAATCGAGCTTAAAATCATGGAAAAATATAAGCCTATCGAATCTGATCCTTCAGAGAGTAGTGCAGACGAATAGATTTTTTGTTGTGTGAAATAAAATAAAGCCCATTGATTTTAGTTAGTCAGTGGGCTTTTTTAAATTTTAAACACATCAGTAGTAAAGTTGTATAGTCGGTCTGAATTTTAAAAAAGCCATGACATAGACTTAGCTACATCACGGCTTTTTTTTTACACCAAAAATTGGCAATTTCAATTATTCATGAATTGGATTAATTCCCCAAAGGATAACCTTTATGTTCGATTGCGTAAGCTGCAATCTTACGTCTGTTTTCTTTGATATTTTGTAATGGATATTTCGTAAACTTACGCAATCCAGATATAAATGCGCCCTGCATTTCTGGTGCTATAAAGGAAGCAACAGCGTCTGTACCAATTTTAAGGATCTTTGGAGCTGTATCATGGATATAGGTACGCAAAATTGCATCATAAAGTTCGATTGGCTTATCTTTAAATTGATCTGCAACTTTCATTACTCTTAAAAGTGCACTCTCAGCGTTAAAAATATCCATGATGATGTCAGACAAATTTATCAAGATTTCCTGCTCATCTTTCAAGTCTAATTTTCCACTCATAGCTTCCTGTGCAGCTGTGCCCAAAATCATGATCAAAACCTTTTTAAAGTTGTCGACAGTTTGCTGTTCTGTTGCATAAGGTCCTGAATACGTTTTTTCCGGAACGACACCGTTTATAAGTTCATTTTGGACGGCCATACCTGGAGTCATGAGGTCAAGATCACCTTTCATCGCTAATCTCAAAATCGTATTTAGGATAACCATTCTGTTGATTTCATTTGTACCTTCAAAGATTCTATTAATACGAGCATCTCTGTAAGATCGCGCGATATGACCTTCTTCAGAATAACCCATTCCACCAAAGATTTGAACCGTTTCATCTACGACATAATCTAGGTTTTCAGAGCCTACAACTTTTATGATAGAACATTCAAGGGCGTATTCTTTAGCGCCTTCGAGTTTAGATTGGCCAAATTCCATTCCGCTTGCTTTATATTCCTGTTCAGCATGTTGAATGAGTTGAGCAGTTCTATATACGGCTGTTTCTGTGATGAAACTTCGGATTGTTTGTTCTGCCAGTTTATATTTTATAGCGCCGAAATTGGCAATTGGCTGTTGAAATTGTTCTCTTTCAATAGCATATTTAACGGAAGTATCAACGAGTTTTTTAGTTCCGCCAAGGCAAGAAGCACCTAATTTAAAACGGCCAATATTTAAAACATTAAAGGCAATTAAATGACCTTTTCCAACTTCACCTAAAAGGTTTTCTACTGGAACTTGTACATTTTCCATATAAATCTGACGGGTAGAAGATCCTTTGATACCCAATTTCTTTTCTTCGGCACCAAGTGTAAAGCCGGGCATACCCTTATCAAGGATAAAGCCGGTAAATCCCGATTTTCCATCAGGGAGATGTTTACCTGTAACTTGAGCAAAAACGGTAAATACATCCGCAAACCCTGCATTTGTAATCCACATTTTTTGACCATTCATAATGTAATGTGTTCCGGATTCATTTAGTTCGGCAGTTGTTTTGGAAGCAAGTGCGTCGGAACCACTTGTAGGTTCAGTCAGGCAATAACTCGCTTTAAGTTCGCCAGTTATGAGTTTAGGCAGATACTTTTCTTTTTGTGCGTCGGTACCATAGTACAAAATCGGCAACATCCCGATGCCTGTTTGAGCGTTATAGGTTACGGTAAATGAACCGGAAGGTCCAATTTCATCCCCGATAATCGTGTTGGTAATAAAATCCAAATCACTTCCACCTAAAGACTCTGGCATATGCGTGCCTAAGAAGCCCAGTTCTGCAAATTTTTCAAGGATAGTAGGAATCAAACCTTCTTCAAGTTTCTCGATGCGATCTGTTAGCGGCATTACTTCCTGATCCACAAAAGTGCGTACAGTCTCCTTAATCATTAAATGCTCTTCATTACAATCTTCGGGAATAAACAAGTCCTGAAATTCCGTATTTTTGATGAGAAATTCCCCACCTTTTAAATATTTAGATTCTTTTTTTGAATATGTCATAGTTGTTATTTTAAAATATTAACTCAAAGTTAAAATAAATAATTGTGATTGCCAAATATTTTTTTCAAATTATACTATATTAATACATAAAAATTAATCCATTTGTTACATTAAAGGGTATATATTTAAATAAAAAGCAGTAGGTTATGATGTATTTCGTCAGTTTACAATTGTTGATGATTAAAATCTAAAGCACAATAATATAGCTTTACTAAAAGTAAAAATAAATTATAGATTATTATATCATTGGTAGTCAAATAAGGTGTGTAACGTTTTATGAAATGATATATAAAATTGAAGATTATATAAGTAACGCAAATAGATGTCAAAAATAAGCAATAAAAGCAAATGAAAGATAATTTGTTTATTTTGAATTTATTGTGTAGATTTGCGTAATAAAATATAAAAAAACGAAAGAAAAGGTAAGAAGTCAAGGAGTTTATATCGAAAATGTAATACGGATTTTGAGACTTTTAAAATAGATTATATACAAATGATAAGTAATTATGAATGAAACAATATGATTTTACTTATTTTTGTAGGTTATAAACAAACTAAGTTTTGATTTTTCATTATGAATAAACTAAACTACATAGATTTATTTGCTGGTGCAGGGGGACTATCCGAAGGCTTTATCCGTGCTGGGTTCAATCCGATTGCACATGTGGAAATGAACAAAGATGCTTGCGATACGTTGAGGACAAGAGCGGCGTATCATTGGCTGAAGGAAAATGGGCAATCTGAAGTCTATTATAATTATTTAAAATCTGAAACAAAGAACAAAGAAGAGTTTTGGGAACAAGTTCCTAAAAACATTATCAATTCGGTAATTAATTCCGAAATTTCAAAAGAAACATTAGCAAATATTTTCAAAGATATAGATATAGAATTAGGTAAAAACAAAATTGATTTAATCGTTGGTGGTCCGCCTTGTCAGGCGTATTCTGTTGCTGGAAGAGCCCGCAAGGATATGAGCAATGACCCAAGAAATACTTTGTACTTACACTATGTGAAATTTTTGGAAAAATACCAACCCAAAATGTTTGTCTTTGAAAACGTGCCTGGTATTTTGTCGGCAAAAAACGGAGAACATCTAGAAAATATTCTTGATGCAGTAAAGAAAGCAGGTTACGAAGTAAGTTTACCAACTAACAAAAAGCAATATATTAATGCAAAAGACTTTGGGGTTTTACAAGATAGAAAGCGTGTAATCATCATCGGCTGGAAGAAGGAATTGGGATTATCTTATCCTGAATTTGAATCGGAAGAAAACAATTTTGAAATTCTTAAAGACTTATTTTCAGACTTGAAACCCCTTCAAAATGGCGAAGGAACTTTAAACGCTGTTGAATATCTGAAACCAACAACCGAATATCTGAAACAAGCTAAAATCCGTAATAGATTAGATTTTGTTACCCAGCATATAGCAAGACCTAACAACGAAAATGATTTAGAGATTTACCGTATTGCGGTTGATGAATGGAATAAGGGGAAACGTTTAAATTATGCCAGCTTACCTTCTCGGTTAATTAAACATAATAATACAAAATCATTTACCAACCGTTTTCAAGTAGTAAATGGACAGGGAGTTTCGCATACCGTAGTTGCTCATATTGCAATGGATGGTCATTATTATATTCATCCTGATAAAAAACAAAATCGCTCTATATCAATAAGAGAAGCTGCAAGGATACAGTCTTTCCCCGATGATTATTTTTTTGAAGGTAGCCGTACAGCCGCTTTCAAACAAATAGGTAATGCTGTTCCGCCTTTAATGGCTGAAAAAATTGCTAAAAAAATCAAAGAAATGATATGAATGGATTTACAAAAGCGGAAATAGCCAAACCAAACCCAAAATCAACAATCAATTCTTACAGAAGTTTTGGTTACAACCTTTCTACGGCTATTGCTGACATCATTGATAATTCCATTTCCGCAAATGCAACTGAAATCCGTCTTGAATACAAATGGGAAGGACAAAATTCGTTTATTTCAATTTCCGATAACGGAATAGGAATGAACAAAGACGAACTGGTTTTGGCAATGACACCAGGAAGCAAAGATCCAGAAGAATTTAGAAACGAAAAAGATTTGGGGCGTTTTGGAATGGGACTGAAAACCGCTTCATTTTCACAATGCAAACGGCTTACTTGTATTACCAAGCGTGAAAATTACGCAACCATTAAACGATGTTGGGATATTGATTTTATCAATTCTGAAAATGAATGGCAGTTGTTAGATTTTGTTTCAGACAATTTATTTTTTGAGAAAATTGAAAAGCAAAAATCAGGCACATTAGTTCTTTGGGAAAAGTTAGACCGAATTGTCGGTAATGCTGAAACCAGCAACGAAATTGTGAAAAACGCTTTCTATGCTGAAATGATTGCTGTAAAACAACATTTGAGTTTGGTTTTTCACAAGTTTATTGAAAGCAAACGAATAAAAATCTTCTTTCTAAATGAAGAAATTGAATCTTACAATCCTTTCTTGCTCAACTTAAACCTGAAACCCGAAATGGGGCAACCTGAAATTTTCGGTAATGTAGAAATAACTTACTTCATACTTCCGCATATGTCCGAAATCGGCAAAATGGATTATGAAAATTCGGGCGGTTCATTGGGTTGGTTTAATGCACAAGGGTTTTATATTTATCGTGGCGACCGATTGCTTGTAGCTGGCGATTGGCTTGGACTTGAAAAGAAACGTGATTATTCAAAGTTGGCAAGAATAATGGTAAATTTTACAAATGCAAATGATTTTAACTGGCATTTGGATATTAAAAAATCAACCGCTACCCCGCCGATAGAAATTAGACGTGAACTTTCTCGTATTGCGAAAATCGCAATAATGAAATCGGCTAAAATATATAATTGGCGAGGTCAAAAAACATTTTCCGAAAGCGGAAATATAAATCAAGAACCTTTGTGGACAGACGAAAAAACACGAGAGGGAATTAAGAAATATAAAATCAACAGAAAACATCCAATCATAAAATCGTTGTTGGAAGAAAACAACAAACTGGCTGGAAAAGCATTGAAATTGCTGGAAGAAAATGTTCCGATAGAATTGATTTTATCAAATCAAAATGAAGACCCAGCGTTTCACGAGTTGGAAAAACAATCAGATAAACCAACTGACGATTTAATCAATTTGGCTGTTGAGTTGTACAAAATAAATGTATCGAAAGGAGTACCGAAAGAATTGGCAAAACAACAAATTATGAGTTCAACGCCTTTTAATTTGTTTCCACTAATCAATGAATATTTGAAATGAGTTTACTACAATCAGCAAGAGCAATAGCACACACTTTGTTGTCGCTTCATCAAGGGCAAATCACTGATGAAGTGCTTTTATCTGTCATTGAAAAAGCGTCTGCAATCAACATAGTTGAAGGACAAACTTTTGACAAACAAGAATTGTTTGAAATTTTGCGTGCTGATTATAGTGTAGGAAAAGGCGAAATCACAATTTTATCTGATGATGTTGAACCTTGGCTTAATGACGAAAAAGCCAACATCAATTTTGAATTATGGAACAGATACAAATTGTATATGTCTGAAAACGACCCATCATTTCCTGTAAATGATTTGGACGACTTCACGGATAAAATTCTTGATAAATGTGTTAATCCCAAAAAAGCAGGAACTTGGGATAGACGAGGAATGGTAGTTGGACACGTTCAATCGGGCAAAACTTCCAACTATGTTGGTTTGATAAACAAAGCCACAGATGCAGGTTACAAAGTAATCATCATCATTGCTGGCACAATCAGTTCGCTACGCAGACAAACACAAGAAAGAATTGATTCTGGTTACATTGGCAGAAACAGTTCTGCATTTATCCGAGAAAATCAAAACCGACTTATTGGAGTTGGTAAATACAAATCGGAAACCGATATTTATTCTTTGACTTCTTCGTATTATAAAAGCGGAGATGAAGGCGATTTTAGTCAATCCGTTGCCAACAGATTAAACATTCCGATTGGGAAAAATCCTGTTGTTTTCGTTATCAAAAAGAACAAAAGTATTCTTGAAAATCTGATTGACTGGTTTTCAAAAAACGAAAATATCCGTGAAGTGGACGGAACGCCAAAATTGTTTGATGTTCCTGCATTGATAATTGACGATGAAGCAGATGCGGCTTCTGTAAACGCTTCACGAGATATAAACGACATTAAAACGATAAATCGTTTAATCCGAACTTTGCTAAATATTTTCAACCAAAATACTTTTATCGGTTACACGGCAACGCCTTATGCAAACTTGTTTATTTCGCAAGATTACAACGAAGAACAAACGACTGTCGTAAAAAACAAAACGTATAAAATCGGAGAAGATTTATTTCCGAGAGATTTTATCATCAACATAAAAGCACCGACAAATTACATTGGTGCGGCTAAAATTTTCGGTTACGAAAATGCAAATCCTGAACTCACAAAAGAGCCGTTGGATATTTTCAGGGAAATTGACGATTACGACCCACCATTTTTCAGAACAATCAACAGAGAAAACAAAGATATTTTGCCCGAATATCTTCCGCCAAGTTTGGAACGAGCTATAAAATCGTTCATTCTGACCTGTGCAATCCGCAGAGTGAGAGGGCACGAAAACAAACATAATTCAATGTTGGTTCACGTTGCGTTGTTGGTGCGTTGGATTGACAGAGTTGCATATTTGGTAAACGAGAAAACCAAAGAGTACAAAAATGCCATTCAAAGCGAAGATGAAACTTTATTGAATGAACTGAAAGAATTATACGAAACAGACTTTTTGCCAACAACAAAAAACGTTTTGGATAATCTGGATTATACCGACATCAGAATAAAAGAACACACTTGGGAACAAGTTAAAAAAGAGCTCAAAAATGCGGTTTTAAAAATTGATGTTCGTTCGGTTCACGGCACACGTTCAACAACGAATTTAGAATACCACAACATTGAAGAAATTGACTACAACCGCCACGAAAACGGGTTATCGGTAATTGCAGTTGGTGGTAGCCGTTTGTCAAGAGGAATTACACTGGAAGGATTATCAGTTTCTTATTACATAAGAACAACCCGAATGTATGATTCGCTTATGCAAATGGGACGATGGTTTGGGTATCGACCAGGTTATGTTGATTTGTGTAGATTATATACAACTAATCAAATTTTTGAGTGGTTCAACCATATCACAATGGCAACCGAAGAAATGCGAAACGATTTTGACGAAATGACCGCAACGCATCAACGTCCAAAGGATTTTCGTTTGAAAGTAAGAAATCATCACGGTTTACTGACAATTACAAGCTTGAATAAACTCTATTTTTCTCAGAATATTGAAATTTCATTTTCGGGAGAAAACCCACAAACCTATTGCTTGCTAAAAACAAAATCTGCGATTGAAAACAACTTTAATGCGTTAAAAAATTTGGTCTCTACAATCGGTTTTCCAACGAAGGAAAACAGAATTGAAACAGGAAAAGGCAAAATACGGTATTTATTTTACCCAAATTCAAATATTGATTCTATTTGCAGTTTTATTGATGCGTTTAAGATTGAACAACCGAGCATCAGTAATGCTACTTTGAGTGAATACATCAGTACGCAATCACGAGCTAATAAAATCAAAGAATGGAGTATTTGCATAGTTTCTAATACTGATGAAAAAGTTTTCATTAATCGTTACGAAAACAACCCTGACGAAACAAGGATTCCGAAAGATGATGTAATGACTTATGATTTGGTTTTCAAGGACGAAATTATCACATTGGGTTGCAGTGTGCGTAATCAACCAAAAAACGGAAGATTTGGAGAACATTACACGATTGCAAAAAATCAAATTGATGATTTGAAAGACCGTCAAGTCGATTTGGCAATAAAAACAAATACCACAAGCAAAGAAATCAAAGAACAACGGGCAAGCGAAAAGAAAGGATTGTTATTGATTTACGCACTGGACGAAAGAGGAACACCCAATGTAAACAACGGTATCCCGATTGTGGGTTACAGTTTGCATTTCCCAAGAATTGAAGATGAAGTAAAAGTTTCATATACAGCAACAATCAATAAAGATTTTGATGATGAAGTAATGACCGATGATGATAACCCTGAAATTGAAAACGAATGATAAACATAAAATCAATTTGGGAAAATCAGAAGCCAACGGGAGAAGTTATCATCAGAACAAGAATTGATGAAATTCCGCATTTGAATTGTTTTGCTGCTACAAATCACATTACGGGACAACATTTATACATAATGTCGGTTTCAAAAAATGTGGCAATTCCGGAACTGAAAAATTACCGTTTCAAAGGCGTTGAAATCTATACTTTACCCATTGAATTCGAAGACAAAATTGAACTTTATATTTACCTTTTAGACAATGAGCTGAAAGATATTTTTTCTTTGTTTATTCAAAATATTTTGGAAGATATTGAGCCAAGCGTTACAGAAAGTGAAGCCATAACAACTACTTTAAACGTAGTTTCCAAATGGAAAAAACTGTTTGATAAAATCAATTTCAACGGTTTATCATTGGAACAACAAAAAGGATTGATTGGCGAATTGTTGTTTTTGAATTATCTTTTGAATAACGAAAAAACATCGGCAAATGCTGTAAATGCTTGGACTGGCTCAGAAATGGAATTTCAAGCAAAAGATTTTACTTTGGATTCGATTGGTGTTGAAATCAAATTTACTTCGTCAAAACAACCAAAAATTAAAGTTTCAAACGAAAGACAATTAGATGCTGAAAATTTAAGCGACTTGTTTTTGGTATTGTATTCAACCGAAGCTGTAAAAGACAACGGATTTTCGCTTAATTCTTTGGTTATACAAACTCGACAAGCAATTTCAACTGATGAAGAACGCAGTATTTTCAATGCAAAATTGCAATTAAACGGTTATTTTGACGGGGATAGTGAGCATTACGGAAGAATGTATTCACTTAAAAAAACGTTTGCCTTTACTGTAACTTCTGACTTTCCTAAAATCGTAAAAAATCAGTTGCCTTTGGGAATTTACGATACTTCCTATTCAATAGAAATTTCATCGGTTGAAAGTTTTATTGTGGAACTTGAAAACATACTTACAAAGATTTAGCGAATGGAAAGAGCTTTAGAAAATTATATTGAAGAATTAAAATCAGATGTCGCTTCACGGGTTTATTCGGAAGGCGAAGGTGCTAGTTTTGAAGATAAGTTTACAGAATATTGCATTGAAGTTTTAGAAAGCATCGGAAAAACCGAAGGAGCAAGAGAGTTGTCATACATTAAACCAAACAGTCAGGGAGGAATTGATTGGAAAATAAACGGATTTTGTTTGAAAGATTTTGCAAAAGACGAAAACAAAAAAGAGTATTACGAAACGCTGGATTTGTTTATCACTTTCTACAAAAACGAATACGATTACAACATTACAAAAGACGAATACACCAAGTCGCTCAATCAGATAAAACGTTTTATCAATTCGGCTTTAAAACGCCATATTGACTATATTGATAAATCAAACACCGAATTATATCATTTAATCGAAACCATTGGAAAACAAGGCAAAAATTTTGACCGTATCAATGTTTATTTCCTGATAAATGGCTTTTCAAATCACGACAAAGAAAAGATTGAAGTTGCTGACGCTGATATTTTCGTCCATACCTGGGACATTGCCCGATTGTTCAAAATCAATGAAAGCAATAGTGTTCACGAACCGATAGAAATAGAATTTGAACATTTTAGCGAGGATGGAAAAGGGTTACAATGCTTGCAAGTTCCAAGTATTGATGAAATGTACGATTGTTATCTGGCAATCGTGCCAGGCGAAATTTTAGCGAAATTATACAAAAAATTTTCAAACGAATTATTAGAAAGTAATGTTCGTGCATTTTTAGGTCAAGCAGGAAAATTCAACAAAGGAATTAGAGATACCATTCGTAACAAACCGCAAATGTTTTTGCCTTACAATAATGGTATTACTGCAACAGCCGAAAGCGTTGAAACGAAATTGGTAGATAATCAGCTTGTGATTTCACGATTGTACGATTTTCAAATTGTGAACGGAGGACAAACAACAGCTTCGTTGTATCACACGCAAAAGAAATTTAAAGATGCTGATTTGAGCAAAATTTTTGTTCAAATGAAATTGACAGTTATCAAAGATAAGGAACAGAAAAATATTGAAGTTCCTAATATTTCACGTTTTGCAAACAGTCAAAATAAAGTTTCGGAATTAGATTTATCTTCAAACAATCCGTATTTTGTGCAAATTGAGAATCTATCAAGGAAAAAATATGTGGTTAATCCTGAGAATAAAAATCAATCTCGTTTGTGGTTCTTTGAACGTGCTAACGGACAATATAGGGAAACACTGAACAAACAAACGCCTGCACAACAAAAGAAGTTCAAAGAACAGAATCCGTCAAGTCTGAAATTTGTAAAATCAGATATTGCAAAATTCATCAACGGTTGGGAATTAGAACCGCATTTTGTAGCACAAGGTTCACAGAAGAATTTTATTCATTACACGAAAAAAATTACCGATTTAGTCAGCAAAAACAAATTGCCAGGCGAGAATTTTTATCGTAAACTAATTGCTAATGCAATTTTATTCAAAACCATTGACCAACTCTTTGGAAGAAAAGGCGTGAATGCAATTGGCGACACGAGTTTGAAAGCACTTTCGGTTGCTTATACTGTTTCTTATTTCCATTATTTGACTGATAACAGAATAGATTTGTGGAAGATTTACGAAGAACAAAAAATTGATGATGTTTTAAGCGGTCATTTGTATAAATTGTTGGTGTTCGTGTACAATCATATCATTACCGAAGCAAGCGGAAGTTTAATTTCAGAATACGCAAAACGTGCTACTTCGTGGGAAAAGCTGAAGAATACAGCATATTCCGAAGATTTGATTTCGGTTTTAAGCGAGTATTTGATTTCGGAAAATGAAAAAATACAACGAGAAAACGAGAAAGAAATTGACACGAACAACATAGAAGATTCCGTTTTTGTAATCAGCGAAATTCAAAAAATGGGATTAAAATTCTGGGACGGTTTCAGAATTTACATTGACACCCATAAACCTGACGGTTTCAATTGGAGCATTGCTTTTGATTTGGTTGGCAGACTGAACAAAAATAGAAATCTAACATCACGAGAAATTACCTTTGGTAAAAAAGTATTGGACTATGTTCAAGAAAATTCACAGATTATTGACGAAGTGAAAGCATTGTCAAAACTTGCTGAAACCGAAATTGTAGAAGTGAAATTTATATACGATAAACTTTCATTGATTTCAAAAGACGATTGGAAACGAATTATAGACGTAGCCAGCCAAACAAAAGTATTTGACAACCTTGAATTAGCCAATGTAAAAACGGTTCAAACCGCATTAGCCAAAAAGGAAAAAATCAAAGAACAAGCATTAATTAGAGCGTATGAATCAATAAAGAAGTTGAAGCGTTTTAAAATTGAAATTTAAAACTGGTGTATACAATATAGATGCATTTTGAATATTGAGTGATAAGATGAGTACATGAATTTTTCTTTAAAGAAGCATATACAATCATATATTACTATATTTGCCCTTTGTCATTATTAAAGTTCATCTCATGAAGCGATTCTATCCAATCATTTTTTTATTCTTTTTCTTTTTAATTCATGTTGATGTTGTCGAAAGTCAGATTAAGCTTACGCAATCCAACCTACCAATAATCTTAATTAACACCAATGGTCAGGAGATTGTAGACGAGCCAAAGATAACGGCAGATATGAAAATCATCTATAATGGCGCTAATTTAGACAACCATGTCAATGATACGGTTTATAACTATAATAATAAAATTGGTATCGAGTTTCGTGGTTCTACTTCGCAGAGTTTTCCTAAAAAACCGTATGGATTTGAAACGCTTATGGAAGATGAAGAAGAACTCGAAGTTTCATTACTTGGAATGCCTGAAGAAAGTGACTGGACACTCAACGCTACATATAATGACAAATCATTGATGCGCGATGGTCTTACGTATATTTTGGCCGGTTCATTCATGGAATATGCACCAAGAGTTCGTTATACGGAATTGATCATTAATGACAATTATGAGGGCATTTATCTGCTCATCGAAAAAATAAAACGGGGTAAAAACCGTGTAAATATTCCCAAAATAAAAGATACTGATAATAGTGGCGATGAAGTTACAGGTGGTTATATCATCAAAATAGACAAAGAAACTGGATCTAATAGCGGTGAAGGCTGGCATTCTAAATATCCACCTTATACAGGTGCATGGCAAAGTACTTTTTTTCAATATGAATATCCAAAAGCAAAAAATATCACCGAACCTCAAAAAACGTATATTTCAAATCATTTAAACCATGTTGAAACGGTGCTTAAAAGCGACCAATTTGCTGATCCAACCATTGGATACCGCAAGTATATTGATACCAAAAGCCTCATGGATTACATTATAGTCAATGAACTAACTAAAAATCCGGATGCCTATCGACTAAGTACTTTTTTTTATAAAGCACGTGAAAGTGAGGGTGGAAAAATAAAATTTGGACCGGTATGGGATTACAATCTTGGTCTAGGCAATGTTAACTATTGCACACAAGGCAATCCTGAAGGCTTGGTAATCAATGAATTTAACCAAGTGTGTAGCGGTGATTATTGGGTTATCCACTTTTGGTGGGAAAGATGCTTAGAAGATACGGTTTTCTATAATGACCTCAAATTTCGCTGGCATGAATTAAGGCAAAATCAGCTTTCAGATGGCGTTATATTAAACACGGTCGATTCAATCGCTACATTGCTCAACACTGCAAAAGATCGCAATTTTCAAAGATGGCCGGTTTTAGGTCAATATATCTGGCCCAATTATTTTGTAGGTAATTCATATGAAGAAGAAGTGGACTTCCTTAAAAGTTGGTTGGTTACACGCTTGGCATGGTTAGATGAAAAATGGAAAATCCAAACGGTTCATACCGTTCAGACTACCACATCTAGTCTTACAATATATCCCAATCCTGTATTAGGAATGGCCTATTTAAGAGCTGTTTCGGACAATGTAACGATACATCCATTTCAGGTTGAAAACATGCAGGGGAAAATCATAGATTTACCGGTGTTTCATAACGGTCATGCCGAATTAGTCTTTGACTTTAAAAGCACAAATCCCGGCGTTTACTTTGTTAAAGTCTTAGTAGGGGATAAAGTACAAACCCGAAAAATCATTAAGCATTAATAGTTTGGACACCATATTAAACAAATTGGAAAATAATCAACTATCGGTTTCAAACCTGTCAGATCCTTGTTTTATTCCTTTGAATAATACTGAAATTTCTCTACCAGAAAAATTGGATTATCCTTTTTGCTATGAACCCAAACCAATAGCAATAATCGCAGCTAAACATTTGCAGGATATCATACAAGTACAGCTTGAGCAACAACATGTATTTGGACTTGGTGAAAGTACGGGCATAGGTAAAATGTTTGGAGTACTTGTCGTAATAAATAAGGAAGGACAATTGGGCTATTTGGCTGCCTTTTCGGGAAAACTCGGAGATAGCAATTTTTATCCTGGGTTTGTTCCACCAGTATTTGACACACTTGATCCAAAAGGATTTTATAAAAAAGGCGAACAGGAAATCAATGTAATCAATAGACAAATAGACGTGTTACTGTCAAGCCCGGCGCGATTAGAGATTCTCGCAAAAAGAACACAAGCACAACAAGATGCGGCTTCGGATATTTCCGATCTTAAGTCACAAGTCAAAGCACAAAAATTACTCAGACAACAAGCAAGGGACGCTGCTTATCAAAATTATACGGGTGCTAAATTACAAGAAATATTAGGTTTTCTTGACAATGAAAGTATTAAGTGGCATTACAGTTTGAAAGAACGTCAGCTAAAATGGCGAACACACATTGCACAGATTCAAGAAGAAGTTGACAAGTTTGAAGCAGAGATTGAGGCACTCAAACAAAAGCGTAGACAATATTCTGCCAGTCTTCAAAAAAAGTTGTTTGAGCATTATGCATTTATCAATCAGTATGGGAAATATAAGGATCTTATAGATATATTCAAAATTCAGGATGATTTGACACCGCCTTCTGGTGCAGGTGAATGTGCTGCTCCTAAACTATTTCAATATACTTTTAAGCAAGGATATCAACCGATAGCATTGGCTGAGTTTTGGTGGGGAAAATCACCTACTTCTGAAATTAGAAAACATCAGCATTATTATCCGGCTTGTAACGGCAAATGTAAACCTATTTTGGAACATATGTTGGAAGGTATAGACCTCGAAGATAATCCGATGCTTATAAATCCGGGCTCAGACAAATCTTTTTCCATCGTTTTTGAAGATGATTATCTATTAGTCGTCAATAAACCCGCCGAGTTGCTGTCCGTTCCGGGAAAAAGCATAATCGATTCAGTATATACCCGAGTTCGTAGTATGTACCCACATGCAACAGGCCCGCTTATCGTACACAGGCTGGATATGTCAACTTCCGGCTTGCTACTTATTGCTAAAAGTAAGGAGATACATCAACATTTGCAACGACAATTTATCCAGCGTAAAGTACAAAAAAGATATGTAGCCATCCTTAAAGGCAATCACACTTTTCATGAAAAACAAGGACAAATCAATTTGCCATTGCGGGTAGATTTAGATGACAGACCAAGGCAGTTGGTTTGTCATGAATTCGGAAAACCAGCGCGCACACATTGGGAATGGATAAGTTCGGATGGCGACGAACATCGATTATTTTTGTATCCTCATACCGGGCGAACCCATCAGCTGCGCGTTCATGCTTCCCATCCATTAGGCTTAAACCTTCCGATTAAAGGCGATGATCTTTATGGTAAAAAGGAAGACAGGCTTCATCTACATGCAGCAATGTTGGCATTTACGCATCCCGTTACGAAAGAAAAGCTAGTTATAGAAGTAGCACCTGAATTTTAAGCTTCTAAATCTATCAGAAAATATGGATAGTCTAGGCGATGCAAAGCGAAGTCTTATAGCGGACTATTATTATATAAATTGCGGCATTAAAAAATGTAAAGGATTATTTCAGAGCATTGTAGATACAATCCTGGATTTTAATCCGGTAATTACCTTTCGTAAAGGTTTGATTGCGGGAAGGATAGGTGCGATTTGTATTAAAGATATATACAAGGTTATTATCCGGGTCTGCCCACACCTCACAACCTGTAAATCCGGTATGCCCAAAGATATTGTTGGACGCAAGTTTAGATACGTTTTGGGATTTTTTAGGATCTAATTCCTTCATGTCAAAACCTAAGCCGCGCCTTGTACCTTCATTATATCTTGTGGTAAATAGCTGTACAGTTTCAGGGCGAATATACTGCACGCCTCCATAAGCACCCTTATTAAGTAACATTTGCATCAAAACCGCCATATCATAACTTGTGGAAAATAGACCTGCATGCCCTGCTACTCCACCCAACATTGCTGCTGCCATATCGTGAACGGCACCGTTAATCGTCTGATTACGCCAGTATTTATCCACTTCAGCAGGGACAATGTTTGATTTTGGAATACTCAATAATGGGTTGAAAGTGGTATGTCGCAATCCAAGTGGTTTATAAAAATTATTTTCAGCATATACGTCCAATGTCCGTTTACCCTGATACTGAATAATTTTTTGCAGTATCATAAATCCTATATCACTATATTTATAGGTTTTAGAAGCACGAAGCGAACTATCCCAAATTTTTTGAAATATCGTATCGATATAGTCGGCGCGCAAAAACATGTTTTCGGCTATCGGTATCCTAAACTCATCCTTGAGTGTTGTACTATAATATATAGGATTATATACTTTTGTTTTTTCTGTGGGTAATGTTGACTGATAAAAACCAATCCAGGGTGATAAACCACTCTGATGTGCCAGAATTTCCTCTACCGTTATGGCTGCCTTATCTGTTGTGTCGATAGCCGGGATATAATACCTGATCGGATTACGAATATTAAGCTTGCGTTCGTCCACCAATTTCATTAATGACAATGTTGTCGCAAGAATTTTAGTAATAGAGGCTACATCATATAAGGAATGGTTGGAAACATAAAAACCTTCTTCAGAAAATTTGCCATAGGCCTTTTGTAGAACAATTTTTCCGTTTTTTGCTACTAAAACCTGAGCACCGGGTGCTGCGCGTGATACGATCATAGCGTTTACAATACTGTCTATCTTTATGAGTTTGTCTGATTGCATTCCTACTGCCTCAGGCACGGTATAACCCAATCTAGATAAAGATGTTTTTTCGATTCCGTGATTCAATGCAAAAGCTGTTCCAGCAGTAACGGGTAAATGTCCATTTATATCCGTAACACCAAAAATGGCTTGCATTGTCATATCCTGCGTTGTCGGCTCATTATCGTAATTGATGATTAAATTTGAAGCGAATTCAAGTTTATCCAGTAAATAGGGACTGCCAAATAAAACGACAACCACTTTAGTATTTTTTTGTAGATTACGAAGTAATTGTACTATTTCTTCAGGTAAATCCTTTGTAAAATCATTTTGTCTTCCGCTCGTATGGATGCCTACAATCACGACATCAAATAAAGACAACGTCGTCAGTAACTGATTATAATTGGCTGATGCTGTTCCCGGAACCAGTTGATAATGCCGGGGAGATATATAACTATCGACTCTCTGTTGAAATGAAGTGGTTCGCAATGAATTGATAGACAAAGTTGCAATTTTTCTATCGACAATATCAACAAGTGGTACAAGATTATCCTCATTTTTTATCATGGTAACGGATGCAGCTGTCAATTTGTGATTAATTGCTTTTGCTTTATTACTATTCAAAATCTGAGGAATGCCCGTTTCGTTAACCACTGGTTTAAAATTCAGGTCAAGTTTATACTTTGTGCGTAAAATGCGCTCTACACTTTCATCAAGTCTATCCATTGATATAAGCCCATCAATAATATATTTTTTAATGGAAGTAATCGCATTTTCCAGATTTGACGGAAGTAATATCACATCATTACCAGCAAGAAAAGCTTCTGCTTCGGCTGTTCCATTGGGAAAATAGCGCGTTATCGCTTGCATGTCCATTGCGTCAGTAAAAATCAAACCATCATAGCCCATTTCTTTTCTCAAGAGATTCTTAATGAGTTTATCTGATAAGGATGCAGGATGATTAAAGCGATTGTCAAGTTTTGGTAAATGCAAATGTCCGACCATTACTGCACCTGCTTTTTGACTCAATAAGCGGCGAAACGGATATAATTCATATTGTTCGAGTTCTTCAAAAGATTTATTGATAACCGGCAAATCCTTATGGGAGTCCACGTCTGTATCGCCATGTCCCGGAAAATGTTTGATACAAGCCAGCACTCCATTATCTTCAAGTCCTTTCATATACATATATCCTTTTTCAGTAACCAGACGCGGTGACTCTCCAAAGGAACGATCAAAAATTACCGGATTTTTTGGATTGTTGTTGATGTCAATCGTAGGTGCAAAATTGATATTAACGCCGATTGCTCTACATTGATTGGCAATTTCTTTTCCCATTTCGTAAATCAATTTATTATCCTGAATTGCGCCAAGTAAGAGTTGCTTAGGATAAGCAATGGCATCTTTCGGAAAACGCATGGCTAAACCCCATTCTGCATCAATACCGACAAATAACGGTATCTTAGCATGATTTTGAAAGGTATTGACCATTCTTGCCTGCTCTACAGGATTGCCCTGAAAAAAACAAACGCCACCTACATGATACTTTTTAATATAGTCTAGAAAAATTTTATTTTCATTTGGGTTACCTTTAGAATTTACCCGTACCATAAAAAGCTGACCAATCTTTTGGTCTAATGTCATATTAAGCATTTGTTCTTTTACCCACATATCTTCGCGTTGCAAGTAACTTTGAGCAAATACGCTTGTTTGCACAACGATAATCAGTAGTAAAATCCATCCAATCTTGATATTTTCTCTCTTCATGATTCCTTAGTCCAAACTTACATCAAAGTAATCAGCAATAACACTTAATTTATATAACGCTATTTAAACCAAAAAACTATTAAAATAAACCTAAAATTGATGTATTAATTTATTTATTAAGAATGTTTGGGTTCATATCTAATGCAATTTTAAGATTTTTTTCTGATCCGTCGATGTCGCCAGCATTGCGCAAAGCGTGACTTAAATTTAAATAGCCATGTGCATCATTAGGTGATAGTTTTATGTACTGAGCAAAAAATGTTGCTGCTTTTGAATGATCACCTTTAACACCATTGACAACACCGAGCAGTCGTACAGTTTCAGCATCATTCGGTACTTTTTGATAAGAAAGATTTAAATAGGTCTCTGCTTTGATTAAGTCATTTTGCTTCTCGCCGGCAAATTTTCCTGCTTCACGTAATACTACTGCTTGGTTTTTATACGCATCTTCAAAATTGGGATCTAATGCCAATGCTTTTCCATATGCTTCGATAGCTGGGTCGTATTGATTTAAATAATAATACGCATTACCCATGATGAGGTAAGCATTTTTATATGCCGGGTGTATCTTGACTGCCTGCTGTAAATAACCAATTGCTTCATTGAGCATGGTTTCTTTATTTTGCTGATCTTTTTCTTCGTATGCTTTTGCCGTCAAGGCACCACCTGCAGCATTTAAAACTTTGGCACTATTTACTGAAGTTTTGACGTCTGTAGTAAAAAGTTTGAAATCACTTTCCCAGACTTCATTTCTCGTTATTGTTTTTATACTAAATAACAATATAATTACACCTGCAACTCCAAAGAACGCATTTTGACTAAACTTCTTATAAACATATGCATACATGAAATAGCCAAGAGCGACCATTGCGCCTAGTGAAGGCATAAACATAAATCGCTCTGACATATTGGTACCGATAGGAAAAACAATATTCGAAACGATGGATAGCGTAATTAGGTAAAACCAAAGTCCATAACTTAGGATGCTTTTACTTTTTAAACCTTTTATAGCAATATAGATCATAGCAACATAAATCATTAAGCTCATCAATACACCGATATCCGTCCAGTTCATCATATCTATGTAACGCGGATAGTAATCGTGTGTTAGTGGGTGCGGAAATAACAGCAATTGTATGTATTTGCCTAAGGTAAATAATATCGTAGCATACTTTTCATCAAAAGTAAACGGAATATATTGGTTGTTTACAATTTTTAAAAATGGATTATTCATGAGTTCTGTTCCTGTACCACCCAAGTCATTTCCCAAAATGGAAGCCCTGATCATTAAAAATATAATCGTTGGTACTAGGAAAACCAGGCTCCTACCTATAGAATCCTTGAAAGAGATATTTCTAAAATAGAACAACGAAAGCGGAATAACTGCAAGAAAAGTTATGGTATTTTCTTTGGAAAAAAATGCTAAAAAAAAACTCACTAATGCAATTATCAGTGCTTTTATTTGTTTTGTGTCTACGTAAACGAACATGTAATATAATGCAAGAACAGAACCCAACATACTCATGATTTCGTCACGTCCTTTGATATTGGCTACAGCTTCTGTATGTAATGGATGAGCTGCATAGAGTAAGGATATACCCAAAACCATAAACCTCACATCAGGATTGTCTTCCTTGTAACAAAACATCTTAACCAATAATTTGTAAATCACCATACAGAGCAAACCATATAAAATAACATTGATTAAATGTCCTAGCCACGGATTTTTGCCGACTAGCTGATACTCGATAGCAAACATTGCAGGAGTAAGTGGTCTATAGCGACCACCAGATACAAGTTTAGACTTGCCTTCAACTTTAAAAAAACCATAAAATGTATCTTTGGTAAACAACCCTTTGATACCGCTGACTCCTTTAGTCGTAAACATATTGTCATAGATGACGATGGCATCGTCTTGCGTAAATTGGTGTGACAAAGTATTTACATATAATAGCGCACCAAAAGCAAAGACCAACCAATTTTGCCAATGATAGGATCCAGACTTTTTTGTTGTAGGCGGTAAGATCGTTACAACGGAATTAGGGTTATTCTTTTTACTCATAGATTCAAAAATAGATGTATTTTAATGCTCTATTGTCCAATAAATAGAAAAAAATCGGGAATATGTATTTACAACATTCCGTTAAGTCATAACTTTATCTTTTTCAAACAAAATTACATGGACAAAAGTACATACTTTCTATGAAAATCCGTTTCGTGAGTATTACAAAATGAACTTTTTTATTTTAATATTCAGAACAAAATTTTAAAACTAGGGCAAAGTACCATGTCAAATAGTACAAAAATCCTATATTGATTTGTCTATTTTGTAATCAAAAACCTATAGAACAGATTGATGGCAACGTTAGTTATAAACATAAAAATTGAAAACCTCGAAATTGACATAACAATATCGAGGTTTTCAAACGTTAACATATGCAGTTAAAGAATATTGTATCTATAAATTAAGTACGGTCCAAGATATACTTAAACAAACTTAATCTGCATCGCTATAATCATCGACAGCATTAAAGATATCGTTGTCTTTAGGTTTATTATTGGAGTTGTCCGTTTTACTTTTTCCGGATGGTTTTTCTGAAGGAATAACGGGTACATTGCTAAAGACAAATCCTTTGGCGTCAGTTGAGATATAAACTTCATCATTTGCAGTATATTTACCACTTAAAATATCCTTAGCAAGTATATTGACGATTTCTCTCTGAATTACTCGAGCCATTGGTCTCGCACCAAACTCAGGTTCATAGCCAAGATCAGCCAATAAGTCCATTGCTGATGTATCAAAATTTAACTTAATTTCTTGTTTTGCAAGATGTTTAGTCAATTTTTTAATCATCAACATCGCGATTTGCTTGATTTCATCCTTCGTTAAAGGTGTGAACATGATCTTTTCATCGATACGATTGAGAAATTCTGGTCTCATCGTTTCTTTCAACATATTGAGCACTTCAATTTTTGTGGTCTCGATGATTTCTGTTCTATGTTTTTCACCTACAGATTTTAAGTCTTCAAAGTTTTCCAAAATGGTTTCACCACCGATATTGGAAGTCATGATGATGATGGTATTCTTAAAGTTGGCAATTCTGCCTTTATTATCTGTAAGCCTACCATCATCCAGCACCTGCAACAGGATATTGAATGTATCTGGGTGTGCCTTTTCGATCTCATCGAGCAATACGATACTATAAGGTCTTCTTCTTACTGCTTCGGTCAATTGGCCACCTTCGTCATAGCCCACATATCCCGGAGGCGCACCTATTAATCTAGACACGGTATGTTTTTCCTGATATTCACTCATGTCAATACGAGTTATAGCAGATTCATCATTAAAGAGGACTTCGGCCAATGCTTTAGCTAATTCTGTTTTTCCGACACCCGTCGGTCCTAAAAACAAGAAAGAACCAATCGGTTTTTTATCATCTTGAAGTCCTGCTCGACTTCTTCTTACTGCATCAGCAACGGCAATGACAGCTTCATGTTGGCCAATCAGGCGTTTGCCAATCTCTTCTTCGAGAAGTAATAATTTTTCTTTCTCGTTTTGAAGCATTTTAGATACCGGTATTCCAGTCCATTTTGAGATGACGTCTGCAATATCATTTGCGGTAACCTGCTCGTTCGTAAAACGGCTACCTTCTGGTAATTGATTTAGTTTTTCCATTGCAACCTTAAGCTGTACCTCTTTTTCTTTCAGGTCACCGTAGCGAATTTTAGCAACTTTTTCGTAGTCGCTATCACGCTCAGCTTTCTGTGCTTCATATTCTAGATGATCAATTTCTTTACGTATATTCTGTATAGTGTCAACGATTTCCTTTTCGGATTTCCATGCAGCTTTTAAACTGTCTAACTTCTCTTTAAGGTTAGCAATCTGCTCGTTAATACTTTTTAGTTTTTTCTCATCATTTTCCTTCTTGATAAACTCTCGTTCGATTTCCATTTGACGTAATTTTCTGTCAAATTCATCGACAGCTTCAGGTACAGAGTCTAACTCAAGCCTTAATTTAGCAGCTGCTTCATCAATAAGGTCAATCGCTTTATCTGGTAATTTACGATCCGGAATATATCGGTGAGATAATTCAGCTGCCGCTATCAATGCCTCATCAAGAATACCTACCTGATGGTACACTTCATATTTTTCCTGGATACCACGCAATACCGAAATGGTATCTTCAACAGAAGGCTCATCGATAGTAACAGTCTGGAATCTACGTACGAGGGCCTTATCATTTTCAAAGTATTTTTGGTATTCATCCAATGTTGTGGCGCCTATCGTTCTTAATTCTCCACGCGCAAGGGCTGGTTTTAAGATATTTGCTGCATCCATAGCGCCTTGCCCGCCACCAGTACCGATTAAGGTGTGAATCTCATCTATAAAGAGAATCACTTCACCTTCTGAGCCAATTACTTCGTTTATTACACCTTTAAGACGTTCTTCAAATTCACCTTTATATTTGGCACCTGCTACAAGTGCAGCCATATCTAAAGTAAAGATACGTTTTGTTTTTAGGTTTTCAGGTACGTCATGTTTAACGATACGCCAAGCAATACCTTCGATTATTGCTGTTTTACCAACACCGGGATCACCCAACAAAATTGGATTATTTTTCTTTCTTCTGGATAGAATATGCAGGATACGTCGGATTTCTTCATCACGTCCGATTATCGGGTCAAGTTTTCCATTTTCTGCAAGTTCGTTTAGGTCAATCGCATATTTCTTTAAAGAATTATATTGATTTTCTGCATTTTGGTCTGTGACTTTTCTACCTTTTCTGAGTTCGTTGATGGCTAATTTTAAATTATCAACTGTTGCACCGTGGTTTTTGAGTATTGTTGCTGCTTTATCATTACCCATGAGCGTACCCATCAATATCAATTCGATAGAGATGAATTCATCGCCAAATTCTTTTAACATCGTTTTGGCTGCTGCCAATGCTTTATTCGCATCATTAGTTAGGTATTGTTTATCACTACCCTCAACTTTTGGATATTTTTCGAGTTCATTGTTGATTTCCTTTTTCAGTAATGGGAAATTGATACCTAATTTGTTGAATATAAACTCAGCAAGTTTATTATCCATATCAAAAATTCCCCTCAATAAGTGGATGGTATCAACTCCCTGCTGACCAAGTGCACCTGCTAATTGCTGGGCTTTCAAAATCACTTCCTGAGCGTTAACTGTAAAATTATCGTATGTCATGTGTTCTTTATTGTTTTTCAAATATATATCAAAATCATGACCAAATGAATAAATGTGACAATTTGCCTTATTTCGTTGGCTATCAATGACAAAAAGTCACAAAGTATGCATTTAATCTGTTAAAATTTCCACTTTTATTAAATTTAAATAAGAGATCTTAATAAAGCATGATAAAGATAATTTAGTTTTTAGATTTAACGAATGAAAATTATAAAATTAAAAATGTGCTACTGAAATAAAATAATAAAGGGAAGTATGCAATTGCATACTTCCCTTTTATTAGATTAAATTAATACGCTAACTACATTTTAATCTTATTTCTGAACGATTACTTTCTTAGCAATAACGCCGTTGTTTGTGTGAATCATTGCTGTATAAGAACCTGAAGCAACTGAGTTCAATTCCATTTTCAATCTTGAATCCTGAACTCCGTCAAATGACTTGCTTATTACTACTTTACCATCAACAGAAACTAATTCTACTTTAACATCAGATACGTTATCTAAAGTAATGTCGATGTAAAACTCTTTTGAAGCTGGGTTAGGAAATACTGTAGCACTACCTGTTTTAGCAATGTTATAAGTGCTTGTAGCGTCTACGATATCCATTTCAAGAAACATAGTAGCTAAAGAGAATAAAGTTCCAGTGTTACCAAGGAAATCATAACTTCTCTCTGCTTCATCATTTTCGTCTAAACCTTCGATTTCAAATAATGAACCTCCTACATAATCAACACCTGCTGAATCTAAAGCATTCAATACCGGCCATACATAAGAAGATCTGTCAAAAGCGTTAGTTAAAGAGAATCCATTATAAGTTAAGAATTGCATTCTTGGGAATGATGGATCCAAAGGTCTTGTATGCGCTACGATTATATAATTTTGATTATCTTTTAATTCTATTTTTGAATCTTCGTTTGCATTTCCTGAATCATCAACACCATAAAGTGGAATTTCGATTAATCTTGGGTTAGCAAGAATTTCACCTTCTAAGTAAATGCTATTAGCACCTACTAAAGTTCTTTCATGTGGTTGACAACTTAAATCTTTGTCTTCGTCGTTCCATTCGTATAATTCAACTTGGATAAATCCTGCATCTTCTAATTCTTCAACTGGGTTAGCTAAACCAAATCTTACAGTATTAACTGTATAATCTTTACCATTAGCAACATGATAGATATTACCAAAAGATTGGTAGTTTGTTGGAGTAACTGCCCAAATTGCAGCGATATCTTTCATGTAGTTTAATGGTTCAACTAATTCTTCTGGTAATAAAGTACCAAAAGTATTTTCAGTAACTTCAAAGAAGAATGGAGCTACGTTATTAGATGTATTAGAATCTTCGCCAGAAACGATTTCATAATATGCATTATAGAACTGAGGTGTTGGATCTGGAGTAAATGTTTCTTCAAATAAACCATTTTCTAAAGTTGCACCTGCAGCCATAGTACCATAATTTTTAGTTAAAACTGCTACTTCATTGCCTTCAGCGTCATTGATAACAACGTTTACATCTACATTAGAAGCGTCACCGTTACCTGGATTAGCGATATCAGTCATGAAGTACATAGGCACAACCTGAGATGCTGGTACTCTTAAAGTAGGAGCAACTGCAAAATAATCAGTGTTGATTTTAGCGTCTGGAGAAACTTCATTTTTCAAGATAACGTCATCAATTGCCCAGTAGTAGTAGTTACCTCTGTACTCAAATCTTAGTTTGATTTGCTTAGCACCTGCAAAACCAATTAGAGGAATTGCTTTTCTCTCTTGGATGTGGCTTGAGTTTGTAGGGTGCTCAGTGTTAAATCTGATTGGATCAGACCAAGTAGCACCGTTGTCTGTAGAAGTATATAAATAGAACTCACTTCTAAACTGACGTAAAGCTTGTGAGAATTCAACAGTTAGTCCTACTACACCATCCGGTAAAGTAATATTAGGTGAAATCAATGAAGCAGTACAAACTGCTGGACATGGACCTTGACCTGAACCTGTTGTAGATCCATTGTTGTCTAATGAATCACTGTTCATAACCATAGCACCATCACAACCAGTCCATCCAATCAATGTTCTAGTTGCTCCAATATAAGCACCACCTACGATGTCCCCATTTGAAGATCTGTACCAAGTTCCTGGTTTGTCAATCGTCCAACCATTTAAACCTCCTGCAAAGTCACCTCTGAAACCATCAGCATCAGCACCATTACCCCATACAATATTTGCAGGATAGTTGCCTTTGTTAAAACAGTCTAAATGTTTTAAAGTAACATCTGCTTCACCAGCAATGATAGCAGCTCTTATCTTTTGGCAAGAAGCATATCCAGTCATGAATGAAGGGATAGTTACTTGGTCGCCGAAATCTCCTGATGACATTATGATTGGTGCCTCTGAAGCATTAGCTGCATTGTTACAAACGATAACTGCAATTGCACCTGCATTTTGTGCATTTAATGCCTTTAAACTGAAATTACATGTACCTCTGTCAATAAATGCAACTTTACCAGTAAGGTCATTTGTAGCATCTTCACAAAGCTCAGTACCATTCGCATCAGTAGCAAAAGCTGCTGGACCAGAAAGCTCAGTATTATCCTGAGAGCCAAACTCTGCTCTAACGATATAATAATCTCCTGCAGCAGAAGCCGGATTGTTAACTGTAAGCGTATTGATTTGTGCTATCATATCGACAGCAGCAAAACTCAGCATAGCTAATAAAAAATGTTTTGTAAAAAATCTTCGCATAACTTAAAAATTTTAAATTTGATTTTAATTGTTAATTAATTGATTCATATGTAAGTTGTAAAATTAGTACTTTATTTAGAATTCAAATGTCTTTGAGGATACATTTTTATCAAATATTATCACATATTTAATATTGTAATAAGTGTGTTGAAATAAGTAAAATTAATTTTTATGATAATTAATTTTATATGAGTTGGTTAATGCAATATAAAATATTCAAAGTAATAAAAAAATATGACTATTGCCGAATAAAATTTTTTATTGGGTTTTGGCTAATTCTGCCTTCAAATTTTGATAATTTATAGGTACTACTCCCGGGTATTCACATACTTGACCACCAGCAATGTTTGCAACCTTTGCAATAGAAGCTATTTTCATATTTTTTAAATAGCATACACAAACAACACTGATGACAGAATCACCTGCACCACATACATCTGATATCACTCGTGGTGATGTTGGATAGACTCCATCGGTTACCCCATCATTTATATACAATCCGTCTTTGCCTAATGTAATAAGCGAAATGACATGATCTAAACGTGCTCTCAGGATTTTATCTATTGCATTCATATCGCTATTGACACCTAAGCTTTGAAATACTTCTTTTTTGTTGGGTTTAAAGACCGTACATCGTTTATACGAAAAAAAGTTATTTTCTTTTGGATCAACAAAGGTGGGGATATTTTGAGCAACACATTTGTCAATTATTTTTTCAATTATCTTTTTTGTCAGAAGACCTTTGTTATAGTCCTGAAGAATTACTCCATCAATTTTAATATTGTTAAGTAGGGATTCAAATCTAGTGATCACCTTTTGTTCTTCATCCGTATGTATATCGTGTTTATCTTCATTATCAACGCGTAATAAATGCTGATATCCCGCCATAACACGCGTCTTGACAGTTGTCTTTCTGTTTTTACAAGTAATAAATTCTAATTGAAGTCGATCGTTTATATTTAAAACGGATTTAAGGATATTTTGTGCTTCGTCCTCGCCGGTAATCGATAAAAGTGTTGCCTTAGCTCCCAGACTTAGTACATTTAGTGCAACGTTTGCCGCACCACCTGCTCGGTTTTCAAAGCTTTTTTGATCAACTACCGGAACTGGTGCTTCCGGAGATATGCGTTTTACATCACCCGAAATATAACGGTCTATCATCACATCACCTATTATTAATATGTGCAGATCGCTAAAGTCAGGTAAATCAATTTTCTCATCCATTTTGATTATATAGGAGGCTGTTAGTTTTATATTTTAAATACAAACTTTTGAAATAGCCTTATTGTTTAAATGCCTATAAAAATTAGATAGTCTGTCGTTTAAATTTATGTGCTTAATTTCCTATAAATCATATAACAGCGCTTCTTTATAAATGCATTTAAATATAGTGGGTAATCTATCTTTGTTATCCTCTAGGATAATGAATCAAAACCGCATTCAATCTTTATATACGCATTTTTTCGTATAAAAGGGCATTATGTGCCATCCACGGTTTCAAAGGTATTCGACTATTTGTTTTTTTTGATTAATTCTGTAAATTTAAACTATAAATATTAAAGCAGAATGCGCACAATATTTATTTTCATTGCAATAAGTTTGGATGGTTATATTGCAAAGTCCAATGATGATTTAAGTTTTTTGGAATTAGTAGAAAAAGCGGGTGAAGATTATGGATATGCAGATTTTATAGCAAATATTGACACAATTATTGTCGGTAGAAAAACGTATGACTATGTACTTAAAGAAATCGGACCGGCTCATTACGATAATGGTGAAAGAAAGGTTTATGTTATTACAAGAACAGCAAAACCGGATGTAGGTAAAACAACATTCTATACAGGAAATGTCACCGACTTAATACAACGCTTAAAAGCAGAAAATGGTAAAAATATTTATTGTGATGGTGGTGTAGAAACGATTAATGAATTACTAAAAAATGATTTAGTTGATGAAATGACCATTTCAATACTCCCCGTATTGGCCGGTAACGTCATTCTGTAAAAAAAATAGTTCATAAATTGACTGTAAATATAGTTAATAATCTTTAGATTTATAACATAATTATACAATTTTATGCCTATCACTATCGGAATCGACAGACATCAAATTTCATTTTCTTCACTCGACGAGCGCATCGCATCTGATAATGAGGTACGCTTCATAGATGCCTTTGTACATAAGTTGGATTTGTAATTATTAGGAATACAATCGCTTTTATCATCCGATAAAAAGAAAGCAGGCAGAGCTGCTTATAGCGATGCATTATTTCTTAAATTGTATCTTTATGCTTACCTGAATGGCATTCGCAGTAGTAGAAAATTTGAACGTGAATCGTATCGCAATATCGAGTTGCAATAGTTGTTGCAGGGGCTACAGCCCAACTATTATTCCATTGCTGATTTTCGTAAAGTCAATGCTACGGCATTACAAAATTTATTTAAACTATTCGTGTCGTTTCTGAAAGATGCGGGATTAATCGGTGGTATAATTATCGCCGTAGATGGTACCAAAATCCAACGACACTTGGATTATATCGAACAGAAAAGCAAAGTATTGTTAGAAGAGTTTGAACGTACAGATGCGGCAGAAGATGAAGCTATCCGCCTTGGTGATGTGCCGGAAAAATTAGCGCGTTTACAAGAACATAAAATAAAATACGAAGCGTTGCAAAGTCGGTTGGATCAAACCAATGAACCGCAAGTGAGCACTACCGATCCTGATGCAAGAGCTTTGCTGGTTCGCGGTGTGGTGGTAGAAGTCGGTTACAATGTACAAGCAGCGGTGATGCACAACAAACAGAATTATAAGTCCAACTTTCCACTATATCGCCAGCGACAAGAGATTAATGAACACATATTTGGTACTTTTAAGCGGCAGTGGAATTTGTACTACACGAATTTGTGTTGCTTAGAAAAGGTGAATGGAGAATTGAGTTTGATAATGTTGGTGTACAACATGAAACGGGCGAGAAATATACTTGGTCACAGCTATCTGTTAGAAAAACTATCCAACTGGACACCAAAGTATCCAGGAGATACTTATTTTGTCTAAAAACGTTTTCATATAAACCAAAATAAGCCCATGAATTTTTTACTTCCAAATAAGGCGGCATAAAAAAAGACGCTTTTAAAGCGTCTGTTATCCTTATATATACACGTCCTAAAAAGCAAAATTTCGATAAAATTACCTTTTTTCACAGCCTGACGGAAAAGTATAAGCGATGGAGCCGTCCGACTGGCGGCTCTATCGTCTTATACATTGTTAGCACGGGTTATTCTATTTTTATGATTTTTTTAGGTGATCCAATTAAGTTGCCGTCATTATTTAAAACTTTAACGATATATACTCCATTTGACAAATTAGAAATATCTACTATTGGGTTTGTATGACTTATGTCAGCTTTGATAATGGCTCTACCATATAAATCATATAGGATCAAATTACTATTTTGTAAGGAAGCAGCGCATTCAACATGGATATTATTTGTTGCGGGATTTGGAAAAATAGAATATTCAATATCAACATGAGGTTGTAGATCATCTGTTGCAACGGATTTAGTAATAATGCCCAAGTCAGATGCCTTAAAACAAAAGTATTTTGTTGAAGTCTTAATAGCTTGACCTGCCTTTTTAACAAACCCTCCAAAGATTAAATACCCATCCTCAAAAAAAGCATGAAAGGTAGCGCTATAAGATTCGTCTTTATTAACTGTAGTAATTGATGAAACAAATATAGCATCAGGATTATCTTTTTCAATTTTAATAATATCATAACCTTCCTTGCCTGTAGAAGATGGATAGCAAAGCAGATAAGCATATTCATCATTAGCATAAAATATATCTGCAAAGTAATACTGATGATTATTAGATTGTAAGATAGGAATATAGGTTTTTACATCACCAATACTGTCAAGCCATAATGCAAAAGTTAAATATTGATTGTTATCATTTTTGTAAGCATGGCTTAAAAAAATAGTATTGTTTATGGTATTAAAGGAGTGTAGCAAGAATGTTTGCGCAGAGAATGGAATGATATCAGAGTACTCGCGTTGTCTTATTTTTTTAACGCCTCTTGGATTTGAAATATCAGACCACATCATGTAAACTTCCTGCTTTTGATTAGGCATATATTTGTTTTTATACACTAGCCCAACTATAGTTTTATTATTGAGTTGTTGGATCAATGAAGGCTGTGCTACAGACCGATAATCTGTTATTTCAAAATCAAAGTCAATATTAGACACCTTTATTAAATCTAAATTAGAGTCATAAGCCTCAAAAACGTTGTAATAAGTAAAACTAGTATCATATGGAGGATTATTAGACATCATGATATTATAATAATTCAAATATGTGGAATCAGATTCATAATAAATGCCATGATAATATCTGTGAGGGAGCCTGGTGGGATTAGGCTCTGAGGAAACATGGTGAGTAATTAAACTGCCGTTTTGATCGTTTATAATCTTATAAGAAGTAAATGTACCTTCTTCTTTTTTTAATTCCAAACCAAACAAGGCTATTGAAGTGTCAGATGTAGCACATAGAGTTCTATAAAAATTATAATCACCGCCCACGTAAGGAGTATTTGTATGAGACCAGTGTTTTTGCCCATTATTTAAACTTAATTTATCAAGGATAAATCCCTGATCAAGTATTCCATCAGGCTCTATACTATTGGCTATTAAATATATATGGTCATTAATTCTATGAATTAATTGTGGGACTAATGATGAATATTTTGTGTAATTTGGTTGATTAGGTATAGGCACAAAACTACTATCAACCATGGTATGTACCCAGATAGGATTTGCCTCATTAAATTTAATATCTATAGTACCTTGACCTAGGAGAAAGTTGAAGCAAAAGATTAAGGAAATTAAAATAATTATATTTTTCATTTGATTTATTTTAAGCAATTATACAGCTCTTAGTGCAGATGTACTAAGAGCTGTGTTTTAAGATTAATTAGGGCATGTCACTGAACACTCAGAAATCCAGACGATTTTAGACGGCGGAATAATAAGAGTTGGAATTCCAGTATTAGGTAAATCACAAGTTATGTTCCATGGTCTAGTGACATCATAAGTGGTGATCATGTACGATCCATCAGACTTACGGCAAATTCTGGAATGTCTTTCACAACATTGAGTACCACATGCAACTTTAATGGTTTCATATAAATTAGTTTTACTTTTTAACGCTACATACTTGTAACAACTAGTTCTTATATAATTAATATTGAATACAGCACCTTCTCCACAAGTTATATTAATAGAATTTGATACTTGCTCAGTGAGTATTTGTGATATACTATTCCACATCTTTGTTTCAAAATTGGTCATAAATTCTCTAAAATTTAAAGTGTTGTAGTTGTTGTTAAGATCCTCCGAAAACGCTTGACAATTATGTTCTATGATTTGAAAGTCTCCCACTGTGAGATCTATGAGATTTTGTGACTGACAAAGTTGCATTTTGTAAACTACTTTAAAAGTACAACCTGGATACATTTCATGATCTGTAATAGTTGTGGTTTGTATATAAACGGAATCATTACAGCCAGGAATTATAATTGAAGAAGGAACACAACTTTCACCAAGTAGATCTATTAAAGCGAAAGGATCTCCATAAACAGGTTCTTCTCCTCGAAATTCAGTAGATTCATTTTTAACAGAAGAATGGTCGGTTATCATTTGTTCCTTCCCACAAGAATAAATTAAAACTGTAGTCAATATAACTACTAACACACCTTTAAGAATTTTTGACTTTTTCATTATCAATAAATTTAATTTGTTAAAAAAATAATTAAAATTTTAACACATCATAAAATTACTCATCCTTTTTACTCATTTTACAATTTGGCCACACGAGCCCAATGATTCCGATTTTCTTCTTAATCTGTAATATCGTCTTATTTACTCCGTAAATATACAACATTCGTCAATACAAAATTTATAACATTCGTAAACCAGTTTTCTATTATTAGCTATTACACACTACAAAGTAGTTATTATCAGTCAATTATATTTAGATGTAATTTTTGCATTTACGAATGTATGATTAAATTTGCACTATTAAATTTACACAAAATGGACACGGATTATCTAATTATGTCCTTCGAACGGAGATTAAAACTCCAAAGGTACAGCCCTAATTCTATCAAGAACTATTGCAGTGTCGTGAAAAGTTTTTTGCAAATCGCGGTAAAGAGGTTCAATCATCTTGATGAATTAAACGAAACCGAGATAGAAAAGTATGTTTTTTGGAAGATCGAGAAAGACAATATCAGCGATTCACACCAACGAATGATCGTGGCTTCTATCGACAAGTTTTACCACTTGGTTTTGAACAGGAAGTTAATGATAAAACACCTCTACCCATCGCGAAAAAGGCACGCTCTACCAAGGTATATCACCGCGTCCGAAGTAAAAAAGATGATAGCATCTATTCCAAACAGGAAACACGAGTGTATTATTAAAATGATTTACGGGTGCGGGTTACGCCTCTATGAATTATTGCACCTAAAGCTGTCGGATATCGATTCGGAACGGATGCTGGTTCATGTTCGGAACTCCAAGGGGAACAAAGACCGGGTAGTCATGCTTGCGTCCTCGTTACTTGAGGATTTGATGCATTACTTCAAAGCATATCACCCGAAGGTGTATCTCTTTGAAGGTCAGAATGACGGTATGTATTCCGAAAAGAGCGTGCAGAATATTGTTAAAACAGCCGCCGCGAAAGCGGGCATCACTAAACAGGTAACACCGCACGTTTTACGACACAGTTTCGCGACGCACCTCCTTGAGAATGGCACCGATATCCGGTACATTCAACAATTACTTGGACATAGTACGGTCAAAACAACCGAGATATATACCCATGTTACCGATGTGGCTAAAATGAAAATAAAAAGCCCGCTCGATTACCTGTGACTTCATGTATCTTGTATCAATGACCGTTAAGGGGAATACCCGAACAAGTATTACTCTACCAGTTTCAACTCTTCAATGATACGGGACTCCATCACCTTGTCGATCATGTACAACACGCGCAGGATATCCACACTGATCACGCGCAACTTGTCCACAACAAAGTCAGTAACTCCTTTCGGGTATGGCTACTGCCGTCGCTTGTGATCCTTTTATTCTTTCTGGGAGGTAATGTGCAACTTCCGCTGACTGTTTAGCAATTTCCATAACTGTTTCAATGTCATTAAATGCGTACCTTACAGCACTTGCTCGCATTGCTGAACCATTTCCAAAACTTCCATAAGGTTTCAAATTGTCTTGTTGTAACCAATTTCTGAAACTGCCACTATAGCCACGTCCACGATACTTTCTTCCGTATCCCCAAATAGTCTTGGCAAAATCTTTTTTATTCAGGATGCCGTCTGCAACAGCAATGGTTAAAACAGTATCGTCTGTAAAATCACACTTTGGGTTGAAAAGCTCAAAGTCTGTTGTCTTTTTGTTGTTCCATTCAAACACAGAACCTATAACATCACCAATAACTGCACCGATGATTGTGTTTGAATTTGAGGTCATAGGTTTTTTGTAGCATTTGAGGTCAAATATTGACTTTATATAGTTTGGTGTTTTTGTCCTTACTGCAATGTGCAAAAGATGATTGACTGCTCCTATGTCCAAGTCTTGTGTTTTAATTTTAGAACAACCACCAAGGTCTCCAAGGAAATAGTAATTACCGTGATGAGAAACAACTCTATTTCCTAAAAAAGAATAATGATTACCAATTTTAGGTGTTTCCGGAAAAAAATCAGGATGCGTTTTTTTATTTTCCAAGAATTGACCTTTTGTATCTTCATCTGGGTCAAAATTTTTGAAAACCGCACATTCTTTGTTCAAATTTTCCCAAACATAGTCTTCAACTTTTTTAATTGAAATTTTGTCCCAAAAATGCTGAGGGTTGTAATAAAAAATCAAATTTTCACCATCATTTAAAGCAAAATAATAATGTGAAACGTAAAGAGTATTTGCGTCTTTTGTTCTTCGCAAATCGTCTTCAAGTCGTCCGTTTATTTGAGTGTCATATCCTGAGTATTCTTTCATTCGGTCGTTTTCTTATGGTAACGCACAACTTCAGTCTGTAAAAAAAATAGTTCATAAATTGACTGTAAATATAGTTAATAATCTTTATATTTATAACAAAATAATACACTTTTATGCCTATCATTATCGGAATCGACACACATCAAATTTCATTTTCTTCACTCGACGAGCGCATTGCATATGATAATGAGGTACGCTTCATAGATGCCTTTGTACATAAGTTGGATTTGTAATTATTAGGAATACAATCGCTTTTATCATCCGATAAAAAGAAAGCAGGCAGAGCTGCTTATAGCGATGCATTATTTCTTAAATTGTATCTTTATGCTTACCTGAATGGCATTCGCAGTAGTAGAAAATTTGAACGTGAATCGTATCGCAATATCGAGTTGCAATAGTTGTTGCAGGGGCTACAGCCCAACTATTATTCCATTGCTGATTTTCGTAAAGTCAATGCTACGGCATTACAAAATTTATTTAAACTATTCGTGTCGTTTCTGAAAGATGCGGGATTAATCGGTGGTATAATTATCGCCGTAGATGGTACCAAAATCCAACGACACTTGGATTATATCGAACAGAAAAGCAAAGTATTGTTAGAAGAGTTTGAACGTACAGATGCGGCAGAAGATGAAGCTATCCGCCTTGGTGATGTGCCGGAAAAATTAGCGCGTTTACAAGAACATAAAATAAAATACGAAGCGTTGCAAAGTCGGTTGGATCAAACCAATGAACCGCAAGTGAGCACTACCGATCCTGATGCAAGAGCTTTGCTGGTTCGCGGTGTGGTGGTAGAAGTCGGTTACAATGTACAAGCAGCGGTGATGCACAACAAACAGAATTATAAGTCCAACTTTCCACTATATCGCCAGCGACAAGAGATTAATGAACACATATTTGGTACTTTTAAGCGGCAGTGGAATTTGTACTACACGAATTTGTGTTGCTTAGAAAAGGTGAATGGAGAATTGAGTTTGATAATGTTGGTGTACAACATGAAACGGGCGAGAAATATACTTGGTCACAGCTATCTGTTAGAAAAACTATCCAACTGGACACCAAAGTATCCAGGAGATACTTATTTTGACTAAAAACGTTTTCATATAAACCAAAATAAGCCCATGAATTTTTTCCTTCCAAATAAGGCGGCATAAAAAAAGACGCTTTTAAAGAGTCTGTTATCCTTATATATACACGTCCTAAAAAGCAAAATTTCGATAAAATTACTTTTTTTCACAGCCTGACGGAGTACGGATTTTTCATGATGGTAATCCTCAAATATTATTTGAACTTGTAAATACTAAATCTTTTGATACAGGGCTTGCAAAGATGTATTTTAGACGTAATAAATCAATCAGACACATCACTAATGGGCTTCAACAAAGTTTCGAATAGAAATAAAATGTATTTTATCAAATAAAAAGATTAATTTACATTAAAAAATAAATCGCAAAAAATGACAAACGCACAATTAATAAATCATTTTCAAATCATTGAAAATAATTTCAACGAAGCTGTTATATCTAATCGTATTGACGAAATCAAAAAGTGTATAACTGAAGATTGGATATTAGTAGATAGTCAAGGAGGAATAATCGCTCAAGAAAGGTTTTTTAATGTACTCGAACAAGGTTTGTTAGCTCATTTTACGATGACGAAAGAAATATTGAGGGTAAAAGTTTATGGCGAAATTGCTCTCGTAACCGGTCGTGGACAAAATACTGGAACTTGGCAAGGTCAATCTTTCGAAGCGGATGAATGGGTCACCGATGTTTACAAAAAAGTAAATGAAAATTGGCGCTGTGTATTAACCCATTTGACACCTTTAAAAAAGTAAATATTTAAAATGGTAAGCTTTGATACTTTTAGAAATTTAGCATTGTCGTTTCCCGAAACGAAAGAAGCTTTTCATTTTGAAAAAACCTCATTCAGTGTTAAGAAAAAGATTTTTGCGACTTATGACGAAAATAACCAAAGGGCATGTTTAAAGTTTTCTGAAATAGACCAAAATGTTTTTTCATCTGTAGATAAAATCAATATTTATCCAGTTTCAAATAAGTGGGGTAAACAAGGTTGGACATTCATTGAGTTAAATCATATTAATGAGGACTTGTTCAATGATGCCTTGACAACAGCATATTGTGAAGTGGCACCCCAAAAGCTGGCAGCCCAAGTTAGAAAGAGGGGCCCTTCGGATTAATTATTGATATTAAATCTGGGATGATTTTAATTTTAATATTTCAAAACCCAAAATGACGCATGTATCTAAAAGCGATTATTCAAAAATCCCATGAACAAATTGATAGATATTGCCTATAAGGAAATCCTACTTTTGAAATGCTTGTAAAATATCAATTTTTACTTTACACCATGCATTAACCTTTTAAGCGTTCCGTCCATGATTAGCGCTATTATTCCTATGATAAATGGAACAAAAGTAAATATCAGGAAGAAAGTAGAAAGGTTGTATTTTGCAGTAATGTTGTCAATTTGCTGACCTAAAACTCCGGATGTTTTGTTACCAATCGCCAATGCGAGATACCATACTCCAAACATAAAGGCTATCATCCTAGGTGGAACTAATTTACTTACGTAAGATAAGCCCACAGGTTGTACGCACAATTCTCCCATGGTATGGAATAAATAAGCAAATACCAACCAAAGTAAACTTACAGAGGCCGTCTTTGCACCTTGTGTAATGTCACTTGCACCATATGCTAAAAATGCAAATCCGATACCAAGGAAAAACAGGCCAATAGCATATTTTCCAGCAAGTGAAGGATTGTATTTACTCTCCCACCATTTAGAGAAGATAGGTGCAAGGGTTATGATAAACAATGAGTTCAATATCAAAAACCACGTTGCGGGTATTTCAATTTCATTATCCTTTTTGCGGACGACTGTTGCCTGAATACTTTCTTTAACGCTTGCAGCTTTGGTAGGGTCTATTGATTTGAAATTACTACCTTTCTTATCTAAATCCACAATGTGAATTTGTTGTTCAGGAGCAAAGGCGTTTATCGTCCGAATGACGGTTGTCTTCTCAATTAGAGGAACATCAGGCTGCGGGACATTTAGTCCGTTGACAGATACGATTGATTTGGTTTCTGAGCCATCGGCATTCGTATTCACCGTTTCATAAGCGTAATACTTGATTTCGTAAGAATAGGTATTGAAATTGGCATATATTTTCCAGAATATCAATGCCCATATGATTATAAAACTAGATCCTAATACAATATTGGATGCTAAGTAAGCTTTATATGTTTTGCGAATAAGTAAATACAAAACATAGGAAATAACTGCAACAGGTACAACGGTTATGATGATGTCAAAGATATTAAAGATTAGTGCTGTATTACCTGATAATACTCTGTTTGTGTAGTCTTTTGCAAAAATACTCATTGATCCTCCAGCTTGTTCAAAAGCTGCCCAAAAGAAAATTATAAAAGTGGCAATCATCATCACTGCCAACATTCGGTCACGTGTTACTTTACCAAATCTTACTACTCTTGAAATGAGCAGATAGATAAATAATATTAAAGATACTAAAATTGTCGCACCAGAAATGTCTGTATCTCCAAATTTTAGAAGATTGAAATTCGTAACTTTAGCTAATGGGTCATTAATTGTCCAAATAAGACCTCCTAATGAAACGATAAACATGATAATCTTATCAACCAAAGTAAATGGATTTGGTGGTTCCTCGTCGTGTGCAATAGTTGCTGGCGAAGCAGCTAGTTCTGAAGCACTTTTAGGTTTGAGACCTACATCACCAAAAATATTATGTGCTAATGTAAACTGAAGTAATCCAAGTAACATAAAAATTCCTGCTAAACCAAAACCCCAGCTCCAGCCTAAGGTCTCACCAAGATAGCCGCAAAGCATGATACCAAGGAATGCTCCGGCATTTACGCCCATATAGAAAATGGTATATGCACCGTCTTTTTTTTCTGGATGATCCTGATAAAGTACGGATATAAAAGAGGTCATATTGGGTTTGAAAAAACCTGTTCCGGCAATCAGTAATAATAAGCCAAGGTATAGAAAGAAAGGTGTTTCAATGGCCATACTTGCATGACCAAAGGTCATAATAACCGCGCCAATGATAATAGCTTTGCGATATCCAAGATATCTGTCCGCTAATTGTCCGCCAATGATTGGTGTCAAATACAACATAGCGATATAGGTACCATACAGTGCCAACGCATTTTCACGAGGCCAGTCCCAACCACCGATACCTACCGAACTCACTAAAAATAGGACTAAAAGTGCCCGCATTCCATAGAAGGAAAATCGTTCCCACATTTCTGTAAAGAACAAGACAAACAAACCGGCAGGATGCCCTAATACTTGTGTTTCAAAAAATGAGTTGTTTTTTGTTGATTGCTGCATGGTCTAAAAAATTAAACGCCCAAGATAAGGGGATTTATTGGAAAAATAAAAATTCAATAAATATTTTTAAAAATGTTGATTTGAATTACGATACGATCATTTCAATTAATTTGACTTTGTGATTTTAATGTATTCATTGAGAAAACATGTTGTATTAAATTAAAAAATGATAAAATTACTTTACCTCTTGCATTAATTTTTTAATGAAAGGGGAGACGACAATGATGAGTACACCTGCAATGATTGCATATATTGCAAATTGATAATATCCTGCTGTATATGTCAACATTTTTTCATAATTGGTATTGTTTTCATTGTCCACCGTTAAGCTTGCGCCAAATAGTCCAGCAACATATTGACCATAAGCACTTGCTAAAAACCATAATCCCATCATTGTACCCTGCATTTTTTGAGGGGATAACTTTGTCATAATGGAAAGTCCAATAGGCGATAGGGATAATTCACCAAAGGTAATGATCAAATATGCTAAGACAAAAATGTTAAGACTGGACAACCCAGCTTCATCGGCAAAATTTCTCAACGAATAAAATATCATAAAACCGGCACCAAGAAAAATAAAGGCCAGTCCAAATTTAACGACTGTATTTGGTTCCATTTTCTTTTTTGCCAACCAAAGCCATAAAAAACTAAAAACTATGGCAAAAATGATGACAAAAAGTGAGTTTGCGCCGTTATTCACACTATTTGGGTCAACTTTGACAACACCTAATAAGTCATCATGTAGGTTTCTTGCTGCAAATAAACTCAACGAACCACCTGCCTGTTCAAAAATCGCCCAAAATAATATAGATAGCACGATAAAAATCATAGCCGCTATCAATTTTTTCTGTTCATCCCATGAGTGCTTTTTCATTTCAAATACAAACAAACCTAAGGCTATCGGTCCGATAATATACATGAATAAATCTGTATAATGCGTATTTTTAATCATTAAATAGATCAAAGGAATAACAGCAATGGATCCGGCATACGTTGCATATTCCATCCATTTTTTGCCTTTAGGGGTTTTAAGATTGACTAAATCCTGCTCTACCGGTTCGCTTGTTACTCCGTCAATATCAAGGTTTTCTTCGTTAGGTACTTTATTGGCTAATGGGGATAATCCGATTGGCCCTAATGTTTTTTCTATTAAAATGAAAGTGAGCAAACTGATTGTCATAACAATTCCAGCAAATCCAAATGCCAAATTCCATGAATAATGTTTGCCTACCCAAACACATAATGCACCACCCAAGAGAGCACCGATATTAATTCCAGCATAAAATAATGTAAATCCGGCATCCCGTCTTTCATCGCCTTCGCGATAAAGCAAGCCTACCATTGTTGAAATATTCGGTTTGAAAAAACCTGTTCCTATCACAGTAAAACTGAGTCCAAAAAAGAATGCAAATTCCTGACTCATACCTAAATAAAGACTTCCCATCGACAGGATAATACTACCTAAAATCATCATGAGACCACCCCAAATGAGCGATTTTCTAAAACCAATAATTTTATCAGCAAGCAGGCCGCCAATAAATGTAAACGCGTAGATAAAAGCCTGAGTAGCGCCATATCTTAGATTCGCAAGGCCATCCGACATTAATAACTGATCGACCATGAAGAGTGTTAACATTCCTCGCATTCCATAGAAGCTGAAGCGCTCCCACATCTCAGATAAAAACAAATACCAAATTTGTTTAGGATATTTTCCTTTGAAATTATGTATTTCTTCTAAGGTAAGTTGATTGTTTTGAACTGCCATACTTACAGGTTTATTATGAATTGAAAATGTAAAAATATAATTATCTGAATAATATTTGAAAAAAATTAAATGAATGCGCTTTAAATCCTTCTTTTGAATACCAATATGTTGTATAAAAGTAAAAAGGCCTTCTGATTTCTCAGAAAGCCTTTCGATTTTATAAAATACTTTAGAATTGTTTTTTTAATTAATTCCGTGCATCATTTTTCCTAATTTTTTAGATAAAGCAAAAAGTACTAAAGCAGCAATTCCTGCCATAAAAATAAACACAAGGAAAAAGTCATATAACGTTGTGATCTGGAAACCTATAAAGCTTTTTGAAATGACCATTCCATCTGCTCCGGTAACCGGTAATAGACTACTAAGATTTCCAGCAAATTTATTTGCCAATGCATTTGCGAGAAACCAAGTACCCATTAGCAAACTTGAAAATCGAATTGGTGACAATTTTGATACCATAGACAATCCTATTGGTGACAGGCACAATTCACCGATAGTATGAATAAAATATAGTGAAAGAAGCCATATCATACTTACTCTTGTTGTAGTGTCAACACCTTTTACTCCAAAGGCAATGATTATGTATCCGATACTTACTAGTAAAAGTCCTATTGCCATTTTTGTAGGGCTGGAAGGTTGCTTGTCGCCTAGTTTAGACCAAAACCAAGACATCACAGGGGCAAAAATTATGATTACCAATGGGTTGACTGACTGAAACCAACTGGCTGGAATTACTTCTTTTGAGTATGAATCAATTTTACCCATAAATAATAGCGTCGCTAAAATTGCGATAATTACACCGGATATTTTGATGTGTGTTTTTGGTTTCCATTCAAAAAACCATTCTAAAAACTTAGAAAGGTAAAAAGCTAACAAACCTAATACTAAAAAGATGATATATTTATTAATGGTAAATGGTGCATTTCTGTCTACGTTGTCTTCAGCAAAAAGTGTCAAAGATGCCCCGGCTTGCTCAAATGCAGACCAAAAGAAAATGACGAAAAATGCAAGAATAAAGATTACATAGATTCTGCTTTTCTCAACGGATGTTAAAGACTTATCTGTCAAAATGGTTAATGGAGATGCAAAAAATGCAAAAACGATCAGATAAAATACTATATCGAAATCTGTATTAAATATTTGCTTAAAATTCATAAGGAAAAAAATCAATGCGATAGCCCCAATTACAAGACCAATTACCTTAAGGTCTGTTTTTTTGATCGGCATACCTATTGCTTTATCGTCGGGACCATTCAAATGTTTGTTTTTAAGCAATTCGAACGAAATAACACTCAACAGCATACCAATACAAGCAGCTAAAAAGCCCCATTTAAAATCAGCAGGATTTTGCGTGTCCCCTAAACCACCACAAACAAGTGGTGAAAAGAAAGCACCTAAATTAATACCCATGTAAAAAATGGTAAAAGCGCTATCTACTCTACGGTCTTCTTTAGTGTAAAGTTGACCAACCATTGTAGAAATATTCGGTTTGAAAAAGCCATTTCCAACGATGAGCATTGTTAATCCTGACCACATTAGGGTTATCGCAAAGCCTTGCTCTTGATAAAATGTACTACTTAGGAACATTAAAAATTGGCCTAAAGCCATGATAATACCTCCTAGAAAAATACTCTTTCGATTGCCCCAATATCTGTCGGCAAGATAACCACCTAATAGCGGTGTTAAATAAACTAAACCGGTATAACTACCATAGATAATGGAAGCCTGGTCGGTAGCAATAAGGAGTGCCTTAGTCATAAACAAGATGAAAATGGCCCGCATTCCATAATAGCTAAATCGCTCCCACATTTCAGTGAAAAATAAAAGGTACAATCCTCTAGGATGTCCTTCGGCATTTGCTGTACTCATAGGGTTGTTTTGTTTTAATTTAGGAGCTAAAAGTATAGTTTTTTTTAAATATGAGTATCTTTTTCTTGATTTTTATTTTAATCAAATGTTCACCTGAATTAAATCCTAATTTTAAATTTTTAAAATATTTATTGGCAAATCAACCAAATTCAAAAGTAAATTTTAATTACTGTTTTGAATGTTAGCTTTTGCAAATTTTAATTTTGACTTATTGCAAATTCACTTTGTGATTAGTACAGATAAAATAGCTGTAAAATGCTGTATTTGTTACATCTTTTTAAGAAGATTCGATGCTTTTTTACTACCCTTTGAAGCGGCTTCTTTAAGGTCTTTAGCATATCCGGTTTTACCAGCTTTTTGCTTCGCTTCACCTCGGAGTGTAAGTATGTCCGCTTCGTTTATACTGTCCGCAATATGTGGTAAAGCTTCAGCCTTGTCTAAAGCTTTGATAGCGTCAACATAAGCTTCCTGCATCATCATGACCATTCCGTAGTTATAAAATGCCCATCTTTTCCAGAATTTATTTGGGTCGTCATCTTTAAATGAACGATTTGTAAATAAATTTAAGTCAAAGGCGGCTTTATCCCATTGTTTGAGTTGAATGTGGCTTTCCGCTTTAAGTTTTCGCGCTTTCCAATAAACCGGTTGATGCGCTATGGATTTTTTGATCGTTTCTTCGAGATTCAAGATTGCCTCCTCCCATTCCTGCTTCATCATATGTAATTTGGCTTTGCCATAGTAAGCTGTCGGAATTGTTGGATCTATAGAAATACATTTGTTATAGTCGCGCATTGCATCATGATAATTTTTCATGAGGAAATTTACTTTGGCTCTACGCTCATATGCTTGTGCGTGTCTATCGTATTTTTCTATTGCCTTCGTCAATGCAGAGATCGCTTCATTTTCCTTGCCTTTGACCTTAACGAGATTTCTCCCTTTTACAAAAGACTGTACCGCACCTTTGTCGCCTGTTGGTTCCATTACTACATAATGTAGGATATCCTTTTCATTGATGAGCCAACCTCTTATTGAACCGGCGATTGCAAACTGTGCACAATAAGCTAGTAAGCTGGTCGTACCACGAAACGCTTTATCTGTAACTTGACCTACAAATCGGGGTATTTCTAAAGAAAGTTCTTCTTCATTAAATATTTCTTCAAATTTTAAAAATACATCATTTTTATAATATGTTTCTAACCTTTGATTAAACATTTTTGTGACACTTTCATAACTCTTCTTTGTGCCAAATTCTAACCTTCCTTGTATGATTGCCCTATAAAATACCACTCGCCTTAATAATTTTACCCTGTGACTGCCTAATATTTATAAAAAATACTCATGTAAAGCATAATCAACTTCTTTGCCAATTATTTTTGGATAGATACAATAAAGAACAATATTGGTTTAGCGTTTAGTCGTTTTTATTTAATATAAATTTTTAAGTAATTGAATAATAATATGTTATGATTTAATTGTTTAAATATTATATAAGAATTTTTCTAAGAAAATATTATAAAAAATTATTTTAATGCCTTATTGGTTCTGATGTAAAAAATTCATAATAAAATCAAGTGTTTTTAAGTCGTATTTTGTGTATATTTTTGTCTTATTATTAATTTTTGGTTAAACCTCGGTATATAAATTTAAAATTATAAATTATTGCGATATTTGCAGCCGAAAAGTGCTCAAAAAAGCAAAAAACGAATTAGCATGTCATTTATTAAATATTATCTTATTGTACTTTTATCGATTTCTTTCTTTTTTCAATCCCACGCTGCGGTTGAAAACAATTTGGAAAAGGTAAAGGCGCTCAATAATTATATCAATTTCTCTAATGAAAGTACACATGGATTGTTGATTGTACATCGACTTCTTGAAAATTTTAATAAGAGTATTAATAAATTCGTAGATTTACCTGACCAACAGATAAATTTCTATTCCAATAAGGATTTGCCAACTGATATATTTGAAGATCCGGAAAACTGGTTTTACGATACTTCACCAACTGCGTGGTACAATAAAATTATGAATAACAAGGGTGTTTTGCCTAATGCAACTGAGATCAGTTTGTTGGCATCAACTAATAAAATGAAAGCAATTACTACTAACATTAATAATGTAAGGTATGAATTAGAAAATCTAATAAATACGCTTGACCTATCAAAACGAGACAATCTTGGTATAGTATATGAGAAGTTAGAAGACGCTGTAAAGTGGTATAAAGCATTCTACAATTATCAATTAGAATTGGAAACGAACATCAGTAAGTATTATAAAACCTTGAATGTAAGTCAGGATGAAATCCAGTTTCCTCAGGTATTAAAAGCAATGGGTGACGTTTATGATACTAACCGCGATGCGCTTAATGCGCTTTATTATAAAAATGACGACAACTTTAGAGATTTGTATGCTAAAGAATTATCGGCTCTTGATAGATTTAAGAAGATAAAGTTGTCTGATTATAATAGTACTAGTTTGTTGAATGTAAAAGTACAGACCTACTGGGCAAACATCATTCGTCAGTTTACGGAATCTTTGGATGGACAAAAGCAATTTATAGAATCTGAAAATCTTCCACAAGAATTTAAATTGTATGATAAATACTATTACTATTATAACATATCTATTATCAATAAATTTAATAGATATGGTAATGGTACTGTTTATGAAATGAATAAAATTTTAGACTATTTAAATATTCCAATGCCGCGTTTTTTTGAGATGCCGCACTATTTTAAAGTCATTTATCCTATTTTATTGGATAGTACAGACGCTATAGCGTCTTCTGACCCGGTTATTAAAATGATCCCTCCGACCGTAAAAGGTCGAACGGTAGTGAAGGCAAATCATACAATATATATTGATAGTTCTTCCGTAAAATTTCAGATGTATGATCACAAGATTATAGATGGTGATATCGTTTCACTGAGCTTTAATGGTGACTGGATTGTAGAGAAATATAAAATATCTGAAAAGTCTTATGAGTTTACCCTCAAAATGAATGAAGAAGGTAAAAACTTCATATTGCTTCACGCAGATGATATGGGCAAACAGCCACCTGCTACGATCGCATTGTCTTATATGTACAAAGGAAAAAAACAATTAATTACCCTTAATTCGGATATTTCTAGGAGTGAGGTAATTGAGATTATTGTTAAAGAGTAAGTAAGTATTTGATGGTTTTTTAATTCATAATTTGAAGTGTCATGACTTCAAATGTTTCATGTATTGAGGTAAATATTGTATTTGTAACTCAATACCATGTAAAATTACCTTATTAGACTATTTCACTGTTTAAAAGTGAAAGGTACATAAAGTTAACATGAATAAAACATAGGTTCTATCCAAATCAGGTTAAAGGAAAAATAAGTTTTGTTAAATACTAATCTTTACCACACCAATCATTATCTAAATATTCACCGTGGCTTACATCATGAGGTGATTCACCCACAAGTTTTTCTTTTGCTGGTGCGCTTGCATGAAAATCTTGTTTGATTATTTCAGTATATTCCTCTAAAAGGTTAAGAATCCTATTGCGGTCTAAACCATGTAAGATAAAACCGATATGGAATTCCTTTTTTAATATCCATGCGATTTCATTGTTTTTAAAAGCAGATGTGTCCGGATTTTTAAATCTGGAAAGCGAAACGATAATACCTGCGTGCTTTTCCTTTATTTTAGGCAATTTATAAGGCTTCTTAAGTTTTGCGTCAATTTCAATTTTTGCCCATTCTTTCCAAAGGTTGATACCTGTAGCAAATTCAACCATTTCTGCAATATGTGCACCACCTACACGAGAGGCAGTTTCAAGAAAATAGTATTTTCCATCTTCTTTCCCTTTGATAAATTCACTATGAGAAGCACTATATTGCATACCAAAGGCCTTCATAACCTGTTCATTGAGTTTTTGAAGTGCTATGTAATCTTGACTGTTCTTTTCTAAAGTGACAGACCTAAAGATACCACCACCATGGGCTACATCAAAAGGGGTATCCATGTATACACTAACAGAAGCAAATTGTACCTTTCCTTCTGAGGTAAGTGCATCAACGTGATACACATCGCCAGGGGCAAATTTTTCTACTAAATATTCATGTCGACGTTCACCCAAATAATTAAGATGCTTCCATAGCTCATCTTCGCTATATACCTTTTTGAGACCGGCAGCAGATGCCTGCATACGTGGTTTTACGATCCAAGGTGCCGGTACGTGCTGAGTAAATTCCTTAATGTCCGCATCGTGAAAAAGCGGTGAAAATGCCGGAACATTGATGCCTTCAGATTGAGCTTTAATACGCATTGCCAACTTATCTCTAAAGTAGCGGGCAGTTGTTTCGCCCATGCCAGGAATTCTAAAATACTCCCTAAGAAAAGCGACATGTTCAACATCAAAGTCATCTAAAGCGACAAAAATATCAAATTTAATGGTGCGCATTTTGTGTGCGAGACCGGCAATTAGGTGCTCGTGATTCCAAAGACCATGATCGTCCTCCACCATATAAAATACATCTTTAATACATTCCCACGGCCAAGGTGTCATGTCAAGCTGGCTACTGGTGAGTAAATAGACATGATGTCCAGCATTATTAGCACTGATAATAAAGTCAGAACCTTTAAAAAATCTGGAAATACAAAGTATGTTAAGTGATTTGTTTGCCATTATGATTCGTTTTGTCGTGCCAAATTTATATATAATTTCTAATTACTATACCAATTGTTTAATAGTTATTCATAAAAAAAATGAAAAATGAAGATAAGTCGAGATATGTTTGAGGTAAAAGTAAGGGAAAATTAGACTGTTTTGAGCAAGGATAAATATTTGTGAATGTTAAATTTATACAACCTGACAGCGTATGAACATGTATTAAATTGAATGAAATTGTAAATTTTGGGTCAAATCAGTGTTAATCAATTAGAAAAAAATAAATATGTAAGTCATTAAAATTTTGAAATGTATTCGAATTCAATAAATTAATAAAAAAAAATATTGAAATAATATGTACAATATAATCAATAAAAGCTTACCTTTGCGTCTCTTTTTGAAGAAGGGTTTACTTTCTTCATCAATTAGTGTATATAAAAATAGATATAAAGTCATATGCCAACTATTAATCAGTTAGTAAGAAAAGGTAGAGAAAAGGTCGTTTACAAAAGTAAAGCCAGAGCTTTAGACAGTTGTCCTCAGAAAAGAGGTGTATGTACGAGAGTATATACCACGACACCTAAGAAGCCAAACTCAGCACTTAGAAAAGTTGCCAAAGTCAGAATGACAAATGGTATTGAAGTAATCGCGTATATCCCTGGTGAAGGACACAACCTTCAGGAGCACTCAATAGTATTAGTGCGTGGTGGTAAAGTAAAAGACTTACCAGGTGTTAGATATACGATAGTAAGAGGTGCTTTGGATACAGCAGGTGTTGCTAAGAGGCTTCAAAGTCGTTCTAAGTATGGTGCAAAAGCTCCAAAAAAATAAATATCAATTAGAATATAATAATTTTATCGAAAGATGAGAAAAAGAAAGCCAAAAAAGAGAGTTATCGTTCCAGATACAAGATACAATGATGTATTGGTAACTCAGTTTGTAAATAACCTCATGTGGGAAGGAAAAAAAAGTGTAGCATTCGCCATTTTTTATGATGCAATGGATCTCATAGAAAGTAAAACGAATGAAAATCCTCACGAAGTATGGAAAAAAGCACTTGAAAATGTAATGCCTGCAGTTGAAGTTAGAAGTAAGCGTATAGGTGGAGCAACTTTCCAGATTCCTACTGAAATTAGACCTGCAAGAAGACTTTCAATCGGAATGAAGTGGTTGATAAGATTTTCGAGAGCTCGTAGCGGTAAAGGAATGGCAGAAAAATTATCTGCAGAAATCATTGCAGCAAGTAAAAATGAAGGTGCTGCTGTAAAGAGAAGAGAGGATACGCACAGAATGGCTGAAGCAAACAGAGCATTTGCACACTTCAAAGCTTAATATATATTAAGCCCATATCTATTTTAGTAAGAATGCTATTTATTTATTAAAGATATTATCTTTATAATTATATATACATATGTCAAAAGATCTTAAATTTACAAGAAATATAGGAATCGCCGCCCACATTGATGCTGGTAAGACGACGACGACCGAACGTATCCTTTTCTATACTGGAAAGTCACACAGACTTGGTGAAGTGCACGAAGGTGCTGCCACTATGGACTGGATGGAGCAGGAGCAAGAAAGAGGTATTACCATTACTTCAGCTGCTACAACTTGTACTTGGAAGTATCCTACTTCTCAAGGACAGCCTATACCTGAAACTAAAGATTTTCATTTTAATATCATAGATACTCCGGGACACGTTGACTTTACAGTTGAAGTAAGTCGTTCTTTGAGAGTATTGGACGGTTTAGTTTTCTTATTTAGTTCAGTTGACGGCGTAGAGCCACAATCAGAGACAAACTGGCGTTTAGCAGAAAAATTCAAAGTACCAAGCATCGCTTTCGTTAATAAAATGGACAGATCTGGTGCTGATTTCTTTAATGTTGTTAATGATATTAAAGAAAAATTAGGTGCTAACGCCATTCCTCTTCAAGTTCCGATAGGTGCTGAAGAGACTTTTAAAGGTGTTGTCGATTTGATTAAGAACCGTGCGATTATTTGGAATGAACATGATCAAGGTATGTCATATGAAGTAATTGAAATACCTAGTGACTTAGAAGAAACCGTTCATGAATATAGAGCAAAGCTTATCGAAGCTGTGGCTGAGTACGATGTTGAATTAATGGAAAAATTCTTTGAAGATCCGGATTCAATTTCAGAAGACGAAGTAAGAACAGCCATTAGAAAGGCTGTAATTGATATGGCTTTTACACCAGTAATGTGTGGTTCTTCTTTCAAGAACAAAGGTGTTCAAGCTGTATTGGATGCAGTATGTGCATTCTTACCAAGCCCGGTTGATATTGATGCAATCGAAGGAGTCAATCCTAAAACCGAGAAAGAGGAGAAAAGAAAACCATCTGTAGATGAGCCATTTGCAGCATTAGCATTTAAAATAGCTACAGACCCATATGTAGGTCGTCTATCATTTATGAGAGCTTACTCAGGAATTCTAGAAGCTGGTTCATATGTTTTGAATACACGTACAGGAAATAAAGAACGTATATCACGTATCTATCAGATGCACGCAAATAATCAAATATCTATTGATAGATTAGAAGCAGGTGATATTGCGGCAGGTGTTGGATTTAAGGATATCAGAACTGGAGATACACTATGTGATGAAAACCATCCAATTGTCTTAGAAAGTATGGTTTTCCCAGATCCAGTTATAGGTATCGCTATCGAGCCTAAGACGCAAAAGGATTTGGACAAACTAGGTATGGCTTTAAGCAAATTGGCTGAAGAAGATCCAACATTTAAAGTAAAATATGACGAAGAAACAAATCAAACAGTAATTAGCGGTATGGGTGAATTACACCTTGAAATTATCGTTGACCGTTTGAGAAGAGAGTTCAAAGTTGAAGTTAATGAGGGACAACCACAAGTTAACTATAAAGAAGCATTGACAACAGGAGTTGAACATACAGAAAGATTGAAAAAGCAATCTGGTGGTTCGGGTTTATTTGCTCAGATGTCATTCGAATTAGGACCTGCTGATGAAGAATTCCTCAAATCTGATGAATTTACTTCAGGCAAAACTAAATTACAGTTTGTTAATGATATCTTTGGTGGATCTGTTCCAAAAGAATATTTTGCATCAATTATCAAAGGATTTACATCAATGATGAGTAATGGTGTTTTGGCTGGTTACAACATTGATAGTATGAAAGTAAGATTATTTGATGGTCAGACGCACTCAGTGGACTCTAAGCCATTAGCATTCGAATTATGTGCTAAAGAAGGTTTTAAAGAAGCAGCAAAATTGTGTAATCCTGTATTGATGGAGCCAATCATGAAGCTTGAAGTAACTACACCAGATGAGTATGTGGGTGCTGTTATTGGAGACTTAAACAGAAGAAGAGGTCTTCCTAAAGGACAAGAAGGTAGAAGTGGTGGAGCTGTATCAATTTCTGCAGAAGTTCCATTATCTGAAATGTTTGGATATGTAACACAATTGCGTACGATTACTTCAGGTAGAGCGAGCAGTAGTATGGAATTTTCACATTATGCTCCAGCGCCAAAGAACATTGCTGAAGCAATTATAGAAAAATCAAAAGGTGCTAAGGCATCATAATAGTATATAAAATAAAAACTGCTTAAATTTTTAAGCGGTTTTTATTTTTTTTTGAAATATTTTATTAATAATTTTTGGATTTCTAAAAAGTATCGTATCTTTGCGGCCTCTTAAGAAATCAGAGATAATTTAAAGATAGGTTATGAATCAAAAAATCAGAATTAAACTCCGTTCTTACGATCACAATTTAGTAGATAAAAGTACTGAGAAGATTGTAAAAACGGTTAAAAACAGTGGTGCTGTTGTGTCTGGTCCGATTCCGCTGCCAACAGAGAAAGAAGTTTATACAGTATTGCGTTCTCCGCATGTAAACAAAAAATCTCGTGAGCAGTTTCAATTAAGGACCCACAAACGCATAATCGAGATTTTTACACCAACTCAAAAGACAGTTGATGCTTTGGCAAAACTGGAACTACCAAGTGGTGTTGATATCCAGGTTAAGCTCACATAATAGCTGGATTTTTTTATTTTTAGATTCTGAAAATAATCGGGTACTGTAGTGGTATCTAATAGTTTAAAAATTTAATCATGAATGGATTAATAGGAAAGAAGATTGGTATGACAAGTATCTTTGATAACAATGGTAAAAATATTGCCTGTACAGTTATCGAAGCACAACCAAATATTGTAACGCAGATTAAGACAGTCGAGACAGACGGTTATGATGCAATACAACTTGGATACGGAGAAGCAAAAGAAAAAAATACTTCATCAGCACTTTTAGGTCATTTTCGCAAGGCCAATACAAGTCCAAAGCGTAAAGTTGTTGAGTTTAGAAATTCAACATTTGACAAAAAAATGGGTGAAGAAATTCTTATAACTGACTTGTTCTCTGAAGGCGACAAAGTGAATGCTATTGGTACTTCAAAGGGTAAAGGATTTATGGGTGTTGTTAAAAGACACAATTTTAGTGGTGTAGGACAGTCAACACACGGTCAGCATAATAGATTAAGAGCACCCGGATCTGTTGGTGCTTCTGCAACCCCTTCTAAAGTAGTAAAGGGAATGCGTATGGCAGGCCAAACAGGTAATGAAAGAGTAAAGACAAAAAATTTGAAGATTGTAAAACTTTTGCCGGAGAAGAATCTAATTCTTATTCAAGGTTCTGTTCCCGGTCATAAAGGTGCATTCGTAATCATAGAAAAGTAAGAGGACATGAAACTCGATGTATTAAATATTCAAGGACAAAATACTGGTAGAAGTATTGAATTACCGGAAGATGTATTTGGCATTGAACCTAATGCACACGCTGTTTACCTTGCTGTAAAACAGTATAATGCTGCACAACGTCAAGGTACACATAAAGCAAAAGAAAGAGGTGAAATAGCTCGTACTACCAAAAAATTGAAAAGACAAAAGGGTACTGGTACAGCAAGAGCAGGTTCTATGAAATCTCCGCTTTTCAGAGGTGGTGGTCGTGTTTTTGGTCCAAGACCACGTAACTATTCTTTTAAACTTAATAAGAAAGTTAAAGAATTAGCACGAAACTCTGCTTTAGCTCATAAGTTCTCAACAGGTGCTTTGATTGTTGTTGAAGATTTTAACTTTACAAATCCAAGTACTAAAGAGTACAAGAAAATGTTGACTAATTTAAATGTGAACGGTAAATCATTACTGTTAACATCAGATCATAACGAAAATGTTTATCTATCAGGAAGGAATTTGCCTACAGCTGTTACTTATGAAGTTAAAAATGCAAGTACTTATGACATCGTTAATGCTGATGTGTTAATCCTTTCAGAAAACTCAGTTAATCAGATTAAAGCTGGTTACGAACAATAAAAATAACTGATGATGGTGAAGAATATATTAGTTAAACCGATTATATCTGAAAAGTCAGAAAAATTGACTTCTAAGTTAAACAGATATACTTTCGTTGTAGATAAAAAAGCAAACAAGCTTGAAATTAAGAAAGCTGTTGAAAATATGTTTGGTACAACAGTTGTAGATGTAAATACAACAATCGCACCAGCAAAACTCAAAACCAGAAATACAAAAACTGGCATTGTTCGTGGTAGAGTAAGTGCTTATAAAAAAGCTTATGTTACTTTAGCCGAAGGTGAAGAGTTGGATATTTATGGCAGTGAAGAATAATTGAAAATTTTAAAATCGCTAAGTAATGGCAATTAAGAAATATAATCCGATAACTCCGGGGCTAAGACAAAAAGTAACCGTTAGCTATGCTGATCTTACTACATCAACTCCTGAAAAGTCTCTAACAGTTGGTATAGGCAAATCAGGAGGTAGAAATCATGCCGGTAAAATGACCATGAGACAGATCGGAGGTGGAGCTAAAAGAAAATATAGAATTATTGACTTTAAGAGAGACAAAGATGGTATTCCAGGTAAAGTAGCTACATTGGAATATGATCCAAATAGATCAGCTTTTATTGCGCTTGTAGTATATAATGATGGTGAGAAAAGATATATCATAGCTCCTGACAAAATAAAAGTAGGTGATGTAATTATGTCTGGTGAAAAAGCTCAACCTGAAATTGGGCATGCAATGTTTTTGTCAGCAGTTCCACTAGGTACAGATATCTTTGCAATTGAAATGGTTCCAGGTAAAGGAGCTGCTTTAGCAAGAAGTGCAGGAAATTATGGTACATTAATGGGACGTGAAGGAAAATATGCCATTATAAAATTACCATCTGGTGAGATTCGTCGTATCTTATTGACTTGTAAAGCAGTCGTTGGACGAGCTTCTAATCCTGACCACATGCATGAAGTATTGGGTAAAGCAGGTAAGACCAGATGGTTGGGTAAAAGATCACGTGTTAGAGGTGTAGCAATGAACCCTGTGGATCACCCTATGGGTGGTGGTGAAGGTAGAGCATCCGGAGGACACCCAATTTCTAGAACAGGTATTATGGCTAAAGGTCAAAAAACTAGAAATGTTAAGAAGAAATCAAGTAGTTTAATTATTTCAAAACGTAAGTAATATCACAGATGGCTAGATCGATAAAAAAAGGACCTTATGTATTTCATAAGTTGCTTGAGAAAGTAAACAAGGCAAATGAAACGAGTAAAAAGTCTGTAATTAAGACATGGTCAAGAGCATCCATGATTATTCCCGATATGATTGGACACACGATAGCAGTTCATAATGGTAAAACATTTGTACCTGTGTTTATTACAGAAAATATGGTTGGACATAAATTAGGTGAATTTTCACCAACGAGAGTGTTTAAAGGCCATAGTGGTAAGAAATAATTTTTTTTAAAGTAAGGAAGACCGTAAAATAATTAAAAATGGAAGCAGTTGCGAGATTAAAAAATTGCCATATGTCAGCTCGAAAAATGAGATTGGTAGTTGATAATATCAGAGGCAAGTCCGTAGATGACGCTTTAAATATTTTAAAATTCACTAAAAGAGAATCTGCAGTCTGGTTAGAAAAATTAGTATTGTCAGCAATAGCTAATTGGTCTAATATAGCTGAATCAGATAATCCAGAAGACTTTAAATTGTATATTAAAACAGCTTTTGTTGATGGCGGTTCTTCTGTCAAAAGATTCAGACCTGCACCACATGGACGAGCAAATAGAATTCGTAAGCGTTTGAATCATGTTACGATAGTTGTAGAAAATAAAGTTAAATTAGAAGATTAAAAATCATAAATATTAATTTCAATGGGTCAAAAGACAAATCCAATTGGTAATAGACTAGGAATCATCAGAGGATGGGACTCTAGTTGGTATGGAGGTAAAGAATTTGCTCAAAAAGTAGTAGAAGACGAGAAAATTCGAGTTTATCTTAATGCTCGTATCCAAAAAGGTGGCATTTCGAAGATTGTTATCGAAAGAACATTGAAGCGAGTGATAGTTACTATCCATACTTCTAGACCTGGTATTATCATTGGTAAGGGCGGTCAGGAAGTAGATAGAATCAAAGAAGAGTTAAAAAAACTTACTGGTAAGGATGTCCAAATCAATATAATTGAAATTAGAAAACCCGAGATCGATTCTGCAATTGTAGGTGAAACGATCGCTAAACAATTAGAATCTAGGGTTAATTATAAAAGAGCAATTAAAATGGCTATTCAGTCTGCCATGAGAGCTGGTGCTGAAGGAATAAAAATCAGAATTAGCGGAAGACTTAATGGTGCTGAGATGGCTCGAAGTGAAGAGTTTAAAGATGGTCGTACACCGCTTCATACTTTTAGAGCAGATATCGATTATTCTATTAAGGAAGCACTTACGGTATATGGTAAACTTGGTATCAAAACCTGGATTTGTAAGGGTGAAGTACTCGAAGCTCGTGATTTATCACCAAATGCCGGTGTTAGCAAAGCTAATGATAGTTCTGACAACTTTGGTAGAGGTGGAGATCGTCGTGGTGGCGATGATAGACGCGGCGGCGGCGACAGACGTGGCGGTGGAGATAGACGCGGCGGTGATAGAAGAAGAGGTGGAAATAAAAAGGATTAAGATAATTTAATAAAATGTATTACCTTTGTGATCTTTTTAGAATAGACAAGGTATTATTAAAATAGTAAGTGAGTTATGTTACAACCAAAAAGAACGAAATATAGGAAACAGCATAAAATGAACCCTAAGGGTATCGCTGTAAAAGGTAGTACTATATCGTTTGGTACATTTGCGCTCAAATCATTAGAGATTGGCAGAATTACCAACAGACAATTAGAGTCTGCAAGGATTGCCATGACGAGATATATGAAAAGAGAGGGTAAAGTGTGGATTCGAATATTCCCTGACAAACCGATAACCAAAAAGCCTCAAGAGGTGCGTATGGGTAAAGGAAAGGGTGCACTCGATCATTGGGTAGCTGTAGTAAAACCTGGTAGAATTATGTTCGAAATTGATGGTGTACCATCTAGTGTCGCTCATGAAGCTTTAAGGTTAGCTTCTCAAAAATTGCCTGTGTTAACAAAAACAGTAGTAAGAACTGATTACGTAGAATAATAAAATTAGCAAAAAATGGCATCAAAAAGATATTTAGAACTTCAAGGTCTAAGTTCAGATACCTTAAAAGAAGAGTTAGTTGAGGCAAAATCAAATTTAGTTCAACTTAGATTTGATCATCAATCAAAAGGATTGCAAAATCCAAATGAGTTAAAAAGCCTCAAAATAGAAGTTGCTAGACTCCAAACTGAAATTCGGGATAGAGAGATCAAAGAGATGACACCTGATCAGTTAAGTAAGCGTTCAAAAATTAGATTAAGAAGAAAATATTCATTATAAAAATATACTCCGATGAGTGATACTGTTTTTAAAAAAGTAAGAATAGGTGTTGTTGCTTCCAATAAAATGGATAAAACGATTACAGTTTTGATAGAAAGGAAGCTAAAACACCCTATATATGGTAAATTCGTTAAAAAATCACGTAAATTCTTTGCTCATGATGAAAATAATCAGTGTAATGAAGGTGATACAGTTAGAATAACTGAAACGAAACCAATAAGTAAAAATAAGACTTGGAGACTGGTCGAAATCATTGAGAGAGCAAAATAATAATTTTTAAAAAGTTATAGTCATGATCCAGCAAGAATCAAGATTAAAAGTGGCAGACAATAGTGGAGCAAAAGAAGTCTTATGTATTCGTGTATTAGGCGGTACAGGAAGAAGATATGCTTCAGTAGGTGATAAAATAGTTGTTTCAGTAAAATCGGCTACACCAACTGGTATCAAAAAAGGTACTGTTACAAAAGCAGTTATTGTTCGTACAAAAAAGGAAGTAAGACGTAAAGACGGTTCCTATATAAGATTTGACGATAATGCAGTCGTATTGCTCAATAATGCTGATGAGCCAAGAGGCTCGCGTATTTTTGGCCCTGTTGCAAGGGAATTGAGAGACCGTGACTATATGCGTATTGTTTCATTAGCACCAGAAGTGCTTTAATAATAAATGGTAGAAAAAATGGCAACGAAACGTTTTGCACCTAAATTAAAAATTAAGACTGGCGATAATGTTATGGTCATAGCAGGATCAAACAAAGGTAAATCTGGACAGGTAAAAGTCGTATTTCCTTCAGAAAACCGTGCTATTGTAGATGGTCTTAATATCGTCAAAAAACACGTAAAAGGTACGCAGGAGAATCCTGGTGGAATTCATGATGTAGAAGCACCTATTCATATTTCGAATTTGATGCTTATTGATCCTAAATCGGGAACACCTACGAAAGTTGGACGTAAACTAGTTGACAATAAGTTAGTAAGATATTCAAAAAAATCCGGTGAAATTATTAAGTAATGAGTTACATACCTAGATTTAAAGATAAATATAAAAATGAAGTTGTTCAGAAATTACAGGAACAATTCAATTATAAATCTGTGATGCAGGTTCCTAGATTGGTTAAAATTAGTATCAATCAAGGAGTAGGAAATGCAACTCAGGATAAAAAGCTTGTTGATAATGCTGTTAATGAAATGACAATAATTGCCGGTCAGAAAGCGGTAGCAACAAAGGCCAGTAAATCAATATCCAACTTTAAGTTGAGAGAATTCATGCCAATTGGTGCCAGAGTAACTTTGAGAGATAAGCAGATGTGGGAATTTTTAGACAGATTAATAACTGTTGCACTTCCACGAGTTAGAGACTTCAAAGGTATTAGCGATAAAAGTTTTGATGGTAGAGGTAACTATTCTTTAGGTATTAAAGAGCAGATCATTTTTCCTGAGATAGATATCGATAAGGTTAATAAAATTACAGGTATGGATATTACCTTTGTAACAACTGCTAATACAGATGCTGAAGCATATGCATTACTTAAAGAACTTGGTTTACCTTTTAAAAATCAAAATAATTAATTTCAAATGGCAAGAAAATCAATTATCGCAAGAGAAATTAAAAGAGAAAGATTAGTAGCAAAATACGCCGATCTTCGCAAAAAACTTAAAGAAGAAGGAGATTATGAAGCATTAGATAAGCTTCCACGTAATTCTTCAAAAGTTAGATTGCATAATAGATGTAAATTAACAGGAAGACCTAAAGGATATATGAGAAAATTTGGTATCAATAGGGTTATGTTCCGTAAGATGGCAAATGAAGGTTTAATACCAGGTGTAACAAAAGCTAGCTGGTAATTATTAAATAGAATATTTTTTATAAAATGGTAGTAACAGATCCAATTGCAGATTATTTAACCCGCCTTCGAAATGCTCAAATGGCTGGTCATAAAGTTGTGGAAATACCTTCTTCAAATATGAAAAAGGCCATTACTGAAATCCTTTATGATCAGGGATATATCTTGAAATATAAAGTTGACGATAGTGCGGGTAAGCAGGGTATTATAACTATCGCTTTAAAATACGATCCGATAACTAAAGCTCCAGTTATTAGAGAACTAAAAAGAGTTTCAAAATCGGGATTACGTCAATATAGCGGTGTAAAAGAATTACCACATGTTATTAGCGGTTTAGGAATTGCTGTTATCTCTACATCAAAAGGTGTAATGACAGATAAGAAAGCTCGTGAACTTAATGTTGGTGGTGAAGTACTTTGTTACGTTTATTAATTGAAATAAAAAATAAAGAATAATGTCAAGAGTAGGCAAATCTACAATATCTATACCAAGTGGGGTAACAGTTGACATAACTAAAGGCAATTTGGTTACAATTAAAGGTTCTAAAGGTTCTTTAGTTCACCAAGTTGATTCTGATATGAAGATTAACATCGAAGAAGGTGTAATGACTGTTGAAAGACCAACTGACCAGAAAAGACATCGTGAGTTACATGGTTTGACTCGTGCTTTGTTAAACAATATGGTTAATGGTGTTTCTAATGGTTTCACTAAAACGCTTGAGCTTGTCGGTGTAGGTTATAGGGTAGCGAATACTGATAACCTTCTTGAGATGACCATTGGTTTTGCGCACCCTGTGTACTTTTTACTTCCAAAAGAAGTTAAAGTAACTACAAAAATGGAAAAAGGAGAAAATCCAACCATTATATTAGAGAGTTTTGACAAGCAATTACTTGGTCAGGTATGTGCAAAAATCAGAGCATTCCGTAAACCAGAACCATATAAAGGTAAAGGTATTAAGTTTGCTGGTGAAATTCTTAGAAGAAAAGCTGGTAAGACAGCATCTAAAAAATAATATTAAAATCCAAATTTTATCAGGATGGATAATAAGTTATATAACAGAACACGAGTTAAATATCGTATTAGAAAGAAGGTTAACGGTACTGCTAGTAAACCAAGACTTTCAGTTTTTAGAAGTAACAAGCAAATCTATTGTCAATTAATAGATGATGTAAATGGAGTTACACTTGCTAGTGCTAGTTCAAAAGGGATGAATATTAGCGGTGATAAGAAAACCATTGCAACAGAAGTCGGTAAATTAATCGCTTCTAAAGCTAAGAATGCTGGTATTGAAAAGGTTGTTTTTGATCGTGGAGGTAATTTATACCATGGTCGTGTTAAATCTTTGGCAGATGGTGCCAGAGAAGGTGGTTTAATTTTCTAAATATATAATATATGTCAACACCGGTTAAATTTAATCAGGCGGAACCAGAGTACAAGGAAAAATTAGTCAATTTGTCACGTGTTGCTAAAGTGACAAAAGGTGGTCGTACCTTCAGTTTTTCAGCATTAGTAGTTGTTGGAGACGGAAATGGTAGAGTTGGTCATGGCCTTGGAAAAGCATTGGATGTTTCTGAATCAATTCAGAAAGCTGTCCAAGATGCAAAGAAAAATATGATTCAAATCGTAGTACATAAAGGTACCGTTCCTCATGAACAAAAAGGAAAGTATGGCGCTGGTAAAGTTTTGATAAAACCAGCTGCACCAGGTACTGGTCTTATCGCCGGTGGTTCTATGAGAGCAGTCCTTGAGATGGCAGGATATCATAATGTACAAGGAAAATCTCAAGGTTCATCAAATCCTCATAATGTTGTTAAAGCGACAATTGATGCATTATCTAAAATGAGAAGTGCACAACAAATAGCAAAACAAAGAGGTATTTCAATGACTAAAGTATTTGAAGGTAAATAAAAAAATATATACCCATGGCAAGTATAAAAATAACACAAGTAAAAAGCGTTATTGACAGACCAAAACGTCAAAAAGATACAATGGTGGCTTTGGGCATTAAAAAAATGCATCAAACTGTCGTTAAAGAAGTAACACCACAAATCATGGGGATGGTTACTAAGGTTAGACACCTGATTACTGTAGAAGAGATATAATAGCAATATCGAATTTTTAAAAATTGTAAAGGAATAAAAATGAAGTTACATAATTTAACCCCTGCAGCAGGTTCAGTTAAGAAAGCAAAAGGTCGTCTTGGTCGTGGTGAAGGTAGCGGATCAGGCGGTACTTCTTCAAAAGGTCACAAAGGTGCTCAATCTCGTGCCGGTTATAATCAAAAAAGAGCTTTTGAAGGTGGACAGATGCCAATTCAAATGCGTTTACCTAAAAGAGGGTTTAAAAATATAAATAATGTTACTTATACGGTAATTAACGTATCTAGATTACAAGAAATCCATGATAATTATGGATTGACTGAAATCAATAAAGTAACTTTATATAAAGAAGGAATAATCAATCAGGCCGAAAAAGTTAAAATTCTTGGAAACGGCGAGATTACATCTAAATTAACAGTTCAGGCGGATAGTTTTTCAGCAAATGCAAAAGCTAAAATCGAAGCAGCTGGTGGAACTGTGAACGTATAATAACGCTTTAATATGAATAAGTTTTTCGAAACATTAAAAAATATATGGAGTATAAAAGAATTAAGAGAGAAAATTCTTTTTACTTTAATGACTTTAGCTGTATTCAGATTGGGTACTTATATTGTACTACCCGGTATTAATGCGCTCGCTTTAGATAGTAGTCAATCCGGAAGGAGTGCAAATGACCTTTTGCAATTGATTAATACCTTTACAGGTGGAGCTTTTAATCAAGGTTCAATATTTGCATTAGGTATTATGCCTTATATTACAGCTTCGATTATTGTTCAGTTATTGGGTTTCGCTGTTCCTTATTTTCAAAGACTTCAACAAAAAGAAGGGGAATCCGGAAGAAAGCGAATTAATCAAATTACTCGATTTTTAACACTTTTAATTACTTTAGTACAAGGTAGTGGGTATTTACTTATGTTAAAAACAACACCAGGTGTAGTTGATAGCACTATCAATCCAAGTGTTTTTTGGATAAGTAATATGATTATTTTATCTACAGGAACAATATTTGCAATGTGGTTGGGTGAGAAGATTACTGATAAAGGTATTGGTAATGGTATTTCAATCCTTATCATGGTTGGTATCATCGCACGTTTACCACAATCATTTATTGCTGAAATGTCCAGTCAATTAGCTAATAACAGATTTATATTCTTTATAGTAGAAATGGTCGCTTTATTCTTTGTAGTAATTGGAACGGTAGCAATTGTACAAGCAGTGCGTAAAATTCCAATTCAAGCAGCTAAAAGAATGGTGGGTCGTACAGCTATGGTAAGTAACTCGGCAAACGACGTTATCAATTTAAAATTAACAGCAGCAGGGGTAATGCCAATCATCTTTGCACAAGCAATAATGTTTTTACCTTTGACCGCTGCGCAATGGGCAGCTGGCACTTCAGGAACTCAAAGTGATTTCTTGTTAAACTTGAATGATCCAATGTCATTTTGGTATAATGTTATATTCTTTGCATTGAACGTTCTTTTCACGTATGTATATACTGCGTTAATAGTAAATCCTCAGCAATATGCTGAGTATTTAAAAAGAAGTAATGCATTTATTCCAGGCGTTAAACCAGGACAAGATACAGAAGATTACATCGATACATTAACAACAAGAATTACGTTACCTGGTGCTATTTTCATTGGTATTATAGCAATTTTACCAGCAATTGTTGGTATGACGGGTGTTAATCAAGCATTTGCATATTTCTTTGGTGGAACATCGTTATTGATTCTAGTTGGTGTTGTACTAGATACTTTACAAATGATTGAAAGTTATTTATTGATGCGTAAATATGATGGTTTAGTGAAATCCGGAAGAGTACAGGGTAGATCTGGCCAAGGAATTACAATCGGTACCGGAATGTAATTTTTTATAATGATTTATTATAAAACATCGGAAGATATTGAATTAATAAGAGAAAGTGCTTTACTAGTTAGTAAAACATTAGCTCATATAGCCGCAAATCTAAAAGTAGGATTATCGGCGGTATCAATTGACAAGGAAGCAGAGACTTTCATTCGTGATCACGGTGGAGTACCAGCATTTAAAGGATACAGAGGATTTCCAAATTCATTGTGTATGTCCTTTAATGATGCAGTTGTACATGGTATTCCAAGAGATCAGGAATTTAAAGCACAAGATATTATATCAATTGATTGTGGTGTTGTAATGAATGGTTTTTACGGGGATTCTGCATTTACTTTTGCTTTTAATGAAGTAGCAGTAGATGTCGTAAAATTGTTAAAAGTAACGCGCGAATCATTAAGTATCGGTATTACAGCTGCGACCGTTGGAAATAGAATTGGTGATATCAGTCATGCAATACAAAACTTTTGTGAAAAGACACATGGTTATGGTGTTGTAAGAGAATTGGTTGGTCATGGTGTAGGTCGTAATTTACACGAAGCACCTGAAGTTCCTAATTTCGGACATAAAGGTAGAGGAACTATGTTAAAGGAAGGCTTAGTAATAGCAATCGAACCTATGGTTAATTTAGGTACAAGAAATGTAAAGCAATTAAGTGATGGATGGACCATCCTAACAAGAGATGGAAAACCATCAGCACATTTTGAACATACCATTGCTGTTAGATCAAAAGGCCCAGATATATTATCCGATCATAGTATTATTGATACTGAGATTAAAAATAATCCTGAAATTATGGATATTTCAATAAATTGTTAGATATTTGCGCTCCAAATTAAAAAATGGCTAAACAAGACCTTATAAAATTAGATGGAATCATCGAAGAAGCATTATCAAATGCAATGTTTCGAGTTCGACTTGAAAGTGGACATTTGATTACTGCTACTATTTCCGGAAAAATGAGAATGCATTATATTCGTATTTTACCAGGAGATAAGGTTGCAGTGGAAATGTCACCCTATGATTTAACTAGAGGTAGGATTAATTACCGATATAAATAAAATAGTAAAAAAGACGTTTGCAATGAAAGTACAAGCATCAATTAAAAAAAGATCTGCAGATTGTAAGATCGTAAGAAGAAAAGGGAAGCTTTATGTTATAAACAAAAAGAATCCTAAATTTAAACAAAGACAAGGTTAATAAATATTTGATATGGCACGAATTGCTGGAGTAGATTTACCAAAAAATAAAAGAGGTGTTATTGGACTTACATATATATACGGTATAGGTCCTACACGCGCCAAAAATATTTTGAAAGCAGCCGATGTATCAGAAGATACGAAGGTTATAAATTGGACTGACGATAATATCAAGTTTATCTCTAAATATATTCAAGATGAATATAAAGTAGAAGGTGAATTGAGAAGTGAGGTTCAATTAAGTATAAAACGCTTAATGGATATTGTTTCATACCGTGGATTAAGACATAGAAAAGGTCTTCCTGTACGTGGGCAAAGTACAAAAACGAACGCACGTACACGTAAAGGTAAGAAGAAAACAGTAGCAAATAAAAAGAAGGCAACTAAATAATAATTTAAGGTAAAGTATTATGGCTAAAGGTAAAAAGGTCACTAAAAAGCGTGTTGTCAAAGTAGAAGCTGAAGGATTAGCTTTTATTCACGCTTCGTTTAATAATATAATCGTATCTTTGACAAACAGAGCTGGTCAAGTTATATCTTGGGGTTCTGCAGGTAAATCTGGTTTTAGAGGAAGTAAGAAGAATACTCCTTATGCTGCTCAAATGGCTGCCAATTCTGCCGCTGCGACTGCATATGAAGCTGGATTAAGAACTGTTGAAGTTTATGTTAAAGGTCCTGGTGCTGGTAGAGAATCAGCTATTAGAGCAATTGACACATCTGGTATTAAAGTTATTAAAATTAAGGATATGACACCAGTACCACACAACGGATGTCGTCCACCAAAGAAAAGAAGAGTTTAATTAAGGTTTTAAAATCCATTTATAATGGCAAGATATATAGGGCCTACTACTAAAAAGGCAAGATCATTTGGCGAACCCATTTTTGGTTATGATAAAGCGTATGAAAAGCGTAAATATCCTCCAGGACAACACGGGTTATTAAGAAAGCGTAAACAAAGAACTGATTATGCTTTTGAATTATTGGAAAAGCAGAAAGCTAAATATACTTATGGTGTATTAGAGAAACAATTCCGTAATTTATTTGATAAAGCAGCAGCTAAATCTGGTGTTACTGGTGAAATTTTGCTTCAATTACTTGAATCAAGATTAGATAATGTCGTATATAGAATGGGCATAGCTAAAACGCGTAGAGCTGCTAGACAGTTAGTTACACACAGACACATTTTAGTAGACGGTATACTTTCAAATATTCCATCTATGTTATTAAAGCCAGGTCAAGTTGTATCGGTAAGAGGTAAATCACAGCATTTAGATGTAATTCATTCTAATGTAAATGCAAAAAAAGATACGAATAGATCATACGGTTGGATTGAATGGAATAGCGATAAAATGGAAGGACGCTTTTTGGCTTATCCTGAAAGAGAGAAAATACCAGAGAACATCAACGAGCAGTTGATTGTCGAATTGTATTCAAAATAATAAAACGGCTGTCTTTTATAGATGGCCTGTTGTTTTTATATTTATAAACTTATATATCATAATGAGTATTCTAAATTTTCAAAAACCAGATAAAATACTTCTTCAAAAAGCAGATGATTTTGACGGCGTTTTTGAGTTTAAACCTTTAGAGCCGGGATTCGGTCAAACTATTGGAAATTCGTTGAGAAGAGTTTTGCTTTCCTCATTGGAAGGTTATGCTATTTCTGCATTGAGAATTGCCGGAGTAGATCACGAATTTTCTACGATAAAAGGTGTAGTTGAGGATGTAGTTGATATTGTTCTTAATATTAAGCAGGTTCGACTTAAACCAACGAGTGTAAGTGAAGAATCTGAAGAAGAAAAGATTTATGTTACCATTTCAGGTAAAGATAAATTTTTAGCAGGTGATATCGTTTCGAATTCTAATACTTTTAAAGTGATGAATCCGGATTTATATATCTGTACAATGGAACCAAATGTTTCATTAGAGATAGAATTTACCATTACGAAAGGACGTGGTTATGTACCTGCAGATGAAAATTTACCTAAAGATGCTGCTATCGGTGTAATTCCTATTGACGCTATTTATACGCCTATTAAAAAAGTAGCTTATAAAGTAGAGAATACTAGGGTAGGACAAAGAACAGACTTTGAAAAATTAACTATAGAATTAAAAACAGATGGAACCATTCATCCTGAAGTAGCACTTAAAGAAGCTTCTAGAATATTGATACATCATTTAATGTTAATTACTGATGACAATATTACATTTAATGATGCAGCTACACAAGAAGATGATATCGTTGATGAGCATATCTTACATATGAGAAAAATGCTTAAAACGAGCTTGGAAGATCTTGACTTATCTGTTAGAGCTTATAACTGTCTAAAAGCAGCTAAGATTAATTCACTTGGCGAGATCGTCAAATGTGATATGCATGAATTGTTAAAATTCAGAAACTTCGGAAAGAAATCTCTTGTTGAAATCGAAGAGTTACTCCAAGTTAAAGGTTTAACTTTTGGCATGGATTTGAGTAAATATAAATTAGATGAAGAATAAATATCGTTTCGACCCTTTTTGGATATTCGATTAATTAATAAGTACAAAACGTTGATTGTAACAACCCTAGGTCGAAGCAGTGGTGCAATCAATAGTGGTATACAGTTTTTTTAAATTATGAATCACGGTAAAAAATTTAACCATTTAGGTAGAAAAAAAGGTCACAGAGAAGCTTTGTTAGCAAATTTAGCTATTTCTTTGATCACTAAAAAACGTATCAATACTACATTAGCAAAAGCTAAAGCTTTAAGAGTGTATGTTGAACCGATTTTAACTAGAGCTAAAGATAATAGTACACACTCTAGAAGGATGGTCTTTTCTGATTTGCAGAATAAAGAAGCCGTTGCTGAATTGTTTGACAATATCGGTGCAATAATTATGAATAGACCTGGTGGATATTGTAGAATAATTAAAACAGGTTTTAGAAAAGGTGATGCGGCTGAAATGGCAATGATTGAATTAGTAGATTTTAACGATGTTTACGTATCTAAATCTAGTGTTGCTAAGAAAACAACAAGACGTAGTAGAAGATCAGGAGGTTCTGCTACAGCTGCTGCTGCTGCTACAGCTGCAGCCGTTGCTACAACAAATCCTGTAGTTGATGATACAACATCTACTTCAGAAGAAGAGTAGTAAATATTATACATAGAATTTATAGAGGCTATTTATCACATGATAAATAGCCTCTTTTTTTTAGAATGATATTGAATGATTTTTTCAAGCAGTATTCTTTTTTTAGAATATGTTTTCTCTTTGTCCGATTTATTACATTTCGAATATAGAAGTTTTAATTGATATACTATTAGTAGAAAGTTTGATCAGTTAATTGCTATAGATATACAATAGTTTTTATAATGTTGATATACTCAATAAAAAAGGGGTAACACCAGATTTAGTGTACCCCTTTTAATTGTGATTTAAGTATAGTATTAGTGAATACCTAATTTTGTTTTTAGTAATGGTGTCAAGTTTTCAGATTCTGCTGCATGTAGAATCATACCTAAACTTTGGTCAAAAATCATAGTGTACCCGCCTTCTGTTCCTAATTTATTAATTTCTTCTCTAACCTTGTTCAAAAGCGGGGTATATAACTCCTCTTTTTTCTTAGTCAATTGCATTTGGATATCCGTTTCAAAGTTCTTGATTTCCTCTTGTTGTTCAACTAATACGGCTTCTTTTTGTTGAATTTGAACTCTAGAAAGGGTGCCGCTATTGGCTTCAGCCATATACTTTTTGTATTCAGCTTCAAATTTTATGACCATTTCTTCGCCTTTTGCTACTAATTCATTTTGTAACTTTTGCAATTCTTTGTCTGCTAATTTCATTTCAGTCATATTGGATATCAAGTCTTGCGTATCGACATATCCAAATTTTTGTGCGTGAACATTAAATGTTAAAAATGTTGATAAAATAATACTAAAAAAAGTGTACTTCATTACTGTTTGGTTTTGTTTTTAAAATTAATCTAATAACTGATGGTTAAGCCATTAATGTTAACCTGATTTTTATTCTTAACGAATAATTAATACATACTATTCTGGTTCAAATCCTAAGACTATGTTGAATTTACCATAGGTTTTAGAGCCTGAAAGGTCTTTGTCAAATCCCCACCCATAATCAAATCCAAGTAATCCAAACATAGGTAAGAACACTCTCGCACCAAACCCCGCCGATCTTTTTAAATCAAAAGGATTGTATTTTTTGAATGTTTCATAAGCATTTCCACCTTGTAGCCAACTCGTTACATAAATTGTTGAATTAGGATTTAATGACAATGGATATCTAAATTCTAATGTAAATTTATTGTAAATAGGTGCTCCCGGCGAATTTCCTAATGAATTAGTACTACCATTGCCACTTATGTCAGAAACATCATATCCGCGCATTGAGATAATTTCTCTACCTTGAAGACCTACATTTTGGTTGTTAATTCCATCACCACCTAATTGGAAACGTTCAAATGGGGAAATTCCAATATCACTATTATATGAGCCCATGATACCAATCTTAGCGATTGTTGCTACGACAAATTTGTCAAATAGATTAAAGTACCATTCAGAGCCAATTTTCCATTTATGATATTCTAACCATTTAAACTTATTGGCTTCTTTTAATTCTTCAATTTTAGCATTGATATCAGCTTCTGTAACTGGTTTTCTAGGTCCGTTTTCAAATTTTAGGTCACTAATAATCTGTTGTCTTTGTTCGTCAGTAGGGACAAAAGTATTATCTTTTCTAAATAGTGAATATGGAGGAGTAATTTGAAGAGATAAGGAAATTCTCGATCCGTTTCTAGGATATAATGGGTCACTAACACTACTTCTAGTAATGGTTTGTGTGATACTGAAATTGTTGAATTTACCAACAGAAACTGGAAATCCTCCACTTATGAAGTGATCTAGATTTATCTGTTCGATGTTTAGAGTTGTACTAGAAGAGAAGTAGTCATCTGGCCACTTTAACTGTGTACCAAGTCCTACGAATCCTCTGGTGATGCCTAACTTACCGCTTCCTGATAAAGTATAGTCAAAAGCTGTATGGAAGGCGCCTATTGTAAATGATCTCGGTTTCTTACCGCCTAACCATGGCTCTGTAAACGAAAAATTATAGGATTTGAAAAAACGGCTATTTGATTGTAATCTTAGGGATAATTTTTGTCCATCACCTTGTGGCAATGGGCTCCAAGTAGATCTGTCTTTAATATTGGCAATTGAGAAGTTATTAAATACGACACCCAATGTTCCAATTAATCCGCTAAAACCACCATATCCTGCTGATAACTCTAACTGGTCAGATGGTTTTTCTTCCAATTGATATTCAATACTTACAGTACCTCTGTTTTGATTTACAGGGTTTTCTATGCCTAATGATTCCGGGTTAAAATAACCTAAGTTGATAATTTCACGTTGAGAACGAATAATATCCGAACGGCTGAATTTTTGTCCCGGTCGAGTACGGATTTCTCTGCGTACGACGTTTTCATTTGTACGGTCGTTTCCTTTTATAACGATATTATCAATCGTAAATTGTGGTCCTTCAAAGATACGCATTTCAATATCAATCGAGTCATTTTCTACTGCGACTTCGACCGGGTTTACTTCAAAAGCCAGATAACCGTCGTCTAAGTAAAGTGAGGAAATATCTCTACCATCTAGGCTGAATTTCAATCTATTTTGTAATAACTCCGGATTGTACACATCGCCTTTAGATATGCCTAAAACCGTATTGAGATATTCGTCTTTATACAATAAATTTCCTTTCCATTTTATATCTCTAAAATAATGTCTGTTGCCCTCATCAATTTCTATGTCAATCATCACGTTACCATTCTTAAGTCTATAAAAGGTATCATGTGCAATGGTCATGTTTTTATATCCTTCATTTTGATAGAATTTGGTCAGGTTCATTAAATCTTCCTGATATTCTTTCTCTATGAATTTTGATTTGCGTAATAAGGTACCTTTCCTTTTTATTTTGCTCATTTTCTTGCGCAATTTTCTGTCAGAAAAGACCGTATTTCCTTCAAAATTGATATTTTCAACTTTGACTCTTTCATTCGGATAAATTTCAAAAATTAGTCTTACACTAGGAACTTTGGATTCTTCTGGAACTTCCAATACGTCAACTTTTGCATCTAATCTACCTTTTTCAACATAGTATTCTTTGATTTTTGCTTTTGCGAGGTCTTTTTGGTCGTCAGTAACGATACCTCCTTTAGTCAATATGTTTTTGACGATATCATTCAAATCTTCATGTTGCGAGGTTTTTACTCCTTTGTAGCTCCATTTTGTAAGGAGCGGTCTTTCTACCAGCAATAAATTTAAATAGATAATATCACCCTCAATTTTATCAATTGCAATTTGAACATCGTCAAATAATCTGAGTTTTAGTAGTGATTTTATTGCTATAGGAATTTCAGTTCCAGGAATCTGAATTTTACTGCCTTCTTTTAAACCAGTGATGGACTTTATGGCATTTCTGTCACGTGTTTCTGCCCCCTGAATGGTGATTCCCCCAATTTCGTATGTCTTTTTATTACCGTAATTGAAGATATTATTGTCCTGAGCTTGAACATCAACTATAAAGAACCAAAGTGTCAGTAAAATAAAAACAATTTTGTTTAAGTGCTTCATAAGGTATCTGTTAATATATCTTTTCTCTTTTTAACGATGGAAAATTGTGAATTGCTGTTTTTTTATCGTTTAAAGCAGTTAGATTTAAGAGGTTTTTAATATTTGTTCGCTTGTTTTCCCAAAACGTCGTTCTCTATTCTGAAAGTCAACTATGGCTTCGTAAAGATGTGATTTATTAAAATCCGGCCATAGGACCGATGTAAAATACAATTCTGCATATGCGATTTGCCAAAGCAAAAAGTTACTGATTCTTAGTTCGCCACTTGTGCGAATGAGTAATTCTGGATCAGGAATACTTTTAGTTGAAAGAAAGTCTTTAAAGTCATCAGACGTAAACGCATTTAAATCGATGTTATTGTTTAGAGCGGCATGGGCTATTTTTTTTGCTGCTTCGGTAATTTCCCATCTAGCAGAGTAGTTAAGCGCCAGAATGAGGGTCATTCTGGTATTATTACTCGTTTTTTCAATGGCATCGATAAGGGATTTTCGGGTTCTATCGGGCAAACCAGTTAAATCACCAATAGCCATCAGCCGTATATTGTTTTTATTGAGGGTGGCCATTTCCGAACTTATGGTATCGACAAGTAACCCCATCAAAGCATTGACTTCTAAAGTAGGTCTTGACCAGTTTTCAGTTGAAAAGGCATAGAGTGTCAAATATTTAACACCTAATTCAGCAGCAGCTTCAGTAACATCTCTAACAGATTTTACACCATTTTTATGACCAAAAACACGTGGTTTTCCATGTGATTTAGCCCATCTACCATTACCATCCATGATGATGGCTATGTGTTGAGGTAACTTGTCCGGATTGATTTCACTTAATGCCAAAAGTCAATTATGTATTTATTATATAACAATAACAAACCGCAAATGTATAAAAAAAATATGAAGCCACCATTCTAATTTTAATGATAAATTATTGAAATATAGGTATGTTTCGATTTTTTAGTATTCATAAAGTTGAATTTGTACATTAATGCATGGGCATCGTATAAACAAGCGAGGCTTAGTCAAAGGGTCTTTTTTAAATAATTAACAATTTTAATGCTGGTTTTCAAACAAATATATGAATAGTATATAATAAAAAGTGTACCTTTGTGCTCATTTTTAAAATTTATTATTTTATAACCTCTGTCGGTATATTAAATCCGGCATACAAATTTTTAAAAAAATGTCAGTAGACAAAGACCTTAATCAAAAACACAAGGATGACGACAATTTCGGAATTGAAGACATTTCTGATGTTCAATTAGAAGAAACAATTGAGAAAGCTGATACATCTCACGATGATTTCGACTGGTCAGTTGGTAAAAGAAATACTGTTAAATACTCAGATGACGACTACGCTAAATACTTTAAGGAGTATGACAATTCATTAAATACGGTTGCCGAATTTGAAGTTGTAAAAGGTCGTGTGACATCTATCCACAGTGGTGATGTTATATTGGACATTAATTACAAATCTGATGGTTTGGTGCCTTTGTCTGAATTTAGAGATACACCAGATTTAAAGGTAGGAGATTATATTGATGTTTATGTTGAAAACAAAGAAGACCTAAGAGGCCAGCTTGTACTTTCGAGAAGAAAGGCAAAATTATTACAAGCATGGGAAATGTTGGTTGATTCTTACAAAAACGGCACGATCATTAAAGGTCATGTTGTAAGTAAAACGAAAGGAGGTTTGATTGTAGATTGTTTGGGATTAGAAACTTTCTTACCTGGATCACAAATTGATGTTAAGCCGATTACCGATTATGACATTTATGTTGGTAAAACAATGGAGTTTAAAGTAGTTAAAATTAACGAAGCGATCAAAAATGCGGTTGTTTCTCACAAGGCGCTTATTGAAAGCGATCTTGCAGAGCAAAGAGAAACGATCATAGCTGGACTTGAAAAAGGACAAGTTCTTGAAGGTGTCGTTAAGAATATAACAGACTTCGGTGCGTTTATGGACTTAGGTGGAGTAGATGGATTATTGTATATCACTGATATTTCATGGGGTAGAATAAATCATCCAAATGAAGTACTTGCTTTAAATCAAAAAATCAACGTTGTTGTATTAGACTTTGGTGAAGATAAGAAACGTATATCTTTAGGTTTAAAACAATTGACTCCACATCCTTGGGAAATTCTAGAACCTTCAGTTATTGAAGGTAGTATCGTAAAAGGAAAAATCGTAAATATCGAAGATTATGGTGCATTCCTTGAAATCATCCCTGGAGTTGAAGGTCTTATCCACGTATCAGAAGTAAACTGGAGCAACCAGCCTGTCAATGCAAGAGAATTCTTTGATTTAGGACAGGAAATGGAAGCGAAAGTAGTAACGATTGATCGTGATGAGAGAAAGATGTCATTAAGTATTAAGCAATTGACGGAAGATCCATGGAATGCTGTTGCTGCTAAATATCAGGTTGGTACAACACATATCGGTGAGGTAAAAAACCTTACTCCATATGGGGTTTTCGTTGAGCTTGAAAATGGAATTGGTGGAATGGTACACATTTCTGATCTTTCGTGGACGAAGCGCTATTCTCACCCATCTGAGTTTACTAAAGTAGGTGACAAAATTGATGTTACAGTTTTAGAAGTAGATGAGGAAAGCAGAAAATTGTCCTTAGGTCATAAGCAGCTAGAAGAAAATCCATGGGATACTTTTGAAAATGTTTTCCCTGTAGGTTCTTATCATGAGGCTACCATCGTTAAAAAAGATGACAGAGGTGCTGTCGTTCAACTTCCATATGGACTTGAGGCTTATGCTCCGATAAAACACATCAAAAAAGAAGACAATACAACAGCAGGTAATGACGAAACATTGACGTTTAAAGTAATTGAATTTAATAGAGATGACAAACGTATCATTGTTTCTCATTCAAGATATCTTGAAGATATCAGAAAAGAAGCTGATGAACTATTGGAAACTGAAAAATCTCAGGAAAGAGAGGAAATCAAGAAAACAATCAAGTCAACTCAAGCAAAAATAGAACATTCAACGCTTGCTGATATTGAAGGCTTTTCTGAATTAAAAGAGCAAATGGCTGCAACAACATCTGAACCAAAGAAAGCTTCTAAAAAAGCGAATGAAGGTGCAAAAGGGGATGATCTTAAATTAATCGAAGGTATCGGACCTAAGATTGAGGAATTATTCAATAATGCAAATATTTACACTTATGAAGATTTGGCGAAAGCTGACGTTGAGCACCTTAAGCAAATTTTAAGTGATGCTGGATCAAGATATCAAATGCATGATCCTACTTCATGGCCAATGCAAGCAGAAATGGCTGCAAATGGCGAATTTGAAAAGCTTAATGAGTGGCAAGAAAACGCTAAAGGCGGAAAGATAGAAGAATAATTTTTTTTATCCAATTTATAATATAAGCCAACCTGATTCATTTTAGGTTGGCTTTTTTTATTTTGAAACAATGAGCCGATTAAGTACTTCATAATATTTAATTATCGATATCAAAATGTAAAAATTTTACACGATTCAAATTGTTTGCGACCTATAGCGTCGTTTTGAATCATTAATGTGTCTGCCTTTTCATCCAATTGATTTTTAAATTTAAATTCAGTTTTAAAATGTAAATGAATCCTTATCTTTGTCTTGCATTAAAAATTAAAACAGACATTGCAATATGGATACCGTAGTACAACAACTCATACAGGAAGAACTCCACAGACAAAGAAATGGTGTTGAGCTCATTGCTTCAGAAAATTTTACTTCTCAAGACGTTCTCAATGCATTGGGTAGTTGCCTGACAAACAAATATGCTGAAGGTTATCCGGGCAAGAGGTATTACGGTGGTTGTGAAGTAGTGGATAAGATAGAACAATTGGCTATAGACCGTTTATGTCAATTGTTTGGTGCAGAATATGCCAATGTACAACCGCATTCTGGCTCTCAGGCCAATGCTGCTGTTTATTTAGGTGTTTTGCAACCCGGCGATGTGATTTTGGGGTTTGATTTGTCGCATGGTGGACACCTAACACATGGATCACCAGTTAGTTATTCCGGAAAGACATTTCAGGCAAATTTTTATGGTGTCGATGAAGAAACTGGAATCATCGATATGGATAAAGTCGCTGAAAAAGCCAGAGCAGTAAAACCTAAACTCATCATTTGTGGTGCTTCTGCATATTCAAGAGATTGGGATTATAAGCGATTTAGAGCGATCGCAGATGAAGTCGGAGCGTTGCTAATGGCTGATATTGCCCATCCGGCAGGGTTAATAGCCGCAGGCTTATTAAATAACCCAATACCGCATTGCCATATAGTAACATCGACTACTCACAAGACACTGAGAGGTCCTAGAGGTGGTATCGTGATGATTGGAAAAGATATTCCTAACCCATGGAGGCGAACTACTAAAAAGGGCGAACCTATAATGATGTCCAACATTATTAATAGTGCAGTTTTTCCAGGGATGCAGGGTGGGCCGTTAGAACATGCCATTGCTGCTAAAGCTATCGCTTTTGGAGAAGCATTACAGCCTGCATTTAAAGATTATAGTAAGCAAGTAGTCGCAAATGCACAAGCAATGGCCAAAACATTTGTGTCATTGGGTTATACAATCGTTTCCGGTGGTACAGATAATCACCTAATGCTGATAGACTTACGAAGTAAATTTGCAGAAACTACTGGTAAAGAAGCTGAAAATGCTTTAGTTGCCGCTGATATCACGATCAATAAAAACATGGTACCTTTTGACAGCAGGACACCACTTCATACTTCAGGTATACGTATCGGTTCGGCAGCTGTGACAACGCGTGGAATTAAGGAAGAACACTGCATTCAAATCGTCGAATGGATTGACCAGGTTATCACACATAAGGACAACCCAAATACAATCCGGGACATTAAAAACAAAGTAAATGCTATGATGTTGGATTTTCCATTGTACTAAAATTAGAGATAAGTTAGCATATTTTAAGACAAATTGTCAATTTTATTTTAATCAGATTTTCTGAGATATAATATACCTGACAGGACTACTGCAACACCAGTAAGACTTGTTATTTCCTTGACGTAGGCTTGAAAAGCAGACAGATTGAGTAATTTTTCCGGCATTTTCAGAGCGCGTATGTAATCCATATGATTATCAATATACAGACCAGTAATTATCATGGCTATCGCAAAAATGAACAATAACCTTTCAGTAAATAGTGGCTTCGTATTTTTATTTAATACTAAAGCAATTTGTTGACCAACGACCATGGCAAGTGGAAAACATAGTATAAACAGTGCTTTTGTTCCCATAGTAAAAAAGAACCCACTACTTATCGTCGCAAGTAAAGTCATGGCAAAAAGCCATCCTTTGTTCATGTATTTATCAGGCAATTTTCTTATAAATAATCTCAAAATAATCAAAAATATACATGTCAAAGGAATGTATAAGCTGTTGATAAAGTGCTGACTTCGATTTGTTAATATGATCGTCCAAATAAAAAACAAAATTTCAACAATGCATAATAATGTAAAAATCAAGGCTTCAAGGCCATTTTTTTTAGTCTGATGATAGTTGATGTGTTCGGTTTTGTTTTCAAATTGAAAAAATGTTGCCGGTTTGATAAGTATAAGGATTAGATTTATAAGTAGTAAAGCCACCATCAATCCCGAAAAAACATATCGCAGTTGCAATAAATTTGAAGTCAACGAATTACCAATAAGTGATGGAATATATCCCCCGAAAACTACGATACTAAAGTATAAAAGACCGTTGCTTTTTTGAGGTATATTTCTGTAAATCAAAAGTATCTGCGCAAGTAAGCAGCCTTGAAGTATTGATACCAATAGATACATCCAAACCTCAGGCAATAAAGCAAAACCTACTGTAACTGCTATATTGGCCAATACACAGATAATCACCAGTAATTTTGATATTTTAGGGGAAGTAAATAAGCCCAATCCGGCAATAATCGTAATCAAACCGAGTGAAATACCTTCGATTGTATAATTAAAATGACTGTTCTTTATTGATGTCAAATTTGAGAAACCGGCATGCCAAATGGTAAGGTACAAACCGGATAAAATAGCGAAGATTTTTTTAATATTCATCGAGAACTCTAATCTTTAAAAGCGATGGGCTCATGCTTAAATGTTGCACCAAACAAGATAAGTATTACGACTGCAAATCCTGCAGGAAATAGCCAGATTGTTTGCCAATCGCCTTTATAAGTATCTGTAAACAATCCAGTAATCCAAAATCCGATAAGCATTCCGAGTCCGTAGGTAGCCAGAGTTATCAATCCTTGTGCAGCACTTTTAATAGAATCGTCAGCTTTAGCATCGGTATAAATCTGACCACTTACGAAGAAAAAATCGTAGCAAATACCATGTAAGGCTATGCCAAAAATCAACATATAGGTGTTACTACCGGCATCACCAAATGCAAATAGAACATAGCGCAAAGCCCATGCCAACATACCCACTAATATCGTGTTTTTGAACCCATATTTTTTAAAAAACAGGGGAAGCAGTAGCATAAATAACACTTCAGACATCTGTCCAATCGTCATTTTAGCAGTAGGGTTTTCCATGCCGATATCTACTAAAAATGGATTGGCATTACTGTAGTAAAAAGCAAGTGGAATGCAAATCAGTATAGCTGAGATAAAGAAAACAAGGTAATTGCGATTAGCTAAGAGTTTGATGGCATCCAGGCCGAGTAATGAAGCAATACTAGTGTTATGGCTGTCTTTTCCTTTTGGAGGAGTTTTAGGAAGTATAAAGCTCAATATACCAAGAATAAGTGAGGCAAAAGCTGCGAGAATAAAGGTGTATTTCAATGCACCTGCTGCTATGTTTTGTCCGTCATCCCATCTAAAAATATAGCTTATGATTAATCCTGCAACGATCCAACCGACGGTGCCCCAAACGCGTATATTTGAAAATTCTTTTGTGGGATCTTTCATCTGATTAAAAGAAACGCTGTTTACTAACGCCAAAGTTGGCATATACACTATCATATATCCGAGTATCATAGGGTAAAAAGAGGCAAAATCTGTCGATTGGTACATGAAATACATAAGAAAAGCACCAATCAAATGAAGGAAACCTAAGATTTTTTCGGCATTGAAATAGCGGTCTGCTATCATGCCAACGATAAAAGGAGCAATAATAGCTCCCCAGGATTGGGTGCCAAATGCTGCACCGATTTGACTACCTGAAGCTTGCATATTGCTGCCTAAAAAAGTACCTAATGTAACGAACCATGCCCCCCATATGAAAAACTGGAGAAACATCATAGCAGATAGCTGTATTTTAATGGATGATTTCATATTGTATGCTTATTTTAATTAGCAATAAATAAACGCTTATATACTTAAAAAAACAAAGATAATTACAATTTAGTATTTTATAGACATAGGTGTCATTAAAATGTAAATCATGAGAAAAACAAATATAGAAGTTTAATATTTTGAGCTTTGAAGCTTAATCTATGTTTTTTAAATAATAAAGTGCTAAAAAATAACCGCTATTTACTCAATACGTAATGTCATCGATTTTACATAGTTTTCCTCACAAAAATGTAATCAAAGATATAAAAATACACACCGATAATTGTATAATCGAAACTTTTAAATTAAATCTATCTAATATTCTTTTCGTCATTAAACTTGATGATCCAAAAAGAAAAAAATGAATAAATAAATCGTAGCAAAAAAATCAAAGAAAATATCTTTTTAAATCAATACTTTCCTCACTACTTGAAAAAATATAGAAGTACATATTTAAAAAATAGTGGAATTTTTATCATTTATTTGCAGAAATCATTCGATTTTTTCATTTTAACGAATTCCTTTTTATGCTGACGATAATCCTGCAATTAAATATATTGCTTAAGTTGTTACTTCCTTTGTGCACGAAATCGTTTGTAGTTTTGATTAAATTTTAAAAGATGCCTTTCTAATCCCGAGTCTTAATTTCATTAAATGTCATGTTTAATTTCATCAGTTTATCATGAGAATTGATCAGAACAATGCTTGTTTTTAGAAAATTTTCAACTAAATAACATTACTTTCACGATTCAATATTTTAGTTATTTCTTTATAATTTTTACAACTAATAATAAATCGACTTAAAGAAAAATAAATTAAAAAAGTACTGATGTTTTAATATTACTTAAAAGTACTGTGCGATGCTTTTTTTAAATTAAAATCTATTAAAACCCGTCAATTGGCCATTAAATTCATTAAGGAAAAAGTTTATAAATTGCTAATTTTTTTGATTATCTATGGTCAATGTGGGAGTATATGTGATGTAAAATTCATTTACAATTATTAGTACATAAAGTCAAAGAATAATCATTCCAATACATGAACTGAATGTAGTGATAGAAGGCTAAAAGTAGCAATTTAAATACAAAAAAGGTTTTACATGTTACTCTCTGAATCCATTGTAAATAGGGGATTCAATCAGATCCGGGTCTGTTTCAGCCAAGGCGATTGCTTTGATTTTAAATAGCGAAGAATCTAATAAAATCTGGGCATCAACATTGTCTGTCATCTCGATCAATTCATTACAAAGATTGAGCATAAAATTCATGGCATGTAATTTTCTGACAGGACTTCCATTTGTGGGGTCAGCTATTGTCAGATTAGAATCGATTGCGTGTTCAATGGCTTTAAGTCCTTTAGAAAGCGTAAAATCTTTATAGCCTTCAAAAAATCCTGCAGCATATCTAAGATCAATCGTTCTTGCTTTTTGAGCGGCATACTCTAAATATTCCTGACTATCATCTGGCATCATGGAAACCAACATTGTCACGAGATAATCTGATTCCTCATTTTTAAACATATCAAAATATTGTTTGTAGGAAGCAGGTTCATATATGCCGATTACATTTAATGCGATTTCTAACATTGGGTAAGATTTTTCGCTTTTTAGAATTAGATGCGTCAGCAACATTGGGTCAAACGAATCAAAATTAAGTAATTTATAATAAGCACTTCTACGTACAATTTCATTGTGGTCTGAAAGGGCCATATCCTGCAATTTGTCAATATAGTTATCGCTATTCGTATCTTCTATAAGTTCGATTGCCGTACTTCGCCAAATGTAAAACGAGTCATTTAGTAAAATCGGAATGAGCTTTTCTTGGTCTTTAATATTTCTGATTGCTGAAATTTTTTCTTCAAAATTAGAAACATGGTTTACTTGATGGATGTATTCCGTATCTGATTTGCCTGACTCAGATTTGATCATCAGTAGATCACCATTGCTATTTAAAATATAGTTTAAAGGTTTGTGATTGATATTGTTCAAAACAAATTCTTGAATCGTTTCCGTGATGGTTATCGGGTGATATGTGACACGTCCATCCGCATGATAAATCACTACGTCGGTCGGCAATTTAAAAGGGTATGAAAAATGATCTGGTGTTTCTGACTGATCTGTCTGTATGCGTAAAGTATGGTTTAGGCTGTCGTAAGTATAAGTAATATGGATGTGCGGTTGTCCTTGACCTATAAACCATTGGTCGAAAAACCAATTCAAATCCTCTCCAATCGTATCTTCAAAAGCCATGCGCAATTCGGCAATCTCGACTGCACTTCCTGCGTGTTTGGTCAGATAACTATTTAATGCCGTAAAAAAAGCGTCATCACCAATGTAATTTCTGAGCATGTGAAGTATCAGGCCACCTTTTTCGTAAGAATGTCGGTCAAACATTTCTTCTTTGTCATCATAGTAGTAATGGACTACTGGTCTTGTTCGCCCAAAATAATTTTCCTGAAAATAGGTTTGGATATCTATCCAACGCTTGTACTCAGCGTGTGTTCTCCCATATTTATGTTCGGCCCAGAGATATTCGGCATAACTGGCAAAACCTTCATTGAGTACGAGGTTAGACCAGTCTTCGCAAGTAACCAAATCTCCAAACCAATGGTGGAACAACTCATGTGCCACGATATCATCATTGTTTTCAATAGCCAATTCTTTGTCGGTTTTCTGTACAAAATCCCCAAATACAACAGCGCCGGTATTTTCCATAGCGCCTGAAACAAATTCATGCACAACAACTTGACTATATTTATCCCACGGGTAAGGATACTTAAGTAAGTTGCTAAAAAACGCTAACATTTCAGGGGTGTGGTTAAAAATTTTTTTGGCGTATTTTCCATAATTTTTATCAACCATATAGGTTAAAGGAATGTCGTTCCAATATTCTGTTTCTACATGGAAGTCACCTACAGCAATCATAGCGAGGTAGGGCGCATGTGCTTTTTCTTGTTTCCAATGATCTGTACGTGTACCGTCGGCATTTTTATTCGAACTAATAAGTTTGCCATTTGAAAGCGTTTTGAATTTATCATTTACGGTCAAGATGATTTCTTGTGAAAAGCGCTCATTTGGCTTGTCGAAAGTCGGAAACCATCTGCTATTGTGTTCTGTCTCACCTTGTGTCCATATCTGCGTCGGCAAATCGGGATTGGATCCTGTTGGATTAATAAAAAACAAGCCTTTATTGGAAGTAATGGCTTCACTTCCGGTTATCGGATTTTCGTCAGGTTTTGCAGTATATGTAATATTTAGCCGGAATGTATCCGTACGGGTATAGGTTTTGTCAAGGATTATCGTAAGATTGGCACCGTCGTATCTATAAGCCAGTGTTTTATTGTCCGTAAGGGCTACCTGATGTATATCAAAGCCAACGGCATCTAATATGAGGCTGTCAATGGGTCTGAAAAAAGGTTTGATCATCAGATCTGCCTTACCTAAAACATGTCGTTTTATCCAGTCAAAGCGGAGGTCTAGTTTAGTATGAATGATGTCATAAGACATAGTCGCAGAAGGTCGGAAAACCTTAGGCAACGAATCCAATTCGATTGAATCCGGATATATATCTATCGGCTCAAAGGTGATTTCCTCCATTTCTTCATAATCCTGTACGGGTTCTATTACTTTTTTTGTATTGCAGGACATCAAAAACAATATGCCTGTCAATAGATATACTCTAGATAATAAGTTCATCAAAAGGAATTTTAATTTCTGAAGCTCAAAGGTAGTTTTAAAATTATTAAAAAGAAACTATATTTCAGTTAAGCCTTGCAAATATAGGGTAATATCCTGATATTTAAAACCAAGCAATATAATAAAAGCAACAAATGGTTTTATTCTGTAGAACAAAAATACAAAATGATCATATATGGTTTTCACTTTCTGATGGTGCAGTTGTATTACGATTGGTGAATGCAGGGAAACGAATTTGACAACAAATAAATCAACCCCTAAGTCACTTTAAAGATAAAACTTGATGTAAAAAGGAATGAACTTATAGCATTTATTAATAGAGAAAATAATCCAAAGTAAATGTGCCTGAATGCTACAATTACACAGTATATTCAAATATAGATATATCCGTTTTGTATCGGAAATGAAAAAAAAGAGCATCTCCATAACAGAAACGAAAGATCAATTCGAGTAATTAACTTCGCATACTTTTGACACCCTTTTGGGCATAACAGCGTGAAATGGTAAGTTGATTAATTTGTATGAAAACCTTGTGATCTTAGCTCAATATGCTTAAAAATATTATATTTTTCCTTGTCAAAGGGATAATCCCAGCAACCCAAACTATGAAAAAACTCTCCTCCAAAACCGGTTTTGAATCTATACAAGCCATATAGTGGGTGAGTTACGTCATTATTGGGCGAAATTCCAAACATATCGTATTCCTTGCATCCCTTTTCTTTTGAAAGCATTATAGCAAACCATTGTAATGCATAAGTACCCATAAAATTTCTGTTCATATTTGAGGAGGCGCCATAGAGATATGAACTACGATTACCTGTTATAATTAAAAACATTGCAGCCAATGGCTCATTATCAATTTCTGCTATCAAGTAGTAAACGTCTGCTGGCGATTTGGTTTTGTCAGCCTTAGCGGTTAAAATGGCTTTAAAATATTTAATGTCATTTAAATATATTCCATTTCTATTAGCAGTTTCTGAATATAAGTTATACCAAATGTTTAGATCGTTCAAATCAGCAATTCTTACAGATACACCTTTTTTCTGAGCGAGTTTTATGTTATACCTTGTCTTGGGTCTCATTTTTTGTAAAATTGTATCAAGTTCAGGTTCTAAATCAATATACAAGGTATTGGTCGGCAATATATTTGTTCCTGATTTGCGAAGATTCCAGTTAATAGTATTGAAATTAAATCTGATTTCCTGTGACTTTATAGAAGGTTCTGTTATTAAATTTTCAGGGTTTTCTATGAAAGCATTTTCTTTTGACCAAAAGCTCTCCCAACACAAATCGTACCGGACCATAAAACAGTTTTTAGGAAGGAAAGAACGTAAACTCTCTGATAATTCCTCTAAAAAAATACCCTGAAACTCATTTTCAGGCTCTAATTCAGGGCCATAAGGCACATATGCAATACTATCGGTATTGTTGACCATTTGAATAATTACTAAAAGGTCAGAATTAATAGTAGTATCGTTAATGATATTATTATATAAGCTGCTTTTATACGATTTAAAATTCAAGGCGATAGAGTCCTGTCCAATTTTTCTTTTAACAATTGACCAAAACGCTGTTTGTTGTACTATGGAAGTCCTATATAGTTCATCAATATCTTTTTTATAAACATCAGATAACATGTCTTCAACTTAATTGATATAAATTTAATGTAAAAATGCAAACATAAACATTTTTATGAAGAAGGCGTGTATCTTCATTAAGAAATAGCAGTTCTCTGCTTTGCGAAGTGGATGCTATGCAGCACAAATGTTCATTTGAAATACTAAAATTGAACCTTGAGCTAAACTGTATTATATGTATGTACTAAATCGCGCGCTTTCAAAATCGATGTTTTGACTTATCTTTTTATAAGTTGGCAAGTTTGATTGATTATTCGTCTTCATATTAAAAATATTGTCCATGCTTGCTTCAATGAAATACGTAACATTGTTTGTAACTTAGTGTCTTAATCCACTCGCTTTAGGCGTTTTTTGTCAAACTAAATCAATCGCCGATTCCTGATGTATAAATGGTTTCTAGTTGCAAGTCAAATAGCAGTATAAAAGCTTCGATGTAAGATCTGGTAAGTTTGACTTTGTCACTAAAGTTTTTATTGAAGTCCAATCGGTTTCTTTGTTTAAATATTGTATGATTTTGAAAAAAATAAGCAAATGTTGAAAGCAAGCTATATACGCATTATAATGTTTGTAATTTATGTATGTGAACAATAGGTTTATCTTTTCATCGGTATTAAAACCGATTTGTAGTTTGTACCGAAATGCTTTGACTTTATTAAATTACAAACCTACAGAAATACTTAATGTGCCAAAAAACTAGGCTTTGTAATGTACTTTCGCTACTAAATTATGGATAATAGAAAGTCATACTGCTGCGAGCTACAATTTTCAAATCGTTGACTATTAAAATATTTTTTAATGTGGAAGTTTTTCTCTGAGGTATCCGTAAACCCATGTTCCTGCAATTGCGCTCAAAAGTGTAACGACAATAACGGTAGCACCTATTCCGATTTGTGCAAATAATGGCCCGGGGCAAGCACCAGTAATGGCCCAGCCGAATCCAAAAATCAACCCTCCAAAGATTTGCCCTTTATTGAATGTTTTAGTAGATATTATGATCGGTTCGCCATAAATGGTTTTAATCTTGAATTTTTTAATCAGGAATACGGAGATCATACCAACTACAACGGCACTTCCGATTATTCCATACATATGAAACGACTGCAAGCGAAACATTTCCTGTATGCGAAACCAACTAATTACTTCGGATTTTACGAATACGATGCCGAATACAATTCCAACAATGAGGTATTTAATATTGTGATACCATTTGTGTTGCAAACGGCTTTCATTGACGCACATTGCGTCTAATTCACGAAGTTGTAAATCTTTATCTAAATTTGTATTTTGATGCATGTCTATTTTTTAATTAAAGTGAAAGTATGTAAGGTAAAATGAGATTTGCCATAAAAAAACCGCCAATCATAAAACTAATGGTCGCAATCAATGACGGAAGTTGTAAATTTGAAAGGCCCATAATGGAGTGTCCACTTGTGCAACCACCTGCGTAGCGTGTACCGAAACCTACTAAAAAACCACCTACAACCATCAGAAAAAATCCTTTAAATGTAAACAACGATTGCCAATTTATAATGTCTTCGGGAACAAGGTTGTTGAAATTTGTAATGCCGTAACCTGCTAATTCTGTTGCTAATTTTGGATTGACTTCAACAGGATTTGGATTGGATAATAAGTTAATTGCTATTGCACCACCCAAGAAAATTCCGAAGACAAAAAACAAATTCCATACTTCTTTTTTCCAATCGTATTTAAAGAACGGAATATTGGCAGGCAAACACGAAGCACAGATGTGTCTGAGTGATGAACTGATGCCAAACGATTTGTTGCCAATAATTAAAAGTGCAGGAACAGTAAGCCCGATTAATGGCCCAGCTACATACCAAGCCCAAGGTTGTTTTAAAAATTCTAACATTATATCTTAATTTATTTTTAGTGTTGCAAAATTGCGTTGTTGTTTTCGTTTGTACAGTTACATAAGTTACACAAGTAAAACATTACCTAAACATATAATTTGTACCAGGCATTTGCGAAAAAGCATTTGTTCCTAAATCAATAGCAATAGAACGTCCTTCTATTTTTGGACTTACCATGCCTTTCTCTTTAAGGTATGCTTCAACGGCATCGTGTAACGTGTAATCTTTGATTGTTACATTTTTAGCATTAGACATCCGACATAAAAAGTCTAGCGGTTCACCTGTACGGTTGCAAGAAGCCATTTTGTACGTTTTATTCAAATCCAAAGGCTCTCCACCTATTGTTACTTCAATCACACGTTCACCCATTTCTTTGGTGCTATTAAACTTCAATGTCATACCTGAGAAGCGAACCAACCAACCACTAAAACGTTTTGCGGGGTCTTTGGCAAATACATTATTTATTTCTTTTTCTAACCAATCCTTAACTTGTTGACCTGTTACTTCACCCACTTTCATATGTTCATTTACAGGAAGCATACGCCATAAATCCGCTTTTGTAATTGCCATTTTTCTACTTTCGTCCGGAACAATGGGCACTCCGAAACGAAAACCGTTTGAAGTGGCAACATCTACTCCCGATTTCCATAATAAGGCATGGGTTATCATATTGTCCATAGGGTTTTCTACCACTAAATATCGATACATAGGTGTAGTAGTGTACCCTAAAACACGCTGCATTTCATCATTGTATGGTGCTTCTGCCTGATTTATCAATGCTTGAATTTGTTCATCAGCAGGATATTTTTCGGGATTTACTTCTCTCAATTCATAGGAATAATCCACGATTTATTTGTTTTTGATTTTTAAATCTAATCTTCCAACAAACGAGCCAAACGCTCCAGGTTCTACTACTTTGGCATATTTCCCCTCAATTGGTTTGCGAATGCGTTCGTGTGTATCGTTGCCAAAGATAAAATCTACACCTTGCACGGCAGGATTATTGGCTAACAACACTTGTTTGGAAATACCTATATGAGCAATTAAAAACAAAATATCAACTTGTTCTTGTTCTTTGAGTTTTGTGATGAGTTCTTTCAGGTTATTTTCAACTTCGTTAAATACAATGCCTGCACTAAAACCGGGGTTTTGTCTCACGGGAACTTCGGTATCATTATAGGCAATAAAACCGATTTTTACACCTTGCTTTTGGGTTATCCAATAAGGTGGAAAAAGAGATTCGTTATTTTCCTGATGAAACATGTTGGAAACGATGACATTGGTTTTATAATCTTGCATGATGTCCATCATGATCTGTTTGCCATAGATTACCTCCCAATTTCCAGGGATAAGCAAATCATAATTCATTTGTTGAATAATAGGTCGAAAAATATTACCTTCAGACAGAACACTTTGTCCACTTCCCTGAATAAAATCGCCACCGTCAATAAACAATGTGCCGTTAGGGTTTTCCTTTCGGATAATATTTGTAAGCGTTTTGATATTTGCCAATCCACCTGCTTTGCGGAACACAACAGCATTGTTTTCAACAAAAAGTTCCTGATGTGTATTTAAGTAGGCGTGAATATCTGATGTTTGTAATATGGTAATTATTGTTTCCTCTGATTTTTTGGTATTGGTATTACAGCCCATTAGAGAAACAGCAACAACAATGAATATGATTAAATTGTTCATTGATTAAAATTTAAAGGTTATTCATTTGAAACTATTTTCTTACTATCCAAGAATGTATATGTAGCCATTTGGTGTCGTTTGAATGTATGGGTTGTATTGTGCTTTTTTAACATCAAACAATACATTGCATATTCTCAAACCACGACTTTTATCCCAGCTTTTTGGCCACTTTCTATTAATGGTTTCAGTTTTTTATCTTCTGTCAATCTTTGACTACGTTTCCGCATCGTATGATTTCAAACTGAAATTTCGGTTAATTTTTTTTCAGTTCTTCACGTCTAATTAACGACACTTGAAAATGTTTGGAATTTCGAGCTAATATTGCAAATTTGCCTTATGAATTGATTGAGTTTTCAATTTGGTTTACTTCATTTAGGTTTACCAAGTGCGTAATTCCCGCATTGATAAATATCCCACTCTGCAAAATACGGAGCAGTAAAACGGAAATCCCGTTTACTTTTACTTTAATATTCATACTGATTTGATTAAACAAAAAGAATGGTTTAGCCTTGTTTCTAAAAACCTATCAAAAATCAAATCAAAAATTGTTGATGTCGAATACGGGCAGGGATTTTTTCTTTAAACAATAAGTATGTTGAAGTAAGTTGTTTAACCTGTGGAAAATAATTTTTTAGTGGAAGATAAGCCCGATAAAAATTGGTTTCTTTCTCGTTTTTTTGTTGTTTTTGAACCTTTACTTCTGATAAAAAATAAGAAGCTCAAGACTTCTTTGAATCATTAATTTTGGTTTTTATATTGATTTCAATACCCAAATACTGTTTTAATTCTTTTTTTACGGAACATGGAATTGTAACTGCAATCGTTAAAAAACGATTTGTATATGACTGTATTTTAAAAGAAGTTTTAACATTACTTGTCTATATTATCGTCAAAAGTATCAATTTTAATTTTGTTGCTTTGTAACTTTTGTTACACATTTATTACTTTGTTTACATTTTCAAAGAACTACAATGGCTTAAATCTTTTAAATATTTTGTTCTAATATTTTTAAAAGTGAATAGTTTAAAATGAAAAGTTTATATTGAATAGCAATATTTAATAGTTGGTTTAGATATGAATAGTTTATGATGATTTAATGTTGAGAAATATGATATATGAATTAATTTTAATGATTTGTTTTTGTTCGTTTTAAAAAAATGTAGCATACTAAAATCTAAATTATATGAATTGGCCATTGAGGTAATCAAATTGTTCAATTTTGGGTTAAAGAGTAAAAGAAATTCAACTTTCTAATCACATAATAAGAAATGGTACTTCTTTTGATACAATAATTCGTGTAGTATAATATGCTTAAAGTATCAAAGATTTCATTCATAAACTATCTATAACCTTAAAAGAAGCTAATGAAACATGACCTATTTAAAGACTGTGGTTACATTACTGAAAATCAACGTACATCGTTATCCGTTACAAATATTGAATTAGTTGAATTATTGACCGCAAGTGTTATTCTTTCAAAATCAAGGTTGTAGTAAGATAGATAATAGTGAATAGTGGACATTCACTATTATCTAATCACAATTCTTAAAACATTTTGCTTTGACATACGAAATTGGTTTTAGGAACATTGGTTTTAGCAATAGCATTGAAACCGCCCTCTACTTCGGTAAAATTTCTGTAACCTCTTGCTTGTAAAATACTCGCAGCAATCATACTGCGGTAGCCACCTGCACAATGCAAGTAAAAATGTTCCTGTGGGTTGATGTCTTTTACCCAATCGTTGATGTATGCCAAAGGTTTGCTGAATGCTTCTTCAACGTGTTCGGCTGCATACTCACTTTCTTTTCGAACATCAATAATTTTGCTTTCGCCAATTTTTACTTCTGATGCAAATTGTTCGGGAGTGATACGTTTTACGGTGTCAGTTTCTTTACCTGCTTTTTTCCAAGTATCGAAACCACCCGACAAATGTCCTAATACATTATCAAAACCAACGCGGCTTAAACGTGTAACGGCTTCTTGCTCTTTCCCCAAATCGGTTACTAACAAAATAGGTTGTTTTACATCTACAATCATAGCGCCCACCCAAGGGGCAAAATCGCCATTTAAACCAATATTGATAGATTGCGGAATAAAACCTAATGCAAATTCTTTGTCGCTTCGTGTGTCTAAAATCAACGCTCCTGTTGTTTCTGCTACTCCTTCAAATTCTTCAGCTGTAAGTGCTTTCATTCCTTGTTTCAAAACACTATCAAAACTATCATAACCCTTTTTATTCATGGCTACATTCATTCCGAAGTAGGCTGGTGGCGGAAGTAAACCATCTGTAACAGCTTTGATAAATGCTTCTTTGTTTGGCTGATTTAATGCATAGTTCATTTTCTTTTGATTGCCCAATGTATCAACCGTTTCTTTCATCATGTTTTTTCCACATGCCGAACCGGCACCGTGTGCAGGATAAACGGTAACATGATCGGGTAAAGGTAAGATTTTGTTGTATAAACTTTCGTAAAGTAAGCCCGCTAATTGCTCCTGTGTCATACTAGCTGCTTTCTGTGCTAAATCGGGACGGCCCACATCCCCCAAGAAAAGTGTATCGCCACTAAATAAAGCCGATTCAAGTCCGTTTTCGTCCATTAACAAGAAGCAAGAACTTTCCATTGTATGTCCAGGTGTGTGCAACACTTTGATTTTTACGTTCCCGATTTCAAAAATCTGATTGTCTTCTGCGACAATCGCTTCAAATTCGGGTAGAGCCGTAGGACCGTAAACAATTGGAGCATTTGTTTTTTTGCTTAAATCAACATGACCCGAAACGAAATCAGCGTGAAAGTGCGTTTCAAAAATGTATTTGAGTTTTACACCGTCTTTTTCCAATCTGTCAAGGTAAGGTTGCGTTTCTCGCAATGGATCAATAATGGCAGCTTCTCCATTAGATGTGATGTAATAAGCACCTTGTGCTAAACACCCTGTATATATTTGTTCTACTTTCATTATTACTTTATATTTAATGATTTAATGCTACAAAGTTACTAAGTGATCTTCTTATGAACAGTTACTGATGTTACATAAGCAAAATTTATTTTAATAATGTTTCTTTAATAATGATATAAATGCCCATTACCAACACAAACCAACCAAATGCAGGCTTGAGTTTTTTGCCATCAATTTTTTTAGATAGCGTCATTCCTATAAATATACCTGCAATGGCAAAAGCAGTAATTTTGGCAAGGAAAATAAAATCCATTATGGTTTCGCCACTTTCGCCAATGAAACCAATCAATGACTTTGCTGCAATGATTACTAATGAAGTTCCTACAGCTTCTTTCATAGGTAACTTGCTCAGCACCACCAACGCTGGAATGATTAAAAAGCCACCACCTGCACCCACAAGACCTGTTAATATTCCTACAACAGCACCTTCAACAAGAATTAACGGATAATTGAATTGTTGTTTTTGTGGTGATTCTTCTGTGGTTGTTTTATTTTTTTTAATCATACTGTAAGAAGCAAAAATCATCAATACGGCAAAAAGCAACATCAATAAAATGCTTTTAGTAACGGTGAAATTTCCGATACTAAAAATTTCTTGTGGAATGGCAGGCACGATAAAAGCCCTTGTTAGGAAAACGGCTGCTATTGACGGAATACCAAACACAACCGCTGTTTTGATATTTACCAACCCTTTTTTGAAGTATGAAAATGAACCGACAAGGCTTGTAGTTCCGACAATAAATAGAGAATAGGCGGTTGCCAACACAGCGTCCACACTAAACAGATATACTAAAACAGGAACAGTAAGAATACTACCACCGCCACCGATTAAACCTAATGAAATGCCAATAAAAATTGAGGCAAAATAACCAGCTAAATCCATAGATTATTGAAAATTATACTGCAAATATGCACTAACTTTAAGAACTACTCAGCCACTTTTGTTACACAATCGTTATTTTATTGCTTTTCGACTCCTTAATTTAGCACTTTTCCTACTTTTTTAAAAATCGGAATCCTACAAAATTAACTAATACAACTACATTTTATAAAAGTTCATTTGTGATGATAAAACTGATGATGTCGGTCAGTTCATTTTCATTTGTAACCTATGTAAATAGCGTTGGATAATGTTTTATTATTGTATTGTTTTCAATCCCAATTCTTTCAAAAATTCATTGTGTTTGTTGGTACTTATATTGATTGTTCTTTCAATTTTTTCTAATTCTATATGTACTTCTTTTAAGTCAATTTGTACTTCATCTTCTGATGTGCTTACATAACGGGAAATATTCAAATTATATCCATTCTTTTCAATTTCGTCCATTGAAACTTTACGTGAATATCGCTCTCTTTCGCTTCGGAATTTGTAGGTTTCTACAATGGTTTCAATGTGTTTTTCGGACAATGAATTTTGTCTTATTTCTTTCACAAAATGTTCTGCTGCATTGATGAATAATACATCATCTTGCTTTTTGCATTTCTTCAAAATCAAGATGCAAACAGGAATACCCGTAGAGTAAAACAAATTGCTTGGCAAACCAATTACGGTGTCAATATTATTGTCTTTCAGTAACTTGGTGCGAATGCGTTCTTCTGCACCACCTCTAAACAAAACTCCGTGTGGTAAGATGATTGCCATTGTTCCTTCTTTGGATAAAAAGTGAAATCCGTGTAACAGAAATGAAAAGTCAGCGGCTGATTTTGGTGCTAAACCATAACTTTTGAAACGAAAATCTTCGCCCATTGCTTCGTTTGGCTCCCACCGCAAACTAAATGGCGGATTGGCTACAATGGCATCAAATTCTGTCTTTTTGCTCGGGTTCATTTCATTGAGCAAATCCCATTGATTGAGCAAGGTATCTCCGTGAAAAATCTCAAATTCGGTGTCTTTCATACCGTGCAAGAGCATATTCATTCGGGCAAGGTTGTAAGTCGTGATGTTTTTTTCCTGACCGTATATTTTGCCAATACTTCCCTTAGCATTCTTTAATTGGTTTCGCACATTCAAAAGTAAAGACCCCGAACCACAAGCAAAATCAAGCACCTTGTCCAACTTGGGTTTCAGACCTGTTTCGGGTTTTTGACTATCTAAAGTAACGATTTCGGAAAGAATGGTTGAAACTTCTTGCGGTGTATAAAATTCGCCTGCTTTTTTCCCCGAACCTGCGGCAAATTTTCCAATCAAATATTCATAAGCATCTCCAAGTGTATCGGTATCTGTCGAAAAATCGGCAATACCTTCGGCTATCTTTCCAATTACTTTACAAAGTTTATCATTCCTTTCTTTTGATGTTTTTCCTAACTTTTCCGAGTTTAGATTAATTTCTGAAAACAAACCTTTAAATGTAGTGCCAAACGATTCATTTTCAATATAACTAAACCCATTCTGCAAGGTTTCTAACAGTTCACTATTTTGAGTACGTGCCAATTCGGTAATGTTGCTCCACAGATATTTAGGTTCAATTACATAATGCACTTTTCTACGCATACTATCTTCAAACTCGACTATGTCTGCTTCATTATTTTTATACCATTCCTCTAATGGTGGCGGAATTACAAAATCAGGTCTTACATCTTTTGATTTAATTGTAGGATAATCCTTTCCCAATTCTTTTTTTGCGGCTTCTTCGTAATTAAACGATAAATACCGAAGAAAGAGAAATGAAAGCATATAATCACGAAAATCATCTGCATTCATTGCTCCCCGTAAATCATTCGCAATATTCCAAAGTGTATCACCTAATTTTTTATGTTGTTGTTTTATTGTCATATTGATTAAAATCTAAAATTATACTTAGTTAATAACTTCTCAAAAACCTCATTAAAGACTTTTGTTTCTTTTTCGTTCATTTCATTGAACTGTGGAACAAATACTTTTTTATGAGATAATGAATTGAGCATATTTATGGTTTCTTCTGGTTTCTCTATTTTAATTTGTTCCAAGACAAATTTTATTTGACTTTTGCCTAAAAACGAAACAATGTTTTCAAGCAACTGCCTTAACAATACAAAATGAAACGTGAATAATTGTGTCTTTCTTGCTTCATCTAACACTTGTAAAAGGTGAAGATGAAAAAGGAAAACCTCATTTTTGAATTCTTTCAATTCTAATTCTTTTCTTTGCCTTTTCAGCATAAAAGATTTTGCATTTTGTTTGTATCTACCGCTCTTTTCTCCGTGATTCAATCGGTCAAACAAAACTGAAAATAATCCGATATGGTGTGTTGTAAGGATAATTTTTCTATTGGTTTCAAAATTATCCTCTATTAATCGCATAATTGTATCGGCTGTCAGAAATATGTTATTGTCGTCCAAGCTGGAAACAGGGTCATCTATAAAGAAATGAACATCTTGCACATCTGCCCAACCTTCTATTTTGAACAAAGCCAAGAAAAAACACCACACAAAAATCCGTTCTTCGCCTCTTGATATTTTAATGGCGGTATGTTCCTCTTCTTCCAAAAAGAATGTTATTGAATCTATGCCAATCTCGGGGTCTGGATTAAGGTTAAACCGAAACTTGTACCCCATGTTATAAGCCACCAATTCTGCTTGAACACTTTCTTCCGTAAGCAAGTTGTATAATTTGTTTAAGCTACTTTTTTTAATGTCTAACTTGAGATTGCTGTTATCGTTCTCTTCATCATTATCCCAAATAAAAAGGTCTTCGCTGTATGCGTTATAATAAAATCCCGAATGATTGCCATTATTTTCGGCTTTTGTAAAGTCTTTGTAAGCAACAGACAATCGGGTTTTTCCTGTGGCATTAAAAGCATAAATACAAACAATGTATTCGCCTACATCTCTGATTTGTTGTGCTATTTCGGTTACTGTGCTCATTTCTTAATCATTCATTTTTGGAAACAAACCCTGCATCAATCCTTTTTTATGCTTTTTCAATTGCTCTATTTTCTCGGCTTGTGCTGTAATGAGTTCATCTAAGGCAGAAAGACAAGAAGCGATTTTTTGTTGTTCGGGTTTTGAGGGAATAGGAATTTTTAATTTTTCCAAATCACTTTTTGAAAACCCTTTAATAGAAGTACCTTGATTTAGAGATTGCAATAGATTTTTATTTGCTAAAAAATAGTATGCAACGAAATAATTTAGAACCTCAGAAGAAACAAAACTTGTGAAGTCTTGACTTGTACAAAGAGCCTTTTCATTAATTGCAAATTTTCCAACACCAACTCTTGAAACAAACAGAACACTTCCTTTTGGTATTAATTTGGTTGCTGATTCTTTTATTGCTTTTAGGTTAATGAAACGTGTAATTGAAATATTGTGAATATCATCTTCTGCAATATCAGAACTTGAAATCCAAGGAATATTACCAATCCAATAACTACTATTTGAACGGTCTGGGGTTCCTCCTCCTAAGAAATCTCCTAATCCCCCCAACATTTTCTCCTCCCATTCACCTTTAAACTCCTTAAACCTCAACTTCGGCACTTTCTCATTCTCTTTCGGAAAAAGGTTTTGCATCAAGCCTTTTTTGTGGTCTTTGAGTAGCTCCAACTTTTGGCTGTGAGCGGCAATTACTTCATCTAAAGATGAAAGGCAGGAAGCGATTTTTTTTTGTTCTTTGGGATTTGGTACAGGAACTTTGAGTTCAAGAAATGCACCTTTTGAAAGGTTATATCTCGTACTACCTTGTGCAATTGCCGTTACTGATTTTCTATATATTTGACTATGAAATAAATACCGAGAAAATTGTGGCTGTATATTTTTAATGTCAAAAGGACGTAAAGCAAAACAAAAACTATTCAAATAAGTATCTTCATTAGGTTCTTCTAAAACCACAGAAGCAAATCCAACTTCATTTGGCGTTTCCGATGAAGTTGTAAAAAGTATATCGCCTTTTCTTAAAGCATTTTGATTTTCATTATCAGCAATTTGGACTTTTCCACACTTTTCAAAATCAATAAAAGAGTTATCAAATACTTGCTTATAAGTTACATAAGATTTGCCTGTTCCAAAGTCTTCTCCACTTTTTCCTGTAAGCCCATTTATAGTTTCTCCAACTTCCCCCAACGTTTTCACTTCCCACTCTGCACTATTGGCAAATTCAGGAAAACGCAGTTCGGGTGTTAGTTTCTTTTGCTTAGTCATTTTCCACCGCCTTTAAAATGTTTCCTACCCAAGTTTTATCCATTTTAGAAAAGGCAAACCATTTTTTGCCCAAATCTTTTAGCGAAGCTCCCAAATGATATACTTCTTTGTCGTCAATTATCAAAAAACGGTCGTGGCTTTTGGCAAAGGTTTTTAGTTCAAAATTGCCATATTGTGCATTGGCTTTTTCAATGTCTAATGTCAGTTGTTTGGTTGTGGTTTTGGTAAGTAAAAGCACGTTTACGTTCTTATTTTTCTTGGCTAAATGTGTAAGCGTATTTTCGTCAATATAGTTGTCAATCAGCACAATGTTTTTCTTTGCCGATCGGATAATTTTAGAAGCCAATTCGTAAGCATCAAATATTTGTCCGTCAAAAAACACGCCTTGTGTGGGAATGAGGTGTGTGTTTATTTGCAAATCTATTTCGTTTACTTTTTTTGAAAGTTGGTGTACGTTGTCTTCCAAGCGGTTCATTCGGTTATTTATGGCATATCCTTTCAGCAAATAATCTTTTAAAATGCGGTTTGCCCAAATGCGGAATTGTGTGGCTTGCAAAGAGTTTACTCTATATCCAACTGATAATACAGCATCAATGTTGTAATATTTTACTTTTATATTTTGGTTTTTTCCTTTAATAGCACCGTGTTGAGTGGTATGTTCCAAAATGGAACTAACCACATTTTCGTCCAACTCACCCGATTTAAAGATATTACCCAAATGCTTGGTAATGGCAGGGCGTTGTGTACCAAACAAATCAGCTATTTGTTGTTGTGTAAGCCAAACGGTATCTCTTTCTCCGTCAATTCTTACCTCAATGTGTTCGGCAATTTCGTTTGGTTTGTATAATATTATTTCGTTTTTCATACTCTATTTTATTTTTCAAACTGTTGCAAAATTTGCAACAGTTGTTTTTGTGGTATGTAAGAAATCCTTACACACCACTGCTTCGTCCGACAGCCAACTCAATAGGTGAGAAGCCTTCTCACTTATTTGGAATTTGATGCTCAATGTTTTTGACTTCTTATTCATACGCTCCCAATCCACTTATTTCTCTTCCTTGTGCCAACTTTTTTAATTGCGGAACAAGGTCTGTCATTAGAGCCAACTCTTTTGTTCTGCGTTCTTTCCAATTCAAATCCAACGGCTCTAAAAGGTCGGTCAGTTTTTCTCCGTCAAAAATCATTCGGCTCATTATTTTCTCTACAAAGGTTTTGAGTTCTACGGTTTGCAACCCGTTTCTGAGAGCAATTTCAGTCAATTCTTTGTTGTACTTTTCGTCTTTAAAAGTATCAAAACCTTTGCGTAATGCTTCCTCACTTTGACCTTTGTCCCAATCCAAGCTATCAATATATTCCGACAAGTCTTCTTCTTCGTCCATCAGATTAGAGTTTGATTTTAGCAAACTCTTTATCTTTTCTTTGGTCATTTTTTGCTTACTTGGTTTTTTGCCCAAGTTTTCTGCCGTCAATTTCATTATAAAATCGTAGTCAATCACGGCAGAGGCAAACAACACAAATTCAAAATCCAATTGCTGAACGGCTTCGGGTGCATTTTCTCCTTCTTTTTGCTGTATTTCCCGTAATTGCTTAGCGGTTTCTATATACGAACTACGGAACTCCTGCAAGGTTTCCGTTGGTAAAATGGCTTCGATTTTTGCTTTTTGCGTTTCTTCTAAATCGGTGTATTGGTCAAGTTGTGTTTTTATTCTTTGTACTTCTTTAAAATTTTGCACAAAGGCAATCCGAGCCGCATCACCTTTCAGGTTGTAAACTTCTTCTGGTTCGTTTACTAAATTATTTTCCTGCATAAATACGCCTAATTTTTCAACGGCTTCTTTATACTTGTCAATCATTACAGGTGCAGGTTCAACCAACCAAATCTCTCTTGATTTTTCTTTATTATCTTCTCCCGAAAATAGGGCAATGGCTTGATTTACGGCTTCTTGTTGACTGCGAAAATCCAAGATATTTCCATAAGGTTTGGTGTCGTTCAACACACGGTTGGTTCGAGAAAACGCCTGAATTAATCCGTGGTATTTCAGGTTTTTGTCCACATACAAAGTATTCAGGAATTTGCTATCAAAACCTGTAAGCAACATATCCACCACAATAGTGATGTCTATTTTTTCTTTGTGTGGCACGTCCTTGTTCCTGTATTTTTGGTCTTTGATGCGTCTTTGTACATCTTGGTAATATAAATCAAATTCGTTGATAGTATGATTGGTTTTGTATAGCGTGTTGTAATCGGCAATAATTTCCATCAACGCTTTTTTCTTTTCTTCGGGATTTTGCTGATTGTCCGCCTTTTCCTGTGTTAAATCTTCTTGCAATTGCTTGATGTCAGCCGCATTTTTTTGGCTTTTTTGGTCGCCATCATTTGCCATTAATTGAGCAGGCGGAGAGAATACACAAGCAATATTCAGCGGAACGAAATTCGGGTTTTCGTCTTGCTTTTTCTTTTGTAATGCTTTGAAAAGTTGATAATACTCAATGGCATTATTGATAGAAGCCGTAGCCAATACCGCATTAAATTTGCGTTCGTTGGTTGCAGCATTGTGCTTTTCCAAAATGGCTTCCACCACAGCTTGTTGGGCAATAGCTTCACCGGGTTTGGCATTGTGCGAACCTTCTCCCTTGAAATAGTCAATGTGAAATTTCAATACATTTCTATCATCTATGGCGTGTGTAATGGTGTAAGCGTGTAATTCTTTTTCAAAAATATCTTTGGTCGTTTTATAGGATTTTTCTTCTCCGTCAATTTGAGTATAACTTGCATTTTCCTCAAAAATAGGCGTGCCTGTAAAGCCAAATAGTTGAGCATTTGGAAAAAACTCTTTAATCGCTTTGTGATTTTCGCCAAACTGCGAACGGTGGCACTCGTCAAAAATAAAAACGATACGATTTTTACTCAAGGGTTCTAAACGCTCTTTGTAGCTTGTCCTGAGCGAAGTCGAAGGGTTGCGTTTGTTTGTTCCGTCCAGAGCCAAACCTAATTTTTGAATGGTGGTAACAATTACCTTATCTGCATAATCGGTAGAAAGTAAACGCCTTACCAATATTTCGGTATTGGTGTTTTCTTCCACACTTCCTTCTTGAAATTTATTAAACTCCTCACGAGTTTGTCTGTCCAAATCTTTTCGGTCAACAACAAACAAACATTTATCTATGTCGGGATTGTCCTTTAAAAGTGTCGATGCTTTAAAAGAGGTCAGCGTTTTACCACTTCCCGTAGTGTGCCATATATAGCCGTTTCCTCTGTTTTGATTAACACATTCTTCAATGGCTTTTACAGCATAAATTTGATACGGTCGCATTACAAGCATTTTCTGTTCGCTTTGCACCAATACCATATATTTGCTAATCATTTCGCCCAATGTGCATTTCTTTAGAAACCTATCTGTAAAGTCTTCAAGGTGTTTGATTTTCTTGTTTTTTTCATCTGCCAAATGGTAAACAGGTAAAAATTGCTCATCAGCATTGAATTGAAAATGTTGCTTGATATTATTGGCAAAATAGAACGTGTTTGTCCGGTTGCTCACAATAAACAATTGCATAAAGCAAAGCAATGAATTTCCGTAACCATTGCCCGCTTCGTTTTTGTAATCCACAATTTGTTGCATTGCTTTTCGTGGTGAAATATCCAATTTTTTCAATTCAATTTGCACCATAGGCAAACCGTTGATAAGCAAAATCACATCGAATCGTTGGTGGCTGTTTTCCGTATTAATACGTAATTGGCTAACGACTTCATACTCATTTTTGCACCAGTCTTTGATATTGACCAATGTATAATGTAAAGGCGTTCCGTCTTCACGTTGAAAATACTGTCTTTCACGCAAAACTTTAGAAGCAGCAAATACATCAGGATTAATGATTTGTTCCCGAAGTCTTAAAAATTCACTGTCAGAAAGCCGAACACGGTTTAATTCTTCAAATTTAGTCTTGAAGTTTTGCTCCAGTGTTTTTCTGTCCAAAATATCTGGACGATGAATATATTTCAGCCCTTTTAGTTGCTCAATTAGTTGTTCTTCTATTTGGTTTTCTTTACTCATTCTTCTTTCAATAAGTCTTTGGGATTAACTTCCAAAATTTTTGCGATTAAATACAAATCCTCAATCCTTGGTTGCCTCACGTTTCGAGCGTACTCGTTAACGGTGTTGTAACTTTTGTCCAACTTTTTGGCAAGCCAAGTCTGTGAGATGCCTTTTTCTTTCAATACTTCTTTAATTCTATTTATTTAAGCCTAAATATAATTTTAATGGGGTCAAAGATAGTAAAATTGCACAATGAAACAGTGTAAATTTCCACAATTTAAGCTTTTTTGGTTTTTAATCGTTTGATATGTTTGGTTGGAAAATCAAATTTACTTAACTGTGCGGTTGACAAAAATTTGTTTTAAAATTGGAGGTAAAAATTATTCTTTCGGATTTGACTTAATTTATCTATTAGTTGAATTAAGCACGTTCGTTCTTTTACATGTGACCAATGTACAAATTTACAATCCTCTTGCAAAAATAGCAAATTTAATTCGACAAAAACAATCAAAATTAAATCAAATTTGCGTTAAGTTTATCAGGTATTTATACCAAAACTTCTCAATTTGTTTTTAAGTAGTTTTGATAATATGACAGATTGTCCATTGATATTTTATACACCCATCAAATCATGCTATTCAACTTATATTTTCACTACTTCCATAGCTGCTATTTTTTGTCAATTTGCTTGTCATTTAGTAACTTTAAAGACGGATTCTGTCATTCATAAAAGTTATTTTATATTTTTTAAGAATTTATTTACATAAAATATTGTTGTACGTTTTATGGAATAAAACACGCTATGTAAAATGACATCCTTGAATTTTATAAGAGATTTCTTTACGAGTTTGTTTCAGGTAGTATTTCCTGAGCTATGTCTGGCATGTAATCAAATGCACAAATCACATCAATCTTATTTTTGTACAAGTTGTCTGATGAGTTTGCCCTTTACGGATCATTTTGAAATCCCCCAAAATGAAGTGACCATGCATTTGGCTGGACGTGTAAAATTCAAACATGGTGCTGCATTACTCACTTTTAAAAAGGAAAATATTGTTCAGGTATTACTACATCAGTTAAAATATAAAAAACGAAAAGAAGTAGGTGAAATTTTAGGCGTTATGGCCGCTTTGAAATTTGAAAAATCGCTCTTGTTTGAAAAACCTGATATCATTATACCGGTGCCTATTCATCCTAAAAAAGAAAAAATACGTGGATATAATCAAAGTACCGTTTTTGGCGAAAGCCTTGGTAAACAACTCAAGGTAATTTGTAGAGATGATATTCTGATTAAAGTCAAAGAGACGGATTCCCAAACCGGTAAATCCCGAACAGAAAGAGTAGACAATGTTTCTGATGGTTTTACGTTAACCCGACCAGAATTGATTAAAGACAAACATGTATTATTGGTGGATGATGTCATTACTACTGGTGCTACAACCGAAGCATGTAGTCATCAATTGCATAGCGCTGGTGCATCTAATCTTTCAATTTTGTGTATCGCTGCAGCAAAATCATGAATTTTAAAAAAAATTATTTATTATCAGTAGAAAATATATGTTAAATATCGATAATGTATTGTATTTTTGCATTATGGTTGATTTAAAATAATCAGAATATGTCAGAAGAAATAAATCCATACATAAGAGAAGAAAAAACGCAACGTTTACAGGAAATCGTGTCCATGTTTGAAAAATCATCCGATGCTGAAAATCCCGAATTGTCATTAGCCGACCGTAAAAGGGTAGAGCTTATGCGCAAAATGAAAGTAGATACGGACAAAAAGGAGTATATGATCATGTTAAATGCCTTAGTGTTCATCGCAGCGGTTGTCATGTTGGTTCATTATATAATGTTTATGCATATCGTTTCTGTCATTTCGCTCGCTGTAATCCTTGCTTTTTTCATATTTGTGCGCAGACGATTAACGATCGTAACGTTAAATCTTGTCACGTATAAAAATGATTTTGACAAGTATCTATGGGAAGGCTTCCATCTTAAAGAAATGAGGTATTCAGCGGTCAAACTGGCTTATCTGTTATTCTTTCCTCTTGTTGTCGTCTTTTTAGGCGACATTGTCATGGGATTTAATAGTATAGAAGGAATATGGATGAACTTTATCATTGCACTAATAATTTCTGCAATGGGTTGGTTAGTATTTTTTTACGATGATAGTAAAATCCTTGAAAATATAGAAGTGGATCTAAAAGCTTTGGCCTATATGTAGGACGGACTCAAAATTATTCACTGTAATATGCTTGATGGGTATATTGATTCATGAATCTGCTCCATGGCGTTGACTTATGACTATTTGTACCGAAATAAGCAATGATCATTTCAAAACTTTCTACATCCTGAAAACCCGGAATGGCTTGTATGATATTAAAATCTTCATCTAAAAATACAGCTGTGGGATAACTCAAACGTCCTTGCATCAAATATGCAGCCAACTCGTGATATCCTCTTCGGCCATTATTTACAAATTTATATTCAGCGCCTTTATGGATGATCGTTTCTTTCATTTCAGCATTAAACTTTACAGGGTAGTAGTTTTCGTTGATGTATTTTGCAATGTGATTTTCTGAGAATGTAGTATTATCTAATTTCTTACACCAGCCACACCAATCGGTATAGATATCCACAAATATCTTTTTCTTTACTTTTTTAGATTTTTCGATGGCTTCCACCCAAGTATTCCACTTAATTTTATTTTGAGCCTGAAGGTTAAAAGCCGCCAGAAAAAAAACGATACCTGTTAAATAAAAATACTTTGACATTTGACAATTTCTATGGTTAAAAGAAACGTATGACTGAATAACCCTTATTTCATCGCAAAAGGTTATTGTTTTTTCATTTTTAAAACAGAATTAACATTTTAATCAGCTCTTGTTTAAGGTTATGATACCTTGTTTAAATTTCAATGGTTATCATAAAATACTCGATTTTTTTAGAAAAAATTTACCTTTCATCTATTTCGAATCACGTTAATAATCATCGATAGCGCTCAAGTGCTGTGATGGGTATGGCTATTAGTGTTTAGCTTTGTTTGTACCTGTTGGTATAAACAGATTTCATTCTAAATGATTATTCATTAAGATATATCCATCTCTATATTTTATTATTATTTTATAGCGCGTTGTCGTTTTTAATACAAAAAAAGGCACTGAATGACCATGTACATCCAGCGCCCTTATTTATAATCTCATAGATTGATTACTGAACAATCAATTTTTGGTTGACCTTCTTATTGCCATTGTCAAATTCTACAATATAAAGTCCCGGATTAAGATCAAAAGTGATATAGTTTGTATAACTTCCAACCTCCTTTCTAAGCATTTCTCTACCATCGGTGTTGTAGATGGCTATTTGTTTTACCTCGTGTTGTGCAGGAAGATAAACTCTGTCATGCGCCGGATTTGGATAAAAAGAAAAATTGTCTTCAAGGTCTATCGTATTTACCGTTTCTCCACAAAGGAATGGATCGAAAAGAACTTCTCCTAAACTTGAATCATCTGCCTGGTCAAAGATGACTGCAGCAACTTCTTCATATGTACTTTCAGCGCCTTCAATCCAGCAATTACCTTTAGCTAAGAGTTTGTTTGGTGTGTTATTGTACAATGCATATACAACTCCTTCATTTCCGTTGTCAGCAAAGATATTATTACCTGGGATTGTATCATTACCAATGTTGGCAGTAGCTTGGCCGATCATCGTAATACCCCAAAGGTTTCTTCTGATTTCGTTTCCTGTGATGGTAATATTTTGAGACAAGCTACCTGCATTTAAAGAGATGCCACTACCTCCTAATAAAGGTTTGTTTTCTGAATTATTATCTTCGATAATATTGTTTTTGATCAAGGCAAATGCATTGTTACCAGCTATAGTTATACCGTATCTGTTATCAGTAATGATATTGTTTTCAATTACTGTAGTTACACCATCTGGGCTACCAAGTAAATTAGAAACTGCAATAGCACCAACTCGATCTCTCGATCTGTCACCGATTATCGTGTTGCCTTTGATTACCAATGTATCCTTACCGGTTGTGCCCATATTGAGTTGAGGACGGTTTTCATTCAGCTGATTATTACCTTCAAAATAATTGTCCAAAATCTTAGCAGACACCTCACGGTTAGCTGGTGAACCTATTGCCGGTTTTGCATTGCGAATAAACTTATTGTTTTGAATCAATGGCGAACCATATGATAAGTCAATAACTGCAGCTGTCGCTATTCCGGACGTGTTATTAAGGAACGCACAGTTTGTAATCGTGAGATTAGGTGATATAATCTTCAACCCACCACCATTTTTTACAATGCTGTAATCAAAAATTACTAAAGCCTCTTCTTCAAATCTAAATCCTCTATAAGGCTTAATACTGTCCACCGCTGTGATTACTACCGGATTGTCCAATTGTCCTCGACTTAAAAATGTGCCAGATACGGTAATGGTGATAGCACTGTCAATTTTAACAATATCCCCTGGTCTTAGTATAAGGGTATCTGTTTCTGATAATTCTACATCACCTGTTATGATATACGCATCGTCTAAAAATGAAATGGTCGCAGGATTATACAGTACAAGACTGTCCATCGTCCAATTGACTCCTGTGTCAGGTGTGGTATATTTCTGAGCCTGAACAGAAAGTGTAATTAAAAATAAAACAAAGGGTAAAAATTTACGAATCATACTTTTAATTTTTGATTAACAATACAAATTAAAACGCAAAGTGTAGGGGTTTGTTGGTGAAATGGTCGGTTTTTTAATGTTTTCGATTAAACTAATTTCTGCAAAATTGATTTTACTTCTAATTTTTGTCTTTTTAATCATTAGAATTTATAATCCGAACTTACTGAGTGCATCTTTTTAGTATAGCACTCTAGGCGAATTTATCAAACAGTCTTGATGATGCTGATGTCATAAAAAGGCATTCTTTTTTGTCGACAATATTACATGTTTGATATAAAATGTTGCATATTATTTGGTATTTTACAATACAGGTATTAGATTTGGTTTTTGATTGAATAAATAAAATTTTAAATCATGCACAAATATATATTTAGTGGAATGCTACTGGCACTTTTTGCTTTTAATATTATAGCACAGCCTGCCTCAAAATCGATGCATAAGGCTGACAAATCATCTGATTCGACCTCAAAAAATAAAAGTGATCTGGAATTTGATCCAGATTATGTCATTACGACAAATCATACAATGACGATCAATGGCAAACAGATTCCTTATCGCGCTGTCACAGGTACGATGCCTGTTTGGGATGCTGATGGCAAAACGATTGCTGGTGTGTTTTTTGTATATTATGAACGCACGGATATTAAAGATAAGCGTACGCGTCCTTTGATGATATCATTTAATGGTGGTCCTGGTACCGCCTCCGTATGGATGCATATAGGCTATACTGGTCCGGTCTTACTCAATATTGATGACGAAGGCTTTCCAGTACAACCTTATGGTTATAAGTCGAATCCATATTCTGTCTTGGATGTTACAGACATCCTTTATGTCGATCCGGTAAATACTGGGTTTTCACGTATTGTAGGTGATACTCCAAAGGATAGATTCTTTGGTGTACAAGCTGACATCAAGTATTTGGCAGATTGGGTTACAGGCTTTGTAGGTAGATATGACCGTTGGGCCTCACCTAAGTTTCTTATTGGCGAAAGCTATGGTACGACACGTGTCTCAGGACTTGTCTTAGAATTGCAGCAAGCGCACTGGATGTATATCAATGGAGTTATTTTGGTTTCTCCGACGAGTCTCGGTATTGAGCGTGGTACAGCCACGGGTGCAGCATTGTTATTGCCGTATTATGCCGCTACAGCTTGGTATCATCAAAAATTGGTTCCAGATTTAATGAAAAAGGATCTGAACGATATTTTGCCAGAAGTAGAGGCGTTTACCATGAATGAATTGATTCCGGCTTTGAATAAAGGACATAGCTTGGACGAAGCAGAAAGACAAAACATTGCAGATAAAGTAACACGATTTTCAGGTTTGTCTAAAGAAGTCGTTTTACAAAATAATTTAGCAGTCCCTACCAATTATTTTTGGAAGGAATTATTGAGAGAAGATGGTTTTACCATTGGGAGATTGGATTCCAGATATAGAGGCATTGATAAAAAAGACGCAGGCATAAGCCCGGACTTTAATGCAGAACTTACCACATGGTTACATGCTTTCACACCACCCATCAATATGTATTTGAGAAATGAGTTGGGCTATAAAACCGACTTCCAGTACAATATGTTTGGACCCGTTTATCCATGGGATCATAAAAACAACCAGACCGGTGAAAATCTTCGCACTGCAATCGCTACGAATCCATTTTTACATGTTTTCGTTCAATCAGGCTATTACGATGGCGCTTGTGACTATTATAATGCTAAGTATAATCTATGGCAGATGGACCCTGCCGGTAAATTTAAAGACCGGATGAGTTGGGCGGGATATCGCAGTGGCCACATGATGTACCTTAGAAAGGACGACCTTATTGAAAGTACTGAACATATACGTCAATTTATACAAAAATCAACTCCAGAACCAGGTAAACCTGCTAAATATTAATTGTTTTTTAGCGTTCCATGTGGAATTTTATTGGTAGTGTATTTTATTCAATTTTTTACTTTGTACGATCATTTTTTAAGGTTAATTTGCCCTCAGCATATTGCACTTTATCATCGAAAGGTTTATTAAAGCGCTACATGACACATTTTGTAAGAATAATTTTTTCTTGATGTTAATGCTTTGGTAATCAATCGTTAAATTTTGTATTCTGAGAAATTATTTAGTATTTTTCATCGTTTATATTTTATTACTAATATTAAAATTAAAAAATTATGAGTAACGAGAATGGTGGATTAAAATTATTAAAGGGTTTAGTTATAGGTGGTGCTATCGGAGTGGCGTTAGGTTTATTATTCGCACCACGTTCTGGAAAAGAAACACGTGAAAAATTATTAAGTGATGCCGAAAAATTAAAGGCAGAACTTGAAAAGTATGCGAATGACTTCAGTGAAAAAGCGCAGGAAGCTAAACGTGAAATAGAACAAAAGTTGGCAGAAGTAAATTCGAAGCTTGAAAATGTTGTAAAAGATATTAAAATATCTGCTAACGGAAAAAAGGAAGAAGTTGCCTAATGTCAAATGGCTACTTAGGAGCTAAAAGCACATTTCATAACTTTTAGATTTCTATTGTTGAAAAAATCGATCGGGGAATTTCGTCTAAGGACGGAATTCCCTTTTTTGTTGTAATAAACGATTAAAAGAGATTGACATAACCAAAATGGATTTTCATACGGCTAAAATCTAAAGGATTGGGTGCAGCTCTTCCTGCTGCAAAAGACAGATTAAATATTCCGGCTTTCGTTCCAAAATTAAGACCCAACCCTAGACCGACAACAGGTGTAAGGTTAGCAGCTCCATTTTCATCACGTAAATTGACATAGCCCATATCTACAAATGGTAAACTCATATAGGAATTTTGATCGAAGATAAATCTAAATTCAAAAGTTCCAAATCCATAGAAATCTGTTAAAAGGCTCTCCTCGTCAAAACCTCGTAGTATCCGGTTGCCACCGATGCGCATGAGTTCGTTAATACGCAATTTATTTTCATTAAATATCAGGCCGGATTGAATACTCATTTTGATCGTCGCCCAATTTCTTACATTTGTGTACCAAGAGAAATCAGCCTTTAGCTCAGCCTGTAACGTTTTGATTTTTAAGGTATCATAACTATTTGCAAAGCCTTCAATATCTACAATCTGACGATTAGGTATGATGTGCTTCCTACCGATAACAGTCGTAAAAGCTGTTGCAAATCCGGAGGTTGGATTGTATTTATAATCCAGATGGTCAATATGGATACCCACACCGACTCCTGAATATGAAAAATCAAGTTTTGGTGGTAGCTTATTGGACGATTTGATTTGTTCAAGATCTATTTCAAGTAAGGAAGAAGCCCGATAACTACCAAAAAACTTAATACTGTTATACCCATTATAAAGCCATTGAAATCCACCGTCGAGGTAGGTGTCGATATTTTGATTACTGTTTTTAAAAATTTTGAAATCAAGATGACTTCCTACAGGCAGACTAAAAAGATAGGGGATATTATTTTTAATGACTAATTCTAAGTTTTCAGCTTGCAGACGTTTAAACTGAAAAAAAATAAATTCGCCTCCTCCAAAAGTGTTATTCATCTCTGCGATGAGGTCTCCGGTAATTGTCCATTTTCTAACGCCGTTGATCGTTTGCGGTAGGACACCTATCAAAAAGTCAAATCGCGAAGCCGGTTTTGGATCTAAGGGTAAAATTACGGATGCTTTGTCATTGATAAACCTGACATACGGTGCACTTTGTAAAGTCAAAAATGAAAGATTATTCAGCTTTGTCTGAGCCTTAATGACTTTTTCGTGATCGTAATACCGGCCCTTTCGTATATCTAACATTTTACTGAAAAAAGCAGGTGACATATCAAGTTTTCCACTGATAACAATAGAATCAAATAAGATATATCGACCTCGGTTGAGAAGTAATCGGGCAGTCATCAAACCATTTTGCTGTATGGTCACATCACCTAATCGTGCTTTAGCAAATGGATAGCCGTAGTTGATCTGGTGTTTTACGATTGCATTTAAAAAATTATAGACGGTAAGCGAGTCTAAAGGTTTGCCTTTGGGTGATTTTTTAATATTGCTGGCTTCGATTATGGCTTTTTGTTCGTCATCTAATAATATATCTGCAATAACATATTTTTGACCTTTGAAAAATAATGTTTGACAGGTGTCCACTAAACAATATGCGGTGTCTATGACCGAATAAATATATCCTGAAGCTTGTAATTGATTAAGGTGGTTTTGTACGAATTCAGATAATTTGAGGCTGTCCACAATATTGGTAATGGCTTTTTCAGCAGGAGCATCGGAATAAGAAATCAAGCTTACAACATTTTTTTGTGCTTGAACGATAGAGGCAAATAGGATAAGGGCAGCAACGAGGCAGATCCCGGTCAGGCGATTCGAAAAATATAACCTCAAATGCGAAAAAAATAATGTTACCTTTGCCAAAAGTTATCTATTAAGTCTATTAAACAACGAATATACGCAATGTCTGGTATATATCTGCACATTCCTTTTTGCAAAAAAGCTTGTCATTATTGTAATTTTCATTTTTCAACTTCATTAAGATTGAAAGTTGATTTAGTGAAGGCTTTGTGTAGTGAAATTGAAAAGCGTAGAGATTATTTGGGTAGTAATGTGCTTTCAAGTATTTATTTTGGTGGTGGAACTCCGAGTATCCTTGAAAAAGATGATTTGCAATTGATTTTTAATACCATCTCCAAATATTTTAGTAGTAGTGATGACATTGAAATAACCTTAGAAGCCAATCCGGATGACCTGACAAAGCCAAAAGTTGAAGTTTTGAAAGCACTTGGAGTCAATAGACTGAGTATTGGCGTACAATCCTTTTTTGATAGTGATCTTCAATGGATGAATAGAGCACATACATCCGGTGAAGCGACCGATGCGATTCGAAATGCACAAGACGTCGGTATCACAAACCTAACCGTTGATTTAATCTATGGCAGCCCATATTTGACACATAAAATGTGGCACGAAAATGTAGAACGTGTTTTGAACATGGGTATCCAGCATATTTCTGCTTATTGTCTGACGGTAGAAGAAAAAACGGCTTTACACCATATGATTAAAAAAGGTCGCTTTAAGCCTTTGGATCAGGATCATGCCAATGAGCAATTTGCATTCCTCATAGATATATTGACTAAAAATGGATTTGAGCACTATGAAATATCGAACTTCGCTAAACCCGGATTTCGCGCCCTACACAATACCAATTACTGGTTGGGAGCAAAATATTTAGGTGTAGGCCCCGCAGCGCATTCTTACAATGGTGTGTCTCGCTCATGGAATATTGCAAATAATAAAAAATATATAGATACCATCACCGAAGGACAATTGCCTTTAGAAACTGAATACCTGACACCTTCCATGCGATACAATGAGTATGTCATGACCAGTTTAAGGACAAGTTGGGGAGTTGATGCAGCACAAATTCAAGATTTGTACCCGGATTTTCTACCGTATTTTGAAGAATATATTAAAAAACATCTTGAAAAAGGTATGGTTTGGGTTCATGACGGACATTATGTATTAACGCACGAAGGCAAATTCTTCGCTGACAAGGTCGCTATGGATTTGTTTTGGGTGGATGAATGATTTTTAGGAACAATTAAAACTTAATCCACGGATACTGAATTGTTAATTTTGAAATTTCCTGTTGTACGTTTTCCACGAATTTTTGATGTGCTTCAGTATCTGGATTGAAAGGACGATGTTGGAGTGATTTGAAGATTTTTGATATACTGTGATTTAGCTTTACGGTTTTATCGTCAAAGTAATGCAAAGAAAATTTTTCCCAAATGTAATCGATAGCTTGATCGTTGGGGTGAATGAGGTCTTTTTCGTAGTAACGGTAATCTCTGAGGTCGTCCATCAACCATTCATAGGCTGGAAAATAGGACGCACAATCCAATTGTTGGCAAATTTTTTCAATTGCAATGAGTAATTTAGCCTTACTACGTGCATTTTCAATAATTCCGTCTTTAATATGTCTGACGGGGCTTACTGTAAAAATAAATCGAATATTGGGGTTTGCTTCATGCCATTGATTACAAGACTGAATCATTGATGCTGCCATATTTTCGATATCTGCATGTGCTTTGGTAAACAAATCCGGAGGCAATTTATGGCAATTGGCAACAATTTGATTAGATTTTTTAAATTCGTAACCGATAGCAGTACCAAGTGTAATAAATACGAAATCCAGATTAGGTAAAGATAGATGCAGATTGCGGATAGAACGATTGATGTTATCTAAAGCCACATTTTTGTCGGGGTGGCCTACTATACTATGAAAGTCAGGATGCACATATATGCCTTGAGCCGGCAAGAGTGAATCCACTTCTATAAGATGTAAGTCATTGACATAATCCATAATTTTGGCTATAGCCTGCGGATGAAAGATGGTGCCAAAAGGATTGATCGTACAGTTGAATTTATTATTGATCAACCGTTCCCCGATATTTTGCGAAAAGCAGGAACCGAACATTAAAATCTGATGCTGGTGATGAATATGAAAAGGCGATGGTTGAAGATTGATTTCGGTTCTAAAAATCATGATTGCATTAAAATTGAAATGTAAACGTGTAAAACTGTAAAAATATTAATTTTTTTTTAAAAAATGTAGAGGAATATAATATTGAACCAATGCAATTCTATGGTGGTGGTAAAAATATATATAAGTATATCATTAGGTGTAATTAACAAATCACACATATAAGGTATCTATATAATGAAGTCGTGATTTAAAGTGGTCAAGTGGTAAGTCGACAATTGTTAAATTTATAACTTTTATTTATTTTTTTATTAATTTTGTGGTGTGAAATGAATTTAATATCTATTTTTAGCCTTTATTTTGTAAATTCATTTAGCTAACTAACAACACATTTTAACAATAATTTTAATATGAATAGAGTCGTTACAAGATTTGGAGTATTGATTTTCATGGTTATTTCGATGCATATTTCGGCGCAAGATATCCACTTTACGCAGTTTTATATGTCACCGTTAAACCTAAATCCGGCGATGACAGGCGTTATGAACTGTAAGACGAGAATGATTGCTAATTATCGCAACCAGTGGTCAGCAATTTTATCCGCCAATGCTTATAACACCTATTCAGTATCGTATGACCAAAAAATCCCTGTAGGTAGAGAGGATTATTTTGGTATTGGTGGTTCGATCTGGGGTGACGTAGCAGGTGAAAGCCGTTTTGGAACTACCCAGGGACGCATATCTATGTCCTATTCCAAAAAAATGGCTGGATATAGAAAAAAAGCGAGCTATTTAGTATTGGGTGCCGATGCAGGACTTGCTAATAGAGGTATCAGCAATCAAGATTTAAGATGGCCTACACAGATAACTTCTGATGGTTTTGATCCGACGATAGATCCAAATGAAGCACTTACAGATCTTAATTTCCTTTATGCTGACTTATCAGTAGGTTTTCTTTGGTTTAGCATCTTAGGCGATTATTCCAATTGGTATTTTGGTGCTGCCATCTCACACTTAAATAAACCGAATGTTTCTTTTTTAGGTCATGATGCAGACTTATACAGTAAATATACTATTCATGGAGGCCTTCAGGTAGAATTACGCAAGAGAATATCTTTATTGCCTTTTGCAGTATATATGGCTCAGGGACCACACAGATCATTTAATGGTGGCGCTAACTTAAGATTTGCAATGGGTCCATCCAGAACTACCAATCAATCATGGGAACTCGGAACATGGTATAGAGTAGGTAACAAAGTGCCAAGTGGTTTACACTCTGATGCCGTAATTCTTTCTACAAGGTTTAATTACGAAGAGTTTGGTATTGGATTTAGTTATGACATTAACGTGTCCGGACTGAGACAAGCATCAGCTGCTAACGGAGCATTTGAGTTTTCATTGATTTACAATATCTGTGGACCTGAAAGTAGAGGTGTTTACTGTCCAAGATTCTAAGAATTTTAATTTTTCTGTGTCTGTAATTCAGCTAACAGAAAACAATAAGATAAATGCTAATTGGGTTTAAATAATTACCCTCTAAAAATCTAAAATGATCGTTTTCATTTTAGATTTTTAGTTTTATATAAATACCCTTGCTTTAGTTTTGTAAGTATGTGCTTGTATTCCCGACAATCCTAAACATATCAAAGCTATATATATTATAGTAAATAAGTTATGTTTTATCTGTTTGAAAACCGAATATAAGTGATTAATTTTAAGCCTTAAAAAATAGTAAAAGATGTTTGGAGGTAAAAATGATAAGGCCAGCAACAATGCAGTGCAGGTATCAGCAAATGCCAGTAATAGTATCGTCGAAGGTACAAGTATTAAAGGTGATATCGTAGCAGGCAATGATATCAGGATTGATGGTACGCTGATAGGTAAACTCGATTGTAAAGGTCGCGTGATTATAGGCCAACAAGGAAGAATAGAAGGCAACATCAATTGTATCAATGCAATTATTGAAGGGTACTTTAATGGGACACTTGTCGTTAAAGACTTATTGACTGTTAAGGAAAATGGAGTTATTCACGGGGAGGTGACCTGTGACAAATTGTTTATCCAGACTGGAGCTGTATTTAATACAACCTGTACGATGGGTGGTCAAAAACTAAAGCCTCTAGTCAATAAAGAATCCACTGATAAAGCAGCACAATAAACACTCAGAAAGGTTAAGCGAGATCAGAACATGGGTGATAAAAAACCAGATAAGATATTTGAAAAGTCACGTGCGTATATGAAATACTCAGGTTTGGCATTTCAATTTGCGGCAATTGTTGTCGTAAGCTATTTGATTGGTAAATGGTTGGATGGCATTTTAGGTTTTGAAAAACCATATATGACTATGTTGCTAATATTAGTGTTTTTCACAGGTTTTTTGTATAAATTGTATATTGAATTAAGTAAAAAGTAATGGGTTTATATTTTAAAGGGCTTGCAGTAAGTTTAGCTATTTTAATACCAATACTTCTGCTGATTCATAGTGTTTTTAAATTTCATGAATTTACCGAATTGTCTGCTATTGCTGTGTTCATGTTTATTGTATTAAGTATGGCACTATTTATCATTTTAAAGCGACTGGCTTCACACCCTAATAAACAACTATTTTCGTCGATTACGATTTTTAATATTTTAATAAAATTTATAGCGACGGCTGTGTTAATTTTTGGATTCATCAAAGTAGCTTCACCGCCAAATAATGACTTTGTTGTCAGTGTTTTGGCAGTATATCTGGCATTTACAGGTTTTGAAACATGGTTTATGACTCGAATAGCCCAACAATCAGCACGAAGTAATTAAAAATATATTTATTTAAAAATAAGCAAATGATTACCATCACTGACATATTAGGAATGTCCCCGGTTGATGAAACGACCCTTGAAAACCTTAATATTTCGATAGTCGAAAATAAAGGTAATTATAGAAAAATATTAATGGATAATACTGCATATGATGTAGTCATTAAAAAATTTGACTACGAAAATAAATCAGCCCTTATCAATGTTGAAGGTTTTGACTTTAAACTCAACTTAAAGGAGCCTTTAGACCAGCTGATTGCTCAAATGGGTTTTCTCAAGGCGCATAAACATTCTGTTAAAGATATAAAATCCCCTATGCCTGGTTTGGTGATTAGTATTTTTGTTGAAGTAGGTCAACATGTCGAAGAAGGTGACAAACTTCTTAGTCTTGAAGCTATGAAAATGGAAAATATACTAAAGTCTCCCGGAACAGGTGTCATAAAAAATATTTTGGTTTCAGGTGGCGATACCGTCGAAAAAAATGCTTTGCTGATAGCGTTGGAATAGCAAGGTATAAGTGGTTGCAGAAATCAGTTGCTTAATGCTGAAAAACGAGAGAAACATTGATTTAGTATTTTTGAGATTGGTTATCTAATCTATGTTTCATGCAGCGCATCTTTTTTATTTACTAGACGTGGTCATTTTACAGTTTTTTACGCTTTTTAAAGCTTAAATCAGCTATCTAGCTGGAGTTCCGATGTTACGTTTTACTTCCTACGATGATGCAATTGCAAGCGTTACATTTGGGTTTGATAAAAGTGATTTTGCGGTTGTTGGCTTGATTTGGATCTTATTCAGACATCGGCCGCTTTTGTATAAATCCATATAATTAAATTTATGCTCATGCTTTAATCTTTTCATTGCGATGATGAGCGCCATTTCCATTGTTGTATGTAACTTATCACTGGTGTTCTTAACTGTGTGGCTTTTAAATGTTGCTAGATTAACGGTTTACTTCCATGACTCACGTTTATTGTTGGATTGTTAATTGAGATAGGTGTCAACGAAGAAAGTAGAACTTTATGTGATTCCACATCAATTGGGACATATTATTCCAAGGTGTATATTTTATCTAATTCGGAAAAATAATGCGTTTCTTTGGTAGTAAATACTGGAATCCAATATGATTATTTATTTGCTTTTTCCCGTTCCATGATTTTTTCATAGGTTTTTTCATTCATAACCCACGCTATTAAACTATAACCCAATATTCCACCCAAAAGCATAGAAACGTATTGATTTAAAGCCGGTGTAGATAAGAACACATCTTCTAAGGAATGGTCTTTAAGTTGCCACACATTTATTATAACAAATACAATAGAACCAAATAAAGGTCCATATTTCAATCCGTATAACCATCTACCATCCTTTCGTTGTCTTTCCCACTTTTCTACAAATCTTTTATCGTGTTCGTGCATGTTAAAAATTTTATGCAAAGTTAATCAAATATAGAAATTATCGATTCCATTTATGAAAACGCGTTTTATAAATTATATTTATAGTTATGATTGATCTTGATATCAAAATAATTAGGAATCGCATTTATGGTTTTATTATTTTTGATATAATATTTACAAACCTTTACAATGAAAATATAATATTCTGTTTTTTGTTGAATTTTTTATTTATATCCTTCCAATATTAAAACACAAACTATATCTTTGTAACATTATAACCAAAATCACTACGTATGCACACATCACATCAGGTCAGTTTACAGGTAGAGAAGCTCATGTTCCGTTTGATTATCCAGCGGGGTTGTATTATATAAAATACATTAATGCACATGGGGAGGATAGTTTCACTAAGTTTATTAAGAAATAATTTTATGTTTTAGTTAGATATTGAGGTGTTGAATACAATTATATTCAGCATCTCAATAATATCAAAATTTTTTGTATGAAAATTAAATTGACTTCTATAACCTTCATTTTGTGCTTATTACGTTTTACAGTCATAGGACAAAATGAAACAATTTGTTCGGGTTGTAATGTGACAAAAATGATGAACACTAATGAATTAACCTTACCATTAGAAATAGAAAAAAAATGGGAATTTAATGATTCCGTTAGTGACCTTTGGTCACCAATTTTAATAGATATAGATAACGATTGCATACCTGAAATTATCACACCTGGACAAATATCAACTTATTACGCATTTAATATAATCAATATATATAGTACTTTGACAAAAAGTAATATAAATACAATTTCCACTTTTCACTTTTATTTAGGAGATTATGTAGTACTTAAAACACAAATTGATTATCAAATTATAATACTTGCACTAGATAATGATGCATTTCCAAATCCATCACATGTAAGAGGAAGATTAGTTTGTTTTAATTCAGATAGTAGTATTGCATGGATTTCTGATAGTAAGTTATATCCTACGAGAGGTGAAATATCCTTAGCTGATTTTAACATGGATGGAATACCTGAAGTTTATAAAGGTAATCAAATTTTTAATGCAACAAATGGGATTCTCTTAGCAGATGGTGGAAATCATGGTATAGCAAGCTGTTTATATAGTTTAGCCGCCGACTTGGATGATGACCCTAATGATTTGGAATTAACCACAGGATATACGGTTTATAAAGTTAAGATAATTAATTTAAATGGTTTAGATGGTAACCAAATGATTGTCAATAATGTTCTAGTAGATGATCCTTATGGTGGTTATTATAATGGTATAATTGCAATTGCTGACATCAATCAGGATGGTGTATTAGATGTTATTATTGGAAATTGTACTTCTTATGGAAATCAAAATAATTATCCATTTATTTTTGTTTATTCTTATAAAAATGGGGAATATCAAGTTTTTGCAACTTATAGAGCTAAAAATTTTGATATTGTAGGAAACTTCGCAATAGGAAATGTGGGTAAAAAAGATGAATTAGGTATCATAGTTTCCAATCATAAAACTTTACATAAATTTTCTTTTAAAGGAAGTAATGAATTAAAAAATGACTGGGCTTCTATTATCTGTGATGACGATGATTGTTCTACAACTGGAGTATCCTTGTATGACTTTGACAATGATGGAATACATGAAATTCTTTATAGGAATAATAAGGAATTAGTTATCCTAAGTGCAAAAAATGACATTCCAAAAATTATTTCAAAATACCCAAAATGTTACTCAGGGACTGGTAATGAATACCCAACAATAGGTGACATTGACGGCACTGGGGAAACTAAAATCTGCATATCTTGTGCAGAATATTATAGTCCTTCGGCAAACCCAAACATTATCACTAAATTAACTGTTTTCGGTGCACCTGCCGGGCAGCGGTGGGCACCTGCCCGCAATATCTGGCATCAGTACGCATATAATCCTCTGTTTATCAACGATGACGGTACCGTCCCACAGTACATGCACAATCCTGCCACCTATAAAAATGGCAAGTACAATAATTTCATGGCTCAGGCTTCCCGTTTAGACGAAGATGACAACTATACCGTAGCGGCTGCATCTCTCACAGGAGACATCTCTTGTGTCGACTATGATATCGTGTCAGGACAATATAGTCTGGACTTTAGTATCTACAATAGATATGATGCCTCCTCCACAGCAAAAAAGGGCGTTGCAGTAGCTTTTTACACCGATAATCCCGAGCGAGGTGGCTCACTGATCGGTGTCTATCACACCGGTAAGGACATCCATCCCGACAGTACCCTCAGAGATCAGTATAGCTTTATTGCAAATGAATTGACTTCCCTTTGGATGGTTGTTAATACCGACCGCT
>JBEBYC010000001.1:0-215550 GCA_040391315.1 Portibacter sp. | reverse complement strand
GGATCGTAAGATCATCATTGACAAAAGTAGGATTGTAGCCATACTGATTCCATACCGACCGGGCAGGTGCCCATGGAAATGAGGCCGATTCAAAACAGAAAAGTTGCGGTTCTCCTTTATGGGTTAAACTGCCTGACACTAAAATTTCAGCTTGCCCATCATTGTCAATATCAACAATCACAGGATATTCATTCCATGTACTACTCAACAATTCAAAAGAATCAATTGTTTGTCCGGTTCCACCATTTATAATTCTTAAAAAATTTTCATCTCTATAAACCAATTCTTGATGTCCATCCTGATTAAAATCAAACATAGTAACTCCTGTTGTTCCTGATCTGTCAGAAGTGTTAATAGAATATAGTTCGGTTAAACCTCCGGATATACTATATTTATACATTTTTAATCTTTGATTATATACAACACCAATTTCAGGAAGACAATCACCATCCACATCACCTATAAAGGGGATACTTCCGTCAAAAGTATTATCGGGTAATATCGGGTTTTGTATTTGCGCTAACAAGTTTCCTGTTGCAGGATTCCATATGGATAATTTACCGGTAAAACCATCATTAACATTATTGCTTTCAAGTACAATAATTTCTTTTTGACCATCACCGTCCAAATCAGCAACAGCACATTTTCCATTTTCTACGGAAAGTGGTGCATGAATTGTTTTGATGATATTACCAACTTCACCATTTAGATTATTCAATTCCACTTGAAAAACATACTTTCCTGTTATTAATTCAGGAATCCCGTCATTTCCTAATACATCCGAAGCAATAGAAATTACTTGAAAATAATTATTTTGGGAAATACTACTAAAATCATAAAACAACACTTCACCTGTCATTGCATTTAGGATAGATGCACCATTATACAATTCTGGAATTCCATCATTATTAAAATCAACAATACCAATCATATCATTTTGCACCCCCATAGGAAGATACTTTCTAAAAACGATATTTTTTTCATTATCCACACAAACTATTTCTCCTAAAGATGTAGTGTATATGTATTTTTTTGAATTCTCCTTGTTTGAAAATACCGCCGGATGCAATAATAGATGCCATTGTTTATATTCCGGAAAAATCATTATAGAATCTAAGATTTCTCCTGATTGCCCATTAAATACCCCTAAATAATTATTAACATTATTTCTATCGCCTGACCCCAAAAAAGTAATAATTTCAGGATGCTCATTTTGTGTAAATCTACCCACTACATAAGATGAATACAAATTAAACTCTTTAGCTAATACCTGACTCTGCCATTTCACTTTCATTTTTATTTCGTAAAATTTATCCGGAATGATTTCACAGAATGGCTTGCAATGGTTATAATACGCGTCTCCCGTACAGGGACAATCCGGGTCAAAACCGTCAATCAGCCCGTCACCGTCATCGTCTATACCGTTGTCGCAGATTTCATCGCTTGTTCCGGTCGTATTGATATATTCGCAATGCTGCTTTGTGCATATCCCGTTATCGACGGTCAGGCATAGCCGTACATAAGGATAGGACTTTATGTAAAAACTGTCAACCGAGCTTAAAGATGTGAATACCGACTTAGTGTCTTGCTTTATCTCCCAATTCAATGCGTTACCCACAGGGCTACACGACTCAAAGATTAAATATTGATTAACAATCGCATACCGGAAACAGGCCTCTACCGGACAGATGACATAGAGCTTCTTCGTGATTGAATCTGACCTGCAATGATCGCTGCCCGATAATGCCACTAATTTTACTGTAAAAACACCCTCCTTATTAAAGCGATAGGACAGATCTTTTTCATTTCCTGCCGCAAATCCGTCAACATACCATTGAAAATCAACAGTATTGACTGAATGATTGATGATATCCGGCACGGTACCTGCATCAACTGTATCCGGCATAGTAAATAAGGCTGTTATCGGGTTTTCGCACGGTGGCAGACAGGCTTCGGATACAACTAATGACGCATACAGCTGCTCAATGAAAAAACGCATACGATCCGCTTGCCCCTGGGTAAAATGTACCCTGCATGACGACCAGTTATAATCCATATAATTATTATGGTCATCCGGCTGGTCGCCCAGACCTCCTAAATAGATTGGCCTGAATGGATTATTCGGGCTATGATCATCTATATCCGTTGTACATGAATTATATTCATTAGAACATCCTTCAAGAGTCTTTTGATCGGGTGGTGTATCACAAACCCTATCGCCGTCCCTCAGGCAATCATCATTTTTACATCCACCTGAGAATGTATGGTTTAATCCAAAAAAATGCCCTACTTCATGCATCAGTGTTGTTGACAAAAAATTATCCGCTTCCACCACGATACGGTGCAATCCTGCAAATCCCGCTACATTACAATTCCCACCTACACACGCGTTTTTCACGATCTGTATATTGATATACTGCTTGTAATCTATGATCGCATTATCCATTATATAATCATAGCTTCCCGGTATCGACATGTCCGTATATATCGATTGATGTCTTTTGATACCATTAAATATATTGCCATCCTCATCCCTTTGCGCCAGACAAAACTGAATATTCGTATTTACCCCCTTTTCGCTATAATAAGCACCCATATTCGCAAAGGCCTCATTTAACTGCTCCAAACCTTTTTCAATCGTCCTATCATCTATATTTTCATTTCCGCCATTGTGTATAACATGAAAAACGACGGGTAATACATAATCCGGCTGTCCTCTTAGCTTCGATTCCGTTTTACGGCTAAATACTTCCCTGTATAGTCTTTCAAACGCGTCGTTTTCTATAATTCTTTGACTATTCCTGACATGCTGCAGGCTGTCAAACGCATCACTCCCACACAAATGTTCCACCTGTGCGGATATTTTCACACTAAAAATGAAAAGCAACAAATATAGAAACAATCGTCTCATTTACTATCTGAATTGGATCATATAAAGTTATACTCAAATTACTGTTTAGCGATGAAAAGCTTATCCACAAAAACAGCTTTCCCTTCACTGTCTGAAACGCTGACAATATACAATCCGCTGCCGAGCTGATCTGTGCTGATTTGTACTTCACGAGCGAATCTCTCCACGATATGCTGCTTACCGACTACATCTCTGATTACAACCCGGTGTTCCGAATCTGCTCCACCAATCACGCTAACTGTAAATAATTGAATATTATCTCAAAATATATCATAAACAGTATAAACATCAACGGCACACACCTCATTTTTTTACACATTCTACCGCAGAACAATACACAAGTTATTTTCATATTCAACAAAATAAAATTTGTTCTCATGATTAATAGATTTAATTAACAATATTTAATTTCACAACTCATCATATTAAAACATTTAAAATTAATTGAAATGTCATAACAATTCACAAATGTAAACAACAATCTAATTATATCAAAATATTTATAAGATAAAGTTAAATAAATGCACAATCACCATTTCTCTTTACCTCTAGTAATTAAATCCACCTTCTTCCCGACTACGACTCCACTAAATGGTGCCATGATTAGTACATCTTCAAGTACTTCTATATCTGTATTGTACCGAAAAATCACGGTGCCGTCTTTTATCGGTAAATAGGCTTCATTATACTCTGGATGATTGTTGATGATAACCCAAACTTTGCTGTCTGATGTCGTCCTGCTATAGGCGAGTATCGTGTTATTAACAGATAGATCATACATTTCAACTTCTCCATATATAAAGACTTTATCCGACTTTCTTAGTCTTATCAGTGATTTATAATACGCATACATATCTTTATCAAACACAGGAGTAAATGTATATTGGTAAGTTGAAAAATCTGATTGTGTTTCCGGTTCAAATGCTATATCTGGCCATATAAGTGGCTTACGATTATCAGGATCATCCGCTCCGAGCATCCCCATTTCGTCTCCGTTCCAGATATGTGGTGCACCTATATAAGTAAATTGATGTAGTAAGAAAAGCTTTACACGATGATAGGTAAATTCTCCTGGTTTATCCGTTCTGTAATCCCGATCTTCTTGAGGTTTACAATGAAATTTATATTTATTGTGATTAAAAAACGTGGATAACAATCGCGGTGTATCATGCGAAGCAGACAGATTCATCATAGCTTGTTGCGTAGCCGATGGATATTTTGTAAATAACTTACCCAACAAATCCTTAAAAGTGGACAGCGAAATGCTATCAGAAGGCTTAGCAAAGTATCCTCTAGCTACTTTAAACCACTGATAGTGCATGACTGCGTCAAAAATCTCACCACGTACCCAAGGTAGTGGATCCATAAGTTTATCCGGCCAGACCTCCCACCAGCATTCGCCAACTAAATAAAAATCCGGGTTAATGGAACGCACATAACGCCTGAATTCACGCCAAAATCCTAATGGTATATGTTCCGCTACATCTAATCGCATCCCATCAATTGCGCATGATAAGTCACCATTTCCGTTGGGATCCATCCAGCGACGAGTCACTTGAAAAATATGCCATTTTACGGGATCGTAAAGATTCCCTTCATAGCCAAAACCAGGAATTCGTTTTCCTACATTTACTTTGCGCAATTCCGGTAAAGTTGATATGCCCATCCATCCCTGATAGTGTACTTTTTTTTGATGCGTCAAAGGATCTGTTATTACATCTGCAAAATACCAGTCTTTATAGCGCGATTCTGATAATTTATTTTGAAAATCCTTGAATGCCCAAAAATTCTTTCCAGTATGATTCCATGAAAAATCCATAATTACACGTATATTATGTTCGTGTAATATCCTTACAACTTCAAGAAATTTCTTGTCTGCACTTGTCCACTTCCATGTTGTCGGGTCATCGTGTTGCTCTTGTGCCATCAATAGCAAGTCACCTTCCGGGTCATCGCCAAAGGTAATATCTATATGGTGATAATGTCTTGCATCATATTTGTGCAGAGATGGGGCGTCGTTTAAAGGATTAAAATAAATGGCCGTTATGCCTAAATCTACTAAATAAGGAATTTTTTCTAAGACACCATCAAGATCCCCACCATAGCGCCTCATTTGTACAGTTCTATAAAAATCGAGCCCGGTTTTCATTGCCCAATCTTCCTGTCTATACCAATTATATCCCCAAGAAGTTAGCTTCCAATTTTCAGGCAATGGATCTATAAGTGCATTATAACAGGTTTGGCGAGTGGGATTATTATTGGGGTTGCCGTTTCTAAATCGCTCAACTAATATCTGATACCAAATCGCTTCCCGTGCCCACAATGGAGGTTCGTTAAACGGTGTGGTTTCTGATATATTCTGATGATACAATTTAGTCATGACACATTATAAATGCCAAAACTATTTATTATTTTTCATACTTACAACAGTACTCATCAAATAATATTTCAGAAGTTGATTTAACACTAAAAATAAAAGCGATGAACAGCCCAATTTTGGACGCACATCGCTTTTATTAAATTTATCACTTAGTTTTTTTTAAAAAACATATGCATAACCCGCTGAAATATTAAATCCTTTATTCTTTGCCTTGAAGTCAACAAATAAATTTTGAATAATACTGTTAAATCCAAAATCATATCGGACATCCCCAAATATCTTTCCATGTCCAGCTTTGATTTCGCCACCTAGTCCGGCTGCAACCCCAAGTTCCCATCTTTGAAATAGGTCTCTTTCTAAATTCAAATCAGATTTATTTACTCTGATGTCAAAAATTACAGATGCCGTTTGTTGGGTATATCCATTTAAAGCATAACCGATTGTAGGTCCTGCAACAGCATAAACTTTAGCTAGACTGTTGCCATAACTATATTTGAATAATAATGGAACTTCTAGGTAATTTAGCCTCGTTTCATTTTTTCCGGCCTAAGTATAAACAGTCAATATACAACTCCTATACTAACTTTTCATTTTTTTACATATTATATTTTAATTCAAAACAACTGAACTAATTTTATAAAAAATTATTATATAAATTTACATAAAAAGTAAAATACAATCTTAAATTTGCAATAATAGATTTAAACTACTTAAAATTATTATTATTAATATCAAAAAAAAAATACAAATGAAGAATTTAAAAATCATTTCCCTTGTTTTGTTTTTATTAGTAAAATTCCAAGTATTTTCTCAGTTTGAATTAACTAATCAAGCAAAATTAATTGTGGAAGGAGAAGTTAAATCTACATTATCAAAATGGAATGAAGATAAAACACAAATTGTCACTGAATCATTGGTAAAGATCAAATCTGTATTTAAAGGAGAGTTAAGAGATTCCATCATCAATATCGAAACTATTGGTGGAGAAGTCGAAGGGAACTATCATTATAGACCACATGCAATAAAACTTAATAAAGGGGATCAAGGCTACTTTTTCTTAAATAACAGTTATGAATTTATTAGCAATTCTGGTGGATTTGCATATATTATTCAAGATTTAAACAAAAAAGTTCGATTTCGTGGAGAAATAATTAATCAAAATTTTTTTGAAAATGAAATAATAAAAGTAACAAAATTTCCTAAAATTTCAACACATAAGTATTTTGCATTATTCAAGGCTAAAAGATTTAGAAATAGCGATACATGTGAAATTATTTCTTCCTTAAGGACAAATAAAACAATTGACTTTTCTTTTAAAAATGTCAAATATACAAATAACTTACAATATCTAGAATTTGACATTAATGCCAAAGTAAATACACCTGGTCTGAAATTTGGTAAAGGCAATTTGTATATAACTTACACTTCTCATTTTGGGACTAATGTTATTTCAAAAAATACAATCGAAGTAACAAAAGGAACTATTCTTCAAAATTCAATCTATAATTTAACTACCACAGATTACGGTGCTCAGTTAATAAAAATTTCAATTCAACCTTCGTATGGCTCAAATTCACTCTACACATTTTCCGAAACAGATGAACAACTAGTACATATTAAAGTTAAGATTAGTGATTTTACTAGTATGGGGTCAATTTCTTTTGATGATATTGATATTTCTGGTGAAGTGTATTATTGGTGTAAAGGTTCATATGGATTGTTTAATGAAACAAATTTGTCTGATCCTATTTCTGCTACAAATGGAACACAAGGAAATACTACCGGTTTAATTTATACATTTGAAAACGTAACTTATAGTGCATCAACAAATAAACTAAGTGTAGATCTTTTTGCTCAAGCAACACAAACAAGTAGATATTCAGATGGCATTATTTATATCAACTATAATGATCTTGGATTTGGAAGCAATGTCGTATCAAACAACACTTTAACTTTTCAAAAACAAGATCTTCTGGATAACACAAATTATTCTTTTACTACAAGTGATATAGATCAAAATACATTTTCACTAATAATTTTTAATCTTAGTACAAACTCAAATGATTATAATATGTTAGGAACAACACCAAGAAAATTAGGTAAACTTACTTTTAATGTACTAAACTGTAGTGAACAGAAAAATATAAATTTTGATCAAATTACAGAATCAAGTGATCATACTCATTTTAACGGTTACTTTCCATTAGCGTGGGAATTATATAGCCCCGTAATTGCGGATGATCAGGAAACAGGTACAATTTGTGATTGTAAAAAACCTACTATCACCTCATTTTCGCCTTCCATAATTCATGGAGGCGTTGGAGAAGAACTAACTATAATAGGGAAAAATTTTGGTACATTTGTACCTCAGGTATCTACAATTCTTTTTAAAAATGGTGACTACTCAGGGCCTAGCGATATAGAAGTAGGGACATCTGACTTTAGATGGGACAATATTTTACATTGGACAGATACTGAAATAAAAATTAAAATTCCTGGATGTGATAAAAATAAAGGGACATCACAACCTCCTGCTACAGGGAAATTTAGAGTAAAGAATTTTTGTGATGTATCAGATGAATCAAGTAATAAGTTAGACATTCCTTACTCGATAATTAATTATCGTGGTGCACCGCATTCACAAGCTAACAGAATTGGCTTACAACCAAACACTATTTGTTTTTCCTTTTCAAATCAAGTCCCTTTTTGGGTTAAACAGCAATTTGAAATTGCTCTGAGTGATTGGTGTAGTCAAACAGGAATAAGTTTTAAATTAGGACCCACTATAATCAAGAATACGCCATTTGTTGCAGCAGATGGAACTAGCTTAGTTTCCTTTGAAAGTGGATCTGGGGGTGGAATGTTTGTTGTATCTGATTATTTTGGCAGTAATAAGTGTTTCAGTGAAATTGATTTTGTGTTACGGACTACTCTAACAAGCCCAACTACAGCAGACGAAGAAAATATGAGAGAACTTATTAAACATGAATTGGGTCATGCTCATATGTTAAATCACGCAAAAGGATTAGGTCAATTGATGCACCCGAGCGGTAATACAGGAGGGTTCATTACATCAAATGATAAAAATGGAGCAAATTTAGTGTTTGGAGCGAGTTCAGTGTGTAGTGGTATCGGTATGGGTGGATGTGGTGGAACCTGCACATCATCAATTCACGATAACCATGTAGTTAATTTTCATATTAGCCCCAACCCAGTTACAAATATATTGTATATTAAGTCTAGCGAAGAAAAGGATTTTCATGTAGAAATTATTAATAATCAAGGAATAATTTTAAAGTCATTTGATAACTTAAAAACTGAAAATGATTTAAATATAAGTGATTTACCTGCCGGAATATATATATGTAGAATTACCAATATACTTGTAGTTTCCAATAAAAAGTTTGTAAAGATATGAAACGAGTATTTTTAATTTACATCTTTTTTATTTGTGGATTATCATGTAGTATGTTAAAAAAGGATCACAATGATTGCAAATTTAAAGTAGCATCTACCCTGAAAGAAGTAGCCAAACATATTTCAATGAATTCAGAAACAAAGGTTTATACATTGCATTATGACAAATTGCCCGAATTTGAGAGAGCCAAACATCTAAAGATGATCGATTCTCTAGAGAATTTAACCTATATACCGCCAAATGACAGCACAATCAAACATGCTATTTATTGTAAGGATTTAAAAAAACTTACTAATATTAGCTGTGAGATTTCAATTAATGATATTAGACTTTTTTTTGGGAAGGAAAATGCAATCGGAAGTAAAGGTGAAAGTATATTATGGCTAAGTTATTTTTTTAACAATTATAGCTACCCAGATTGTTACTCTCGATGGGAAGAATTTGGTGCTTATTCAAAATGCAGCACATTACGATTTGAAGTTAATGAAAACCAAATATTAACAAAGGTAGATACAGATCACTTTTAATAAAGAGGAATGTCATTACATTATTACTTAAAATTAAAAGATGATTAAAATAATGCTTGGATTTTTTAAGTACTATTTTAAAAATAGGATTGGTAAAAAACAAAAGTTTATACAAAGAAATTAGAACAAACGAATTCTTAGATAAATTTGATTAAATATTCATGAAAAAAAATTACAATCTAATATTACAAAATTGACAAAATGTGCTGATGTATATATTAAAATCAGACTTCTGCAAAACAATTTCATTGTGGATTTTAGGATTTCTGTAGTTGGATTAAAAATGTTACGTTCTAAACTGATTAATTTTTATAAAATTAAATATTATCTTAGATAAGTTAGAAATTTTTTATGGTTAATTCATTTAATTCATAAAAAGCATGCATATAAATTCATTATATTTGAAAGAATTAAAATCTATAGATAAACAAAATTCTAGGTAAATTTCAGATTTCTACCCAAATTCCAATACAAAATCTGATACCAATTCGCTTCCCGTGCCCACAATGGAGGTTCGTTAAACGGTGTGGTTTCTGATATATCCTGATGATACAATTTAGTCATGACACATTATTAATGCCAAAACTATTTATTATTTTTCATACGTACAACAGTACTCATCAAATAATAATTCAGAAGTTGATTTAACACTAAAAATAAAAGCGATGAACAGCCCAATTTTGGACGCACATCGCTTTTATTAAATTTATCACTTAGTTTTTTTTAAAAAACATATGCATAACCCGCTGAAATATTAAATCCTTTATTCTTTGCCTTGAAGTCAACAAATAAATTTTGAATAATACTGTTAAATCCAAAATCATATCGGACATCCCCAAATATCTTTCCATGTCCAGCTTTGATTTCGCCACCTAGTCCGGCTGCAACCCCAAGTTCCCATCTTTGAAATAGGTCTCTTTCTAAATTCAAATCAGATTTATTTACTCTGATGTCAAAAATTACAGATGCCGTTTGTTGGGTATATCCATTTAAAGCATAACCGATTGTAGGTCCTGCAACAGCATAAACTTTAGCTAGACTGTTGCCATAACTATATTTGAATAATAATGGAACTTCTAGGTAATTTAGCCTCGTTTCATTTTTTCCGGCTACATTAAAATTTACACCTAAAATATCTAAATCATCCTTTGAAACTCTCACTGTAAAGCCCTTTTGCATATAATTGAGTTCTGGTCTGAATGAAAATCCATTGAGCATTGGAATTTCCACCATCGCTCCAATCACAACTCCTGGATAAGTCAACTGTTCAGGTAAAAATTGCTCGGAGATACCACTTATACTTGCATTTGCAATATTACCACCTACTTTCAAACCCACTGCATACTGTGCATTGGCTACTGCTGTCATTCCTACTAAAATGAAGGCCGCTAAAATTGATTTCAATTTATTCATAACTCTTATTTTTTATGGTTTTGTTTTAAATATTACTGTTATCCTATAAAGACGATTGATTCATGACAACTTCGTTAAGAAATTTACAAAAATGACACTCAAATGGTTAAAACAACGTTATAAATTCATTTGTTTGCCTTTAAAATTCATTTACGCAAAGAAGTAATAAAACAAAACGACCCTGAAAATCATATGATTATCAGGGTCGTTAGTGATCTGGCTGGGATTCGAACCCAGGGCCCATACATTAAAAGTGTATTGCTCTACCAGCTGAGCTACCAGATCTTTAAAAGTGCCTTTCTTCAAAAGCGACGCAAAGGTAAAACATAATTTCTTTTTTCAAAAAAAAATCATGTTTTTTTTATAATATATTTTTTCAATATTCCCCTATTCACCTATCATCATCTTCAAAAATAAGCGTATATTCCTTTATATATCAATAATTTGTAATTTCAATTTATCTTATATAAATTTCAATAAAAAATTCATTATCTTATAATACAAACGTATAGATATTTGAATGCGCTATTAATTACTTTCAAAATTGCTTTTTAAGGCATAGTATTTGATATAATGATTTATCATAAAGTGTATTTATCTATTACACTAACTAATACACCTACAATTCATTTAAAAACGCACATAATATGACCATATCTAGAGGTAGTTTTTTCTTTAAATACGCTATATTGATTTTAATATCGGCGATGATTGCATCCTGTAATACTACAACGCGAACAAAATCCGGTAAGTATTCCTCTTCTAATAAGCGTCAAGCAAAAATTTATGTTTCTAAAGAGAAGAAAAACACCAAAAACAATACAACCAAAACAGTTGTAAAAAAACAAAGTGAAACTTCAGTAGAAATTTCGGGCTTACGTCAGTCTATCGTCGCGTATGCTTTGCAATATAAAGGTACAAAATATCGCTATGGTGGTAAATCTCCTGATACGGGTTTTGATTGCAGCGGTTTTACAGGTTTCGTATTTACTAAAAATGGAATTCCGGTTTCCGGTCCGTCACACGATATTGCCAAAATGGGCAAGCCTAAATCTATAGACCAACTCATGCCAGGCGATGTAGTTTTTTTTGGCGACAAGCAAAAGATTTCGCATGTAGGTATCGTTGCTAAAAGCTTACCTAATCAAATCCAAATCGTACATGCAACAACTTCTGTTGGTGTAAAAGTTGACGATATTCTAGGTTCAGAATACTGGACAAAACGATTTTTGTACGGGAGAGACCTGATTTCTCAATAAGCACGATTAATACAAAACCGTCTTAATCATATCCTTGACTTCCTTTTCGGTAAAATCCTTGTTATTGCCGGAAATGAAGTCAATTTCATGGTCACCTACGACCTTGATCGCATAGAATGCATACGCAGCTTCACCGGTCGAGCCATAGATTTCGTATAAAAAGCCTTCATTGTACTCTTCAACAATTTTTTTAAAATTGGGGTAAAAGGATACTTCTTCCTTACGAAATTGCTTCAATCGATTAATATTTTTTGTTTCAGCACGCTTCATAAAAATCAACACATCGTATGCCTGGCCATCAGAAAGTTTAATATCCGTCATCTGCCCACCTCCTATCCTAGACACTTTGGTATCATCAGGTGCCATTACAGTATATGGAATCCCATATTTTAATAAATCCATTCCTTTTCCTTGCTTCCTTTTCTGCTGACAACCGCAAAAAAAGAAAAAACTAATGGCTAAAATTATCCATACGTATGTGATATACTTACTCATATATTAATTTATTATACGGTGCAAAGCTATGATTTTAGTCTTTAAAAAGGATTAATGAATATTTTTTTATTTTTTTTTGTCCATATTTATTGATAATATTGAACATTTAAACGACATATATCCTTAACTTGCCATCTTCAACCAAACATAAAATACTAATTATCAACGCTATACACAACATTCATTTCATATTATAATTATTTATATGTTATTATTGCAGAAATTTGTATTTTTTATAGACTTACATCCATTATATCTTTGTATTATCAAAAGCGATAAAAGAGATTATTGCTTAAAAAAGTGAGATTGAGTTTTGAGTTACAATAGTTTTCAGTCGGGATGAGAGCCGATTGATTGAGTATTTTGGATATGTTTATGGGATAATAATTTGTAAATGGTCGCTGGGGGGCGACCATTTTTTTTGTATTTATTTAAAATCTCATGCGCTACATTATAAAAACATCTATAAAATAATCGAATACGAATAAGATAGATTAAGAAATTCAAACTACATTTAGAATACCATTAATAATAAAAAAACGTACGATAACTTTTGCGAAAAATACCGTTATTTGAATAAACTACGAATTACTTCAATCCTTTATTTTTCAATGCCGAAATAATTCTATCCGCCTTTTGAAAACCATTGGAAACGAGATATAATTTCCCGTCTATTTTAGCCATTAATGTTGGAAAGCCGCGCGCCCCCATCTGTTGGGACATCGTAAAATCAGCTTGTGTTTTTTGTTTTGCTTCCTGACTATTGAATTTAGCTAAAAATGTTTTTTCATCAATCCCAAAACGTATAGCGATTTTAGCATAAGTCGAGGCTACTCCCGGCTGGTCATTATAATAGTAAAAAGATTGCTGTACTGCTTTGAAATAGTCGTACTTCGCTTCAGGTTTTAATGCTTCAACGACGATGATAGCCCTGCAAGCGGGTTCCGTATCATATAAAACATTCGATTTGTTGAGAATATCGTATTTAAATTTTTGATTTGTCAGCTTATTAATTTCTTCCCAATGTTCTTTTAGAAAGCCACTTAATTCACCTAAGGTTTCTTTGCCTCCTGCTCTTAATCCACCCATTATCATTATAAATGGAGTTCCTTTAAACGTATTTCTCACCTGGTCAAGTTCGGGTGCAAATCCATAACACCAAGAACACATTGGATCACCGATATAATATAATGTATCGCTTTGGCTATTCATTTTAAAAGTGGTTAAAATCATCAACATCAATAAAGTAAAGAATCTCATTTCTCAAATTTTCTATAATGTTCTTAACCCAAAGTAGCTATTTTTGTTTAAAACCTATTTCTTTTTCCCCTTTTTACTAAATAAATTTTTGAAGAATGTTTTAGTTTTTGATGGTCTTTTTACAAAAACATATCTGAGACTCATCCCTGAAGTACTGTAAAAACGTCGATAAGAATCATTGCCAAAATGCACTAATGGAACGTAATCTGCACTCAAAGTGAGCTTGCCCAATGTGAGTTCGGCGCCAAGATTGAATGCAACACCCGCTTTACTTACAGCCGAAGGGACTTCATCATTTATCGTTTTTTTGTCATATAGATTTTCATATTTTTTTTGATATATACCACCTCCAACAAAAAAATTAAGACGCTTTCCCAACAATGGATAATGCTGATTTGCAGTCAATAAAAGTAGTCTATTGCCCGCAAATGTACCAGGTTGAAAAGTGGCATCAATCGTCGTTTTATCAGCAATTCTTTGAGCGGCACTGATACCAAAGTCATCCCCTACTCTTATGCCTCCTATGGTATTGTATTTTTGACCAATCAATGGGTTCAATATAACCACTGCCAATAAAGTTAAAAATATTTTGTTCAAATCAGTTGATTATTATATATAAAATAAAATTCAAGCATGCAACACATAATAATTGACGCTAGATAAACGCAAGAGTTACAACTATTATTTTATGAGTTCAATTCAGAAAAATACACCTAGTTAATGTGTTTATCAAAGATCTCCTAAAATTGGGCGAATGACAATTTCTTCAACAACTGATTTTCCATTAAGATTATAGGCTGACCATACACTTTCGGCAATATCGCTTGCATCCATAAGCCTATCTTCTGGAAGATCGACATCTTTCCATGAATCAGACCAAGTAGCTCCAGGCATGATTGCTGTAACACGGATATGTTGATTTTTGAGTTCTGCACGCAATACTTTAGTGAAACCGAGTAAGGCAAATTTTGAAATAGTATAAGCTCCTCCATTAGGATATGCAGTAAAACTAGCAATACTACACATATTAAAGATATGTGCCTTTTTACTTTTGGCCATTGCAGGAAGTATCGCCCTAGTCAGATGATATGCACTATATAGATTCGTATCGATCATTTGCTCTAAAACACCGTCAACTTCCTTGCTGATTTCGCCGGGAATAAAAACCCCGCCATTATTTATAAGCACATCAATGGTTCCATAATGTTCGATAACTTCATGCGCAAAACGTATCACTTCTGCTTTTTTACTTATATCTACTACAGCAGTAAAGATGTCAATATCTGGATAATTACTTTGAATTGCGGACTTTAATGAATTCAAATCCGCACTATTGCGCGAACAAACAGCAAGATTATATCCTTCGGCAGCAAATTTAAATGCAAGCGCTCGTCCGATACCTTTAGTTGCGCCGGTAATTGTCGTATTCATATCAATGCAGATTAAATAATAATGGAAAAATCATTTCGAAATAAACATTGTATTCCAAAAAAAGTTAATAATAAGCGTTACTTTTGCGGATGCATTAACTGTAATAAGCAAATGGAGTAATGTTTTAAAATGGCATAACCAATAAATTAGTAATCAATTGCGTTTCAATATACTTCATTTTAAAAACAGTTTTAATCAAAAATAAAATGAACTTGAATTTAGCATATCATTTTGGCAATTTCATTCTTTGGCAAAAGCAAATTTACAAAAAGCCCGAGAACAGCAAAATGTATTATAAAGAGACTATCCGACAGATGTATGACATCGGCATAGGTTCGCTTCCTATTGTTTTTTTAATTTCGATATTTATCGGTGCCGTCACATCTGTACAGTTTTACTATCAAATGTCCGGCTCCTTAATACCGATGTACTATATTGGGTATATTGTCAGAGATATGACGATTATCGAATTGGCACCGACAATAACTTGCTTGGTACTTGCTGGAAAAGTAGGTAGTAATATGGCTGCCGAACTTGGCGGTATGCGTCAAAAGGAACATATTGATGCCATGGAAATCATGGGTGTCAACACCTCAGCTTATTTAGTGATGCCAAAAGTTATCGCAGCATTACTTATGATTCCAATATTGGTTTGCGCTTCTGCTTTGATTGGAATTCTCGGTGCTTACTTAGCTAGTGTGCCTACCGGATTATTTACCTCGGCCGACTTTATCAAAGGTGTTCGTTCATTTTTCGTACCATATAATGTTTTTATGATGTTGGTAAAAGCATTTGTATTTGCCTATATTCTTACATCAGTATCTTGTTATCAAGGTTATTTTGTAAAAGGCGGTAGTATTGAATTGGGCGAAGCAAGTACACGCGCTGTCGTTTATAGCAATATTCTTATATTATTGGCGGATTATGTTATTGCATTGATTTTAACAGCTTAAGAATGATTAGGGCAGAAAACATACATAAACGATTTGGTACTCAAGAAATTTTAAAGGGTATTACCGCCACTTTTGAAGCAGGAAAAACTAATCTCGTCATCGGAAAATCAGGTTCGGGGAAGACTGTTCTTTTAAAATTGTTAGTTGGCCTTTTCAAACCCGATCAAGGTCGTGTAATGTACAACAACACGGATTTGGTCACCGCAAATAAAGAAACTTTACGTAAACTTCGGATGGAAGTAGGCATGCTTTTTCAGGGAAATGCCTTGTTTGACTCTATGACCATCGAAGAAAATATTCGCTTCCCATTAGATATGTTTACGACGAAGACAAATAAAGAAAAAATGGATCGGGTAAATCACTGTTTAGAAAGAGTGAACCTAGAAGGTATTAATAAAAAATATCCGGCTGAGATTTCCGGTGGTATGCAAAAAAGAGTTGGTATCGCTCGTGCTATCGTCCTCAATCCAAAATACCTATTTTGCGACGAACCTAACTCTGGGTTAGACCCAAAAACCTCGATAACAATCGACGAACTTATACTCGATATCACGAAGGAATATAATATCACTACCGTTATTAATACGCACGATATGAATTCCGTGATGGAAATCGGCGAAAACATCATTTTACTTGACAAAGGTCATCTTGCTTGGCAAGGAACCAAAGACGAAGTACTACACGACAATAATGAAGTCATGCATGATTTTATTTTCGCATCCCCATTTTTGCAAAAGCTCATTGATAAAAGTCAGGGCAAAAAGTAAATCAATAATTGGATACATTAAAAAGTGTCGTTAGTAACTCTACTTGTTCAGATAAACTTCCGTGTTTGGCTTCTGAATTGATATACCTCCGATTGTTTTTTAATGCATAAACTGAAAGAGAACCATCATCTACTGGATTTTGATTTTGAAGAACAACTGAACACGCGGACTTTGCCAACAATTCAAAGTCTTGACGGTGGGTCACAATAAAAAAATCGCTATTATTAAATGTTGGATTGATATAAATATCAGAACAAGACAAATTGCTTTCGCTACTGTGTCCAAAGGATTTGATATAAGACATAATACTATATGAAGCAGGTTCTTGCTTAAACCAAAACAACCAATAGCGTTTATAAGAGGCAGGTTCATTCTTATTATTGTGGAGTGCAACTATTAAGTTGTAATTTCTGATCTGTTGCCATATATCGGTTGCAAAGTTTTTAACCATCTCCTGAACTACTTCAGGTATCTGGCCTTTGCCTTTAACTAATTTAATATTTGAAGCCAACATTTTAGGGTCATCAGTAAAAATGCGATTGGGGTCTATTTGAAATTTTTTTTTCTGATAGTTGAATACAATATTACGCTGCTTTTCATGGCCTTTTGAGTGCTGTAAAGTAACTAATTTTCCACCATATCTCGCTAACATAAGCTTTCCTGCAGCTAATGAGGTAACTTCATTTTCATGTACATGTATGAAAGCAAGACTGTTACCTGGTTTAAAATAGGTTACTACCGCTACACGATCTTCACCAAGCTGACACCATAAAGTATCGGTAGTTAAATCCTGAGCAAACAACCCAAAACCATGAAAAGTACAAATTAAAACAAGCCAAAAGAAGCGCTTATACATATAAAAAAACCATTTAATTGAAGGGTAAAGATACAACACTTACAACTAAAGCAAGTATTTTACAATCAAAGAAAGCAATGGCCTTGTTGAAATTTGGCCTTTAAAGGTCCGGATACCTAATTGAAAAAACAAAAATGAATAAAAATTGTCGTGACCACAATTGAAAAATCTAGCAAGGCAGGACAAAAATTACAGATAACTATTCCGGATAATTTTGGATTAAACAATGCAAAGTTGTACTTTTGTCGCTATTCATATTTATACAAATTTATTTAAAATCAATAATCCAAATATTATGGACACTACAGCTATTAACGAGATTTCTAATGCTTATATAAAACTTGAAGACAAATACGGGGCGCATAATTATCACCCACTGCCTGTCGTACTTGAGCGAGGTGAAGGGGTTTGGGTATGGGATGTCGAAGGTAATCAATATTTAGACTTTTTATCTGCATATTCAGCCGTAAATCAAGGTCATTGCCATCCACGGATCATAAATACGATGATTCATCAGGCTAAAACGCTTACACTTACCTCAAGGGCATTTTACAATAATTTGCTAGGAAAAGCTGAAGAATATATGGCTAAATTATTTGGCTATGATAAGGTACTCATGATGAATACCGGTGTTGAAGCGGTAGAGTCTGCATTGAAGCTTACACGCAAATGGGCATATAAGGTAAAAGGTGTACCACAAAATAAAGCAAAAATCCTTTTTGCGAAAGAAAATTTTCATGGTAGAACCCTAGCTATTATCTCCGCTTCAACCGATCCAACTGCAAAAAATGATTTTGGACCTTTCATGCCCGGTATTGAAAGTATACCATACAATGATGTGGATGCATTAGAGCAGGCATTAGCTGCGGATCCGAATATTGCCGGATTTATCGTCGAGCCGATTCAAGGCGAAGCGGGTGTTTATGTACCTGATGAAGATTACCTTTCTAATGTTGCACTATTGTGCAAAAAATATAACGTTCTTTTTATTGCAGATGAAATTCAGACAGGCATCGCTCGTACAGGTACTATGTTGGTCACAGACACACTAAAAGACAAAGAAGGTAACCGTTTAAAACCAGACATGATTATTTTAGGAAAAGCGCTTTCGGGTGGAACCATGCCTGTATCAGCAGTACTCTGCAATGATGACATCATGCTTACTATAAAGCCCGGCGAACATGGTTCTACATTTGGTGGCAATCCATTAGCATGTGCCGTAGCTATGGAAGCCCTACAGGTCGTAATAGAAGAAAATTTGGCAGAGAATGCCTATAAAATGGGTGAACTATTTAGAGCAGGATTGAGAAAAATTGCGGCTAATAATCCTTTAATTCAAATCGTCAGAGGTAAAGGACTACTAAATGCCATTGTGATCGATACGGATGAGGAGTCTGACCTTGCCTGGAGAATTTGTTTGACATTTAAAAATAATGGCTTGATCGCAAAGCCAACACATGGCAATAAAATAAGATTAGCTCCTCCATTAATCATCAATGAAGCCCAAATTCATCAGGCATTAGAAATCATTGAAAAATCTTTGGAAGCGTACAAATCCTAAACTCACCCCAGTCAATAAAATTTAACTTAGAATATAATTCCGTTTTTCTATATTTTATAAATTATAAAATTGCAAAATCGCCAAATATATAATTATATTTGGCGATTTTATTTTAACATTTTGATATAAAAATAATCTAATAAAATTTGCTTTACGTAACCAAAAAAAATGCTTACCTTTATCATATGGATATCTCTATTCAAATAATCAACGCGGATGAAGGTGCCTTTTTTCAAGCACTGCTAAATCATGAGCGATGGGCTCAAAAGCAACTATACGAGGAGCAATACCCTTCTATGATGGCTATTGCTATTAGATATGCCAATAACCACGACGACGCATTAGACATTTTACATGAGAGTTTTATTAAAATTTTTAACAATATCCATAAATATCAAATTAATACTTCTTTATCATCTTGGACAAAACGCATCCTAATCAATACCGCTATTGATTACTATTGGAAAGAAATCCGCCGTAAAACTGAAAATTTAGAAAACGCCTTTCACCTAAAGTCTGATGTTACTGACCCGATTTCTAACTTGACAACAGAAGAAATTATCAATACAATACAGCATTTGACCCCTTCGTGCCGTTCTATATTTAACTTATATGTTATTGAAGGTTATTCACACAAAGAAATAGCAAAAATGTTGCGTATCAAAGAAAGCACATGTAGAGCTAATTTGGTTAAAGCACGAATGAAATTAAAAGAAATGTTATTAGTAAGTGATAAAAATATCCGATGACGAGAGACCCATTTGACGAAATTATCAAATCTAAGTTGGAGAAATTCGAAGCCAATACTTCGAATGAAAGTGTTTGGGATTTATTTGAGCGTTATAGGGAAAGCCATACGGACATAGTAGACAAAAAGGACCTAGACACGGATATTAAGCAAACAATTAAACATCATACAGTGCCATTTAATTTGCAACATTGGCAGCAAATGGAAAAGCAAATTGAATTGTTTGAAACACGTAAAAAGTATATATATAGTTCAAAAATGATTGAATTAACGCTTTGTGCATTGATATTAATGCTATTTGTTCAATATCCGGGAGCACTCATAAAAAAAACGACCTCTGATACATTGCCTATTGCTTATAATGAAGTTCCTTACGAGATCAATCATAACAGCCAATCTGATGTAATTAATTTACCAATTTCAGATATTGTCAAAGATCAAAATGAAATAGCCAAAATTAACATCAATAAAACCGAGCCAACTAATAATAAAATCAAATATTTACAATCAAACAGCAGTATTGATTCTGATAATACTGAGTTCCAACTAATTGTATCAAAACATCCAGACTATATGTCCACAGATTCACGAATTGATGTTAAAAAGATGGATCAATCTGATGAAAAAAAATTAGTAAATGCTTTATCGACTTCTGAATATTTTAAAAATGAAAAACTTTTAAATATAAATGTTTCTAAAGATATAACAGGTGTAACTGTAATACCGACGCGGGTTAATATAGAAATGTTGTCTGAAAATGCATTAATTATGCCCAAAAAGGAATTATTATCTTCTAAAAAACATCCATTATTCCTTACCGTTTATAGTTCAGTGGATGCTAATTTAATAAACACTCCATTTGACAAAGTGTATTCAAAAGCCTCATATTATAAGGAAGCTATCAACAGTTCGTATGGTATAGGCATTTTCAAACAACTCGAACATGTAACTGCGGGTTTAGGATTAGCCTACGCAAAGCGAAATTACAATCCAGAAACTATTGAAGAAATATATGGGGTACGCGAAAATCTATATTCTCAAGTCACCTTTAATCGGATTTCTTTTGATATTATTTCCTTACCACTACAGTTACAATACCGATTCATAGAAAAACCAAATTGGCGTGTTTTTCTTATGGTTTCGGCTTCTGCCAATCTAGTTATTAATGCTGATTATGGCATCAAAGATGTCGTTGTTGCCGGCAGACCAGCTATAGATTATAATCGATCTGAAAGCGAATCTAGGCTTGAGGAGAAACCATTTATCAAAGGCTTATTACACGGAGACAATATAGCTGATGACTACTTTCTATCGGGTGGAATTGGCTTTGGGATAGAGATGGATATCATAAAAAATACCGCACTCTATTTACAACCATCATATCAAAGACAGATATTAAGTAAAGACATAGGTATCGGCCCAAATAAAGATCAGATACACACCTCATCAATCCAAATCGGGTTGAAATTCGGGTTATAATAGCTTACAAAACAATCTTTTTTATATTTTTTTTGTTACGAATGTTGAAATAAGTTGTAAAAATGATATTCAGGAATATTTACAGATTTACATTTCGCATTTTTATTATTGTACTCGTTTTTGTTAGTGCTCAAGTTCTTGTATTTGGCGCTATTCATTCGATGACAGCAGCGGACAATGCTTTGAAAGCCGGAAATTATGCCGAAGCTATTGCTCAATATTCAAAAATTGAATCATCCGGATATTCCTCTACTCCTATGTATCTAAATATGGCTATTGCCAATAAAAACCTAGGGAATCATGCTGAAACGATCGTTTACTTGCAAAAGGCATTGAAAATCAGTCCAGGCAATACAGTAGCCAATACAATGTATCATCAGATTTTGAACGAAAATCCGGAGATTGAAGCTAAACCGAATTCATTGCTTGTTTCAAATTTATGGCAAAACTTGGCAGGAACATTTTTACCTAAAACATGGATGTGGTTATCGATATTTTTACTTATAGTCGGTGGGATACTTATTATTATTAACTATCCAATTTTTAATCCACGCTCGAAATACCTAATGAGTTGTATCGCCTTATTGTTTGTTTTGACAACAACATTGGGTTTGTATCGCAACCAACAGTTGTTTAATAACAAAATCATCGTTATCACTGCGCCACAAACGCTACTTAAAGTCGGACCTGACACTGATAGTCCTGATTTAGAAGAACTTACTCCCGGAAGCGTCGTTTATTTCAACCGTAAAATTCAAGGTTGGTGGCGCGTTAAAACCAGCTTTGGTGATGAAGGCTGGATTATGGCTACTCAGGGTATCAGGATTTAGATTAACTATCCTTTTCGTTACCTGAATACAGGCGCTGGTTTATTTTTTTGATTTTTTCGGCTATAATCCTGTTTTAACATTTGTTATTGTCTTTACTCAATATTTCCATAAGCTAAGGATAATCGTGATATATGCATAGGTGGCGCACTCATAAAGACAAAGGTATCTTGTTCTACCTTGGTTTTTATGATTAAATATGATCTATAGGAATCCCATTTACCCGAAAAAGGCTCAAATTTCTTTGTATTATGCGCTATATAGCTGATTATCCTAAACTCTTCATCCTGGGTTAACCAAAAGGTTTGCTCTTTGTCATAATCGTTTAATATTATTTTTTCAAATGTCGGATATCTATAAACAAATATAGAGTCACTTTTATATTTTACTGTGTCAATTCGGATAAAATTTGGGTATCTATAAAAACCGTCGATTGTATCTTCAGGAATGACCTTAATGGTATTGTTATCCACCGTATGGTAATTAATTTTAGTCCGTCCATCCTTGCATAACATACAAGAAATGCTGTCACCTCTTTCGTTAGGTATTGATCCAGAAACGTGCAATTCTTTATGCGTACCATTCTCTTTGACCAATAAAAAACCAAAATAATTTTCATGGAAAAATATGCCATCCGGTAATTGATCTGATGTATTACATGCTGTCAAGCTCATAAGCATCAGGAATAATATATGTTTTAACATTTGTTATTGTCTTTACATTTGGTTTTTAAATTTTTTATTATTTGTTCACGCTCGTTTCTTTCAGCCTGGGTATATTTCTTCTTATATGCATCAGTATCGGTAAGCCCGGCCCATGCAAGTGCTTCATACTCTTCATCCGTATATTGGCTGCCATAGATTTCTTTTAGAAACTGTATTTTATGAAATATTATTATTTGCTTATTCTGATTTCCTGTAGTTTCATTCCTTCTTCCATTGGATAATCTATATGAATTATTGTTTTATCTAATATTTGAGTCTGGTAACAATCGTTATTCCAAGGTTGACTCGCAGAAACGTTATAAGTATAACAAGTAGATATATTCGGAATATACCATATATACAGACTTTGATTTATATCCTCCGTGTTCTTTTTTAAACTACTCAATACAAAGTCAGCTTTTAAAATATCATCTACGAAAATAAATTCATATCCAAAATCGTCAAAGCATGGTAACTTCGTATATCTATAAAGTACTTCATCAAAATCTAAGAATGGAAAACGTTTCAAAATAAAAGAAGTATCAACTACCTTGCTTTTTGGCGAATTCCTAAATTTAAAGACACAATCTTCATAAAATTGAATCGAGTCATACTCAATCAAATGCCGATAGACATAAATATCAGGATATTTCCTTTTATCCCATTGATAGCGTATTGTCCGATCTTTAAGAACAAGCTTAGGTATAAAATCAATCAGAATACTTTGTATATCAATAGACATCTCCTGAACAAATATTTTCTGTCTTTCTTCTTTTACTTTTTCTTTTACTACATCAAAATTTTTAATAGGATTCGCAGGTTTTTGGCTATACATATTTGCGGTACTCATTAGAAAAACAAATACAATTAGTCTCATTTACAATCAAATTTTAGTTGATTAAGCGGTTTTATATATTCCGTATATCTTTGATAATGTGAAAGAATCCATTGATTATGTCCATAATTATTAGGATTATTCCCATCTATATTCATAATTTCTTCAATATAGAGATTAAACGCCATATTTGTTACTTCATCATATCCTGAACCATCCCACAGACCTTGCCAGATTAAGCCATAATAATCTTCGGGTTGACCAAGTTTATTATTCAAATTCCAAAGTGTATTTGCCATTGGTTCAAGATAGTACTCTGTCATTATTTCATGATGCGTTTTCTCTGGAGATGCAGACATCCAATGATTTGTAAGTTGAACATAATAAATTGTCGCTTATGATAAAACAAAAATGAACATTAGTCAAATCGACAAATAAGAACGTATCATGTTAATTACAATTTAAAAATTATTCCTCAGAATATTTTAGCCTGCTAAAAAATCTTTATCTGTCCATCTTTTTTATCCAATTTAGATTGAGTGATGATGTGATGATATTAATTCTATTCATCGGTATTAATAATTTTTACATTATAAAATGTTGGAGGTGACGGATCTTTATATTTGAATTGATAAAAATAGCCGTTCTTATCGCAAAGCCCAATAATTGCCCCAGTATTACCATATCCAAATCCATCCATACCCTCCATGTGGGATAGCTCAAATGGAAGTATGTAACCCATTATATTATCCTTGAATATACGGAAAGCCTTTCCGAATTTCAATAAAGTAGTTGCTACATGCTCATTCCTTTTTAGCTCAAAAAAATCATCAATGAAAATTACTTTATTTTGAGATACGATATTTGTATTATTTTTTACCTCCAGATATTTCATGGTATCCATTTCATAATCCTTTAACCATCCGTATTTTAAAACAGCATTATAGATGTTCTGATGATTATTTTCTGAAATTATTAATGTATTCCCTTCAAAACCATGAATGCCATTCTGTGTAAGAATAAGATCAATGCAATTATTAAAAAAATACTGTTCCGACAATTTATTTTGACCTGAAAGCCCAGTATAAAGTATAACGAAAATTAATATATGAAGTGATAATTTCATAGACAACTGTTTAGTTGGTTGAATAATGGTTGTGATAATTTCCAAGAGTTATATAATGCCATATTATTTCGATGCAGGTCAAAAGGGATACCTAATTCGGTCACTATTAGATGTTCACTAAATCCATTTATAATTAAAGTTTTAAAATGGAAACAGTCCCCGTATGTTTCGGTACCATTACACAGAATGTTGCTTCCATTGGCTTGCATTAAGCTATTGATCATATCGGGTAATAACTCATTTAACATCAATATGTGCTGGTCTGGTGTCGCATTTATTCCATAATGAAACTCAACTAACTTTCTAAAAGTTTCATCTAATGTAAGATAATCCCCTGTCCAGCTATAATCTTCAAAGAGTTGTCTGTAAAAATCCGCGTGAACTAATTCATGTTGGAATGTTTCAAATAAATCTAAGACATCTGTCAAAATACAATTATTTTTATTAAAACTTATAAGAATGTCTTTTCCATTTAAAACTTGCGTTTTACCAAGAAAATTAGGTTCTCCCAATTTAGGAAGTGTAGCTCTTATTCCTATGGTTGGATTTCCGTCAAATTGATCAAGCATATTGCATAAAAAATCTGAAGTAGATTCGCCACCACTTATAATCGTGTTTAAAATACAATTCAGTTTCGGGCAATCGGTTGCTAAATTTGGAGAAACCTTAATAAAAGGGTTCCCCTCCAACAACTCATTCAACCCACTCATATTCAGATTTCCCTGCTCACAAAGCGCTGACAACAGGTCGTATTTGTCTATATTCTGACCAGTACACGGATCAATCAATATTGCATTTTTATAGAAATCAATAAGCCCTTTTCTACCCTCGTCAGAATATCCATCCATAGAGTAGCCTGACTGATTGGGTTTGAGGCATTCTGCTATCCGGACTGCGTTGCACAAGTCCTCATCTGTCATGCTCTTTTGTTTATCCCTACTGATGCCCAGCACGTTAGTAAGCACATTCAAATCCTCCGATCCTTTATCGTTACCTATTACTTTAAGAATCCATGTTTTATTGCCCAATTTTTCCTTAAACGCATCCCAACTCAGTTGCTGATAAGCATCGGGGACGCCACACTCAGGAAGAAGCTCATCAAGCAGAGCATCCTTATCTACGTCACCACAGGGAAAAGAAATGTAATCCCATGCATTTATTACGGACAATCCGGTGCTGTTATCTCTACACATCGCACACTGCCGCTTTAGGCTACCCGTCATATATTTTTGAAGGCTATTAGGATTTAGGCTCATTACAAATACCCTCATACATCCGCCACAATGATCGTATATGGACTTTAATGTGCTTTCATCCTGAGGTGAAAAGTCCTTTTCCGTTTTTTCTTTGATATAGTTCATACATTTTATCCAGGTATTGGTTTGTGACCCAAAACCGCCTCCGGCTGTACCACCAGCATCAGTTCCCTCAAATAAATCGTTGTTACCGCCGGTATATTCTACCCAATCGCATATTTGTTCGTTTTGAGTGATTGCGTAGGAAGTCACTGTTACACCACCATTAAAATTATTTATTATTGTAATTTCATCTGGAGATATTTCATATTCATTTCCCTGATCAGTGTTCGCCCCATCCAATAAGGTGGTATCGAATATCCATGTTACATTAATGACTTGTACGCAATCTAATGCATAAGTAGGGCCTCCTGTAGATGTTGTATATCCCCCACTAACCCCTGTTCCTTTCATTGATATATTCTCGTTTCCCGCCAGTACGTTGTTAAAATAACTTTTTAACAGAAAAAAATCAATTTCAGATGTTAACTTATGGGCGAGAAAATAAATCTCTGAGTTGTTAGAATTTGTTATGAGAAAATTTGTAATCTCTTTCTTCTGACTATGGTAGATGGGCGTAATGGTTACTGTACCCGAATTGATGGTTACAAACTCGGTTACTGTCCATATTGGATAGCCATAGATATTAGATATAGAAGATATTCTGTCATTGATGTTTTTATGTACTACCGTCGTATAAACCTTTGATATAAGGGCATCAATCTCTGGGTTATTAGTTCTTGTCTTGACTTTATTATTTGAAAATATCGCATCATTATAATGCTTCTGATAAAAAGGGTTTTCATATTTAGATATGGATAATTCATCTTCTTTACTATCCTTCCTGCACCCACCGATCAATAATCCAGCTACAATCATGCATCCTGCAATAAAATAAAAAAATCTGCTCATAGTATTTAAACGATTAAAAATGAAAAATAATTTTCGCATTTTAACATTTACAGATATACAAATACGTTATCACCGCAAAGATGAGCACATTTTTAAAGGTTGTCAATACCCCATTTGGGTACATTTTGGCTTATTAAAATATCGTATTGCATTAATTATTAATACTCCTATGTATATATATATCAGTAACTTATATTTGATTAATAAAAATTTATAATTTAACCAAATTCGGGTATGCGATGTGGTTTGCCTTGTATGATTATTTAATTTTATCATTAGGTTTATAAAATCAACGATGGTCGTCTTTAATACATTTATTTGCTAAGAAAAAAATCACTTCTCCTCTGATTTTTTATGTAATCCTGCCCCCAGACTAAAAAAACCTCTGATATTTTTCAAATCTTTTGTTAAACCAAATACATTATAAATTTTTATAACATATATTTGCGTTAAATTTCAATGATTTAATCAAGTCGGGATTATTACTATTCCCTTTATCCATACTTCACACCGATTATATTTTCCAATTTATCAAAACCCGATTATGAACAGATTAGGTGCTTTCTTTATATTCTGCTCAGGAGCAGTAAACGCTATCCTCAAACGTTGCCCATCAGACTATAACAAATATCAGGGTATAGGTGCCACCATCTTTTTTACCGGCATACTATCAGCGATCTCAGCCGGATATGCACTATACACCGTATTTGAGTCGTATGCAGTCTCCATAGGTTTTGCACTTATATGGGGAATGATGATTTTCAATTTAGACCGCTTTATCGTGTCAGGTATGCGTAAAAAATCAAATATTCTAAAAGAATTAGGTGTTGCTGTACCCAGAATTATTTTGGCAGTTTTCATAGGTATCGTGGTCGCTACCCCACTCGAACTAAAGCTGTTTGAATCTGAAATCAATGCAGAAATAGGCCTCATGCAGCAGGAATCATACAAGCTACAGGATGACTTACTCAAAAAAAGATACGAAGGTGACATTGCTGTCATTCAAAAAGAAATCAATACACTTCGCAGTCAATTAGACAAATCCGGTCAGGAGCGTACTGCAAAAACAAATGAAGCACTTGCAGAAGCTGACGGTACAGGTGGCAGCCGCATCAGAGCCATGGGCAATATCTACAAGGCAAAAGCTAAAGCAGCAGAAAAAGCAGATCAGGATTACCAACTCATGCTTTCATCAGTACAACCTAAATTAGACGAACAATATCAGAAACTTAACGAGATCGAGATCAGCAAAAAATCAGACATGGACAATCTAAGCCGTACATCCCTGACAGGTTTTGCCTCCAGGCTCAAGGCTATGCACCGCCTTTCAGACAGAGAAGATGCCATTTGGGCAGCGAGTTTTTTTATCACATTGTTATTTTTGATTATAGAATGTGCTCCTATCTTAGTGAAACTTATCAGCGAGAAAACCCCTTATGATCAGAGATTAAATACCCTTGAAACCGAGTATTACCTTGCAAATCTCAAGCAAAACACCCTTTCAAAATTAGCAACTGACAGTCAGTTGACCTTTGAAAACCAAACAGCAGGATTTCGGGTAGCTACCATCATTGAGGCAGAAAATGAAGTATTAGCCCATGCTATCAGACAGGAAAAAGAAAATATCATGCGTAAAAATGAAGGCTGGTTTACATTGATGAAAAAGCGAAGAATCTTCGACATATAATTAAAGCCCGGAAGACCATACAGTTGTAGAAAATTAATGTGTATTTTCTACCTCTTTCATAAAAAATTAATCCACCATATCCAATGCCTGGCTAATATCCCAAATGATATCATTGTAATTTTCGACACCGATTGAAAGTCTAACGAGCTTATCGGTTATATTCATTTCTTGCTTTTCAATAGGGTCAATACCGGCATGCGTCATAGTTGCAGGATGCTCAGCAAGACTCTCTGTACTTCCAAGACTTACCGCTAGTTTGATTAATTTAAGATGATTTAAAAAAGTAAAAGCTTCCTTTTCGCCACCTTTTATGTCAAAAGACAACATAGCACCTGAAGAAAGATACTGTCTTTTATAAACTTGATAGTTTTTACTATCTTCGTTGATAAGGCCGAGATAATACACTTTCTCTACTTTTGGATGATTATTTAGAAAGGCAGCTACATTAACAGCATTAAATGCTTGTTGTTCCATTCTTATTTTAAGTGTTTCAAGGCTTCTCATCAGTAGCCAGCCGGTATTGGGGCTTGCCATATTACCAAGAAAAGTACGAAGTGTTTTTACTCTGACGATGTTTTCTTTATTACCTAACACAGCACCCGCGATTACATCACTATGCCCGCCAATATACTTTGTAGCAGAATACATCACAATATCTGCTCCGTGCCTAAGTGGATGTTGCCAAAGAGGTCCCATATAAGTATTATCAACTGCTACGAGTACTTTTTTATCATCTATACTATATCGCTTAGCCAATTCAACACACATTTCTATATCAATAATTGTATTGGTCGGATTAGCTGGCGTTTCTAAAAATATTAAGGCAAGATTATCGGCATGACCACATTCATTCAATATAGTATTAATATCATCGATATTCATTTCCGGATTAAATCCCAATACATGAACACCAATTTTAGGTAAGAATGCATTGATAAAATGATCTGTACCTCCATAAACCGGTTTACTATATAAAATTAAGTCACCAGGCTTTAAAAACTCGAGTAAAACTGTAGTAATAGCGGCCATGCCACTTTCAAAGACAGCACCGGCCTCAGCCTGATCCCATAGACACAATCTATCTTCTAAAATTTCAAGATCCGGATTATTTAAACGTGAATAAATCAGTCCTTCGGCTTCTCCTTCTCTGCGGTCGCGAATGCCATAAGCCACTTCAAAATGAGCTTTACCCTGCTCCGCAGTTTTAAAAACAAATGTGGATGTTTGGAAGATTGGACACTTTACAGCACCTTCTGACCACTCTGGATTATATCCATGAGACATCATTAAAGATTCGGGTCTGAATTCATGTTTAAATTCTGATTTCATATATTTTTATATTAAATTTTACTCTACAAAGATAGTTCACTCAAAAATTTCAGCCAATAAGACTTAAAAAATAAGAGAATATATCTAATTTTAACTTCAATATAAAAAAATATTCCTATCTTTGATATTATTTTAAACTCAATAAAGAATAAATTTCTATGGTACTTGATCAGATAGATCTGATGATCTTACGCGAGGTACAAAATAATGCAAAAGTTACCTTTAAAGAATTGAGCGAAAAAGTAGCGCTTAGTGCAACACCAATATTTGAGCGCCTTAAAAAATTAGAAAACACAGGATATATCAAAGGTTATCATGCAGAACTCAACAACCATCTTCTTGGTTTTGACTTAATTGTCATGTGCTATGTTTCACTAAGAAGTCATGAAGGCGATTTAATTAAGAAGTTTCAACAAGAAGTCGTCAAACTCAAAGAAGTCTTAGAGTGTTACCATATCACAGGTGTATATGACTATCTATTAAAAATTGTTGTCAAAGATATTGATTCCTATCAAAAATTTTTAGGAGACAGACTCGCATCCTTAGGCAATATTGGAAATGTTCAGAGCAATATCGTGATGAATGTATTAAAAACTAATGCAGGAATCCCAATTTAAAAAATATTCAGACTTTCAAGTATTCTTTCTCAAATAAATCGTTTTCTCAAAAAACACTAATTTCCCACAAGGTATTGTAAAAATGTTTACATATCATTTTCGAATAGACTTTGAAGATTAGAAAGGGTTTGCATGCCAGATTGTCTCCACAACATTTCACCATTTTTATATAAAATGAATGTTGGAACTCCCTGAATTTGCAACTTCTGAGCTATATCTGGGTTTTTATCCACATCAATCTTTATAATTCTGCCCTTATCCCCTATTTTAGCTGCTAATTGTTCTAATATTGGAGACATTGCTTTACAAGGGCCGCACCATGAAGCTGTAAAATCAATTAAAGTGGGTTTTTCACTACTTATTATTTCGGAATAGGTCATTTTATTTTTTTTAGTTATAACACAAAATTATGGCTATTTTAGTTTCCGAAAGGTGATTAAAGTTACATAGCTTATATTTAAATGCAACCGAAAAACATGTTAATTTTATTACAGATCATAAGTAATTGATATATTTTTACTTCAACCTAGATTGCCTTCCAAAACACATCAAATCAATAATATTTTTATTAATCAAGTCATCATTTAAATTTCTACATTAAATTGATAGGAATATTTATTAAGGTGGACTACAAAATTCTTTATTTTAATCGCTAATTTTGAAAATCCAATGAACTTACATATCTTCGCTTAAATTTTTAAAAATGATACTTACGGATAAAGAAATCCTTAAATCAATCGAAGAAGGACAAATTGTTATTGAACCTTTCAGACAGGATTGTCTTGGCACCAACAGTTATGATGTACATCTGGGAAAGTATTTGGCTATTTATACAGACCATGAATTGGATGCACGAAAACACAATACAATTCAACATTTTGAAATACCAGAAGAAGGTTTTGTAATGAAACCGGGAACACTTTATCTCGGTGTAACTGAAGAATACACAGAAACGCATGATACGGTACCATTTTTAGAAGGTAAATCCAGTATCGGACGATTAGGCATTGATATTCATGCTACAGCCGGAAAAGGTGATGTAGGATTTTGCAATACTTGGACGCTCGAACTTTCATGTGTTCAGCCAGTTCGCATATATGCAGGCATGCCCATCGGCCAACTTATCTACTTTAAGGTTGATGGCAATATCAACAATTATTATAATCGTAAACCGAATGCAAAATACAACGAAAGAACAATAAGGCCTGTAGAAAGCATGATGTGGAAAAACACCTTTTAAAGTAATTTTATATAACTTGTAAAATCCGTAAATAATTAAGCTGGAAAATGCTCTATAAAATGTGTTTCTTTTGCTCGCATAACGGCAACTTCTTCATCCGTCTGGTCATTATAACCCATCAAATGCAATATACCGTGCACCATCACACGTTGTAATTCTTTATCGATACTGACACCATAAACCTGCGCATTTTCTGCTACGCGTTCCAGACTTATATAAATATCACTTTGTATCAGATCGCCTTCTTTGTAAGGAAAAGTAATGATATCGGTGTAATAATCGTGATTAAGATATTTTATATTGATTTCTTTGAGAAATTCGTCCGAACAAAAAATAAAATTAACATAGTCAACAGTTTTATTTTCCGCTTCGACAACACTGACAAGCCAGGTACGATATCGTTTTTTATCCTTAAAAGGCATTTTAATATTTTCTACCGTATGAAACTGAAAAGATCCCATCGACAGATTAGACAATTTGTTTTTTTAAATTAAAAACCATTTCGACACAGCGACCATTGTCACAAAAAGTAATTTTATCTGCAAGCGCTTTCATAATGTACACACCTCGACCACCACAAGTTTCTATATTATGCGTACATGTCGGGTCTGGTACGACTATTGGGTTGAAACCACTTCCTTCGTCCTCTACTCTAAACGAGATACCATCAGATACCTCTCTCACAGATATATGAACGTGTTTGGTTTCGTCATTTTGATTACCGTGAATAATAGCATTATTAACTGCTTCTGTCAAGCTAATCAGTATATCAGCATATTTATTTTCATTTAGTCTAAGTTCACAATCTAAAGAACGTAGATAATTTTCTACTTCACGTATATTTTTGGGATTTGATGTAATTGACAACATGCGGTATTTCATTTTAGAATAATACTGATTTTATATGGTTACCAAATACTATGCCGACATCAATCATCATGTTATTGAATTTTTAAAGATCTGTAATAATCATCAACCAGCGATTTATAATATGGTTTCAATACAGGTGAAACTGTTTTATACATATCAATCTCTGCTTGACGTTTTTTCAAGTAGTCTTGAATAGCCGGTGGCAATTCATTTCTTTTATTTTCAGCAGTTTTAGACTGCCTTTGTTCATCTTGATCACGCTGCATTTCAGCTTTTTGTGCCTCTAACAACCGTGTTTCGATATCTCTCATACGCTTAAGCGTCTCAGTATTTAATCGCCTATTTACAAGTTCGGTTTCGATCCTATCCATATTATTAATAATCTCTTCTAAAGCTTTCGAACCCTTGCCTTGTTCTTTTTTATTTTTTTGCAATTCTTCTAGCGCTTTTCTTAAAGCAGCCTGTTGAGCAGCAGCTTGTGCAAAATCCTTAGCAGAAAGGCCTTCGCCATTTTTTTGATCTTTGCCATCTTTTCCTTCTCCCGGCTTTTCACCCTTTTCTTTCTTGCCTTGCATTTCTTTTAGTTTTTCAGAAAGTTGTTGTTGACCTTCAGTGATTTTATCAATTGGTGCGGGGGTATTTGACGGTTTTCCTTTGCCTTTACCTCCAGGTTTATCACAGGAACCGCTTCCCGGCATACCCGCATTTTGCATCGCCTGATCCAGTGACTCATTCATCATCAACGCTAAATCATTTAAATTCTTCATCGTTCGACGCTGTTTTTCTTGACTGGTTCCTATTTTGCGTTCCTCCATGAATTTCATACTTTCTTTGAGATCACCCTTTATTTCAGCAACTTTATCCATGACAAAGGACTGGATATCTGGATTGCGGTTTGATAATGCTACTAACGTATCTTCTATAACTTTAAAGTCATTTTGTATTTTAAACTGCTTTCTGATTAATGCAGGATAAACAGCACTTTGGACAATACTAGAATTTATATCCTGAAATAATTCTTCCTGATCGAAGGACGCTTTAATTAGATTTTCAAGTAATTGACGGATTGTTTTTACATCTTCTGAAGCCTGCTCTTTAGCACTGCCTTCCATGCTGGATTCCATGTTTTTAGCCTGATCCTTCATTTTCTTTGCAGCCTTTTTCTGAGATTTTGCTGCTTTTTTATTGTCATCCTTTTTAATCTCATCCTTACTCTTTTGCATCTCTTCTTTGGTGTCCTCCATCTGCTCCTGATTTTTTTCACCCATATCTTTTGGAGGAGACAACTGTTTATTTTTCTTATCTAATTCTTCCTGTTTCTTCATGAGTTCGTCCATTTTCTTATTGAGTTCCTCTTGTTGTTTCAACAATTCCTCTTTAGACAACTCATTTTTCTCTGTCTTATCGGCTAATTGTTCCTGCTCATTAGCAAGTTTATTCAAATCATCAATCTGCGTTTGGATATTTTTCTCCATTTCGAGTTGCTTATATAATTCGAGCAGTCGATTCATTTCTTTTTGTTTAGATTCGTTGTTATTTTCAAATTGATCTAACATTTGTACCGCATCCTCTTTATCAAGTTCCTGCAACAATTCCTGAATTTTATCCATTAGTTCTTTGGTTTCAGGATCAACAGCATTATCAAATAAATCTTTCAATTTTTCCTGTTGTGCTTTAAGTTCCTCAGACATGTTGTTGAGCTCTTCTTGATGCTTCATATTTTCATCAAGCTTTTGCTTTGCTTTTTCTAACTGCTCCTGGAGTTGCTTTTGTTCTTCAAGTATTTTTTCCATTTCTTTTTTATCCTGCCAATTCATTTGCTTGCTTTGCAACAATTTCTCTCGAAGCTTACGCATATTTTCCTGTAGTTTCTCCATCTTGCTCAAAGCATCTTTTAGTTCATCCTTTATGGCCTGGTCATTCATTATATCTTGCTTGCGCAATGCTTCAAGCGTCGCTTTTTCATACGTCATGATATTTGTTCTTGAAGCTTTACTACCGTTGATACCATCATTATCCTTCACTTCAAAATAAAAAGCGATTTTATCACCCGGTTCAGTATTGACCTTTTTCAAATCAAAAATATGACTAAACTGGATTTCTCTACCTTCATCTTTCGGCAATTTGAGCACTTGTAAAGGCATTTCTTTACCGTTATGTTTAGTGACCGTGTAATTAAACGTTAGCGAATGAATTCCATAATCGTCTGAAGCACTTCCAACAAAGTATATCAAACTATTATCTAGGCTATCGACGATTTTCTCTGCTGCGATTCCAGGATACTGGTCCTTAATCACGTTTATTGAATACACCATACTATCTTCCTTTGCAACATGTTTATTCGAAAGGAAAAGCTTATACATGATATCATTAATCGCTTTATACTGATAGGAAAACTGATTTTTACCTTTTCGCTCGGCAAGATCCGCATTTGATGCACTACCAAAAACAAACTGAATCTTATCTGTATTAAAAGCATCAAAAGACCAAGACATTTTAGTTCCTTCGGGAACGACGACGTCACCAACATTCCTAATAACTTCATCTTTTCTGCCTACATAAGATGGGTATTGCAGATTTAAACTAAATTCGGTAAGATTGGGCTTAGCCAAAACTTTTAACGTGTAAGGTAGCGAATTTACCTTTCCAGAATTAAGCGTAAACTCCTGATCTTTCTGTACATTTTTAAACGTATAACTAAATGTTGTATGATCGACTTTTGTCATCGGATATTGAAACTGGTCTAATGTCACAAATACATCATTAGGTAATACAGATCCTTCTACTTTGATTATTAATTCGTAGTCTTTGTATTGCACCACTTCCAATGTTTGCTTATCAATCAAAAAAGAAAACGGTGCTGCTTTGGCAAATTGCTTATCGTTGTGAATAATTCTGTTTGTACTTTCAGTAATCATGCTCGGAGCAGCAAACAAAATGAAAAGCAACAACAAAAACGGCGGTAATACATACCGGAGATACTTCCTGTTTTTATTAAGATCAATGGCTGACTGAAAAGGAACTAGCTTAATCGCATCCGTTTTTTGGTCGATAGATGCCTGTATCAAAACAGAATCTTCAAGTTCTGTCAGTTTTTGTAGTTGAAGTACATTGAGTAATTTGTCTTTGACATCCGTAAAATGATTGCCTATAATGATCGCTGCATCTTCATGACCGATTGTGCTTCCAAGCCTAAAATACCGAACCAATGGATCAATAACCCAATACCCCAACAATCCTAAAGAGGCTATCCAAAATCCATAAAAAAAGGTTTTTCTGACCCCTGTACCAAAATAAAAATAATATTCACTAAGATTGAATATCAAAAACAAACCCAAAACGACACCTACTGTATAAAGGCTTCCCTTTATCAATCTGTTCATATAATACTTTCGTATAAATCTATCCAGTTTTTGGATTAATACTTGATAATTATTTAAACTTTGATTCATAATCCATTTATAATCTGTTGCTAAAGCAAAATATCTTTTTAGTACATTTTAAAAAACGACCAACAATAAAAACACTTTTCTCAATGATTTCGTTCATTTTAACATCAGAACATTACATTAATGTTTTTACTGATACAAAAAAAGTCCTAATTTAGCATGTTTTTGTGGTGTCGTCAAGTGATATCTTGCAATTTTTTTTAAAGTTTAACTAAACTTTACCTCAAAAAAACAATAATATAGTTTATAAAGACTGAATGCACAACCTAATATACTGAATATTTTATCATATATAAAAATTACACTCATTAATAATATTATATGAAGTAGTAAAACAGCAAGCCAATGGTTTGATTCCTTAAAATGTAGCGTAGGGTGCAAAGCTTAAAAGTGTGCAGATGCTATGGTTATCAAGGCCTTACGAAAAGATTATTATAAACTTCAAAATGTATCGCTATTTTTTACTCTTCCCTTTAAACAATTGATACCCTACTCCCAAAGACACAGCGTAATTTCCTTTTTTCATTCTAATTGACTCAACTCGCATTTCTCTGTTAAAGAAAAATTCATACGCTGCGACAACGTATATATCCTTTATTTTATAATCGGCTCTTACATGTGCATTGTATAAATATGACTGAATAGTAATCTCCCTATTACCATCTGTATAAACACTAACAAGTGAAGAATTTAATTTATAAACAAAACCAGCGCCAAATCCCAATCTAAAACTCTGATAAACACTTGATAACACTGCAATACTACAATTCATATCATTGTTTATATACTTCATTCCCAGATAAGTTTTATCCCAGGAACTCTGACCTCTTAATTCTATATCTTTCCTAAATATATATCCAATTCTTGTTTGAATGAAAGTTTTGGGTGTAAGCATTAATTCTCCCATTATACTGATATATGGTTCGGCCTGTTTGTGATAATGCGCATTAAAATCAACTAAATTATAAGGTCTGTAATTTAGTCCAACTTCCGGAGATATACTAATCTGTGAGAAAACATTTGAAGTACAAAGTATATATAGAAAACTCAACAAAAATAACTGTTTCATATTCTTTCATTTATGAAATAAAAAGCAGGGATTATGTCTTGTAACATAATCCTTGCTTTAATTGTTTATTCTGATACAAATACCTTTTTAGTCTTGACCAATTGACTTTTACTGTCCCAATATGTATAGATAAGGATTCTTGGATTTAAAACTTTGAAATACTGAATGTTTGATTGTTCTACAACATTTCCCATTAAATCATAAATGATTAACCTCAAACTATTATTTGTAGTAAAATCATTTACTTCGTGATGATCAGTTTCTGCAAGCGTGATATTAATATCTGCATCCTGGCTTCCCAGCTTAGACGATCCATTATAATATTCATGACATGGAAGATCATCATTTAAACAATCTACTATCCTTACTCTTTTAGATAGCGTAATATAATTGCCATTCCAATCCGGATACCTGCATTTAATTGTAATGAATTGTGAATAATATGGCATTTCCGGAATTTTATATATTGATATGCACAATTCACCATACTGTGAATTACCTATCATTCCTCTTACAGATTTAAACGAAGTACTATTTTTACCAATTATAGTCCAATCGGTAAAATCAGGATTTAATGTTGGATAATCTGTTGCCAAACACAGTTGGATAGTATTGTTTTCTTCACATACTAATGTATTACCAACAAGGTCAAGTCATTTAGCATTAGGGTTAACCAACCTGTGGTTCGTAGTTACACATATTTTTTCCCATTCATTCAATATTGTTCTAAATTGATTTGAACAGGTTCCGTATTTTTTAGCGACTAAGTCTAAAGTAGCTCTCATTAAATCCGGATAGTCCGCATTACTACCTAATGTAGCTACAGCATCCATTAAAAGCACCATCATTTCATCTAAATCCATAGGTGGAATATTGTCTATTGTGCTTCCATTTACACATAAATAGAACCAATGACCTAAAGGTTTGCCTCTTTCATGTTTAACTCCTAACGATTTTACATTAGTAAAGCAATTTTGAGATGTATTTTGTAAATCCCTTATTGTATATGGAATATTATCTCCCATAACCCAATCAATACTTCCTTGCAATATAGACTCAACATAAGTACCAAAAATATCAGCCAACCCTTCATGCAACGATCCTCCTTCAATTTGTTCTGATGATACGTATTGCCTTATATATGCGTGACCAAATTCATGACCAATAACATCATATTCCACAGTTGATTTAAAGCTATTCGAATAATTTCCACCAAATGTAAAATAACTTGAAGTATTTGGAGTACCGCTAATCGAAAATGCACCATCAAGTTCAGGGTGGAATCCCACATGAACATCTACAAAATGAATATCTAAATTATCAGCATAAACATCAAGCACTTCGTCAGACATCCAAAAAAGTTGAAATACTTCAGGATTTGCATCTATAACTCCCCAATCTCTATTTGACGGAGATTTAGGTATGTCATTTATATCAAAAATATCAATATATTGACTCCCTGTCATATCATAACATTTAAGCCGGCTATTTTGTAACAATGTATTATTACCGATTTGTGTATCTTTCATGGGTTTTATTCCATAATCAGCCGTCGGTGCATTTTTAAAAAGATATGGACTATGCTTATAAAGTAATTGCCCTGTATGCGCATCAACCCACCCTATCATATCCCCTTCGGCCTCAGATACATAAGTTACCTTATATACCAACTTATATTCGCAGTTTTTAGTAAGATTATGAACTATTTTCAGATCTGTACCTGATATTATAGCTGTGGGAGTATCTAAACTTTGAACTATATTGAGTATTGATATGGTCGGTGTGACAGATATAGAGATATTTTCATAAATATGTGGAGATAATAAAGCGACCATATCTTTACACGAATCAACAGGCGGACAATTGTGACAAGGTGGTGGTTTGGATTCTATATCATCATCGTGGTTTTCCGTCATAATTGTAAAACCCCCGTCTATCACTTCAATATTTTTATAATATTGCTGAAACCTGTGATATACTCCAATAAACAACCTGCTCGCCTCACTTTGAGTATAAACAAAAGTAATGTTAGTATCTGATTTGATACTATTGGTAAAATTTGCCCAACTTCCTATATCCTCTATTGAGAAAGGGTGTAGATTAATAAGACCTTTTGACTTATTTTCAATTCAATATTCATACAGCAAGTTGGTGCTGTCAATATTAGCAATAGTAATGTTTCTGACATTACAATCTTCTTTTGAGTAAGACCCCTCATTAGGATTGGGATTAGTTCCTCCCGATCCTGCACCACTACCTTGTGCAGAAATACCATACGTTAAGCATAATAACGCTACTATTACAAATATCTTTTTCATAAATTTAAGTTTATTAATTAAAAAATATTACATAACACAAAAAATACGGTTAATGAAAACTACATATTATTTTAAAACAATCATTAATAACAATGAAATTAAAACCAAATCATATTCAAATTATCTACTTCAAATCACTTAATACAAACTTTGTAATCTCAAAGGTAATCAATTTTAATATATTACCTAATTATATCATCAATATACAATCAATCACAATGCAATATATCTAATATTTAACAATAAACATTTTTTTCATCTAAAAAACATCACCAAACTTACATAAATAAGCGATAATCAACATACGCAATTACCTGATGCTGTATCGATAATAAGGATTCAAAAATAATTAAATTGGTGGTTATTATTTATATTTTTTGAGATAATCGTAATTTATAGACTGGTAACATGGATATCAAGTATATCTGAATGTTATACAACTTAAAGTGAAACCAAGTATCTTCAAATCTGCATCGTAGGAAAATCAGGAATTTTTAGATGTAACAATTTTAGTAGGAAAGCTCATAAACAGTAAGGACACAAAGTATTAAACATACTGTTCCTAAATTTATTAATAAAAATCAATAAATCCTCTTAAAATTCAATTTTTAAAACAATATGCATAACATGAATATTCAAAAAATTCGTAATATTACGCCTAAATTATTATAATCATTCTGTATGAAACTCGATTTTAAAACATTAAAGCCTTATATAATTCCAGTTATAGTTATCATTTTAACGAATATAATCTACTTTCTGCCTCAGTTTGAAGGCAAAGTTGTCAGACAAGGAGATATCATACAACATATAGGAATGTCTAAAGAGGCAACGGATTACCGTACAAAGACAGGAGAAGAAGCGTTATGGACGAATTCCATGTTTGGAGGAATGCCTACATATCAGATATCTACACAACCTAAAAACAACCTTTTACAATATATAGAAAAAGCAGGGCAGCTCTTTATTTCGCGTCCGGCAGGTTATTTATTAACCACTAAGGACACTTAGAACACATAGAAAAACTTAGTGAACTTAGTGAACTTTGTTATCTTAGTGGTAAAAAAACCTGTAGCATATCTCTTAACCTCTAAGGACGTTTAGAATGCACTAATAACAAGTATAAAAACTTCAAAATAAAAAGAATTAGTGTATCTAAATGTAATACAAAGAGAAACTCTATGTCAAATAAACTATTAGACATATCTGAAATATATCATAGTTTTTGTATTTTGTGTCACAAGAAATAGAATTTCTTAAAGAGTGTTTTAGTAAGATTTTCTTTAAGTTTTTACCCAAATTTAATTATCTGATAGAGATGTAATATGAATAGCATTATATTATAATTATAGGAAAAATGAGCCATAAAACAAAGTCCTATAGCTCATTTATATCTTATTTAACATCTAACTCCCTACTATCTAATATTCAACATCTTACCTACTTTCGTTTGATTACCAAACTTCAATTCATACATCAGCATACCGGATATAGGAATATCCTTTACACTTACTTTTAAAGTATTTTCACCTTGTACTAAATATTCATGATGTGTATATACAACTTTTCCATTCATATCCATAATATTTAAAAAAACGACACCCTCTGTCAACATATAAAAATGTATTTGTGTTTCATTATCCCACGGATTTGGCACTATCTTGATTTCCTTTGTTACTTCAACATCCTCTACAGAAGTAGTCGTATCTATCGGTAATACATTACCGTCATCATCGATCTTGACCAACCATGGAAAACCTCCTCCCCAGTTTACCCAACCTACTATCAGATAATTTCCATCAGAAGTGGGGATCATACCACCAAAATCATTAATCAATCCCCTTTTTGAGTTATTGTTGTAGTACGTCTTCTGCCAGATCCTTTGTCCTGCATCGGTAAACCGTACCACTTTACCCGTGGTATAATCCTCTATATCTGTACTAACTTCATCATTGCACGCTAATAGGTATTCTCCAGATTCTTTTGTAGGTACAATTTTAGCATATCCAATAAACTCTTTTCCTGGCTCATTCCAATAGGTTGACCAAATTTCTTGATTCGTCTCTAAATCATATCGGGTTACCGTCCACCGAGACCACAACCTGCGATCGGAATATGTAAATCTACTGTCATAAGAAGCCAACAACACTTCACGCTCATTGAGTGGATATACGTCACAAACGTCATATATCGGGCTCATCCTTGGTGTGATATGTTTCCAAAGCTCATTACCCTCAAGATCGAGACAATAAATCACTTGCTTCGCTTCTGCTATATAGTTTTCGTTTGCCTCAGAAGCAAATACGTATATATGACCGTTCAATCCTATCATCTTATGTAAGCCATATCTATCATTGCCTTCTCCCAATAAAATCACCTTGTGTTCCTTAGTAATTGGACTGTACTTTATAATTAATGGATAAACTTCATTATCAGTTGGTCCATATTCTCCTATTACAAAAAGCCCCAAAATATAATAATCGCCCTCTATTTTTTTAAAATCATAAATACGCATGCTTTTCATACTTCTATCATCCGGTACAGGTATCTCTACTATTTTTTCAATCTCCAACGTATGAACATTTACACTAAAAAGGTTGATGTATGCAGGTAATCTCCATGTTACCTGTGGTAATAAAAGATTAGATCCATCTAAATACCATTCACTACTATAATCCGAATCCATATTTACATCCTTTTCCTCGTAAAGAGCGGAAGTTAGTGTCGAACCATTACGCTTATCTACCTTGAAAACAGAAAAACCATAGTTCTTGATCCCTGCCCTACCAGTAACAAAATAAAATGAATCAGTCTCTATTACTTTACATTGAAAAAACGTATTTGTTTCACTCTCTATAATCAGATTCCAATCTTTTTTTTGACTACTAAGTTGTAAAGTATAAAAAAACAAGCATATATATATTAAATTCAATGATAAACTTTTCATAATACATTATTTTAAAAGTAAGGACAATGTACATTACAACACAGTCTTTACTTAACTTTAATATTTTGTTATATTTTAACACTACTGACCGACTAAATATTAAAAATTAAGGAGCTTTCCATTGCGGATAGCTCCTTTTTTCATATCTTGGTTTTCCACAAATCAAAAATATGAGCAGTAAAGATACAGAAAAGAAATTAGTCGGTCAGCCGATTTTCAAACAAATCATAAATTTCATTCCCAAAAACAAGTTTGACTTGCTTGTCAGCGAGCATAATTCAAACCGTTATTACAAGACTTTTGATTCGTGGACACATCTTGTGACTATGCTGTTCGGGATCTTGAGTCGATGTGATTCTATGGGCGAAGTATGTGATGGAATGTGAGGTTTGGGCGGAAAACTTAATTATTTGGGAATGGACAAATCACCAGCCAAAAGTACCGCAGGTGATGGTTTGCGAGGTCGTGACGAAGCATTTTTTAAAGCAGTGTATTTTATGTTATTGGAACATTTCAAACCGATTTTGTCGGTCAGCCGTATTGACAATACCTCCTTTTCAAAGCTTTTCATCTTCGATTCTACCACTATCAGACTATTTTCAGAAGTAATGAAGGGTGTTGGACGTAATCCCAAAAACGATGGCAAAAAGAAAGGTGGATTAAAAGTTCATATGATGATTGAAACTCACAGCGACACGCCTGAATTTGTAAATATCAGCGAAGCCAAACAACACGACAAAATTTTTATAAAAGATTTATGCCTTGCTCCGCACAGTATGATTGTTTTTGATAGAGCATACAACCATTATCTTCAATTTGCAAAATGGACGGAGCAACAAGTGAATTTTGTGTGTCGATTGAAGAAAAATGCGGTCTATAAAGTACAAGAAATACTTTTTGAACAAGAAGTGCAGGACGACAAAGCTGGAGTTTTGAAAGAAGAACACATTCATATGAACTACAAAGACAAAAATCAGGACAAGCAATTGTGCTTGCGGAAAGTAACGTATAGGGATGATGAAGGGCGGATGTATGAGTTTATTACCAACAATTTTGAAATTAGCCGTGAAAAAGTGGCTTACATCTATAAACTACGTTGGAATATTGAGTTATTGTTTAAAAAACTCAAACAAAACTTCCAATTACATTACTTTTATTCGGATACCGAAAACGGTATCAAAAACCAAATCTGGTGTACGCTCATCGCTCAACTACTGATGCATACTCTGAAAGTGAAATCGGAAAGTAAAAAAGCATTTTCAACCACTGCGTCATTGGTCAGAATACATCTGATTAGTCACGTTGATGTATTTTGGATGGTGCAAAATAGTCGAAGAACATACCAAAAAAAAAATCAGGAATAAATCGCCATGTATTCAGCTTCCTTTGTTCTAATATATAAGGTAGGGTGGGTTTTTGATAAAATAGTAACACTTGCTGAATATCAGTAGGTTAGTGCCTGGTTTTGCTCTTTTTGAATGTTTACCCGTTTAGTAGTGTAATTTTATATTTCATCTATCACAAAAATAGTTGGGTTTTCTAATGTATGTGTCAGTCGTTTTCCACTCAGGGATGATGTGTTTTGCGGCGAAAACTTGGTATAGAATTTAAAAAAAGCAGCATGGAATTGGATAATCTCAGGCTGCTTTTATGTTATCAAGTGTGCTTTCAACTACTCACTTTTCACAATTCTCTTAGTAACGATATGCTTTCCTGTATTGATTTCCACAAAATACATACCTCCCGGTAAAGCCTCAATATTGATTTCATGTTCCTTACCTGTGAGCAAACCTATGCCTTGGACATTGTATAATCTCCAGCTAAACGCACCTTGCAAATCAATACGAACAGATGATGTAGTTGGATTGGGATGCACATTAATTTTTAGATTATTTTCGTTGAGGTCCTCTGTATTTACCCTTTCTGGACAAGGAGTAAAGTAAGCCTCTTCTATTGGTAAAGCGAGTACCAAAAAACCATGAATGGTGTCCGGTTTTCCGTCGGTTTTGGGCTCTAAAATATAAGGAAAGAAGGAGTTGTCCACTTCTGAGAAATTTTGGATTACGTATTCACTATACTCGCCCAAGCAAAAAAATGCATTGGTATTATAAATCCCCAAAGTATCCCTAAACCAATCAGGAATGATCAAAGGTAGATGATGTGGAGTTATATAGCTTTGACTAATGCAATCATTGTTGAAAACATCTTGATTCCAAGAAATCTTTAGCGGTAGATGCTTTACTTTGACAAAAAATTGTAATGCTTCACGATTAAATGAACAATCAATTTCTGAATCCAATCGTCCTTTAGAAGACCCTATTATTTTTTTTGATAGTACATTTGGTGATGCATGGTCATTTGCTCCTTCAAGGTGGCTCGCTCTTGCTTCAAAAATGGAATCCCAAGGAACTGCTTTAATGTTTACTTCGCCAAAATCAGGATTGTAATCGGAATTAGCATCTGTGTCATAACCTAATGTTATCGTATCTTTATTCCCTAAAGCGTCTTCAAAGTAAAATTGGGTTTCCCAATTGGCTTTTTTTTGAGCGCCGAGCAATATTGGCAATATTATGAATATCAGTATTAAATGTCTCATAGCTAATTTTTTATAAAAGTTTCAATAATCCAAAGTACCGTCATATTCGAAAATCAAAGTATTGACACCAGTCTGCCATGAAGAAATATCAAGGGTAAATTGTTGGTTAGCTGATGCAATCTCACTTGAATTTTTAACTAATCCATAAACACTACTCGTATTCAAATTCATACCATATACTTTGAGCTGACCACTATTTGTTGTAGTATATTCAACGGTAATAAAACTATTTGTTGGGTTAGGGCTGATTTGATTTACTCTTATTGTGTAAAGTGTGTCGTTGGGTACCTCTGTATAATCTTCACAAGGAGAGGGAAGCGTAAATTTTAATTCGGTCACATCTTCATCATCACAATAGTTAAATACCTTTAATTTCATGATATATTCAACTCCGGACAGCAATCCAAGAGGCCATTTTGGAATGCCAAATTTATTGGATATAGGTCTGATACAATATTTTTTTGCTTGTCCCTGCAAGATATTGGTAGCAATAACGACTGATTCATCTGGTCGCAATATGCTCATTTCATAAGCGGATTCATTAAAACTGTCATCTAAGTAAAAGCATGTTTCACATTTATTGTTTCCCACCGGCTTTGGAATCGTTCCGATAAATGCGCTGGGTGGCGGACACCCGCCTACCTGTATGTATTCACATTTATTAAATGCTAAATTAGTCAGCATTGTTCTGATTTGACATGGAGTCAGTGCGGCAAGCTCAGGGTTTTCAGCCCAAGAGCTGTAGGCCATGATATTGTTGCTTTGAATAGAATCGTTACAGCAAGGATGCGGATTGCAAAATAGAGTAGTATCGCACGCGTCCAGTCCATTGTACATTGGTGCATTATTCCAACAGTTTCTATTTGTAGCATCCGCTCTACCATCACAATCTCTATCCCATGTCCAATGGTAGCCCCAAGTATCATCGCAATCTTCGATTATTTCAAATGGATGAATTACATCTAAAGCGTGGGCAATCTCGTGGTGGAGTAAGTTTAAATGAAAAAGTTCTACTACTACACCATAGTAATTGTAATAAGAAAAGCCGTTAGCGGAACCGCTTACATTAGAAAAGAATATATTAATCTCTGAACTACTGTTTGTGAAAAAGTTGTTAAACTTATCAAAAATAACATTTGTATTTTGCTCATTTGAGTTACAATGAATTCTCACGCCTTTCAAGACATACCGGAAAGGAATGCACTGGGCTTCGGTAGGTACTGCACCGTGTGCTTCTGCGTTCCACTGGTGGTCGAGTCCCTGATTATTGTTGCTCATGGTCTCATAAAACGCATTCGCGTTATTGATGTAGTCTTCTGCTAACTTAAAGGCGTTTAAGGGATTCAGATTCTCGCTAACACCATTTCCTGTCGCTATATTGCCCTCGCAATTGTCATCAAGAAAAAAATGAATATTGACATTGATAAATACCGGAGTACATTTGATTTGTACTGAATCAATATCAAAACAAGGCTCAGATGCTATAACAGGATACCCCGGAAAAAAATAAGTAGGTTCAACGATATCGTCATCATCTTCTTCTGGCAAAGGACTTTGCTGAGCATAGTTGACATTAGATAAAGCCAACATAAAAATAAATACAATAAAAAATTTTCACACAACTATAAGATTTTAAAAAATTAATATTCAAAGGTAAATAATTTAATTAAATTATCAAAATAAATTTCAAATTTTCTTAATCTTTCATTAAGTTATCTCTAAGTAATGTACTGTTGTTTTACCGGCTTCTCCCTGAATATTTGGCAAAAACCTAATTATGTGTATCTTATGTCATTTAGTTATGTAAAGAACCTGTGACCATTATGGGTTGAACAAGAATTCTATCTGATAAACCGGCATGATAAAAATGTGTCTTATAAGCGCAGGTAAAACCGATTTGTTTAAAAAAAGATCCGTATGATAGACCGAAATTAAGTTATTAAACAATAAATCTCATATCATATAATAATAGCAAGCATTTAGCCTGAATCTAACAACATTAGCACCATGTCATTATTACAGAATCAAATCTATTCCCAAAGTATTCACTTAGTAGAATACCCTGATATTATTATTATCCTTTTTATCACTAGTGTCCGAATAAAAAAATAAAGAATGGGACGTTTGGTGATCAAACGCCCCTAAATTGTCGTTTAGAAGTTTTAGCACAAACAATAAAACGACATGGACAAAGATACGACGATAAAATTTATCGGACAGCCGATTTTCGCTCAAATCATAAAAATGGTGAGCAAAACAGTATTTAGCCAATTAGTATCGAAACATCAAAGCGACCGCTATTACAAAGAATTTAAGACATGGGATCATTTTGTGTCACTTATGTTTGCTATCATAAGTCGTTGTGATTCGATTGCTGAAATCATAGACGGAATAGTTGGTTTATCAGGCAAATTACAATATTTAAGCTTGCAAAAAGTACCTGCAAAGAGTACATTCAGCGATGGAATGCGAAAGAGATCGGATAATTTTTTTGAGGACTTGTACTTTGCCTTGGTTAAAGAGTATTCATCGTTTTTGTCGGACAGCAAGACTTTAGGCAAACAGTTTCAGCAGATGCTACTTATAGATTCAACTACAATCCGATTATTTACCGAAGTGCTCAAAGGAGTAGGAAGAAACCGTAAAGATGATGGAAAGAAAAAAGGTGGTGCAAAGGTACACATGGTAATCAATGCGTTTGAACAAATAGGCCAGTTTATCGCCATCACACCAGCTAGAACACATGACAAGAAATTTTTGGAGTTACTGGACGTTAAACCACACAGTTTGATGGTATTCGACCGAGCCTACAATCATTATCTTCAGTTTGCCAAATGGTCACAAAACAAGGTATTCTTCATCACCCGTAAAAAGTCAAATGCTAAATATACCATCGTAAGTACAATCGAAAATCCATCCTTAAAAGACAAGGAACACGGAGTACATAAAGATCAAATCATAGAATTGCAATACAAAGAAAACAAAGAAGAAAAAGTATTACGCTTAAGACTATTAACTTATTACGATGAAAAAGGGAGGTATTACGCCTTTTTAACAAATAGTTTTGAAGAACTAACTGTGGAAGAAGTGGCTGCTTGATATAAAAAAAGATGGGATATCGAGCTTCTATTTAAGAAGTTAAAACAAAATTTTCAGCTTCATTACTTTTATGGTGAAAATGAAACAGCAATCAAAACACAAATTTGGTGCACCCTTATAGCCCAATTATTATTAACGGTCATACAAAAGCAAAATGCACCACAGAAAGCTTTTTCCACAGTAGCCTGTACAGTCCGAATTCACCTTATCAGCATGCTATATTTGGTAGAAACTGTAAATGCTGAGTATAGATATTATGACAAAAGAGACCAAATGGTTGGACAACAAGATATTTTTGGCAATGTCATCTCCCCCAAAAAGGTGCGCACACGGCCAAGCAAAAAAGAAATGACAGGGGGTCACCTTCCAAAATCCGAAATTCAACAAGAAAATACCACTGATAATCAAATTGTTAACTCAAGTTGATGGAATTTTCCTATTTTTGTCGGATGATAGTGTTAATTAATATTATAATACTTTTAGGGAATCTTAGTGGTTAAAAAAATGAAAACGGTCGTTGTCAAATCATTTTTTTTCATTACATAAACATCTCAAACCGAACAAATTTGAATATTTCACATTATTCATTCTGGGAACTTGCCATTGATATTCAAAAAAATCGTAATATTACGCCTAAATTATTATAATCATTCTGTATGAAACTCGATTTTAAAACATTAAAGCCTTATATAATTCCAGTTATAGTTATCATTTTAACGAATATAATCTACTTTCTGCCTCAGTTTGAAGGCAAAGTTGTCAGACAAGGAGATATCATACAACATATAGGAATGTCTAAAGAGGCAACGGATTACCGTACAAAGACAGGAGAAGAAGCGTTATGGACGAATTCCATGTTTGGAGGAATGCCTACATATCAGATATCTACACAACCTAAAAACAACCTTTTACAATATATAGAAAAAGTAGGGCAGCTCTTTATTTCGCGTCCGGCAGGTTATTTTATTTTTGGAATGCTCGGATTTTATCTTTTATTACTTTTACTTAAGATAAATCCTTGGCTGAGTTTGTTAGGAGCCTTACTTTTCGGTTTTTCTACAAATAATTTCATATTATTTGAAGCCGGTCACAATTCCAAGTTGATGGCTATCATGACGAGTGCTCCGGTCATCGCAGGCGTTTTGCTTGTCCTCAAGGAAAAATATTTTGTTGGTGCTGCCGTTTTTGGAGTTGCGCTCGGTCTCAATATTGCAGCAAACCACCCTCAAATGACATATTATCTAGCCCTTTGTATGGCACTTTTGGTATTAATACGTTTAGTCAATGCCATTAAAGAGCAAAAAATGGGAGCATTCGCAAAAAGTATCGGTGTAATGTCTATTGTTGCTGTTCTGGCCTTAGGCGCATCCGCTTCCAAGCTTTGGACTACTTACGAATACACAAAACATACCATGCGTGGTGGTCAGATCTTAGAAAATGACGCAGCTTCATCAACACAAACGGACAAAAAAGGTGGTCTTGAATGGGACTATGCGATGCAATGGAGTAATGGATTTGGAGATGTGTTGGCCGGATTTATACCTAAGGTTGTTGGCGGCGGATCCGGTGAATGGTTAGATGGAAGTTCTGCTCTTGGCAAAGCCGTCGGTCAAAGACAACCTTTTCAGTTTGGTACGTATTTTGGATCACTTCCATTTACGAGTGGACCGGTTTACTACGGCGCAATTGCGCTATTCCTATTTGTATTAGGATTAATTATCGTTAAAGGGGAATTAAAATGGTGGGTCTTAACCGTTGTAGTGTTTACATCACTCATATCCTTAGGTAAAAATTTTGAAACATTCAATAGGTTGCTCTTTGATTATCTTCCTATTCTAAATAAATTTAGAGCACCGAGTTCGATTTTAAGTATTACAGCCTTATTTATACCATTATTGGGCATCATGGGTTTATCTCAGATTTTGGAAGATAAGGATAAGTCTAAATATTACAAACCGTTATTGCTCACTACGGGCATACTTGGAGGAATTGCCTTAATTATGTGGTTGGCTGGTCCAGCTTTCTTTAACATAAGTACGCCATCTGATCAGCAATATCCTAAAGAATTACAAAATGCTATATTTGACCAACGTGCGTCTATGATAAAATCATCTGCCTTTAGAAGTTTGTTTTTTGTCCTTATCGCAGCCAGTATCCTATATGCATATATAAAAGACAAACTGACTACATCGGTTGCCATTGCTGCACTGACGGTCTTTGGGTTATTTGATTTATTTCAAATTGGCAAAGGATATTTAGACAAAAGGGATTTTGTAAGTAAAAACACTTATAAAGCTGAGTTCCAACCAAGAGATGTAGATTTACAAATATTACAAGATAAAGACCCTAATTTCAGGGTTTTAGACGTTACTATTAATACATTTAATTCCGCATCAACTTCCTATTTCCATAAAACAATCGGTGGATATAGTGCTGTTAAAATGCAGCGTTATCAAGATTTGATTGACCATCAGATTTCTAAGAACAATATGGCGGTATTAAACATGCTCAACACAAAATACTTTATAGGAAAAGGTGTCGATGACCAACCGAATGTACAACTCAATCCTGCTGCTTTAGGCAATGCATGGTTTATCAATGATATTGTCGTCGTTGACGATGCCAAATCTGAATTGGAAGCGCTTACTGACTTCGACCCTGCCGGCGAAGCAATCGTTCACCAGGAGTTTAATGCTTATATTCAAGACATAAAACCGTCAAAAAATGGTTCGATCATACTCAAGTCGTACTCACCTAATAAAATAACATATGAAAGTAATGCTACAGGAGATCAATTTGCTGTATTTTCTGAGATTTATTACGGTCCGAATGTAGGTTGGCAAGCGTATCTAAACGGAACTCCCGTTGATCACATCCGTGTAAATTACTTGTTGCGCGGTATGAAAGTGCCTTCCGGCAAAAATGAAATTACATTTGAATTTAAGCCAAAATCATTCTATTTAGGTGAACAGATCAGTTTAATATGTTCCGCATTATTACTAGCATTTTTAGCTTTTGTAATTTATAAAAGTATCAAAAAAGGAAACGAAAATAAAGCGATCGCATAAAATTAATATTGTTATGCAAAAAAGGGTGCTTATCATTACATATTACTGGCCACCCGCAGGCGGTGGTGGAGTACAAAGGTGGGTAAAATTTACAAAATATCTACGTGACTTTGGATGGGAACCGGTGATATTTACGGTAGAAAACGGGGACTACCCTATTTTAGATGCGAATTTGGGTGAAGATTTGCCAGATAATTTAGAAGTTATCAAATCCCCGATTGTCGAGCCTTATGATTGGTATCGAAAATTTACAGGCAAAAAGAAAAATGAAAAGATTGATGCCAATTTTCTATCGCAGGGCAAAAAATGGGGAATTAAAGATAAGATTGCTGTTTGGATAAGAGGAAATCTCTTTATCCCTGACGCAAAATCCTTTTGGATTCGACCGGCAGCGAAGCATCTGATCCATTATTTGAAAGACCATCCTGTCGATGCAATAATTAGTACTGGTCCGCCACACAGTTGCCATATGATTGCTTTACGTGTACATAATGTGTTTAAGTCACCTTGGATAGTTGATTATAGAGACCCTTGGACACAAATCGATTATTTTGATGAATTACACCTGACAAAATGGGCAAAAAATCGCCACACTACACTTGAAAAACGCGTTTTAGACTCCTGTGATGCTATTGTATGTGTAGGAAAAACCATAGCGGAAGATCTTAACTCGATAACTCATAATAAAAAGGTCGTCATCACTAACGGTTTTGATGAAGCTGATAGAAATCATCATTTAACAGCTTTGGATCAAGATTTTACAATCGTACACATCGGCACGATGAATAACAGCAGAAATCCTGAAGGTCTCTGGCAAGCAATCTCAGCACTAAAAGCTGCAAATCATCCACTTATACAAAAACTAAAAGTTAAAATTGTAGGTAAACCTGAAGCCATCATTCGCGAAAGCGTCCAAAAATACAATCTGGAAACACACGTTGACTTTGTCGGTTACGTAACCCATAAAGAAGCCATCAGATACCAAAATAGTGCGCGCGTGCTTTTACTTATGATTAATAAAACGAGCAATAATCTGTCTATTCTTCCTGGAAAAATATTTGAATATCTCGCTTCCGGTAGACCCATACTTTGCATAGGTCCTTTAAATGGTGACGCAGCCGATATCTTGCATGGAAGTGGCCAAAAAACAGTTTTGGATTATGAAGATATAACCGGCATCATGCAGTTTTTAGAAAGGCAGTATGATGATTTTACCGATGCTTCATCAAACTTAAAAAGTAATACCACACAAATAGATCGCTATTCCCGCAAAAATTTAACCCAAAATTTAACAAACCTCTTAAATGAATTAATTCAAATTAAAAAACAAACCCAGTTTATATGAAAAAACAATTGAACGAAGTTGAGAAAATTGAAATTATTAATACACTCAAAGAACGGTTTGAAAAAAACATGTCCAGACATCTGGGAATAAAATGGGCAGCAATACAGGAAAAACTGGAAGCCAATACAGAAAAATTATGGACTTTACAGCAAATGGAACTTTCTGGAGGCGAACCAGATGTAGTTGATTTCAATAAAGAAACCAACGAATATATTTTTATTGACTGTTCTAAAGAAAGCCCGTCAGGAAGAAGGAGTTTTTGTTATGACCAAAAAGCATTAAACGCTAGAAAAGCAAATAAACCAAGTAATAACGTTATAGATTTTGCAAACGAAATAGGCGTAACAATTTTAAACGAAGCACAATATCGAAAGTACCATTCGCTGGTCGGATTTGACAATAAAACTTCGAGTTGGGTCTTAACGCCTGAAGACATCAGAAGTTTAGGTGGTGCCATATTTTGTGATTATCGTTTTGGTAAAGTTTTTACTTATCACAATGGTGCAGATTCTTATTATGGATCAAGAGGCTTTAGAGGCTGGATAGCTATATAAAATTATTCGATTGAGTGTTTGGTTTTTAGATAGATATCCTCAAAGGTATTTTTTCAATAATATAAAATCGACACTAATCTTGAACGTCTTTACGCAAGCAATCTATTAAAAAGTGATATTAGGTAATAAAAAAAGGTAAAAAATTTAAAAATGAAACAATACTTCATAGAAAACGACATTCAGATAATGTATTTGACTGCACAAACATTTCCGGATAGTGTGCTAAAAACTTTCGAACTTTTAGAACAAAAAATTAGGGACAAATCCCCAAGAAGATATTTTGGTTTTTCACATCCAAACAAATTTGGTGTTATTGAATATAAAGCTTGCGCTGAGATTCTATCGGCTACTGAACCAAATGATTATGGACTTGAAACATTTGTTATTAAACCTGGAAATTATGCTTCAATCTTCATTCCAAATCATTGTGAAGATAGCTCAAACATTCCAAAGGCTTTTAGCGATTTACTCAAACATCCTAAACTTGATCCCAAAGGATTTTGCTTAGAAATTTATAAAAACTATTCAGATCCAGATGTTTTATGTATTGTCCCTTTATTAGACGAGGCATGATAAAAAAAGAATGGTAAATATCTTATGTAAATGGATAAATTCCATATTTAATCCACCAATATCATAATAATACTTTACCACGAATTCATATTCATTACAGAAATGTGCACAAATTTTCTGTGGAATAAAAACAAATGATTAACTTCGCATTAGAAACAAAGGAAATGGTGTGCTTCCTTACCCAACCGTCCCAATTTTTTTTGAGACTGATGACGCCTGATTAACTTAGATGATTTTCTCATTTAGTCAGGTAGAATATGAATAAAAAACAAAAGAAATCACTCAGCAAAAACGGCATTTTACAACTTCGTTTGTTAAAAAGACGTTATCCGACGATTCCTTATTTAATCAAATGGACGCTAATCTGTCTTATTATCGGCATATGTATAGGTAGTAGTTCTGCAGGATTTCTTCAATCACTAGAATGGGCAACAAATATCCGGGAAACGCATATATGGTTGATTGCTTTGTTGCCTTTAGGTGGTTTTCTTATCGGGTTGCTTTATCATTATCTGGGTAAAGATATTGAATCGGGTAATAACTTATTGATTGACACCATTCACCAACCTAAAAAAATCATTCCATTTCGATTAGCACCTTTAGTATATATCGGAACCATTGCAACACACTTTTTTGGCGGTTCGGCCGGTCGTGAAGGCACCGCACTTCAAATGGCCGGTGCAATTGCTGACCAATTTAGTCAGTCTTTTCGACTTTCTACACGCGAACGTAAAATTTTACTTATTGCTGCTATTTCAGCCGGATTCGGGTCTGTATTCGGAACGCCCATAGCTGGAGCTATCTTTGGTTTGGAAGTTATTCTTATCGGGCGATTAAAATACGATGCGCTTTATCCTGCATTTGCCGCTTCAGTTATAGCCGACTTAGTAACTAAACTTTGGAAGACAGAACACACTTTATATCACATCAATTTTGTTCCCGACATTTCATTTTTAAATATCTTTTACATAATAATCGCAGGTATTATTTTTGGAGTTTGTGCCGCAATATTTAGTAAAACACTTCATAAAACAAGTACAATTTTCAAATCAAAAATAGCTTATCCACCATTTCGACCTTTTATCGGCGGGATAATTGTAGCTTTATCAGTTTGGATATTAGGTACAACAAAATATATTGGATTGGGCATTCCGACGATTGTCCAGGCTTTTGATCAACCTTTACCGGCCTATGATTTTATGTTAAAAATGCTTTTCACCTTCATTACTCTTGCGGCGGGTTTTAAAGGTGGAGAAGTAACCCCTTTGTTTTTCATTGGTGCAACTTTAGGCAATGCAATTTGTTACTTTATACCGTTACCTTTAGAAATTTTGGTGGGAATGGGGTTTGTTGCCGTCTTTGCAGGTGCCACAAATACACCCATTGCATGTAGTATTATGGGTATAGAATTGTTTGGTACAGATTGTGGTATTTATGCTGCGATTGCTTGTATAGTAGCTTTCTTGATTTCCGGGCATAACAGTATATACAACAAACAATTGATAGGTGTTCCCAAAAATCATAGATTTTCACATCATAAAGGAAAAAGCATAAATGATTTAAGTAAATAATATGTCAACAAAAGACAATTTTTCATTACACTCAGACAAATACGCGAAGTACCGTCCGATCTATCCAAAAGCGTTTTTTGATCATATCCTTTCAATCATTTCAAATAAACAAAACGCTTGGGATTGCGGTACTGGAACCGGACAAATAGTGTATGCATTAACAGAAACATTTGATAAGGTCTATGCTACAGACATTAGTCAGGCACAAATCGACAATTCTTTTCAAGCCGACAACATTTTATATTCGATTCAGCCGTCCGAACATACAAATTTTATTGACAAGCAGTTTGACCTAATAATGGTTGCACAAGCGATTCACAGGTTTGACTTTGACAATTTTTATAAGGAAGGCAGACGAACAGCCAATGACAATGCTTTATTTTGTGTAATTGGTTATGGCATGCCAGATATAAATGAACCAATAAACGAAAGCATTGCGAACTTCTACTTTAATTTAATCGGAAAATATTGGGATAAAGAAATCAAATATTTAGATGCAAACTACGAAACAATACCGTTTCCAATTGATGAAATCACAAAACCAAAATTTGAAATCCAACATTCCTGGACATTAGAGCATTTGATTGGTTATTTAATTACTTGGTCGGTAGTAAAACATTTTATCAAACAAAAGGGCTATAATCCTGTTGAAAACTAAAGCCCGAAATCGAAAAATACTGGATTAACAAAAATGAAAGTACCGTTAAATTTCATATGATTTTACGAATTGGGAAACTAAAATCCACGTATAAACATTAAGAATTTAAAGAAAATAAAAGCTTCAAATAGGTTAATGTTAAACGATGGCACAAAAAACAATCATTAATATTGACCACATAATTCATTAATCAACTAATAATAAAAAACACAAAAAGACATGTTTTTATTTTATACAACAAATGTCAAAGAAGAAACCATCATACTCCAAAACGAAGAGCATAGTCATTGTGTTACTGTACTCAGAAAAAAGCCAGGAGATATCATTCATGTTACTGATGGAAAAGGTCATATCTTTACAGTACAAATCATAGCATATACCAAGGCACAAACTGAAGGAACGATTATTGAAAAAACGTATCAACCTCCCATAAATCCTGAAATAGCCATAGTAATTTCTCCAACAAAAAATCCTTCCAGATTAGAATGGTTTTTAGAAAAAAGTACTGAAATCGGTATAACTTCCATCTTTGTTGCACATATGAAACGCACCGAAAAAAAATCGGTTAACAATGCGCGATTGGAAAAGATATTGGTATCGGCAATGAAACAATCCTTACATACCCATTTACCACAACTACATACCGGAACATTAAAAGATATTCTTGAATTGCATACGGATAGATACCAACAAAAGCTCATAGCACATTGCAACAATCCTGCATTGACACTTAAAAACATCTATAATAGTGACCAATCTGCAATATTACTCATTGGTCCTGAAGGTGATTTCACGGCCGATGAAATAACAGCATCAACGAAAAAAGGGTTTAAAGAAGTGTCTCTAGGACAGATGAGGTTGCGAACTGAAACGGCAGGTCTTGTAGGCCTTATGATGATGAGACTCCCAACTTTATAATTTAATTTAGATCAAAATTTCGAAATCGAGTTTCAATAACTGAATGATTTGTATAATTTGTCTGATAATTCAGTATATAAAAAATACGTTATTAGAATTAAAAAATTGTACCTTTATACCATATTATCAAATCAAATTGACAATTAGACTAAGGTAATGAAGCAGATTTTACATGAAACACAGATACTTGGTCCCATTTATATGTATGCACAATATGAAGCATATGATACCTTAGTCATTGAAGCTTGTGAAAATTATCAAAAAAAAACGTTCAGAAATCGCTATCAGTTATTGACCACAAATGGTATTGCCACATTAAGTATTCCACTTAAAAAAGGAAAAAACAATCAAATGTCGGTTACAGATGTTCAGATATCCTATGACGAGTCATGGCATCTACAACACTTGCAAACCATTCGTTCTGCCTATGGCAAAAGTCCTTATTATGAATATTATTTTCCAGAAATCGAAGAGATATTCATGTCAGAGGAGACGCATCTACTGGCATTTAACAGCCGTTTGTTGACATTGATGCTTAAGAATCTAAAGATTCAGATTCCCGTTTCTATGACGACCTCCTATCAAAAACCTGATACTATTCAATTTGATACAGTTGATTTTAGAAATCAAAAATCTCCAGAAAACTATTGGTACCAACCTTACGTTCAGATTTGGTCTGATAGATACGATTTTGCTTCTAATCTGAGTATACTTGATTTATTATTCTGTACGGGGACAGAAGCGACTTCGATATTAAATAAAACCAGAACATACAATAACAACCTTATAAATAGTTAGACAAATGTCCATCGTAGATAAAGATATCAGTAATAATATGATTCGTTTAGCCTTTCAGGTCGACAAATTATTGGATGTAACTAAAGAGGTCGGCCACGAAAAATTAGAGGCGACTTTAGTCGAATTCAGAAATCGGTTAGATGCTCCATTTACCTTTGTGATCGTCGGTGAAGTAAAAGCAGGAAAAAGTAGTTTTATCAACGCACTTTTAGAATCTGATAAAGAAATCTGTAAGGTTGCCCCAATGCCTATGACGGATACAATCCAACAAATCATATATGGTGAGGAAGAAAAAGAAATCCTCATCAATCCATATTTAAAGAAAATTTATCAGCCGATTGATGTACTAAAAGAGATCGCAATTGTTGATACGCCGGGTACAAATACTATCGTGGCACACCATCAGGAGATTACTGAGCGTTTTATTCCTTATGCAGATTTAATTATCTTCGTCTTTGAAGCTAAAAATCCATATCGGCAATCTTCGTGGGAATTTTTTGATTTTATAAATGCTGAATGGCATAGAAAAATCATTTTTGTACTGCAACAAAAAGATCTTGTTCAAGCATCGGATTTACAAGTCAATATCCAGGGTGTCATCGACCATGCTAAAATGAAAGGCATCCATGATCCAATTGTTTTTGCGGTCTCAGCAAAACTTGAACAAGACAATTACCATGATATTTCAGGTTTTAAAGAGATTAAATCCTATATTGCAAATCATATCACTGGTGGCAAGGCACCTATACTTAAATTTCAAAGTAATGTTACAACACTTTTGATGATTCAACAAAAGTTAAACAACAGCCTTACCAACAGAAAAAAACAGTATGAGTCGGATGTTTTATTTAGAAAAGATATCGGCAATTTAATCGAAGATCAACAGCAAAAAACTGAAAAACAAATCGGTTTACTAACCGAAAATCTTATGTACACTTATGACGATATCACTCGAAAAAAACTAAATGATTTAAGTAATGGATTATCTTTTGGTAGCGTATTAAAAAGATCATTTTCTTCAATATTTGGTAAGGAAGCAGGACTTAAAGAATGGTTAACTACACAAGCGAAAGATTTCGAACTACAACTTAATACATCACTACGCGAGAAACTTCAAAGTGGTATCATTGATGTTGCAGAACATATCCAACTTATGGGAAAATTAGTTGACGCAAGACTTAGAAATTCGGAAACCATTCTAAAAAACAATGATGAAATTTTTGCTGATATTGCTGAAAAAAGAATTCATGTGCTTAAAGATTTACAGCAGACCTTTAGTCAATTTATGAATACAGCAGAAAACTTCTACGATGAAACAATGATGACCGAATCTTCCAAAATGGCACCCAATCTTGTAGCTGGTAGCGGTATCGCAATCGTCGGTGTTATCTTGGCAGCAGTAGCCCAAGGAGCAGTATTTGACATCACCGGAGGAGTACTCACTACGATCGGCGTCTTATTTGCTGGAGTTACTTTAGGTCTTAACAGAAGTAAAGTTTTATCAAAATTTGAAATAGAAATTAAAAAAGGACGCAGTAAAATGCAGCAGGAAGTTACAGATATATTGACAGATTATACCAGACGTATCCGCTTTAAAATCGAATCTAATTTTATAGAATTTGACAAATTGCTTGAATTTGAAGGCAAGACGCTTGATAGAGTAGATCGGGTCCAGGATGAAATCAAATCAGAGCTAAACAGTATGTCCAATTCTAATTAAATCAATTTTAACACTAATCAAATTCTGATAAACGTTTTATTTCAATATTGCACAATATTTAAAAATCATGAAAAACTTTTTATTCCTTATTGCTTTATTTATCAGCAATTTATCTATTGCCTCAGACAATGACAATTTTGAATTTATAAATAAAGAATACTCACCTGATATTTCCACTGTAACGCTTGAATTAAACGGTTTGCCTTCTGCATTTCCCGTTATCAGATTAGGTTCCGCAGATCATTTGGTACTTAAATTTGATGACTTAAGCAATCAGGAAAAGTATTTATACTATCGGATTATTCATTGTAATCGGGATTGGACACCATCTGACATGCGTGAACTGGATTATTTAAATGGTTTTAATGATGAAAGACTTAGAAACTATGATTATTCCTCAAATACAAGGATTCAATATTTGCATTATTGGCAAAACTTTCCAAACAAAGATACCAAATTAAAAATTTCTGGAAATTATCTACTCGTTATATACGAAGATGATATTCAAAACCCTGTTTTGACACGCAGGTTCATTGTAAATGAAGATATTGTAAAAGTCGAAGTTAATGATATCTATCCATCAGATGTGGCAAATATTCGCTACAAGCAGGAAATTTCTGTTTCAGTCTTTACTGATAATTTAAGAATAAATAATCCGCTACAAGATGTAACCGTTGTCGCTTTACAAAATGAAAACTGGGGCTCTGAAAAAATGTCAAAGCCCAATATCTTTGGCAATAACGTACTAAAATTCAACAAATTGGGTTCTTTTGAATGGTGGGGAAATGCCGAATACAGGGAATTTGATATCAGGTCGTTTTTTCGGGTAGGTCGTGGTGTCAAGTTTATTGATCGAAAAAAAGATGGCACGGATATTATATTGGAAACAACATACCCGAGAACGACAAAAAACCATATTGCGATTTTCGATTTTAATGGAAGGTTTTTTATTGAAAACTGGGAACAAGTCGGGGGATCTTCCATATTAGGCTTGGGTAGCTCTATAAGTACACCTGAAATCGAATCGATCTTAAACGAACTCAATGGAACTTTATCCGCTTCCACACTTCGTTCTATTTCGTCTAATAGGCCCGAAGATAGAAATATCTATTCTGACTATGCTTATGTTACCGTTTATCTTGACTATGGTTTTGATTTAAAACCTAACCAAAATATCTACATATTAGGTGCATTCAATAATTGGACACCTAGCGATCAGTATATGATGAAATTTGACAACGGGAGAGATATGTTCGTTTCAAATTTATTTTTAAAACAAGGATATTACAATTATTACTACGCTATAGTAGATGACAATGGCAACATAGACATTCCGTCAATGGAAGGGAGTTGGAATGAAACCGAAAATGATTATTACGTATTCATTTACATTAAAAGTCTAGGCGACCTCTATGATCGTGTAATTGGATATTATCCATATAATACTAATTACAAGAATTTATATTAAAATGTAATCCTAATCTATTGTGCGCTTTTTAAGGATATAACTAAGCGCTAATTCAAATTGTCCGTCCACTGTCAAATGTGTATTATCAATAAGAATAGCGTCGGCTGCCATTACTAAAGGGCTATCAGCTCTAGAGGTATCTATTTCATCTCTATGCTTTATATTTGCCAATACTTCTTCTAAAGAAATTTTATCGTGGTTGGCTTTAGACTTCAATTCGTCATATCTTCTTTGCGCACGAACCATATCGTCTGCTGTAAGAAATAACTTAATATTTGCATCCGGAAAGACAACCGTTCCAATGTCCCTTCCATCCATTATGACACTATGTTCACGCGCCATAACACGCTGTAACGCGACCATTTTTTTGCGAACTGCTGAGATCGCAGCGACTTCACTAACGCTCTTAGAAACGTCTAAACTTCTGATTTTATCTTCGACATGAACACCATTTAGAAGCGTTAAATTATTGCCTTTAGAATTATCAAATGAAATACGAATTTGACCAAGTGCATCAGACACGGCTGAAGCATCATTTATATCGACACCTTTTTCTAAAAAATAAAGGGTTACTGCACGATACATGGCACCTGAATCAATATAAATAAATTTCAGGTGATTAGCTAATTGACGTGCCAATGTAGATTTACCACAAGATGAATATCCATCAATGGCAATGATAAAAACTTTAGGATTTTTGTTTAATTCCAAGTGCTTACGATTTAAGTGTAAAAAAAAAGCCCTAAATATTCACTTAAATCAGGGCTTTTTATCACTTATTTATGGTCAAAATTAATATTCCTCTTCATTAAATAAGAAATCATCTTTACGAGGGTAATCAGGCCAGATATCTTCCATAGACTCATATATTTCAAATTCGTCTTCTAATTCCTGAAGGTTTTCAATTACTTCAAGCGGAGCACCTGATCTGATAGCATAATCAATCAATTCATCACGGGTTGCAGGCCATGGTGCATCTTCAAGATTGTGGGCTAACTCTAATGTCCAATACATAGGTCAAATTGTTGAATTTTAATTAATTTAAAAAAAATAATCAATCTAATACAAATCTTACAACGTAAATTTGAAAAATTAGTTACGTTATATAAGCTTTTCAATTAAAAAATTACGTACGAATTTAAATAATCAACATGGCATCACCATAACTAAAAAATCTATATTTCTCCTTGATGGCTTCATGATATGCTTCCATAATAAGTTCGTATCCACCAAAAGCAGCGACCATAATAATCAAACTGGTTTTGGGTAAGTGGAAATTCGTTATCATACTATTGGCAATACTAAAATCATATGGAGGATATATAAATAGGTTCGTCCAACCAGCTGAGGCTTTTAAATAACCCTGAGCCGATACAGATGATTCGATTGTACGCATGGATGTAGTACCTACAGCACAGATTCTCGAATTGCTTTCTTTGGCTTTGTTGACGATTTCTGCCGCGTGGTCTGGAATATTATAATATTCCGCATCCATTTTATGTTTAGATAGGTCTTCGACATCAATGCCACGGAAAGTGCCTAAGCCGACGTGTAAAGTAACTTCTGCAAGATTTGTCCCTTTCAATTCGAGTCTTTTCATCAATTCCTTAGAAAAGTGCAGCCCTGCTGTTGGTGCTGCTACAGCTCCGATTTCCTTTGCATACACGGTCTGATACCTTTCTAAATCAAGTTTTTCAGGTGACCTTGTAATGTATTTAGGCAATGGCATCGTGCCCAATATCTTTAAATTGTTCTTAAATTCTTCATCCGTACCATCAAAAAAGAATCTGATAGTACGCCCTCTTGATGTAGTATTGTCAACAACCTCAGCAACGAGCAAATCATTACCTTTATCATCTGCAAAATACAACTTATTGCCTACCCTAATCTTACGAGCAGGATCTACTAGTACATCCCAAAGTCTGGTCTCAGAATTTAATTCTCTCAATAAAAAAACTTCTATCTGAGCACCTGTTTTTTCCTTATTACCATATAATCTGGCTGGAAAAACTTTGGTATTGTTAAATATGATTGCATCGCCGTCATCAAAATAATCCAGCACATCCTTAAATATTTTGTGCTCTATAGTTCCCTTTGCTCTGTCAACAACCATTAATCTTGACTGATCCCTTTCTTCTACAGGAAACTGAGCTACAAGTTCTTCTGGAAGATCAAATTTAAAATGCGAGAGTTTAGTCCTCATGTAATTATTTATTGTTTTTTATTTTTTGGAACGCAAAAGTATAAATCTTTAGACAGTTTACAATACAATAATGTTTCCAAAATAATAATATTTAATTTTTTTAATTGATTTATAACTCAATTATGTGATTTAAAAATAAGAAATCTGTTAATCTTTGTTAAATTATACAAATAAATAATTGTATAGAATTGTCTGTACTTATAATGTCCTAATTTTGTGATTTATAATACCCATCCCAGTTCATGAACAAGCATTTTTGTTTAGCGATAGTCATTTTATCTGTTTTAGCCGTTTCTACCATTGGCTGTAAGAAGGGTAAAAAGTATTTTACTCCTCAAATCACTATTATTGATGGGAATATATCTGAATTAATCCATTCCCCTTTTGTAATATTCAGAGGTAAAACAGATGAGATTTATATTACTAATTCAAACAACAACAGTTTTATATTTAAAGACAAATTATCCCAAGCCGGTATTTACAGTATAGTACTAGACAGTATATCCAAATTCTTTTATCTTGAACCTGGTGATCATATTTCGTTAGAATTTTCTGATTTACAAACTTTTGAAATTGTTAGTAATCACAATTATGAAAATAATTTTCTACAAGAATTTCTTAATTATAAAAAAGCACTTATCAAAGACAGTATGGACCAGGTATTCATGCTTTCTGAAAACAATTTCATGAAAAAAATTGAAGACTACACTCAAAACCTTGTAAATTTTCAACAAGACTTCCAAAAAAAGCACGAACCTTTCAATGAAGTTTTTGCTGATATAATCATAGACGAGATTGCTTATGATGCAGCCATACTAAAACTTCGTTATCCTGAAATATACAATGAATTGTTACCGGATAGTGTACTGATTTTATCCGATACTTATGATACATTTCTACAAAACATGGAGCTTGATGACGATCAAATGTTGTTAGTACCTTCTTTTAGGGACTTCCTCAAGCGCTATGTTGAATTTTATGTACATTTCGACACCGATATAGTGACTGATACAACATCAAATACTCCACTCATTCAGCAACAATTTGAGTTCATTTCAAAAAACTTTCGCAATCAATACATCAAAAACTATCTTTACTATAAATTTATGTTAATCCACTTTCCAAACGTTGGAATAGAATTCTATGAACAATATACGGAATTACAAAAAGACAATTACTATTTAGAAGTTATCAAAAAGATGAAACAAGCATTTTTAATGCAAAATAATTAATGTATTTTCTACATATTCCTACTTACCATTAAAAAATAGGAATCTAATTTATCAAGTAAAATAAGCACCAGAGTCGTTAGACTGAACATCATATTAAATGCATGATATCCTGCGCAATAAAACCACCTTGAAAATCAAAATAGTAATCATTATGTCTGCAAAACGCCCGGATTAAATTTCTCAATTATACCATGGTCAGCCATCTCAATTCCTATAGAAATAAAATTGCGTGTTTCTCTTGGGTCTATGATGGCGTCCACCCATAATCTGGAAGCTGCATAATATGGTGTTGTTTGATGGTCATATCGGGCTTTGATACTTTCAAATAATGCTTGCTCAGCCTTTGGGTCAGGTGCTTCTCCTCTCTTTTTTAGCGTAGAAACCTGAATTTGAGTTAATACTTTTGCAGCTTGTGTACCACCCATAACCGCTATTTTTGCAGTTGGCCATGCTACAATTAACCTAGGATCATAAGCTTTACCACACATAGCATAATTACCTGCACCAAATGAATTTCCGACAATAACCGTAAATTTAGGAACAGTTGAATTGGCAACAGCATTGACCATCTTGGCACCGTCTTTAATTATTCCGCCGTGTTCAGATCTTTTACCAACCATAAAACCCGTCACATCATGTACAAAAACCAATGGAATGCGCTTTTGATTGCAATTCATAATAAACCGGGTAGCTTTATCGGCCGAATCCGAATATATAACACCTCCAAACTGCATTTCACCGGTTTTAGATTTCGATACTAAACGCTGATTGGCAACAATACCTACCGCCCATCCGTCAATACGTGCATAGGCACAAATGATTGTTTTTCCATAATCCTCCTTATACAACGTCAATTCAGAATCATCTACAATTCGCTTTAATATTTCGAGCATATCGTAAGGCTTCGTTGGGTTTTCAGGAAATAGCCCTGATATTTCTGTCATTTTCAAAGCCGGTGGCTTAGGTTTATTCCTGTCAAAACCAGCCTTAGGAAATGCACCTTGTTTTGAGATTAACTTTCTTATCGTTTTGAGGCAAGTTGCATCATCAGGCATCTTATAATCTGTTACACCAGAAATTTCACAATGTGTCGATGCTCCACCTAGCGTCTCCTGATCTACATCTTCACCTATTGCAGCTTTTACTAAATAAGGCCCTGCTAAAAATATGGATCCAGTACCATCCACAATTAAAGCTTCATCAGACATAATAGGCAAATACGCTCCGCCGGCGACACAACTACCCATTATCGCCGATATCTGAGGGATGCCCATCGAAGACATCTTTGCATTATTGCGAAAAATACGACCAAAATGTTCTTTATCAGGGAAAATTTCATCTTGCATTGGGAGATATACGCCGGCACTATCCACAAGATATATGATAGGAATGCGATTTTCCATTGCGATTTCCTGAGCTCTCAGGTTTTTCTTACCTGTTATTGGAAACCAAGCCCCTGCTTTTACTGTAGCGTCATTAGCTACAATCATACATAGTCTCCCTTCCACATAACCTAAACCGGCTATAACACCTCCAGCTGGGCAACCACCGTGTTCTTCATACATTTCATATCCTGCAAAAACGCCAATTTCAAAAAAATAACTATTGGTATCGATGAGGGCCTTGATGCGCTCACGCGCTGTCATTTTACCTTCTTCATGCTGCTTTGCAATTCTTGCTTTGCCACCACCTAAAACGATTTTATCAATTTTATGGTGCATTTCTGCTATTTTAAGCAGCATTGCGTCTTCATTAATATTAAACTCGATATTGTTATTTTGCATGATTTTGATTTAATTTTTAAATTATTTCGGATTCATAAATGTATAAGGATATTCACCCGGTAATTTTGGATAATACCCATCAAAAACAACAGTTTGACTCCTTAATGATTCAAGTAATTTATAGAGCTGGAGTGCTGATGTAACTTCTGTATTATTCACTTTAGTGATGACGTATCCTGGCTCCATCTTCGTATTTCCTATGATAGAAAATAGCTGTACACTCACAACTATAACGCCTTTAGGGGCAAATATAGCTTTTTCATACTTATCTGCATCCCTAACTTCTATACCCAATTCTTTAAAAATGCCATCACTCAACGTTCCAATCATTTCTGTTGTGTTTAATCGGTTGCGTAGTATGGCTTCCAGTATTAAAGATTTACCATTTCTAAAAACTTTTAAATGCACCTTATCTCCCGGTTTATAATTTCCAATACGTTCCATAAATTCAGATGTATTAGACGTTTTAACGTCTTCAACTGATATGATGACATCATTATATTTAAGGCCCGCTGCCTCCGCCCCACTATCTTTATTAACCGCTGCAACCAGTACACCACTAACTTCTGGCAACGTTAATTCGTCAGCTAGGGTTGCCGTGACATTTTGTACTTCAATCCCTAACCAACCCCATTGAACAACACCAAAGCTTCTTAAATCCGAAACAACCTTGCGAACCAAATTAGAGGGTATTGCAAATGAAAAACCTTCATATCGTCCAGAATTACTCTCTATTGCTGTACAAATTCCAACCAACTCGCCTCGTGTATTTGTCAATGCTCCACCACTATTGCCTGGGTTAACAGCTGCATCCGTTTGAATAAATGACTCTATACCTTGACTTTCTAACAGATTTATACTACGCGCTTTTGCACTGACTATGCCCGCAGTAACAGTAGATTGCAATCTGAATGGATTACCTACAGCCATAACCCATTCACCTACTTGTAAGGAATCCGAATTAGCGAAAGTCAGAAAATAGAGATTTTCTGCAACGATCTTTAATAAGGCCAAGTCAGTATTGGAATCACTTCCCACGATTTTGGCATCAAATACTCGATTATCGTGAAGGGTAACTTCAATCTTTGTAGCATCTCTAACAACATGGTAATTCGTAACGATATAACCATCTGCCGTCAAAATAACTCCGGAACCTGAAGTTAATGAAAAGAGAGACTTGTCATTACTATTTACAGATTTTGCATCCGTCTTAATAAAAACAACAGCTTTGCGACTTATCTCCGAAGCAATAATAAAATCTGAAGGTACTGCTGATTGACTCAAACTTAAAAATTTATTTGAGAATAAAATATCATTTTCAGCAACTTGAACCGCTTTCCTGTAAATTGACGCATCAATTTTATCATAATCATAGGCAAACCAATGATAACCGCATATCATTAATGCCGTTATAACGATATTACCGATAACAATCCATGAAATTAAACGAAGATTATTAAGGTTCAAGAGTCAGTTTATTTTAAAATTAAGCAAATATAATACATTTTACAGAAAGCTGATAAATATACAACGTATAAACGGAAGTAAAGTATGAGATAATTTAAAAAAATATTATTACAAATGGACAAACAACGCTTATACATTCTAAAACGCTTCACAAAAAAATTGCAACTTAAAACCTGACGCGTATTTATATAAAAATTTGTGCAGTTTTCATGATTCAGAAAATAGCGATCAAATTAATATATCGCCAAAATTTCAAAACACTCAAATAAACTAAATTCATCAAATTTTCATAAAAAATAGTATGCATAATTAATAAAAACTGATGTTTAATCTATTTTAGTTAAAAAAATATTTAGCTTTACATTACTAAAATCAGGATATGTATACTATAGAAGGAAATATAATTGATATAAAAAAAAGAACAATTTTTAAGGGTGCTGTTCATATGAACAATGCCGGCAAGATTGAATCGATTGTACAAGTACCTACAGAAGTCAATCATTACATTCTTCCCGGATTTATCGACGCACATATCCATATAGAAAGTTCCATGGTCACACCTTATGAATTTGCAAAAGCAGCTTTAATTCATGGGACAGTTGCAACGATATCAGATCCGCACGAAATTGCTAATGTAAATGGAATTGATGGTATTAATTATATGATTCAAAATGGTAAAGATGCACTTCTTAAAATATTCTGGGGCGCTCCGTCATGCGTACCTGCAACAACGTTTGAAAACGCAGGTGCCGTAATTAAATCTTCCGATATTGACCACTTATTACAATTAAAAGATATTTGGTATCTTTCCGAGATGATGAATTATCCAGGTGTATTGTATAATGATAAGGAAGTTCATGAAAAAATAAAATTGGCAAAAAAGTACAACAAACCAATAGATGGTCATGCGCCTGGCTTAAGAGGTGAATTAGCAAAAAAATATATTTCTTATGGGATAAGCACCGACCACGAGTGTTTTGAATTGGATGAAGCCCTGGAAAAACTAAGCTACGGAATGAAAATTATCATCCGTGAAGGTTCTGCAGCAAAGAATTTTGATGCATTACATCCCTTAATCGCTTCAAATCCGAACAAAGTCATGTTTTGTAGCGATGATAAACATCCAAATGATTTAATTAAAGGCCATATCAATTTGCTTGTTAAAAGAGCACTAAATATGGGATATGACTTGTTTGATGTTTTACAAATCGCATGTATTAATCCTATCGAACATTATAAAATTCCGGTTGGACAATTAAAAATTGGCGATCCAGCTGATTTTATAATTGTGGACAATTTGACAAATTTTAAGATTTTAGAAACGTTCATAAATGGAAAATCTGTTGCTAAAAATGGACAATCCTGCCTTCCCGTAAAAAAACTTTCAAGCATTAATAATTTTGATTGTCAGGAAATTCAAGCATCAGATTTAATGGTTGAAAATAAGGATCAGGAAAAGCCGGTCATCGTTGCTATTGACAAGATGTTGATAACAGATACGTTTTTTACAAAGCTTCCATACAATGAAAACCATCTACTCGTTGACTCGAAAAATGACATCTTAAAGATTTGTGTGGTCAACCGGTATCAGGATGCAAAACCAGCTGTTGGTTTTATCAAGAACTTTGGTCTGAAAGGATGTGCTATTGCTTCATCTGTTGCACATGATTCTCACAATATTGTTGCTGTAGGTGATGACGATCAACTTTTAGCTAAAGCAGTAAATCTATTAATTCAATCCAAAGGAGGATTATCTGCTGTGACACATCAAACATCAAAACATATATCATTGCCTATTGCAGGCTTAATGAGTAACCAACCGGTCGAAATCATTGGTCCAGCTTATGAAGAAATCAGCAATTTTGCAAAGCAATATGGATCACAACTCGAAGCTCCATTTATGACATTGTCGTTTATGGCATTATTAGTGATACCTAAGATTAAGATCAGTGACTTAGGTGTGTTTGATGCTGAATCGTTTAGATTTTATGAATAGAAAATTACCTGATTACTGTCAAATCTTGTTTTAAAACCTGAAGTTTTCCTGTAAAATCGGAATACTCTACGACGATTACGTATACTCCTGGTAATACATATTGGCCACGGAAAGTACCATCCCACCCTTCATCACCGGATTCAAAATCAGGTTTATTGTCAAGATAAACCATATTTCCTAATCTGTCGTAAATGGCCAACTTGTGGAAAGTTGCCGGTATTTTATTCTTTAATATAATCAAACGGTCATTTACCCCATCCCCATTAGGGCTAAAGATATTAGGAAAATATACCTTCATATCATTATTAACGGATACCCGAATTTGCGCTTTTGATTGACACCCATTTATTGTGGTTACTTCAAGTGAGATAAATTTAGGTAATGTTGTCGTTATATCCAAAGTAAAATCATTTCCAATGACATTACCTGACTCATCTATCCATAAGATAGATTCAATTTCACTAATTGGGTAATTGGTTGTAAATCCAATGGTCTCTGCTTCGTTAAAATCAACCGTTATTTGTCCATCTGTTTCTATTTCAAAAACTTCCGGCTCGTCAATATCGAAATGCTCAATAGTTACACAATCGTATTTGTCTCTAACTTCAAGCGTATAATTCCCTTTAGGCAAGTCAGTGATATTTGAATAAAACAATGGCTGATTATTCAAATAATACGTATAGGGTTGAAATCCACCTTCAGTACCATTTATCAATAACACACCATTTTGTTCGTTAAAACAACTAATATGTGCTGTTTCTATGATAATATTTGAAGGCTTATTGGTCTCTTCTTCAACAATTAAATCCTCACTCTTCACACATCCGTTATCGGTATCAATACCGGTTAAACGATATACACCCGGACTACCTATGACAATGTTTAATGTGTTTCTATCGGTCAAAATATTACCTGAACTCGTACTCCATCGATAATTTACAGAAGGGCTGGGCGATGTAACCGGATTGATATCAATGCTATTGGTATTACAATTCCATTTTAGTACATCATCAAACGTAAATTGCGGATATATCATATTTTCTCCAATAGATATCTCTTCACTTGTCCAGCACTTACTTGATGAAGCCATAACATCAACACGATACACTCCGGGTTCATTTACCTCGTGCGTTAGTTTTGATAGATGACTTCCGTAAAATTTCTGATCGGGAGATATTTTATTCCAGCGGATAGAATCAATAGAAGTATTCGGTTTAGCTTCAATAGTAACAATTGGCATTTTACATGTCAAATCATCACCTCTTAGCTCTAATCTGGCACTTTCAAAATTGGATTGCAAAACGAAACTTGTATCTAGTACACAACCATTTATTCCCACAAGGTGAAGTACATATGGCTTGCCTGTAACGACATTAGCTGAGTCAACCCTAATATTCAAACTATTTAAAATAGTACCAGTTGGTGTCGTCCATATAGCTGAACTATATCCATTTAGAGATGAAACAAATATGGTTGGTCTTTCATTAGGAAACTGACATCTTACAACCGGAATACTTGCAACAATTTCTGGTTTACTAAAATCAGTATTTATTGTAATATGTTCTGTTGCTGTACATACACCACCATTATAATTCACTTCTATTTGTAAAGTATAGACCCCGGGTGAATTGACTTGTAAAGTTCTATTTGTGCCCTGAAGTCTATTTTTATCATCTAACCACTTATAGTCAATCGTACTTCCTGAAGGAATATTAATTTCAGCATTAAGATTTATAAAAGGATGATTACAATCTAAAGTCCTTGTTACAGATTGTATTTCTATGTTTATATCAAGGACTTGAATTGCAAATTGATGAATAACCGCACAATCAATGTCATCAATAACTTGATAATTGCCAGGTGAATCATATCGAACACCTTGAAACTCAAAACTTCCTCCATTACAAAGATGAATAATGCCCATATCATTATAGGTATTATTCTTTATTATAAATTGCTGATAAATGATATTACAAGGATCTTCATCACAAATGATCAAGGTATCATGGGTTATTTGTTGCCCACAAAAAACACGCGATTCACCTGGACAAATATATTCAGGTGCTGGTGTAAGAATATTTTCTGGTAAAACGGTTACTGTCCATGAATTAATATTACCTGATGCAGCATTTGCACAACTTCCTACATAAAAAGGGTTGAAATTTGTTTGAGCATAAATGGTATATGTACCCGGTTCATTAAATACAATCTGTGCTGATTTCCCGGTCGATACATTGTTGTAAAAATTCCATCCAGTAGCTGGTGATACCCACCATGAATAACAAACACTGTCAATTGGATTGAAATTGGGTGGCGGTGCACATGAATTATTAAAGCTAACCGTTCTTTCCGGCTCTAACAAATTAAAATTGATAGGTGTGAATTTTTGATTGCATGAAATTTGTGCAGGACCTGTTATATATCCGGCTTCCAGCGTTGAGGGATCTGGCGGAATCACAGGCGTCGTATCCAATCCAGCAATCACTTCAATAGTAAAATCGCATACAGACGCTGCGTATCCATCCAATACGAAATATACTAACTGTCCCGGAACAAAATTATTATACTGCAAATCGACTACACCTGAAGCGGCACCAACTGCATCTAGACACGCTACACTGCTTGTTTTCCTACATTCGGAATATAAACCGGTCTGTATCCCTGTATCGCCAATATTACCCTGTGGCTGTGAACAATTATTAAAATGAATTCTTAAATGTACTTCTTTGCTACATGCTGTAAATGAAAACCAAGATGTGTTGTCAAACTGTCCGGCACTATTACAAACACCGGCTTTAGGATTATTAGGCGAGTTATTCCAAAATACTTCTGTTATGTTCTTAACTCTTAATCTTCCTACATAGCCATTCAGTTTACTTCCACAGATATACTCTGCAGTTTCACAAATTTCACCTAAAGGTGCATCTGTAAAATTACACTGCGCTGTGGATTGACTTACAATAACCGTACTTAGAAAAGCAACAATTAAGATTTTTATATTTAACAAAGTCCGTGTTTTCAACACAAAATCGATTTAATATCAGGAAATAACAAACATAAAGTATCTGAATATGAAACATATATAATAAAATAACTATATATCAAAATACTTAAGCATCTAAAAAACTGCGTAAAGGTACAACAATCCTGTTAATTAGACGCTATACTTATATACAAAAAATTGTGCCAAGTGGTAAAAAATACACATTAAAAAAAATATGTTTTGAGAATTCAAAAATCTCATTTGATAAAATACGTAGAAAAAATTTGATTAAATCAATAAAAATGAAATAGCCACTAACCATAAAAAGTCTTTACATCCTGAATTTCCAATTCAAATCTACATGAATTAAATCCGGAAACGAATATAAAAACATTTAAAGTGCTACGTTAGAAAACTTCTTATAATAAAAAAACCCTTTGGTTGTTAATTAAAAACCAAAGGGTTTAGGAGATCAGGTTCCTAAATAATTTTTGAGTAATTTACTTCTATTTACAGATCTAAGTTTATTGATAGCTTTATCCTTAATCTGACGTACACGCTCGCGAGTAAGTCCAAATTGGTCACCAATATCCTCAAGCGACATTGGATGCTCAATACCGAGTCCAAAATACAATTTAATAACATCTGCCTGACGGTCAGTAAGCGTGTTTAATGATCGTTCAATCTCTTTACGCAATGAATCTCTGTATTCAAGCGCAGCATCTGTATCTGGTGTACTGTTATTTTCTAATACATCTAACAATGAATTATCTTCACCGTCAATAAATGGGGCATCCATTGACACGTGCCTAGAAGCAACCCCTAGGGTTGTTTCGACTTCTTCTGTTGGAATTTCAAGTAAATCAGCCAATTCTTCTGGTGATGGTTCTCGTTCGTATTCTTGCTCTAATTCAGAAAAAGCTTTATTAATTTTATTAAGCGAACCCACCTTGTTTAATGGCAGTCTTACAATTCTAGATTGCTCAGCCAAGGCTTGAAGTATAGACTGTCTAATCCACCATACAGCATAAGAAATAAATTTAAATCCACGCGTTTCATCAAAACGTTGAGCGGCTTTAATAAGTCCTAAATTCCCCTCATTGATTAAGTCACTTAAAGAAAGACCCTGATTTTGATATTGTTTAGCAACAGAGACCACAAATCTTAGATTAGCTTTGGTTAATTTTTCTAATGCTTCTTGGTCGCCGATTTTAATTTTTTGAGCCAAATCCACTTCTTCTTCTGGAGTAAGCAAATCCACCTTCCCGATTTCTTGGAGGTACTTTTCTAAGGACTGACTCTCCCTATTCGTAATTGATTTGGTAATTTTTAATTGTCTCATGCTCGTTCAATATATTATAAAATATGTATATACTTTTTAAAAAATATTCGTATTAAGAATAGTAACTTTGTATATCAGCTATGTAAATACAATTTAATTACTAAAAGGTTTAATTTCTTTATTTGTAATCAAATTTGTTTTATGCATACAAATCAATATCCCTTCATAAAAAACACACAAAATAAAAATTGCTATTTAAAAAATGATGTATTTACATCACTAGATATATGACTAATAATTAATTATCACTAAAAAAAGTTCATTTTTTTTTGTTAAATGAATACTTTTTTATTAATTGCGCCCTGATTCAATTTTAATTTGAAGCAGTTCTGATATTTATTCAATAAATGTACCAATTTTTTTATATAATATGGCATCCAAAAGAGTTCGAGTTGACTTAGAGTATATATTCAGAGCATCACCAACGATACTTTATACTTTTATCACCACAAATACCTGTCTGGTAAGATGGTATTGTGATGAGGTAGATATTACCAATGATACTTTTACATTTCATTGGGCAGGTAGCCAGGAACAGGCACATATGATTGATGATATCGAAGACGAAAGAGTTAGGTTTAAATGGGATGATGCCGATGACGAAGATGAGTTTTTAGAATTCAGAATATATAAATCTGACGTCACAAATGAAACGATATTAGAAATCACAGAATTCTGCGATGACGACGAAGTAGATGAATTAAAATCGATGTGGAATATTTTGATTGAAAAACTCAGACATGAATGTGGTGGATAATACTTTCCAATAATTTTAATGATTTGCAATAATTTGAGACTAATTTTAAAAACGCAGGAAGGATTAGAAAATATTCTAAAATCTGAATTGGAAGCATTAACGGATGCTCCCGTAGATATTCTAAAAAGGGCTGTAACTTGTGAAGGAAACAAGGATCTACTCTATCGTGCTAATTTACACCTAAGAACTGCACTAAAAATTTTAGTTGTTTTACAGGAATTTGACGTTGTGGACGACAAAGATTTATACAACCAAGTTTTCAAATTTAAATGGGAGGATTATTTTGGAATAGATAACACTTTTGCAATCGACAGCGTTGTTAATTCTACGATATTCAGACATAGTAATTATATAGCACTTAAAGTTAAAGATGCTATTGTAGATCGATTCAGGGAAAAAACTGGTGCGAGACCAAATGTTGACACAACCACCCCTGATATCCGGATAAATGTTCACATCCGCCAAAATACGGTTACATTGAGCCTAGACAGTAGTGGTAAGTCTCTACACATGCGCGGCTATAGAACGCAACAAGTAAATGCACCTCTAAATGAAGTGCTCGCTGCCGGTATGATTATTTTAAGCGGTTGGGATGGAAAATCACAACTGATTGATCCAATGTGCGGTTCGGGCACGATATTATGTGAAGCTGCAAAAATAGCAGGAAATATTCCGCCCCAAGATTACGACAGACCATTCGCATTCAAAAAGTGGCGAAATTTTGATTTAGAACTGTGGACTGAAATCTGTAATGAAGCTAAAAACAAAACGAATCTTCAAAATATCCCAAGAATTTTGGGTTTTGATGTTTCTTCATTGGCAGTAAATATTTCAAAAGAAAATATCAGAAACGCTGGTCTTAGTCCATTTATCCATGTAACGCAGGAAGACTTTTTCTTTCAGGAAGGCTTCGAAGATGCAACCGTGATATTTAATCCACCTTATGATGCGCGTATGAAAGAAAACGATATTTTAACTTTCTATAAAGATATTGGTGATAAGCTAAAACGTGCTTTTACCAATTGTACCGTTTGGATTTTATCTGGGCACCTTGAAGCTATAAAACATATCGGTTTGAAAGCAAAAACAAAGTTTAAATTACTAAATGGTGAGATCAATTCTCACTTTTGCAGATATGACATGTATCAGGGAAGTAAAAAACAAAAATGGCAGGAAAATCATGTACAACATAATTAAATTCATTTTTATTTTTTTCTATATACTTATAAATACTAAGGTATTTTGCCAATTTAACTATTTAGTACAAAATAAAACTGTTGAAATTTCATCCAATTTTAGATTGGATTTCAAACCAAAAATCCATTTTGTAAATTCATTGCTAGCAAAGCCTCAAAACGATATCGATATGCTCCCTTTTTTCTGTAAAATGGAACGTAATATCGAAAAAGCCAGCAAAGTAAATCTTAGAATAAGATTAGGCGATTTGAATTATGTTAATTATTTGGAAAATAAAAAATAATAAAAAAATGATTATACGTTCTATTAAAAACCTTTTGTTTTTATTTCTATTATCCGGTCTTATCTTTATTAGTTGTAAAAAAGATAACGATGATGATCTAACTGATATTCAGGGTTGTACTGATCCGACTGCTGCTAATTTTAATGCAAGTGCAAATATTGACAATGGTAATTGCTATTATCAATCTCGTTTTACAAGTCCATATGAAATCAATGTTGCTTGTGACCAGTCCTCAGCTTTATTTTCAGATGCAGTATTGGAAATCAAAACAGATGTCAACAAAAATCAGATTGCATTTTACATTACAAGTTCATCAACAAATATCCATTTTTTTGGAAAAATAATTAGTAAAGATACGGTTGTTGTGGATACTTTAATACCAAATTTTCAAGCAGATTTAAAGAATATTGTGCCCCTTGCTACAGAAAGCAAAATCATAACTGTAGACTTAGGAATCCAATCAAGTTTTTCATTGAGTAAGGATACAAGATTCCTTGAGGGACCTATGAAGTTAAAATTAATTTCAAAAGACACAGTTGATTATCAAGGCCTTAAAATTCCACCAATCACTTTAGACGATAATTGTACGCTTCAAGCAAGCAAAAAATAAGGCGATATTATTGAATAATTCTACGGATAGCTTCCGACGCCATTGTAAGCCCAAATAAAGCTGGCATATACGAAATCGTACCGTAATATGATTTTTTATAGTTACGGCCGTCTGTATATTGGAGTGCACTTTTGGGTTGGACTTCTTTAGAATAAACGGCTGTAAATCCTATTTTTATACCTTCTCGTCTCAGACGTTTCCGAAGCATACGAGCAAATTTGCATTCAGTTGTTTCAGAAATATCCCCTACCCTAATTCTAGAAGGATCTAATTTCCCTCCTGCCCCCATGGCGCTTATAACAGTACTATTTACAGATAAAGCAGTTTTTAACAATATTAATTTAGGTGTAACACTATCAATACAATCAAATACAAAATCAAAATTTTGTGATCTAATAAGGGATTCCATTTTATCTGGCTCAAGGAAAGTATCAAAATATTGTAATTCTAAGTCCGGATTAATATCTAAAAATCTTTGTTTTAACAATTCCACTTTAGATTGGCCAACTGTACTATGTAAAGCTTGTAGTTGCCTGTTGATGTTTGTAGGATCTACAGTATCTCCATCAATGATATAAATTGAACCAATACCGGAACGGACTAAAAACTCACCAGCATAACTTCCGACACCACCTAATCCTATAAGAAGGATTTTAGTCTTACTTAATTTTTCAATTGCATCTGTTCCTGTAATCAATGCTGTCCGTTCCAGCCATTTAGGTACTTCCATTTATTAGCGTAAAAAATTCTAAAATTGTTAAAAATGATCTCTTTAATTTCTTCGACGGGTTTCTGTTTTAGGGCTGCAAATATACGATATCTATCCTGAATATTAACACTAAATTCACTATCTGTTTCTAGAAAAATCCTGTCGATGGGCACATATTTTAACATTTCTTCAAAAACAGAATTCAATCGGTGATGTGGTGCCAGTGAAAGAAAAAGACCGGCATCTAATACTTGCTGAGCCAACTGTTTGTTGCGAACAAAACCATGTACGACCCATGGAATATTATCGTATTTTTTTCTCAAATTCAAAGCTCTTTCAAATGAACGTACACAATGAAGAACAATTGGTGCTTTATGCTTTGAGGCAATCTGAAGGTGTTGCTCCATGATTTCAGCCTGTATATCCAATTCTACACCCTTCAGCTTATCTAATCCAAACTCTCCGATGCCCAAACAATAAATATCATTAACATAGCAATCTTCTATAAGCAGCAGTTGCTCAGTTGAAAGAGGTTGATTCGTCCACCATGGATGAAATCCAATGGTATAGAAACGCTTTTTTTTCTCTTGATCTCCATGAACTGAAACAATTTCAATAACATCCGACGCATGCCAAATGCCATGGTTATGAAAATCAATATAAGGAACTTGGTCAGACAATTAAAAAAGTTGCAAAATTAAACTAATTTTCTTCTAAACTAAAAAAGACATTATAAGGATTTAGGCATACATAACAAACCATGAAACGAAAAGTTTTGTTTTCTTCATTAAATCGAATCCATACTTTTTCAAATTTTTAAACAATTAACTACATGTCGATTCTATTTGGTATCTTACGCTTAAATCCTCCAACTTAAAGAAACAAAACAATTTCTTCCCTGACTGATCCTGCTCGCTCCATAGGACGTATGCGCTCCGGATGTGTTAGTACCACCTGAAGAAACACTAGCAGTTTGAACATCCAATAAGTTTTTCGCCCCAAGTACCACAGATATTCTATCACTCAAAAATGACTTTTGGATAGATACATTGAGTAAAGTGTAGGCTTCAATTTTGTCAATAGATATCGTATCTTTTATCTGCCGGAATATTGGCTGTGAACCGACATATCTAAAGTTCAAAGAGACATGGATATCCGGCTTTTTAACATGGAGTCTGAAAGTTTGATTCCAATCCAATACTTCTCCATAAACAGCGGGGCCTTCATAGCTTATATTAGAAGACCAATAACCAAGGCTTGTTTCGGATTTGGACTCAAAGCCTTTATAGTTCCAAACTACACCTGGCTGAATACCGTGTACAGAGTAAGATGAAATATTCTCATAAGAATACTTCAAAGTTTCAAATTCAGTAAGCGTGATCCTGTCTTTTATCCAGGTCTTATATAAATTCAAGTTTAATTGTAAATTTGAATGTGGGTTAAATCCAAATGTAAGTTGTACATCCTGTGACCGTTCCGGAGTTAAATAAGAATTACCAAGTATATAGTGATTTACATCAATAAATTCTAAGAATAGCTCTTTCAGGGACGGACTTCGGTATCCCTGCGCATATCCTGCTCGGATACTTAGACTTTTTACAGGATTGTATTTGGTCTGGAATGATGCAGACCACTGGTTATTATAAATATTATGTATAGTCAAGCGTAAAGTTCCGTTTAGTGTGATTTTTTGTACAGGTGTGTACTTAACATCCGTAAAGATACCTAATTCTTCAGTAAATACTTTCGTATCACGCTCCGGATTTACCGCTTTGATGCGATCGCCGCTTCCAAATTCTTTTTGATAATTACCACCAGCCATTAAGCTTACTCTCGAAGATAATGGAAAAGCTATCGTACCTCTAGTAAAATAGGAGTAGAAATGGCTTGTATCTCTCGATTGTCTTATACTGTCAAATAACCCTGTTTGAATGTAATATACTTTATTTTCCACCAACCTGTTAAAGTCATTAAAAGCACTCGTCAACTCGAGATTGTATTTGTCTCTGATTTTATTTTCATAGACTATAGTATAATCATTGCGCATTGTAGAAAAAAACACATCATCAGCATAAGGTCTGAAAGTTGGTCTTTTGATTGGCCCATAATCCGAAATATACTCATAGTTTCTTTCATACTTGAATAAAATCCTTTGCTGGTCAGAATGTCTGTAAACGATATGGCCTCCAATATTGTATTGATCTTTGAAATTCCACGGATATTTGGTTTCCGTGACAGCATTTCCATTTGGATAAATTACGGGTTGAGTCAATCGCAGGCTGTCGGTTAGATATTCATGATAATTAAAAATTCTACCGGAAGCCGACAAAGTAAATTTGCCGAGCCTGACCCCCATATTCAATTGATTGTTAAAAGCCTTTATGGATTCAATCTGGTGGTGTCCAGCCAACTCAAACTTGCCTACTTGAGATTTTTTAGTGATGATATTAATTACGCCTCCGGCTGCATTATTGCCCATAATCGCCGAAAGCGCTCCGTCAATGATTTCTATTCGCTGTACGTTTTTCATAGATATCTGTGACAAATCCAATGCACCATTCAATCTTCCGATGATAGGAACACCGTCTATCAATATGGCGACATTACTTGCACCTACACCACGCATGATGATCTGGCTGCCCAAAACACCGTCTGTTACTACCCGGATAAAAGGTACGAGTTCTAAGGCCTGATCTAATTGGTAGATGCCCCTTTCTCTGATATTTTGCTCTTTGATAATGGTGATCCTATGGATAGCCTGTGAATAATGCGTAGGGCTATGCTGAGCTGTGACCATGACTTCTTCCAATATTTTTGAAGAAAAAATACTGTCCTCTTCAATATCCTGAGCATGCAAATGTAGCATTAAAAACAAACTAAAAAATATAAAAAGTATTTTAGGCATATTCTTTGGTTTTTATAATGGCTGATTCGAGTAAATAATGCAGCTGCCTGATCTCCAATGGGGAAAAGTACAATTTCAAATCAGCCGTTTGTGTCGCGAATACAATTCTTTTACTCTTTATATCATGATCAAACCGTACATGGCTATAACAATCACTAAGCGTAACAAAAAGCGTATCTAATTCATATATTGAATTAACAATCAAAATATTGTTGAATCTCAATTTAAAAAATCGTCCACATGATGACAAATGAATTTCACCATCATTCGATTGACATAATATATCTCTAAAACACATAATTATATGTACTGTTAGTTTATAAAAATTAGGAGCAGCACATATAAATACTGCTCCTTAAAGGATTGTCTTTAATTCAGATAGACTATTGGACAATCCCTCTAAAAAAATGCTGGTACAAAAAATGTGATATAAAGTGACCGTTCTCTTTTGCTGTAACAGTTACATTAATCATACAAAAAAAATAATTAATTTACATTTAATTGTTTTACAACAACCTTGTTGTCCATAACAATTCTCAATAAGACTAAACCTTTATAATTAAGATTGCTGATGTCTATCGGTTGGTTTGTATGCGCTTCTACGCTTTGGACAAGCTGACCTGCCACTGTAAACATATCGACTTTGATATCTTTTGATGTTTCAGATTCTATCGTGATAGATGTATGCGCAGGATTAGGTGATACAGATACCGAAATAGGTGCCGCTATATCCTTATTGCTCGTAAGATTTTTGATAAATGTTGATTCAAAATAAGCATTTCCATTAGTAGCACCTTCAAAATCAATAAAAACAACTTTATAGATGTCTTTATCTTTGGTTTTTACGAAATTTACCTGATCATCTCTTATAACCCAACCTAAAGAAAAATCAAAACGTTTCCAGTCATGTCCGATATTCGTTGGTAAGCTCGTATATTCATCTTTATAATCACTTTCTTCTATATTATCTGGATCTACACCTCTCGAATTGACAGACTCTACGCCCGGTGCTGTTAAGATACCGGTTACAATATATTCCAATGGTACACCTTCATTATCCAATGAAGTATAATATCTCCAAAACATCAGGTCATAATCCTTAGGTGTAGGTACAATTTCTCCGGAATGGAGTGAAAAGTAAATAATCGCTCCTTTATATCTTCCTTTTGCAACGGATTTAGTCTGCTCATCACTACCATCAAGATTAGCATACTTAAAATTATAAACACCGCTTTTCAGATTTTCGATAAATAATTTTTTAAAACTACCGTCACGCCCCTTGACAACAAAAATTCTGCTACCTTCTATAACATGTGTTTGAACATTGTAAGTACCCCAACCCAAATCCAAACCACCACCTTTAGAGACATGGTTGAAAGCACCTTGCGTCCAATTTGCCTCCTTATTGTAAAGTACTAAGCTATCAGTAAATACACCTACATCTGTAATAACTTCGTTCCAGTCCGAAGTAGACGCAAGAAACAATTTTAATGCCGGAACGGTATTTGATGAAGATTCATTAATGAAAACACCGGCATCCGATTGGCCAATATTTGAAAATGCGATATCCCAATCTTCATTATTAAGCTGGAATTCCTCCCCTGTCTTTAAATTGAAAAATGACTGCTTACTATATCCCGCACCTAAAGACATTGTATGGACCTGTGTTTCTTGTGCAAGCAAAACAAAGGCAAATAAAAGACTAAAAATTGTAAAATAAACTCTCATGTAAAATTTGTTTGAAAATATGATTAATTTAAATTCACTGCAAAGCTATTTATACTTATATAGAAACAATCTAAATAAGATAAAAACAAATCTTACTTCCCATATTTTGACAATTCCATGACTACACACAAAACACAGCTCCATCCGGTAGATTTGAGTCGTAGAACAGTAATTCTTAAATCATCGATTTAACCAAAGGATGATAATTCATACAAAAGAGCGATTGGGGATTATTAAATTATCCCCAATCGCTCTTTTAAAAGTGATTATAATAATAATTAAACACAGTTAATTATCAACATATTAATTATTTCATTTTTTGAATTGCTGAAACAATTTCACTATATACACATCATTTAGAAGAGAGAATAGATAAATTCTATTCCTTAAAATAGTTTTGAAATATAATTTTTGAGGCGGCAGCCATATCGCTATAAAAGGATTCTATCCTTATGACTTCGTTAAAAGTATATCATGAACATTTTCAAGTTAGATTACAGGTTGTGTCTTCTTGATTTGTTTTCTTATGAAATCCACAAACGGATTCATGCTAAGTAAATTATCAATAAATTACCCTTTCAAAGCTTGCTTTTAAACTATGCAAATCACTCAATACAGATTTTGAGAAACTTTCTTTTAAGATCATAAACAGCATTTCCATGTCATTTTCCTTTTTTAGGGATAAGTCTATAAAATTAAACTCAAAGACCAAATCATGATAAACCTGCTTGGAAAACATTATTTTATAAATTTTCCAGCTCACGCCATTAGTAAGAATCACACAATCCAATCCAGAATTTACCCTATAATATATGGCCAGTTTGATATGGTCTTGTTTCAATTCTAACCGAATGGTTTTATTTTAATTAAGAATAAATATTTCCGCTGATTTTGTTACAGGTCGTAAAATGTTTTCTTTATCTTGTACTCCGTAGGTATTTCCGAATACTTATCATAACCCAACTTGTCCGAAAATAAATCAGACACTATCATTGATGTACCCGATTCGTTAATGTCCTTTGACTTTGCATTTTTCACAATAGATTGATATTTTTTTCAATCCATCTATTAACCTAGTCAGCACCTTTGCCGCTATCATATTGGTTTTATTTTATTTGTTTCAAGATAGTCATTTGGCCTTTTACAAAACAAATGGGTTAGCATCTAATGTTAAACCCTTTATACATATGATCTATTTGGTTACTGTTGTTGTCGTTGGCGTGTAAATACCTAATGTAATAAAACTTACAAGATAATTTCCAAATGTATGTCTTTTTCTCACATTATAATCTGTGGCATTTTTTGACATCTCCTTAGCGTTTGACTGTTTTCCTTGTGCTAATCCAGCAATGAAATAATGATTCCACTTAGTCTCCTTTTTAAATTCTTTCGGTCCATTTCCTACTACCGTAGTGTATGAGTAACAACTGGATAGCGAGACCACAATAATTGCTAAAAATAATAACTTTCTTATTCTGTATACTTCTATTTTAAATATAACTTTATGATTAAATAATAAATTACAATTCCCGGAATAGTCCAACGACACTATATATCTTGATCACATCTTCATTGGATATGCTTTGCTCTTCAAATAGCTCTGTATAATACGGAACATCAATATCTTATCATCTTCCTAATTCTCCTTTACAAAATTGACCGTCTTCAGATTATCACCTTTTGTTACCACCTTAAAGCACTCACCTTAGATCATTGCATGTCTATTGTTTTTTATCTTAAGTACGATCATCACCTTGATTGATATATCCATTCATACTTTGACCTGCAGCCTACAACACAAATTATCCCTATCCTAAAATCGGAATATTCACAAAGGTCTGAGCACCATAAGTCACTAATCTTCCATAGCCTCCGATATTGCAGTATAAACAATTTTAATATCTTAATGAGTGTAAATATACGCTAATATACTTTCTATATAAAATAAACATAGAATTTATATATATCAAAGTATATTAGCGTATCAAGTGTGTGGAGATGCAGGGACTCGAACCCTGGTCCAGACAAAGCACCTGTATGCTTTCTACATGCTTATCTTCTGTTCGGATTTTCGTACTTAGACTGGTACAGAAGCCCACCTTGTCCTCGTCTTATCTTCAAAAATTTTCGTCAGTAGAGTGAAGCCCCTCAACTGCTTAGCCCGCAGGTCTGTTGAAGTGCGGCTACCGACGTATAGCGGACGTCAATCGGGCGGCACTAAAGACTTTGTAATCCTTGATTACGCAGCCAATGCGAAGTTATTATCGCCATTTGTTGTTCGATCATCATTTGATAACGGAGTGAACAATCATGCTCCGACATGCTTACAAACCGATCATCTTTCCTGTCGATACCAGTCATCCCCATAAAACATACTTTATACTCTTTTAGTAAAAGTATTGCTATTTTCAGCAACTGAGTAATTTAACAGAGAAATACACTTAAAAGTTTCCCGAGTTTTAAAAATATTTATCAAAACATAAAAAGAAATGTCTTCATTCATTCCATTCAAAATCATTTTTTTAAAACAATATAAAACCAATAGAAAAAAAAGAATATTTAGTACAATGAAGTTATAAAGAATATAAACGTTAAAGGTTAAAAAAAAAAGGCACAGCGCTTTTCACTGTGCCTACTATTAGATTAATTATAAATACTTTTACTAAAATTTGACTATAGTCTAGTTCTTAGTAAATGTAAATGCGAAATTACCAAAAGAACCTTGATCCACTGTAATTGTAAACAACATATCAAACTGACCATTACAAGTATTTAATTGGCCTGAACCTTGATAAGTATAGTTTGTATATTGGGCAATATTAGGTGAAATGGTTGATTTTACAGCTGTTACAGCATAATTAATTGGATTAACAACCAATTTAATAGAACCCGTATCTTCAAATCCTTCAGCAGCTGCTAGACCATTGATAAATAATGTATATGGGTCATCTGGATCTGCAGTGATAGTTACATCTCCCTCAGATTCCCATGCAGCACTTACAAAATGGTAACTACCTGTAACATTATCTTTTGAATAACCACATACTACAGCAGCATTGAAAGCAGCGCTAGAGTAATAGACTTTACCACCTTGAATGGTTTGTACTTCAAAATTAAATACATCTGCAGCTTTTATATCAGATAACTGAAGGCCTAAAGCAGTTGCAGCTGTCGTCAATGGCACTCTAATACCCGTAGCTGGAAAATTATTTATACGCATTAACTCCTTACGTTGTTTACCACCTTTATAAGAAACAACTAAAGCAACTTCATCAACTGGTGAAGGTAAAGTCAAATCAAATTGAATATAGGTATTACTCAAATCATTAACATCATAAGTTGCAGGATTAAGGTTTAAAATACCAGGAACTACCGCATCATTGCGTGATCCTGCCGGATCAACTACATCTGTTTCACATGAGGAAAACATCAGTATCATTCCGAAAAGAAAAACTAAATTTTTAATATATTTCATACTATTTTATTTATAATAATGAATAAAATGTTTTTTAACGTGAACCACCAGCCCACCATACTTTTTCTGTATAAACATATCTTCCGTCACCGTATGCATTTCTAACGTTAATATTTGTCGTAACATCACTATTACCATAAGTTAAACGATGAGGAAATTCACCGGCAGCATTCTTAGGATTATCCAGCTTAATAACATCATCATTCATAGCTAACAATCTTCTGTAATCACAATAAGCTTCAATCGCTTCTTCCTCATAGAAAGCAAGATACTTTTGATTCATAACTTCAGCAAGTGGATTTGAATTAAATCTAGGCAAGACTTCATTGTCGAGATATTCTGCAGCTTTAGAAGCCAATCCGATATTAGATTTAGATAACGCTGCGGTAACTGCTTTTCTCAATGATGCTTCAGCTGAACCTAAATCACCTTTTCTAACATAAGCCTCTGCTTTCAAGAATTCAATTTCGTGATAACTTAAAAGATATGTTGGTGCGGTTGGAACAGAGATTGCTGAAACTCCATATCTACCTTGTACTTGTACAGGATTTCCGTTTGGAGCGATTTCAACTTCACTCGTACCTGCAGCTGGTTTCCAAAGAACATCAATTCTAGGGTCGTTTCGCTCATCTAACTTGTTATATAAACTTTGACTGGCACCGAAATAATTTCTATCCGTAAAGAATTTATAGAACGGACTAATCATTGTTGTTCCGTTATATGTCAATTGTGCTTGCTCAGATGCAGATGCAAAAGCCTTATTAGCAAAACTAATTACACCATCAAAGTCTTCATTTATAAAAGATGTTCTCATCATATAACGCGCTTTAAGACCATTCGCAAATTTTTTCCAGTTTGCGATATTTCCTTTATAAATAAAATCCTGATTACCTAATGATGGAAACTTAGTCGTTTTATCAAAGTTTGCCAAAGCATCATCTAATAATCTGTGAACTTCATTATAAATATCTTCCTGATTATCTAATTTAGGTGTATATACAATACCTGGTTGAAGTGCTTCAGACCAAGGAACGTCCCCCATTAAATCCGTTAAAGTTGCTAAATTATGTGCTAACAAAGTTTGTGCTATAGCCAATGTATGATAATTGCCTTCTTCAGAACCACCATCCGAACATTTATCAATGATTGTCTTAAGGTTATACATATTATTGTATATTGCATTCCAGCTATTATTGAAAGTAGTAGCACTTGAAGGCTCACCAACACGTATCTCCGCATTATAACTTTGATTCCAAATACCTACATTATGTTCCATATAAACGGAAGTATAAAATGCAAGGTCGCTACCGGTGATTGTGAATCCGGAAGTAATCATTGCATCTGTAATAATAAGATTAGAATTAACATTAGTAGGGTTATTTCTGTTTCTGTTGATGTCATCCAAAACATCTTCAGAACAAGACCACATTGATGTTATTAATAATCCAAAGATAACAATATTAAATATCTTTCTCATGAAATTATATTTTTAATGATTAAAAGGTTAAATTAACACCAAATCCATAACTGGTTGTTTGTGGCAATGAAAACCGTTCAAATGACCCACCCATGTTGGTATTTCCCTGAGAACTTTCAGGATCCATATTGCGCAAAGCACTCCATAATAGTAAATTTCTTGCATATAAAGAAACCCCAATATTTAGGCCTTTATAAACCGGCTTTGCAAATTTATACCCTAATGACAATTCTCTAAGTTTTACAAAAGAATTTTCATGGATAAAGTATTCGTCGATTGTTGTAAGCACGTTAGCATATAAATCCTGTAATGCGTCTGGATCTTCTGAGCCTCCTCTTACAATATCATTTGGTGTACCGTCTGGTTTTACACCTGGATAGATGAATGTAGATTCACGGTCTTCAGTTACTGCTGACATACCATATAAATCTAACAACCCGTTAGAACCTGAATACATGTGTCCACCATTTTTCCACTCAATTACAGAAGTTAATGATAAGTTTTTATAACTGAATGTATTTGTTCCACCTAATATAAATTTAGGAGAAACCTCACCTATTACTTGTGGTGCACCAACCATTGGCATTCCATGATTCCATGCGCCCGGATTATCAACAACTAGGATTTCGCCATTTTGATTTCTTGCAAAAGAAGAACCGTAAATCACAGGGAATGTATTTCCTACTCCTGCTCTAACTTGTGGAGTTACAAATCCTCCTAAGAAGATACTTTCAACTCCGTCAGCTAATTCAATAACATTATTTTCAACTTTTGTATAGTTTACACCAATATCCCATCTGAAATTTTTATTCATAACTGGAGTTGCAAATGCCATAATTTCATGTGCTACTGTGTTGATCGCTCCACCGTTTCTTACTAATGAAGTTGCCCCTGTAGAACCTGCTAACGGCACTGCAAAAATCTGGTCTGTAACATCTTGTTTTGAATATGTATAATCCAAACCTAAACGATTATTAAAGAACTTCAACTCAGCACCAAATTCATTTGAAACTGTGTTTTGTGGCTTAAGATTTGGGTCATACTGAACAGAGTTTGGAATATAAGAATTCACACCTCCAACAGGATACTGTACTGGTGGTGACAACCAAAATCCACCAACATATGTCGGTGTCAAATAATAATTTTCTAAATATGTACCTGCTTGTCCTACTTCAGCATAAGATCCTCTGACTTTTGCATAAGATAACCAATCAACATTTTGTAATGCCGGTAGTTCTGTTAATACAAAGCTAAGTCCAACTGAAGGATAGAAGAACGATCTGTTACCTCTAGGCATAGAAGATACATAATCATTTCTACCAGTAACATTTAAAAAAATCATCGATTTCCATGACAATCCGGCATTTCCGAAAAATCCTACGTTTCTGCTAAATGATTGTGATTCGTCAGCAGTCTGAATATTAGCATTACCAATATGATTCCAACCACCAAAGTTAAAATCTGTACCATTTTGCTCATAAATTTTATCAGAAGTGTTATTTAATTCATTACCTAACATTACTCCTAATTGCCAGTCTGAATTTATGTTCCAATCTAAATTTGCAGATGCTAATGAGTTAAATGTCGCTCTAGATAATCCATAATTAGAAATAACTCCTTTTGAATTACCACGACTACCAAATCCGAAGATATCTTGTAAATGTGTTGTAAAGTTATCTGTACCTGCTTGATAACGAATATTAAGTTTCATATCGTCATTGAGGTCTGTACCGTAATTAACAAAAGCATTTCCGAAAAATCTGTCCGTCTGCTCATTAAATTTGTTATTATTAGGTACCCAGTAAGAGTTATCAAATGAACCACCACGGAAATAAATTTGACGGTATGGGTCACCAGGTATGTGATTAGGTGTTCCTTTTAGGTCATAACTTGAAGGTGCAGCAAGTACTCCGGTTAAAGAACCATCATTTGCACCTGATAATTTATCAATATTACTCTTAGAGAAATTAGCGCTATATCCTACGGAGAAATGATTGTTAAGTTTTCTTTCTCCTGCTGCTTTTGCATTGTATCGTGTCATACCAGTTCCTAAAGCGATCCCTGATTGGTCAGTAATACCAAAACCAATAGAGTAATTACCATTTTGTGTTGCTTGTGAAACATTCAAATTGTTTTGATTGGTATATCCGGTTTGGAAATAATCTGTCCAGTTATTAAATACCTCAGGAGTACGCCAAGGATCTAATCCTCCTTGAGCTAATTGTGGTACATAAAATTTACCTTCTTGTCTTCCATATTGTGCTGTAAATGCATTATCTGTATTACCACCATAAGTTGGATCATTTGGCAAATCTGAAATCTTTGGTCCCCAAGATGTTGAAGCATTTGGGTTGTAAGCACCGTAACTTCCTTGAGCATATGTAGTCTGAAAATTAGGATTTCTTGACACTTGATCAAATGTACTATTATGTGTAAAACTTATTATAGGTTTTCCTACACCAAGGCCTTTACCACTCTTTGTAGTAATTAATACCACACCATTAGAAGCTCTTACACCATAAAGTGCTGATGCAGCCTGACCTTTTAGGATATCAATACTTTCAATGTCTGCCGGATCTATGTCCAATGAACGACCACCTATATCAGCTCCTGTAACACTGTTACCTGTAGAAAATGTTGAAGTCGATGAAATTGGTAATCCGTCCACAACAAATAAAGGTGAATTATTACCTGTGAATGAACGTGCACCCCTGATGACAAATTGAGACGAGGCACCTGGCATACCACTTGAAGGCTTGATATCAACACCTGCAAGCTTTCCCTGCATAGCTCCAAGAAGATCCTTATTACCTGTAAGTTTGATCTCTTCATCAGATAAACCTTGAACAGCATAACCTAGACTTTTCGATTCTCTTGAGATTCCAAAAGCCGTTACGACGACTTCATTTAAAACTTGTCCTGCTGAGAGGGAAATATTTACAGAAGATTGTCCATTAATTGCAATCTCCTGCGTTGTGTGTCCCGTATAGCTGAATACTAAAGTTTCGCCGCCTTCTGGGACTCGTAGAGAATACCTTCCGTCAATATCAGTAATCGTACCGATTGCAGGAAACTCTTTCACTACGACACTGGCTCCAATCAAAGTTTCACCGGAATTGTCTGTAACAACTCCCGAAACTATCCTTTGACCTACGGCCATACTCATACTGCTCATGAGCACAAGTAAAATAAATAAGACTTGTTTCATACTAAAATTGTTTGGTTAATGAATAAAAAATGATTGTTAAAGTTAATTATTTAGTAAAATAAACTACAATATTAACGCATAGTTAACTCATAACGCTGCTTTAATTTCATTTTTTTTTCAATTAAAATCACGCCCTACACGCAATTATCAGAATTTCAACCACTTACAAAATCCAGTAAATTCGACATTCTATTTTTTTTGTTAATATTTTAAAATTTCATAGCTTTGCATTATATTATTTAACATATTTTGAAAATTATGACACATTTGAAAATTTTTATTACATTCATAACTTTGACATTGGCTACACTTCAGCTTAATGCCCAATGGTTTTATGGAGGTGGTGTTAAATATAACACAAATAATGAATTTAAAGCAATTGCCCTAAATGCAAAAATAGGAAAAGACATTTCTGATTCTTTTGATGTAGATCTAGATTTTGCTTATTATTTATCAAGCAATGCAAAATGGGCTATTGATGCCAATTTACATTACCGATTATTGCAAATTGGAGAGGTTTTTAGACTTTCCCCTTTAGCCGGCATCAATTTTATCCAAACCGATAAGTTTTATAACTCACTTTTATTTGGTATCTCTATGAAAGTCATAGACGTAAAATACACTTACTATCTCGAACCTAAATGGATATTGAATGAAGACCAGTTATCTATAAGTATCGGAGTACTTTTTTAAGCCTATGCCCGTTTTTCAGTATAACAATTTCAAACCCTCGTTATTTTTTCGAAATGGATTAATAAATACTATTTATCCATATTTTTTCAGAAAAATCATGCCACACCCTTTTGAAAGAGTGCGCATTTATACCCCCGATCAAGATTTTTTTGATATTGACTGGTTAAAAAAACCACATCATACAAAATTGGCAATTTTGCTTCATGGTCTTGAGGGATCTTCAGATTCTCAATATATAAATGGAATTACAAGCGTTTTAAATCAGGAAGGATTCGATATAGCTGCTGTAAATTTCAGATCATGTAGTGGTGAAATCAATCTAAAACCAGAGATGTATCATAGCGGTTACACTAAAGACCTTGAATTTATAATCCAAAATTTGACATATGATTACAATCAGGTCGTCATTACGGGATTTAGTTTAGGAAGTAATGTAACGCTTAAATATGTTGGACAACAAGGTAAAAATATCAATCCAAAAATTAAAGCCATCGCTGCTATTTCCGTTCCATGTGATTTGAGAGGCGTTAGTTTACAATTGAAAAAATGGTATAATTATCCATATGAAAAACTATTTCTAAAATCACTCATGCAAAAAATGGAAATAAAAAGTAAAATGTTTCCTGAGATCGTTGACAAAAAACTCGCCTCAAAAATTAAAAGTCTTTGGGATTTTGATGAATATTATAATGCTGCAATTCACAATTTTGAAAATGCTGATGATTATTATGATCAAAACAGTTCACTTTACTTTTTAGATAATATTCAAATTCCAACCCTGATAATAAATTCAAAAGACGACTCTTTTTTATCAAAATCTTGTTATCCATATGAAGCTGCAGAAAACAATGACCATATCCATCTTATTGTCACTGCATATGGTGGTCATACTGGTTTTTCTGATGTAAATCAATCAAAATACTGGAGTGAACAAGTAATTGAATCCTTTTTCAAACAATTTACGGATTAAATTCCGTTATATTTGCGGCAAAAATTAAATTAAACATGCACTCGTTTTTTAGTTTAAAGACTCACATAAGAATTTTATTGAGTGCACTTTTTACCATATGTTTAATTTCCACTGCATTATGTCAAATCAAAGGTAAAATTACGGATAAAGATGGGTTTGCACTACCCTATGCGGCCATTATCGTTGAAGGTACAACTTACGGAACGGTCAGCAATGTTGACGGATATTATGAAATCGATCTTCAAAACACTGGTAGAATCGCCCTAAATTTTCAATATGTAGGTTACAATAACGTTCAGAAAATCATAGACTTTGAAGGTACACCAATTATTGTAAATGTCACAATGGATTCTGAAGGCTTGTCCCTAAATGAAGTTAATATCAGGGCTGACAGTGAAGATCCAGCATACTCGATAATGCGACAAGCCATTGCTAACCGCAAAACAAACAAATATATAGTAAAGAGCTTAGAATCTGATTTATATGTCAAGGGATTGATCAAACTTACCAAGACACCCGAAAAAATACTAGGTGAAGAAATTGGAAATTTAGGTGGTATTTTAGACTCGATGCGGCAAGGAATTTTATATCTCTCAGAATCAAAATCCAAATTCTATTACTCCTATCCTGATAAGCTTAAAGAAATCATGGTTTCTACGATAAAATCAGGTGATAACAGCCTTTTTACCGCAAATCAATTTTCTTGGGCATCCTTTGATTTATACGACGAATACCTTCAGTTTGGAAGGGCAATTGTTTCACCATTGGCAGACCATGCATTTTCTCATTATACTTATAGATTAGAACAAACCTATGAAGACAAAGACCATTTTGTAATTCATAAAATAAAAGTTACCCCAAAATCTAAAAATTCACCCGCATTAGTTGGACATATATTTATTGTAGATGGACAATGGGCGATCCATAGCTCAGACCTCAAGATATATGGTGTTGCTCTAAAAAATACCTTTTTAGATACCATAGATATAAAACAAGTTTTTATACCTGTCGAAAATCGAGAAACATGGAAACTATTTAGTCAAATCTTCCGATTTAATGCCGGATTGTTTGGCTTTAGAATCGGTGGCGACTTTACATATATTTTCTCTAACTACATGCTTAATACTGACAATACGTCTATTTTCAAAAATAATGAATCCTTTAGAGTAGAAAAAGACGCCCTAAAACGAGATACCGCTTTTTGGAATCAAGAACGCCCAGTCCCATTGACTATTGAAGAACAAAAAGATTATATCAAGAAAGATTCATTACTTACGATTTGGTCATCAAAGACATTTTTGGACTCAATAGATAAAGAAAATAACAGGTTTAAAACAATCCATTTAATATTAGGCTACACTTATGCCAATTCTTATAAAAATCGTAAATTTTCTGTTCCATCACCACTATCATCCATTAAATTTAATGCCGTTGAAGGTTTTAAAATAAGCCTCATTCCTAATTGGACAATTGAAGACAGTACAATGCGTAAGCTCAAAATCCAACCTTCTTTAGATTATGGATTTTCAGACAACAAATTTAAACCAGGAATCTTATTGGATTATACATTTGATAATTACAGTTTGGCAAAAATCAAATTATCAGGTGGTATTAAATATCGTCAATTTGACAGTAAAGACCCTATAAATGAACGAAGTAATGCTTGGTCTTCTCTATGGTCAAAAACAAGTAAAATTCGTTTATACAAAGACACCTATATAGATGTCCTTTATTTCCAGGAATTATTTAATGGGTTTTATCTTGAATTTTCTAGCACCTATAGTACAAGAGAGCCATTAATTGTAAATACGAACTATAGTTTTAGAAAAAAGGATTTAATATATGATGAAAATATTCCTCGTTCAGATCTTTCTGAAGAATTTTACGAAAGCAATACTTATATTAAGAACAAAATTTCTTTTACAATTCGTCCAGGACAGCGGTACAGCTCATATCCCAATTATAAAATCAGACATGCTACCGTTTGGCCTACCATCACACCTGAATTTGAAATAGGTATTCCTATGACACCTGGAAAAAGAGCGTATCAAAAAGTAACCATTCGATTGAGGGATCAGTACGTCGGGATGAAACAATTAGGCTATTTTAAATATAATGCCGAAGGTGGCTTTTTCTTAAAAGGAAAGCCTAGTTATTTTGCAGATTTTTTGCATCCAGTTGCCAACCGGATTGCCATACCAATAGATCCTGATCTGAGTAGCTTTAATTTACTTCCATTCTACCAATTTAGTACAGATAAATATTACCTCCAACTCAACTTTAGGCATCATTTCAACGGATTTGTATTTGATAGAATACCACTAATAAATAAAACACCATTACGACTCACGTTAGGTTCATCAGCGCTCTATGTTCCGGATAAAGGATTTTATATTGAACCCTATATAGGTCTTGAGAATTTTAAAATCGGACCTATCCATTTATTTGATATTGATTATGCATTTTCATTTGACAAAAACGGATTTAGAGATCATGGTATCGTTTTCCGGCTTGCTCAGTTTCTCAACAACTTATAATCAAAAATCATCGTATTTATGTATTGACAACTCGGTGAGTTGACAATGTCAAATCAAGCTTTCGAATAATTTGTTAAAATAAATAGATGTGAAATGGCAAAGCCATACCCCAATGTTAGATAGGGCAAGTCATTTAATCGTAATGACTGATAAAATTATCAAGTTCAACACTTAATTATATAAATAACATTACACATAGTTGCCCCAAAGATTTAGCGGATAAACCCCTTTTTCAATTAGGCTCCGAATTTTTTCTATAACAAAAGGTCTGTCATCTTGATACGTTACTCCAAACCAATCAGATTTCGTTTCAATCACACGAACATTAAGCGCATTGGATTGAATCAAATGGTCAACAAGTGACGGGATGTAATATTCGGAAGTCAGCTCCTGACCATGTTTTTCAAGAAATTTACTGAAATTTTCTTCAAAATAGCTAAAAAATGATGGTCTGAATCCCCACATATTCATCGAAACCAATGTTGTTGGCTCTAATGTATTTTCCCGACCGCCATCCGGATAAGTAATAGAACCATTATCGTTTTGTCTGATTTTTACAACCTCGTGAATGCTATTTAGAAAACCATCCTGACTTTGATTACAAACTCCTCGATTTACCGTACCATGAGCAGACAAGGTATTTATCAGATTATAAGCAATTACGGCATAATCCTTACTTTCGTTCGTATCGTTTAAAAATGTGGCCAATTGATCAAACGCTTCCACACCATAGTAATCATCTGCATTTATGACACCAAATGGTTCGTTGATAGCATCTTTACCTATCCAAACAGCATGAGCGGTTCCCCAAGGCTTTTGTCTATCAGGATTTAAATTAAAACCATCCGGTATTTTATCCAATTCTTGAGATAAAAAAGCAACTTCAATTTTAACATCGAGCTTAGCGCGAAAGACCGATTCAAATTCTGATTTAAAAGAATCTCTGATTACAAATACGACTTTACCAAATCCTGCACGGATCGCATCATATAACGAATAATCAATAATCGTTTCACCGTTTGGCCCAAAAGCATCTAATTGTTTGAGTTTGCCATAACGGCTACCCATGCCGGCGGCTAAAATTAACAATGTCGGTTTCATCAACTTCCAAAATTTTGTACAAAGTTAAGTTTATTTCTCTTTAAGAACTAAAGAATCCAATTAAATATACAATGTGTAAAACAACAAGTTTCTAAACGCGCAAAAATAATATTTTGGATGCTTATAATCTTCCAATATATAAGCATTGGCATATCATTTAAGCACTTTTATAAAGCACATGCCATGTTAAAGAATGTTAACCTCCATTAAATTTTAATAATCTTAATTTGTACAACACTACAAATCAACCAATTTACTTATCATTAACAAATTACACAAAAAATAAAATTACTTAAATCATTTGTACAAAACAGTAAAAAACCAATACATTTGCATTATTATTTAATTTTTAAAAATTGTACAAAAATGAAAAAGTTGTTATTTTTAGCATTGCCTTTATTTATTTTTTCTTGTAAGCCAGGAGTTGAAACGCATAGAGCTGCTATCGAAGGATTATCTTCTGATTGGGACAAAATCACAAACATCTTAACTGATTTCTCAAACGGTTTGACTTCAGACATTAATGGATATACTGAAAGTGCAAATGCATATATGTTAGACGAAGCTGCTACAGCTGCATTAAAAGGAGATGCTGCTACAAAATGGCAAGATGCTGTAAAATTATTTAAAGCTTCTACATCAGAGGCTTACGCTCCTATTCAAAATGAACTAAGCGAATTTATCAAATTGTGGACTGAAAAAAGTGCTAATGTTACAGCATTGAAAGATGGTCTTGCAGCTGGCAAAATCGAAGGAGACGTAAATGCTCAAATTACAGACCTTACAAGTCTTATTGGTCAAGCAAAAGAAAAAATCACTTCTTGGGAAGCTAAGAAAGGAGAAATATCTGTAGCTGGAATGAGTGCAGTCGAGAACTTGAAAACAGTTTACGAGTCAATAGCAACTAAAAAATAATCAATAATTAAAAAAAAGGAATGTGTACAATAAAAATGTACGCATTCCTTTTTTTTATATTCAACTACAAATATTAAAATACTTAAGCCTACTATAATTTATGCAACTTTTTTAACGCCATTAATTCGTCTCTCAATTGGGCAGCAGTAATAAAATCCAAATCTTTGGCTGCTTTCTTCATTTTAGCCTCTGTATCTTCAATTAAACGTTTGATTTTTTCCGAATCATCAACATAACTTCCCTCTGAAGTTTCTGCTGCAATTAAAACATCTGAATCAATATCGGCTTTATATTCTGGAAGTTGTTTTCCTTTAATATCTAAGATTGAACGCTGAGCCATGATATCTTCCTTAGATTTATAGATGGTCTTAGGAGTGATATTGTGTTCCGAGTTATATGCGATTTGTAGCGAACGTCTTCTATTGGTTTCATCGATTGTTTGTTGCATACTGCCAGTAATTTTGTCTGCATAGAAAATAACTAATCCATTGCTGTTTCTTGCAGCTCTTCCGGCTGTTTGAGTAAGGGATCTTGCATTTCTCAGAAAACCTTCCTTATCAGCATCTAAAACAGCGACTAATGACACCTCGGGCATATCCAAACCTTCTCTTAAAAGATTTACTCCAACCAATACATCAAAATCCCCTAAACGCAATCCTCGAATAATCTCTACCCTTTCCATCGTATCGACTTCACTATGAATATATCGAACCTTAATATTCAGTTTCTCTAGATATTTTGTGAGCTCTTCAGCCATACGCTTTGTCAGTGTTGTTATTAGAACTCTTTCGTCAGACTCTATTCGCCGGTGAATCTCTTCAAGTAAATCGTCGATTTGATTAATACTCGGGCGAACTTCAATTGGAGGATCCAACAACCCTGTTGGCCTTACGATTTGTTCTACGACAACACCTTCAGATTTAGCCAACTCATAATCCCCAGGAGTAGCACTTACGTAAATTACCTGATTTATCTTCGTTTCAAATTCTTCAAAACTAAGTGGGCGGTTATCTAAAGCAGATGGTAATCTGAATCCATAATTAACCAAATTTAGCTTACGGGCTCTATCACCACCCCACATCCCACGTACCTGAGGCAATGTTTGATGACTTTCATCAATAATCATCAAGAAATCTTCTGGAAAATAATCCAAGAGACAAAACGGTCTTGAACCTTGTTTTCGTCCGTCAAAAAATCTAGAATAGTTTTCTATTCCATTACAATACCCCAACTCACGTATCATTTCAAGATCAAATGTCACTCTTTCTCGGATACGTTGAGCTTCCAGATACCGTCCTTCAGACTCAAAAAATTTTTCGTGATTATACAATTCATCCTCTATTTCACGAATGATTTGATTCATTTTGTCTTTAGGTGCAACATAAAGATTGGCCGGAAATATGGCCGCATGGTCAAGGGCTGCAATTTTTTTCCCGCTTTCGATTTCAATTTGCTCGATAGCTTCAATCTCATCCCCAAAAAATATAATACGATAACCATAATCCATATATGGTAGATTAATATCTACCGTATCGCCTTTAACACGAAAAGTTCCTCTTTTGAATTCAGTTTCCGTTCTGGAATACAAACTTTCTACTAAACTATATAAAAAAGCATTTCTAGATATGACTTGACCTTGCTTAATCCGAATGATACTATTTTGATAATCCTCTGGGTTTCCCATACCATAGATACAAGACACAGAAGATACGATGATAACGTCTCTTCTTCCTGAAAGCAATGAGGTAGTTGCTCGAAGGCGAAGTTTGTCGATTTCTTCGTTAATTTGTAAATCCTTTTCAATGTAGGTATCTGAATGCGTGATATAAGCTTCTGGCTGGTAATAATCGTAATACGACACAAAAAACTCTACAGCATTATTCGGAAAAAAATCACATAATTCAGCATAAAGTTGCGCGGTCAACGTTTTATTGTGTGTTAGGACGAGTGTAGGTTTTTGTATTTGCTCAATGACATTAGCCATCGTAAAGGTTTTACCTGAGCCTGTTACACCCAGAAGCACCTGATATGTTTCACCTCTTTTCAAACCCAAAGTCAATTCTTCTATCGCCATAGGCTGGTCACCCATTGGCTTATAATTGGATTCTAATTTAAAAGGCATATAATTCTATTTAAGATATTTTTCTTTACACAACAAATAAATATGCATTTTGATTACTGAAAATCGTTTTTATACAAAAAGTCAAGTTGCCTTAAATCAATTCATTATAAAAAATTCTAATTAAAAATAAGTTATATTGAGCTATGATTGATTTTTTTTTACATTTGCACTTCCATATATTGAAATGACAGGTTTAAAATGAGTCAAAAAAAAAAGGAAGATAATAAAAATGCATTGGATTTTGTACACGAAATCCATAAAGCCATCAACCTTAAGGAAAGGCTTAGAATCATAATTTTTGACTCCAGTACACCTTTAGGAAAATTATTTGACATCTTATTGATGCTCTTAATCCTTGCGAGTATCACCACCATTGTCTTGCAAAGCGTCCCTGTTTACAATGTAAAATACCATCTGATTTTAGCATCTTTAGATTGGTTTTTTACCGTTTGTTTTATGATTGAATATGGGCTTCGTGTATATTCAGCTCCCGATCGTAAAAAATATATTTTTAGTTTTTTAGGTATTATTGACTTCCTTGCTGTTTTTCCATCTATATTTTCCCTTTTAAACACTGGATATCAGACAATCCAAGTTATCAGAATTATCCGATTACTCAGAGTATTTAAAGTACTTAGGTTGTTTAGGTTTATATCCGAAGCATATGCACTCGCTTCCATTATGAAAGCAAGTTTGTATAAAATTGCCGTCTTTATGTCTTTAATTACAGTAATTGTAATTCTTTTAGGCTCTGGAATGTATGTTATTGAAGATGGAACACCTGGATTTGAAAGTATTCCAGCTAGTATTTACTGGGGAATTGTGACCATTACAACCGTTGGATTTGGAGATATTACACCCATGACGCCACTAGGGAAATTTGTAGCTTCTCTAATCATGTTATCAGGTTATGCAATCATTGCCGTTCCTACAGCAATTTGGTCTTACGAGATCGCAAAAGCTCAAAAAAAACATTCCAAATATTGTGAAAAATGTCATAAGGAAAACGATGTTAAAAACAAATATTGTGTAGAATGTGGCCATTATATTCTAAAAGTAAAAATCTGACCCCCTTATTTTACCATTCATTTTTCTAATAAAAGATCAACCTATTTAATACCCTTTCAGTGCATTTTTGACCATCATTTTTCTTTTGTTCCAATCCCCGTAGATTTCAACATAAGGTTTATTTACCCTTATTAATTTTGACTTATAAATTGCATATAATCGATCTCGGTCAAATGGATGCTCACGCAGCGGGTCAGCTTCCCAAGGTATATCAGGCATACATAATAAATACAAATCTACCTTAGAATGAAGCCATCGCTCATAAATATACGCTGGGGCTTTACCAAATTTAACTTCCATCCAGATAATTATTGTTAGTAAATCCGTATCACAAACGACTCGATTGTATTTGTTTTCAGCATATCGCTCTTCCCAATATTGCAATAAACCAATTTCATTGACATCATTATAAGTAGGAATAATATCCCTTGCCTCTAAATATTTTCTAGCAATTTCAGGAACAAGCTGGAAATTCATAATTTGACTTACCCATTCTGAAAGGAATGACTTTCCCGTTGATTCTGGACCTGTAAATACTATTTTCAAAAGTTCTTAAATAATATACTCATTATTAAAATGAAAGCCTAAACTTATAAAATATATTCGAAAACAATTCAATTTTATAAATAGTTTTATTAATATCGGCTATAAAGATTTTAGTTATTATTTACCTTTGCAGTATCTAAATAGTTAATAATGAATATAGCACTTATTGGTTATGGAAGAATGGGACACGAAATAGAGGAACTCGCCATCAAACGTCACCATAATATTGTATGTAAAATCTCATCAAAAAATCTTATGGAATTCAATCCAAGGGTTTTGCAATGGGCAGATGTGGCCATTGAGTTTTCTACACCCGAAGCTGCATTTAACAATATTGCACAATGTATGGAGATCGGTCTGCCTGTCGTATCAGGAACTACGGGTTGGTTAAATAAAATGGATGAAATGCACCAAATATGCAAGGTTAAAAATGGCACTTTCTTGTATGCTTCTAATTTTAGTATAGGTGTCAATATCTTCTTTGAAATCAATAGGAAGCTAGCTCAAATCATGAATAATTATGAAGTTTATGATCTATCCGTGCAGGAAACACATCACACAAGTAAATTAGACAGACCAAGCGGAACAGCTATAAGTTTGGCAAATGATATTATTGAAAAAATTGAACGAAAAAAAGTTTGGACGATCACCGAACCGGAAATAACGGATACAAGAAGCTTGTATATTGATTCAATAAGAATGGATCCTTGTCCCGGTACACACGTCGTTAAATATTCATCAGAAATTGATGATATAGAGATCAAACACGAGGCGCATTCTAGAAAAGGATTTGCTAATGGGGCACTCCTCGCTGCAGAATGGCTTGTAGGCAAAAAAGGAATTTATAATATGCAGGATGTTTTAAAAATTTAATCTATAAATTTAATTATTTCCAAATTAATTTCAAATATATCTTAATTCATTCACTTTGATAACACAAAAGTCAGTACAGCTCGTTTTAGACACAGCACGTATAGAAGATGTGGTGGGTGATTATGTAAATTTAAATCGTCGAGGTGTTAATTTATTGGGTTTATGCCCTTTTCATGATGAAAAAACACCCTCTTTTACCGTTTCACCTCATAAAAATATTTTTAAATGCTTTGGCTGTGGTCGTGGCGGTACACCCGTCAATTTTATCATGGAACATGAGCAAATTAGCTTTCCCGAGGCTATTCGGTTTCTCTCTCAAAAGTACAACATTGAACTGGAAGAAACCGGCAATATGGAAGAAGAGAAGGAGCAAAGACTTATTACCGATTCTCTTTACATCGTAAACAATTTTGCAAAAGATTATTTTGTAGAAAATCTTTTTAAAAATGAAGAAGGCCGTACCATTGGGCTTTCCTATTTCAAAGAAAGAGGTTTGCGTATTAATACATTAGAAAAATTTCAACTTGGGTACGCTACTAGTGAACGCGATGGCTTTACAAAAATTGCATTATCTAAAAAATTCAATATTGATTACCTACGTAAATTAGGATTGACGACTCAATCCGATTCGGATTTCTTTAGATCTCGGGTAATGTTTACAATCCACAATCTCAGTGGAAAAGTTGTTGGATTTGCCGGCCGTATCTTATCTAGCCAAGTAAAAACAGCCAAGTATATCAACTCACCTGAATCTGAAATTTATAATAAAAGTGAATTACTTTACGGGCTCTACTTTGCAAAAGAAGCCATCAGAAAAAAGGATGAATGTATTATTGTCGAAGGTTATTTGGATGTCATATCCCTCCATCAAAGCGGTATTGAAAATGTCGTAGCTACTTCAGGTACTTCGCTTACTAAAAAACAGATTCACCTCATCAAGCGGTTTACCCAAAACATCAAAATACTCTATGACGGCGATGCAGCCGGTATAAAAGCTGCATTAAGAGGTCTCGATATGGTATTGGAAGCCGACATGAATGTCAAACTCGTCTTACTTCCTGATGGGCATGATCCAGATTCTTTTCTAGCATTAAAAGGTAGTAGTGATTTTACAGCTTATGTCAATGAGCATGAAGAAGATTTTATCTTTTTTAAAACACGTATTCTACTTAAGGAAACTGAAAATGACCCTATAAAAAAATCAATCATCATTAGGGATATCGTTGATTCAATTGCCAAAATTCCGGATACTTTTAAGCGTAGCCTATATACACGCCAATGTAGCCATATGCTTGATATGGACGAACAAATATTGATCAGTGAGATCAACAAGTCGATCAAGGCTGCTAAAAAATTTAAAAATGCTGAACAGAAAAAAGAAAAAGGCGAACCTGTAGTTGATGAAGACGAATGGTTGACCGTCAAGCCCGTTAAGAATGCCGATGATACACTGATCACCAGAAACGATGCTTGGATAGAAAGAGCCGTTTGCACCAATCTAATTAATTTTGGTGATAAATGGTTTGACGAAGAAAATAAGATTCGAGTCGCAGACTATATTATTGCAGACACGAGTAACCTACTTGAACATTTTGATATAGAACTTTATAAACAAATCATCGAAATAACACGCGATGCCATACATCAAAATATCATTCCGGATGCCCAATGGTATCTCAATTATAAAGACGAAAAAATAAGCGCATTTGCAGTAAATGCATTAAGTACTCCCTATGTATATGCATCATGGGAGGAACACCAAATCTTTTTACAAACACAAAAAATTCCTGAGGAAAACTATGTTAAAGACACCCAAAATGTAATCTATAGACTCATCCTTAAAAAAAGTAGAAAATATATTGGTCAATTAGAAGCATATTTTTCATGTGCGACAGATGAGGAAATGCATAGTGAAGATTATGCCATTAATATAAAAGTATATCAGGAACTCATAAAACAAAGAAACGAAGTTGCTAAAATTCTTGGAACGGTCACATTAATCTGATATTTAAATTTACAATAAAACTGTCATTTTAAAAAAAACTACAACTTATTATAAATTTCTAGTATTTGCAAAAACTTATCTTCAATTAAATACCCAATAATGTTATAACGAATGTATCAATACAATTAATTAGCTTTATAAATATTACTACTTGAGGATTTATAAAACCACCTTTATGGTATTGAGTATTTGTTTTTTACAAATTTTTTCTAATTTTACGATTAAAATTAATTAAGGCAATCTAAACCTAAAATCTGATACTAATATGCCCAATTGTCCATTATGCGGTAATAGCGAAATAATTGAAATAATCAACACATCAGATTTTTCTAACACCGGCGAAACATTTACAATTTCTGATTGTACCAAATGTTCATTTCGATTTACTTCTAATCCACCTTTAATATCCGATTGCGGCAAGTATTACCAAAATGAAAATTATATCTCCCACTCTAATACGAAAAAAGGACTCATCGCATGGCTTTATCATAAGGTTAGAAACATTATGCTTAAGCGTAAATATAAGTTAGTTGCTAGACTTTCATCCAATAAAAACGTTTTGGATATTGGCTCAGGTACAGGTTATTTTCTTGACTATTTAAAAACCAAAGGCTATCATGTGCATGGGGTCGAACTTAGTGATAATGCAAGAGCTTACAGTATCCAATCATTTAATTTGCATGTCGATAAATCAATTGACGACATTAATACAGATATGACCTTTGATTATATTACCCTATGGCATGTGCTTGAGCATTTATATGAACCGGATTCATATATGCATAAATTTAAAGAACTTTTATCAGAGGACGGAACTCTAATCATTGCACTACCCAACTTCGATTCTTATGACGGTAAAAAATACGAAAAATATTGGGCAGCCTACGATGTACCACGTCATTTATGGCATTTCACGCCAAAAACTTTTGAAAAATTTGCTTCTAAAAATGGTTTTTCTATCATCGAAAAACAAATAATGCCTTTTGACCCTTTTTATAATGCAATGCTTAGTGAAAAATATATGAAGCGAAATTTAAGTTTCGTTCGAGGTTTTATTTCAGGGCTTATAGCCTTAATCAAAGGCATTAAATCAACTGAAAATGCGAGTTCTATTATTTACATTCTAAAACCGAATCATAAAAAATTAATATCCTAATAATACTGAAATCTGTTGTATTCCATCAGTTATTTTCGGGTATATTACTGGCTTACTTTGACAAAATTGTCAACACCTTTTTGCTTAAGCTGTACAGAAATGGATCTAGCTTTCTCTTCAGAATTATATCTTGCTGCCAAAACTGAATGATATTGTGAAGAAGTAAAAACAACAACTTTAGCGTCGGCATAACCCATTTTCTTCAATTTTGATACCAATGCATCTGCATTTTCCTTAAGTAAAAAACTTCCGGCCATCACTAAAAATTTACCATCAGCATCTGATTGATAAACTGTAGATGAAGAAATTGGATTCTGTACTGTAGTTTGGTCAATAGATTTATTAGAAGTTGTTTCTTTTTGATGCTTTTCGTCGATTGCTTTTTTATTGCTTTCAATCTCAGTAACCTTTCTATCAATATTGTCATAAACAATATCTGGATCTACAATTTCCATATCAGTGATAATTGTACTATCTGTCAAAGTTGAATCTAATTGAACATCTGAATCAGCAATATGGATTGTATCCTGAATTTCAGATTGATTAGCTTTAAAAGAATACAGTTTGGAATATGTATCCATTGTATTTATTACTAAAAAGTAAAGTAATAAAATCCCTAAAGTGTAAACAACAATTCTGACTAATCTCCCCAATTTGTTTAAATTTAAAACAACATAATTGCTTAAAAAATTCAATTCAAATACAAATTTACATAAATATTTATATTAAAATATATTTTTATATTAATTTAAATCAAGTTATCCTTATGTAAAAATAAAAAAGGCAAAGTCATTAATAATGACCTTGCCTTCAAATTATAATTATTTAACTTTCGTTTCTATCTAATTACAGTTACGTCACCGGTTGCAATGATCTCACTATCGGTATCACTTGACATCTCAAAGATATACACATAAACACCTGGAACAACATCAACGCCACCTTTTCCATCTTCACTAGCTGAACGTTTTCCATTCCATCCTGGAGGATCGTTGTACGCACTGAAATTCTCTTTTATAAATATTAAGTTACCCCATCTGTCATAGATTCTCATCTTCTTAACCCATAAACTCGGATCTTGTGACGTAATTTTAAACGTCGTATTCCCTGTTGAACTATAAGGATTTATAATATTAGGGAAGAAATATTCTAATAAATCTGTCACTACATATGGCAATCCAGCTCTGACAGAACATCCATTATTATAGTAAATAACAACTTCGTAATTATTTGGTCCTTTTGGTGGATTATTTGTAATTGAACTACAAGAAGCAACTGGACCACTACAAACACGTCTACCATTCCAAAACCAAACAACCGAATCTATCTGATTTATAAATGCAGACATACCGCTCAAATCTAATGAATGCGTTGCAGAATTTCCTAACTGAATAACTACAGGTCCTGTAACTCTAAAGCTAGGTTGTGCTGGTATTTTAATTTCAAATGTTTGTGTTGCACTACATCCTTTAGCGTCGGTTACTAAGAATGTATGTGTTCCTGCAGTAATATTTGTAGCAGGACTGGTTGCTGTTGCTACTCCATCTACAGACTGTACAAATGGTGGAGTTCCACCTTGTATTTCATACAGTAAACCACCTGTCAATTCATTGTAACATCTTGGATTATCAACTTCCCATACAATTCTAGGCAATTCATTTACTGTAATAGATACTTTACTTTCATATGGACATGTTGAATCCAAATAACTGTATGTAATCTCATGCGTTCCAACTCCGGCAACATTTGGATCGAATACTCCATTTGCGTTCACTCCTGTGCCACTCCAACTTCCTCTTCCATCTGGTGTATTTCCTGTTACATTCGCTGTGATTTGAATCGTTGGAGTATTAGGAATCAAACAAATTTCACTTTGTGCAGGTACCAGATTAATCATTACAGGAGGACAAGCTTTTGCCTCACACTCTAAAGTTACTGGTGCAATAGCACATTCACATATTGAAATAGGTCTAACCTCTATTAACACTTTCTCGCCTTCTGTTAAATTATTGGCTACATATGTCAATTCTGTTTGTCTTCCTATTGACACACCATTAATTAATATTTCGTATTCATTTGCACAAGGTACAGCTTCCCAAGTAAAGGTTACTGCATCTAATCTTGACGAACAACTAATTGCTGGAGATGATGGTACATCCTCTACAACGATTGTTTTTGTAAATAAGTCAGAAGTACATCCATTTAATGTAACTCGTAAGCCAATTGTATAAGTACCTGGTGAAGGGAACCTATAACTATATGTAGTCGCTGTTAAATCTGTTCTGATGGCACCACCATCTTCCCAAGCTAACGTACGACCTGTTGTATTTGTACCAGTATACGTCACTGCTAAATTATCAGTAATACAGATTTTATCTAAAGAAGTAAACTCAGCAACTGGTACTGGTCTCAAATTGATCAATAATGAATCCTCCCAAATACAATCTTTCTGTTGATACGTAACTTTTATAAAATGTTGACCTGGACCAGCTGCCTGTGGATTTAACGTAGCTGGTGTAACACTGTTATTAATAGCTGCATTAGTTGTCGGATTAGTGCTACTCCAAACTACAGTTGGTTGTACTCCCGGAAGGTTGTCCGTAATTCTATATGTTAATGGAATAGGCTGTAAACTTGATGTCAAACATTCAGTTGTAATTGGATTATCAAAAGTAATTTTTGCATTTGGACAACTTGTTGCGATACAAGTACGCGTGCTAGAAGTATTTGGACAACCATTATTTGATAATGCTGTAACAGTAATTTCAACTTGAGTTCCCTCAGGAATACCATTCACATCATATTCCAATCCACTTTCTGGTCCATTGTATATTTCCGCTCCACCAACAATTCGAACAACTATATGATAACCGGAGGCATTCGCTACACTTCCCCAACCAAATGTAACTCCATCAATTCTTTGGTCAGCACATTCAATTACTGGCGCAGATAATACTGGATTAACAGTAACCGTGCGCGTTGTCACTGTTGAAGGACATCCATTTTGAGTTACTCTTAAAGTTATCGTTTTAGTTCCTGCAGTTGACCATGTTACTTGATGTGGACCAGGACCATTATAGTTACCAATTACATTTGCACCAAAATCCCATTCAAATACCGCCGTTCCAATTGTACCACCTGTATAAGTTACCGTAACGGGATCTAGTACACATCCACCTGGACTAACTGTAAATTCAGACGATGGTGTTTGGTTTACAGTTACTGTCCTCGTAGCTGATTGTCTACATCTATTATTATCCCAAGCTAAAGTATAAACAATAGTATGAGTTCCTGCTCCTAATGCTACTGGATCAAATACGGTAGCAGGCGCACCATTAACAGTAAAACTACCTACACTTCCCGGTATATCAATATCTATTGTTACGATATTATCATCCAAGGTTATTGGTGTACCTGGTAAACAAATTGGAGGTATATTATTAATAGTAATATTTGGTAAATCACCACAATCTTGAGCTTCACATTCGCCTTGTGACATTACGTTACCACATGGACCCTGAATAACCGCAATTACTTCTATTCTCACTATTGCACCTAAATCCAATCCTGTAACTTCGTATAGGTTTTCTCCTGGAACCTTTGTACCCATTACACCTGCAGGACTGATTATATTAATAATATAATCTGTAGCACCATCGACATCATTCCAACCAAATGTAACACTGTTTGAAGTACTTCCTGCACAAGAAATCACAGGAGGTGCGGGCAATTCTTTCACTTCAATTTGCTTACTAACTGGTTCGCCTACACACCCATTTTCTGTCACAAATAACGTAACTGTCTTAACACCATTTGTTGCCCATCTTACATTGTGTGGACCTGGGCCATTTGTCATTGGATTATCCGGATTACCACCATCAAAATTCCAATTAAATATTACCGGTGTTGCGCTATGAGTACTTGTTGCTACGATAGCAGTAGCATCACCTTTACATATTTCTGTAGCCAAATCAAAATCCGGTGGTATTTGATCTATATATAATACAGGTAAACATGTTTCAGGTCCGTCGCCACAAAGGTTTCTTGCTTTAACACAAATGTCCCCTCCCGTAGGTCCGTTCCATCTTACGATTAAGGTACCTGTACTATCATCCTGAATGATGGTTGCAGTTGCAGGTACTGTCCATAAGTAGGTTAAGTTTGTATCAGGACTCATTACATTGTAAGTTGCTTCCGGACTACTTTCACATATCTTTTGAGGCCAGTTATCAGCGATAGGTGCTTTTGGTAATCGACTTTTTAAATCGACCGTATGATTAAATGTAAATAAACAACCGGTACCAAACTTATAAACAGTAATTTCTAATCTATATACACCTTCATCATCCACAATTATTGTTGTGCCATCATCATCATTATCTGCGATAATATTGCCATTAGAATCTTTCCAAACATAAATCATAGAATCACGATCTAAACTTTGATAGGCGATTCCAATGCTAAATTTCAATTCAACGCCACTATCAACGCATTCATCTGTTATTCTTCCTCCCATGTCGAGAATTCTCGCTGTAAGGCTAACTATCGAGTCACAACCACTCTTAGTAGTTACTCCTTCTAACTTAGTTATATAATCATCCAGATTGTCATCGATTATAATCCCATTATAATCAAATGGAACAGCGCCTATACAAACAGCTATAGAATCATATCCAGTACCTGTTTTCGCTTCTGTAATTCGCATATGTTGAAGATATTGACAGTTACACTCATTTTTGCGATAACTATAAAAATTTATATCTCCTGATCTTATCATATCAAGTGTAACTGGCTGTCCATCCGACCAAATCCATGAATTACCATGTTTATCAAGAATTTCATCTCCGTTTTCATCGTAAATTCCTCCCCACCAAGGGAAATCACCGGTACATATCTGTATTTCTCGATAATCATCCTCTAAAGGATAGAATGTATATTCTTCACAATATGGATCACCAAATTGATCACAAGGGTGATAAGGTGTCACACATATTTCATAAGTTCCTTCTTGATAAAATACATAATCAAGACTTAAACCATCTGCTCCTTCAAAAACATATTGAAAGGTTGTTCCATCCGGGTTAGTGATGTCCCAATAATATACTGCTCCATTGATCTCTTCAATTGGTGGTATATGTGTCGGATCACCCGTAGCTGTAACAGTAACCGGATCATAAGATGGACATAATGGGTCACATGGTGAATCTAATTCCAAATCAATAACCTTAGGAACCGAACAGTTATTCCATGTACCAGTTACAAAAGCATAGTAACTACAAACGGATCCACTAAATCCATCTATCCAGAATACATAGGTTTTACAAGGTGTTAAAAGTGAAGATGAAATTGTTACTGTACCCGTATTATTTGAACCACTATAAACGATACAAGGACCTCCTGGATTACATACTCCATCCAATATACCATACTGTACACCTTGACCAGCACACTGGAAGATTGTAAAGTTGATTTCATAATTTCCCGATCCAGCCACAAAGCCATAAAATGAAGTATTGTGGTAAACCCCACCTGCTTGTTGACATTGTGCCTGGTTTAACCATGGTCCCATTTGAGTTGGATTCTGACCACATGGCCATTCCTGAATAACCCTTAAATCACATAAAGGATTTTGAAGTGCATCTTGACAGATATTATCAACAGAATAAGGGTTTGAAGAACAGTCAGGTGGTGGACATGGAAATAATATCGGATCTAACATTCCTCCACATGGGTCTAAGGTTACACATTCAGAAACAGGGGCATCACAATCCACTTCTCCATTTGGATCCATAATAATCAAGAACTTAGTTGGTGGTGGCCCGGGCAACATACCTTGAAAAGTATAACTTCCATCATCATTTGTCGTTACTGAAATAGGTGGTTGTGATTTATCACAATCCGGATATGCCAAAATTGACGCTCCCCCTAATGGCACATCTAATCCATTGTCATACGATCCATTTGAATTCAAGTCAACAAATACATAACCTGTAATTGGTGGCGCATCAAATCTTGGCGTTATCGTCATACTATAGTCTCCTTCACTATCATCTGAGGTACTCAATGTAATATATAATACACTACCTGGCTCCGGACAGTCTATAACAGTAACACCATTATCACAATCCCCTCCACCACAAGAGGAACTTACACCAATATTAAATCGTGGTGCTTCAATACTTAAAGAAGTTAATCCATCTGGTGGAACAGTATAAGTAAAATATACTGCGGATTCATTATCAGGTGCACCACATGGCCCACCTGGACGAGCACAAACATTGCTACCGGTAACTTGAATTGGATTATATCCTGTACCTACATCAAAAGCAGTACCACATTGGTCGTTTGTAGGTGCTAAAAATACAGTAACACGGATATCGTCTTCGCCTGTACAACCATTGGCATCTGTTACGGTCACTCGCCAAATACCGGCATGTTGTGCTGGGTCAACATTTACAGTTATTGGATTACCTGTCATAGTACCACCGCCAGGTAATTGCCATTCATATGTATATGGCCCCATTCCTACGCCTACTGTTGCATCAAGATCCAAATCCTCTCCTTCACATATTTCAATGTCATTACCTGAGCCTTCATATTGAATTTCAACGGGATCTGGTGGATCGTTAACGATGATATCAAACATAATCTCTTCAGAACATCCATTATTATCCCCCTTTAAGGTATAAGTACCACTTAGGGTCATATCTATATTTGTAATCATGAGAGGATTACCTTGCAAAATAGTACCATCCGGTAAAGTCCATTCAAATAACGTATTTGGATCTGCATCATTACCAGTTAATGTCAAGTCATCACCTGAACACAATATACCATCGTTATCTGCCAATCCACTCATCTCTTCGATCGTATAAGTTGGATCAGGTAAAGCGAAAACTTCTACATCTACTTCTTCAGAAGCTGTACAGCCGTTAGCATCCGTAACAGTAACGGTAAATGTATGTAATCCTACTGGAGGGGATACAATGATTGTGTTAGTCATCTCACCTGTATTCCATTCATAGGCTACTCCACCAGAAGCGGTCAATGTAGCATCATCATCTTCACATATTAATCCGTCGTTTATATCTTCTGCACTCATATCAAATACATCAATCACAGGCACAGGTAAATCAAAAACTTCAACCATCACCTGACTAGATTTTGTACAACCATTGACATCAGTTACAGTAACTGTAAATGTATGTTGACCTACTGGTGGAAATTCTGTAATGTTATCACCTGTAGCACCGTGATCCCATTCGTACATTACACCACCTGTAGCGATTAAGTTTAAAGGATCATCCAAACACAAATTACCATCATTATCGGCATTACCACTTGTCTCTACAATCGTAATATTAGCTGTTGGTTCAGGATATACGGTTACCATTACTTCTTCGCTATTTGTACAACCATGCACATCTGTAACGGTTACTGTAAAAGTATAAGGACCACCAACAGGTAACGTTGGATTAATAGCATCCGAGTTTTCACCTGTGTTCCACATATAAGTGATACCACCTGTTGCAGTTAGTGTAATAGCATCATTTTCACATATATCACCATCGTTATCAGCATTACCACTCATCTCCTCTATGTCTATGATAACATTTGGAAGTGGATTGACGATTATTTGTTGCTCTTCAGTATTTTCACAACCATTATTATCAGTTACCGTAACAGTATAAGTTGTGTTAACCGTAGGACTAACTAAAATAGAAGCACCTGTTTCACCTGTACTCCAAACATAAGAATTTCCACCTGATGCGATTAAAGTGGCATCATCACCTTCACATATTTCAGCATCATTATTCGTGTGTCCACTCATTTCGTTAACAACAATCATTGCTGTAGGAAGTGGATTTACGGTTACCATTGTACTAGAAGTTGCTGTACAACCATTCGTATCTGTAATAGTTACAGTGTAAGTTCCAGCATCAGAAATCGTTGCATTATTTATTACTAAATCCTGATTTGTATCCCCATTTGACCACTCATAAGTAGCAATATTGGCAGGTGGTCCTACATTGTCATTAGCTGTAAGGGTAATATCATCCCCAACACAAATGATACCGTCATTATTATTTAAACCGCCCATTTCATTAAATGAAATCGTAACCGAACTTGCATAGCTTGAGGCCGTTATTGAAAAATCTCCTGCTGAATTTGTAGGGCTACTGATTCTAATCAAGTAGTTACCCGTGTTACAATAAGGAGCTCCAACAGGGGTTTGAGATACACAATCACTGATGATTTCAAACTCAATATCCGCATCGCCTGTAAAACTAAAATCTGGATGTTGCCCTCCAGGAACATTAAAACTGTAATACAAGTTGGTTGTACCATCATATGTTCCCATCGTAGCTACACCATTATTCAATACTGTCGGTGTATTACAGTTAGTACTAAATAAACTTTCTCGTATGATATCGTATCTCAGTGTATGGTTTTGCTGATTTACACCTGAAATATCATCTATACAAACTTCAATATGCACGGGTGCTTTACTAACAGCAATTACTTTCGTTGCATAACTATCGTTTAAATAGAAAAGAACACAGACAATTGTTAAAAAAAACTGTAAAAACTTATTCATTCTTAAATTTTGATTGACTTGAATAATAATAAATTAATAAACATAAGGTAAATTATACCTTATTCATCGTAAAAAAACAAAAATTCGTACGGTGGGAACCGCTTGCTATAAATGATTTTATTAAAAATCGACGTAAAGATATTAGTTAGATATCATTAATCAAAGAATTGTTAACATAACACTACCAGAATCTCAATTTTTCAAATTATTAATTATTCGCACCAATTCTATTTCACAAAATTTATGTGTAAATTCAAATAATTTTAAGTCTCATTTCCAATTATTATTATCTTAATATTAATTTTTAAGAATATAATTTTTCTTAAAAAAATCAAAAATTTTTATCCATTCGCTTTACATAAAGCTTATTTATATATATCAAATTAGAAAGCATTTTACATGTATTTATAAATTTTCAAATACATTTTTGAAACTAAATATGATTAATATTGATCAAAATTAGAATCAAAACATTATTAAAATTATGGGTTTATTTTCATTTTTAAAATCAGCCGGATCAAAAATCTTAGGTACCAAAGCAGCTGAAAATGATGCCGCTACAACTTCAAATTTATCTGGTACAGATGCTTTAGAAGCATTAAAAGAAGCTAACAACAATAGAAAAAGTGCATCTTTAGCAGCTGAAGTTGCTTCTCATGGTATCAAAATTGAAAATCTCGACATTAAAGTTGACGACGAATCGGCAATTGTTTATGGACAGGTAGAGACAACTTCAGAAAAAGAAAAGGTCGTTCTAATTCTAGGTAATGTAGAAGGCATTTCTACTGTAGATGACAGAATTACTGTTACAAATCCTGAGCCCGAAGCAACTTTTTATACAGTTGTAAAAGGAGATTCTCTTTCAAAAATTGCAAAAGCACACTATGGTGACGCTATGAAATATCCAGTAATTTTCGAAGCAAATAAGCCAATGCTTACTTCTCCAGATTTAATATATCCTGGACAGGTATTAAGAATTCCTAATTTATAATTCAGGAAGATACTTAATAAATTAAATTAAAAAAGAAGACTTTCCATTGAGGAAAGTCTTCTTTTTTTAAGCTAAACCGAAGTCTAAGACAACTATTTTAATCAAAATCAGTTTTTTAATAAAATTAACAGAGATTATGTTTGAAAGATTAAAAGAAAAATGGCAAGTTGGTTGGTTACAATTTACACTTATCTTTATAACATTTGCTTTAGGGGGTAGCTTATGTGCCAGAGCTGGAAGAGAATTATTACTGTTTTTACTACCTGAGGACAGCGCATTATATTGGATTTTATACATTCCTATTGTAACCGTTTTATGGCCATTTTCAGTCCTTTTAATAAGTATTCCTTTAGGTCAATTTTCGTTTTTTAAAAACTATATTAAAAAAATGGGAGTTAAAATAGGCCTTGTAAAGGATAACACACAAAATAACCTAACAAAAAATCAGTAATACGTGTTCGTATTGAATGTTGAAATATCGGTTTTAAGTTAAATGTCTATTAATTACAATGACATATTCATTTAAAAATTGAATTTCTTCAAATACAATTAAAGGTCTTTTTAAAAGTTGTTTACCTTTGCATATTAAAAATCTAACTTTATTTGCATAAATGAAAGCATATTTGTGCAATTATAAATGAAATATATCCAAAGATGAAAACAGTTATCGTATCTGGTGCAAACGGACAGTTGGGCCGTATTATCGTTCAAGAATTTTTGTTGGTTGGTTACCAAGTAATCGGATTGGTGCATAGTTCGAAAGACCAGAACGTACATGCTAATTATGAAGAAATCATCATAGACTTAAATGACGAAATGCGCTGTCAGCAAATAATTGATGAAGTAAGTGAAAAATATGGCAATATTGATGTGGTTATCCTAACTGCTGGTGGTTTTGCATTGGGTAATCTATCTGACACGAAACTTAATACGCTCAATCACCAATTTAAACTCAATTTTGAAACGGCTTACAATGTTGCTCGACCGGCTATGCTTAAAATGATGGATCAAAATAAAGGAAGAATTTTCTTAATAGGTTCTAAAGCAGGATTGGATGTATCGAAAGCACAAAGTACGATTGCATATGGGCTTTCAAAATCACTTTTGTTTCATTTAGCCGAATTGTTTAATGGAATTGCAAAGCATAAAAATGTAGTAACATCTGTAATTGTACCAAGTATTATTGACACGCCTCAAAACAGATTAGATATGCCTGATGCTGATTATAGTAATTGGGTAACTCCAGAACAAATTGCTAAAACCTGCTTATTTTATTGTTCGGATGAAGCCGACACGATCAGAGAACCTATCATTAAAATTTACAACAGATCCTAAATTATATGGTAATCAGAAGAGCTACGCTAGCTGACTGCGAAGATCTCGCATATTATATCATGTTGGCGATGGAGGAAATCGTTTATGCCTTTATTGGAAAAAAAGATAAGGATGAAGCAACCAAATTTATCTTAGAATTGGTCAAAACCCCTGGCAATCAATATGCATATACCAATGGTTGGATTATTGAAATGTATGGTTGGGCAGTAGGTGGCGCCATTGTCTATGACGGAGGTATGCTATATGAATTTCGCAAGCCTGTTGAAGATAAAATTTTGTCCAAGTATGGCCTACCATTCATAGGTGAGGACGAAACACAAGCTGGTGAATTCTATTTAGATTGTATCGGTGTAAATGCCGGTCATCAACGAAAAGGAATTGGATGTCAGCTATTACGATTCCTTATAAACGAATACGTATCGAATCAAGGAAAAACTTTAGGGTTGTTAGTAGACAAAGATAATCCAAAAGCGATGCGATTGTATTTAAAAATTGGTTTTAAAATTGTTGATTCAAAAAAAATAGTAGGAAAAGAAATGTATCATTTGCAACTTTCACCAAAGGATTTTCACCAATAATTTAATCATCAATAAAGCATTTTTCACTAATCGTATAAAAGGAAAAAATATGCACGAGAGACATGACCACATCATTTCCGGATGGGAGGTAATCGACAATAAGCTTTACCGCAAATTTTTATTCAAGGATTTTAATGAGGCTTTAGGCTTTATTATAAGGGTTGCACTATTAGCAGAGCAGGCAGATCATCATCCTGAATGGCATAATATATATAATTCCGTTGAAATATGGCTAACAACGCACGATAAAGACAATACCATTACTGACAAAGATAGAAATTTAGCAAATGCTATCAATCAACTACGTTCATAATAAAATATCGATATAAATAACTAAATAAAATTTAATTTAACCTTATAAGTTGCTATAAAAAAATCCACCTAATTTAAATTTTGGATTTATTCAATAAGTTTAACGCATAATTTGCACCGTTATCACATTTATGTTATTTTTGTAGAAATATTTATTAAAAGATATTTGTTGTAAAATCGAATTACCTTAGTATTTTCATATTTTCTATACATAAAAAAGAGATAAAAATGGACAAATCAAATTATTGGAAACCCATAATTTTATTCTGGTTATTAACAAGTTTGGCAGCATGTAACACGTCAAAAACATCCATAATTGCTGCGTCTTCACCAAAACCACAAACCGTTTTTGCATTATTTAAAATCGAAAATGACAGCCAACAAAATAAGTCAAAAATTCAACTTAAAGAAAAAATGAAATCTGACGGGGCATTAAAAGATCCGTATCCTGCTGACTGGTCAGGTAGTCAATATTTAACATTTGAAATCTCACAAAAAGGTAAGCTTGTGCATGCATTTAAAGTAGAGCATCCACTTTATAAGCATGTCGAATATGCAGCAGGAGACGATTTAAAATCAAAACAATTAAATTTAGATCAAGCGGAGTTTTTTGTTCGGTTTCAGATTGATAATTCGGATACTTTCCTAAAGATATATGAAACACTTCAAGGTGATGACAAAATAGAAATCCTGACAATCCAATTATAATATGATGAAAAAGAAGTCAATTTTAATTTTCATTTGCTTGTTGAGCTTGTTGAAAATTCAGGCACAAAAATTTCCTGTTGATACGATTTTATACAACGGTAATATTGACAGATATATCAATTTTGTCTTTATGGGAGATGGATATACGATCGAGGAGCAGGATAAATTTGAAAAAGATGCCCATAATATAATTGACTACATGTTTAACATTGAACCATGGAAACAATATAAAAATTATTTCAATGCATTTGCAATTAAAGTTGTTTCTAAGGAATCCGGTGCGACACATGCACGGAGTGCCAGTGATTGTAATACTTCAAATGTACCGATATCTAATCCCGACACCTACTTTAAATGTAGTTTTGATTCGTACAATATCCATCGCTTGATTGTACCTACAAATATTACAAATATATTCAATGTCCTTTCTACTAATTTTCCAAAATATGATCAGGTGATTCTCATTTCGAACTCACCCTATTACGGTGGCAGTGGAGGTCAATTTGCAACGTTAACGACCGACAAAAATAGTGCGGAGGTTGCAGTTCACGAGATAGGACATTCATTTGCAAGACTAGCTGATGAATATTGGGCAGGTGACAATTATGCAGGTGAAAGAGCCAACATGACAATGGAAAACAATCCTTCCAAAGTAAAATGGGCAAACTGGATTGATGAAAAAGGAATAGGAATTTATCAACATTGCTGTACAGAAATTGCCAAAAAATGGTACAGACCGCATCAAATTTGTAAAATGAGAACATTGAATGTGCCTTTTTGTAGTGTTTGTATTGAAACGATCATTGAACGCATACACACTTTAACCAATCCAATTGTAGCATATAGCCCAAATATTGACAATGTGGTATCTAAGGACGATTTAATCGTCTTTAAATTAACCGAGTTAATAAAACCCAATCCAAATACATTGAAGATTATATGGGATTTTGAAGGAGATATTATTGGCTACAACGTGGATTCAGTAGTGATTGATCCAAATAATATTGATACGGGTAACTATCTTTTATCCGTTTCAGTAGCAGATACGACAACCATGGTAAGAAGTGAAACGCATAATCAAAATCATTTCTATACCGTTATTTGGAATATAGAGAAAAATGATCTGAGCAATACAAAATTTACAAGTATAGAAAATAAAATCACCTATTCAGCTTTTCCAAACCCTACTTCGGATTATTTGCATTTAAAAATTGAAACTGAAAAGCCATTAAAGGGCATTGAAATCTCAGTATTATCAGTAAATGGTAGCCTGATTAAAAAAATGACTAAAGGATTGAATATTACAGGTAGTTATGAAGACCGCTTTGATATGTCGGGGTTGTCCTCTGGCAATTATATCCTACAAATAAAAGGCAAGACTATCCGGCAATCAATAACTTTTCAAAAGAACTGATTAACTCAAAAAACGGATTTGAGTATAGTATTCAGAAATTCGCTCATCAACAAATATGTCGCGGCTTGTAATCGGTTGTGTTAAAATGATTCCATTTAAAGTTGTGCAACGGCTTAAAGCTACGTAAGTTTGTCCACTTTCAAATGCACCGCGTCCCATATCAATAATCACCCGGTCAAAAGTTTTGCCCTGACTTTTATGTATGGTTATTGCCCAAGCCAATTTGAGTGGATACTGTTTAAAAACGCCTATGATTTTTGAAGATATTTGCCCTGGATCCTGCGGATTCATCTCATAGCGGATGATTTCCCATTCTTGTTGTTCGACAATGATCGTTTTCTCATCATGGTTTTGATCCAGGATTTTAACCAAAATTCGATCCTCTGAAACATCTTCGATAATGCCAATTTTGCCGTTGACATATTGTTTTTGAAGGTCGTTTTTCACAAACATCACTTGGGCACCTTTTTTAAGGATTAGATTTAAATTTGTCGGATACAGTTGTGGATTAAATTCACCACTAATCGTAGCATTAAAATGTACAGCGGGTTCAGTGATTGCATTGAGTTCGTTGTCATTTATTTTGTTTGCGATATCATTTCTGGCTGACAACGTGATGAAATATGAACGATCCTCAGGAATGGGTTGATGCCTTTCATTGAGATATAAAAAATCGTCATAATCCATTTGATTAAGTCTAATATTGTCCAACAACTGTATAAAACTTCGTTCTTCCTGTCGATAAACATGCGTGAGTTCAACCATTTTTAGCGTTATCTCACTAAAACAATGTGCAGAAAAAAAATAAGGCGACGTATAATATGTACGAAAATATTCTTTTTCGGGTATCGTAGAAACCACCGGTGGCAATTGGAATAAATCCCCAAAAAACACCATTTGAACTCCCCCGAAGGGTAGTGTATTTTGTCGATTTTTTTTTAGAAACAGATTGATATTGTCAAGCATATCAGCACGCACCATGGATATTTCATCTATGATAATCATGTCAATATTATGGTATATGCGGAAGTTTTTACGCTTTTCAATTTCATTTGGGTGGATAATCCTCGGCGGAAATCCAAAAAAAGAATGGATCGTTTGACCGCGTACATTGAGTGCTGATACGCCCGTTGGTGCAAGAACGACAACGCGTTTTTTAGTCGTATTTCTAAAAACCTGTAATAATGTAGATTTTCCAGTTCCTGCACGTCCTGTTATAAACAAACAATCCTTCGTATACTCTAATTGGTCTAAAATGCCTTTAAATTCATCGCTTAAAGTCAGTGGAGTCAGCTTCATAGAAATTACATCATTTATCTTCTGTAACGCCTAGAAGAATAATCCAGTCTAAATCCAAATCGCAATGTAAATTGCAATAACTTTTGATTGTCAGCAGCGCTCAGCATAACGTCACTTTGTGTTGTTGGTAGTCCGTCCCAGGTAAACTTAGTATGGAAATAATAAGAAATTATCGGCGTAATCGTCAACAAATCATTGATTCCCAAATCTAATCCCATCCCTACTCCGGCTCGAAATATTAGATTGTCTGCTTTTTCGTAACTTATCGTTGCGTTATCATTAATTTTAGCATCAGCCGTATAATAGCCTAAACCCGGTGTAAAGTGAAAAAACAATCCTTTATTTATCGAAGCTCCTTGTTTTGAAAACGTAGGACAATCACAATCCCCATCCATATCCAATGCGTATAATTGCGTATGAAAGTTAAAATTTATTCCGGTCATACGTACATTATTTAGCCCTTTTGTAGCACTTATAGTTGTTGAAGCATAACTATACGCCAATTCAGGCATAAATTCAATTCGTTGCTTTTTTAATCTAAACCAATAATCCACACCGGCTTCAATACCGGTTTTGAATACTTTTGCATCTGTTCTGAACTCATTATTAAGCACTTTTTCAATATCACTATATGTATTTTTATTGTATTTGAGCCTGACGCCAAATTGAGCATACATTTGAATACTAAAAAAAACAAAAATAAGAACTCCAACGATTTTAGATGAAAGCTTCATGATATTGACAAATTTGTGTTTATTTAAACGCCTTATGACGACAATTGTTTTGAAAAACAATGACTATCCAATTAAGGTTTGAACCTATCGGTATATTAAACTCGTCATAGGTTTTATTTAACTACTCCGTTCCGTTATTTAATCCTTCCAAAGTAGCCGTGGCCTCAAGAATGGCTTTATTCATCTGATGGCTAACTTGAATAATTTTTAATTTTTCGTTTTCGAGATATGGCACTTGTTGACTAGGCTGATCTGGAAGTTTAAACATAGCCATCCAACTCATCATGGCTTCATCCGCATCGTTCAGTGCTTTAATTTGATTCCCAATGATTTCAGCATTTTCATCCGTAGTATGGGCTTCAAGTTCATCTTTTAAACGGTGGATAGTGGACATTTTGGGCATTACCTCATCATGAATATCAATTACTTCAATGTATAAAGGAGAATCCTCAATATCATTAGAAATTTCAGTTGCTTTAGGCTGTTCTTTACATGAAACGAGCAAGCATGCTAAAAATAGTATCAAATATATTCTCATTAGAAAATGGTTTTATTATTTGCAAAAATACAACATTTAATGAGATTTCATGAAATTTAAATCAATAAATTGGGATTGCAACAATTGGCCTTTACTCTTTGAAAGAAAGCTGCATTCTATTAAGGTAAGTTGTACAAGTGTTTTGTGAAATTTATCTATTATTTATTAAATTGATTCTATATTTTTAAAAATTGAAATACCTTTGGCGAAGCAAGCCAACAATAACTTTATGTATCGAAATTTCATCAAACCCATTTTCTTTTTATTTACGCCAGAGCGCGCACATCATTTGGCCATGACTTTATTAAAATTGGCCTTATTTATCCCAGGTATTAAATGGTTATTAAAGAAATTTTTTTTTCTGGAAGATAAAAGGCTTCAGGTTGAAGTGGCAGGTTTGACCTTTCCAAACCCTGTAGGGCTTGCTGCTGGATTTGATAAGGACGGTAAGTATTTTGAACAACTTGCCTATTTGGGATTTGGGTTTATCGAAATCGGCACCGTTACACCAATGGCACAAGCCGGGAATGAAAAGCCACGTCTATTTAGAATTCCTGCTGATGAAGCTTTAATCAATCGCATGGGCTTCAATAATGATGGTGTACAAGCAATGTCCGCTAGATTAAAAAACAGAAATAAAGCTAATCTTATCATTGGTGGCAATATTGGAAAAAATAAAAACACCCCAAATGAAGATGCTATCAACGACTATATCCTATGTTTTGAAGCGTTATATCCCGATGTCGATTATTTTGTGGTGAATGTTAGTTCGCCCAATACTCCTGATCTTCGTGCATTACAGGATAAAGAACCTTTACGTCATTTGTTAAATGCACTTATGAACTTAAACCGTCAAAAAGCGGTTATGAAGCCCATCTTCCTAAAAATTGCACCCGATTTAACTAATCATCAACTCGATGATATTGTAGAAATCGTACGAGAAACTAAGATACAAGGTGTTATTGCCACCAATACGACCCTAGATAGAAGCATGTTAAAAACTGCAACTGACCATATAGGTGCCGGCGGGCTAAGTGGACAGCCATTGACAGATAGATCTACAGAAGTGATCCGATATTTACATGAAAAATCATCAGGTTCAATTGTTATAATCGGTGTCGGCGGAATAGATTCTGCTCAAGATGCTATCGACAAACTCAATGCTGGTGCCAAATTAATCCAGGTCTATTCGGGTATGATTTACCAAGGTCCTGGTTTGATAAAAGCGATAAATCAAAAGCTGCTAAACCTGAATTGAACATTAATATAAATTTTTAGTTAAAGCATATATACTTGAATAGCAATTTGAAAAAATACGTTTACATCATCAGACATGCAAAATCATCATGGGCACAACCTTTGATGAGCGACCATAACCGTCCATTAAATGAACGTGGTTTTCGGGATGCGACATTTATGTCAGGTTTGCTTTTATCTAATGGTTTTAAGATCGATAAAATCGTATCTTCAACGGCTAACCGTGCTAAAACAACTGCAAGTTACTTTTCAAAAGTTTATAATCGGGAAGTAAATTTAGAAAAGAAACTTTACCATGGTGAACCCGACGACTTTATGGAGATCATGTACGAACAACCCGAAGACGTTAAAGCATTGGCTATTTTTGGACACAATCCTGGGATTACCTATTTTGCAAACATGATTAAGCCCGCAGTTACGGATAACATCCCTACGTGTGGCATCGTAATTTGCACAGTAAATACAGATATTCCATGGGAAAATATCTCAATCCAAGATATGTATTTAGAACAAATTCTAATCCCAAAAAAACCGGTTCCATGAAGCAATCATTCCTATTGATTTTTGCACTGACTTTACTTCACATTAGTTGTGGTAAGCAAAATAAAAGTTATCCTAAGTTAGCAATGACAACAGATCAACTTGTTAATGTAATCGTACAAATTTACGCTGCTAATGCAGCAAATGAAATCAACGACCCATTGGTTAGGGATAGTATGGCCAATATTTATATGGCTCAAGTAAGTGAAACGACATCCATTCCACTTGATGTAATTCGGTCAGATTTTGAAAAGTTAAAACAAATGCCGGACTCCTTGTTTATCTTACAAAGTGCTGCACTTGATACACTTCGCTCTATTTATGAAAAGAACTATTATAAAACGAAGGAAAGGAAATAATCGGATTGTCTAATCGATTTTTATTTATAGCTGGAAAAGATATAATTTACATACTCAACAGAAGCAGTGTCAAACTTCAAAAAATTATTATTGTCTATAAAACGCCTTAAAGTAGTTTCATAATTTCTGCCGTTACAATCATTGCGGTAATATGCAAAGTATAAAGAGTCCGTAGATATGCGAGCATTTGCATATATAAATTCGTTACAAATGTAGATATCTCTGTTTTCATTATTGAGGTACATTCCAGGCATTAAATAATTGCCATTTATCTGATATCTAACGGTATCTATATTTTGAACGATAATGGTATCTTTGAGCGGATTATTAGGATCAAGAGCTAATCTACCACGAGTTATCACCATGTCACTTGCACTTAATAAAGTAATTTCACTAATCATATTGTTAGCAAATTCGGCACGAATCATATGGTTAATGGTATCTGAAATGGAAGCGTCCGATCTATCAAAAGAACCTAATTCGTCGATAATCTTCATAAACATTGTATTCGTATTATCAATTGTAAACACTGCTCTATCATCTAATGCTGGTGAGTTGAAACTAAAGGTTGTCGGGTAAACAAGTTGATTAAAGGTTTCTTTAGTACAACCTGTGATGACAACTACTAATAAGATAGAAAAATAATTAATATATTTCATATTCAATATAACTACAATATCTAATAAGGGGTCAAAAATACTACCTTATGGGCACGATTCACTAATTATAAACGAAAAAAAGCAAAAAATATTTCTAAATAACGAAATATACCGACTTTGAAACCTTGATTTCAACATTAATATGGCTGTAACCAATGCGAAAAGTACAATAATCGTAGGATAGCAGTGGTATGGCACTATGGTTATTATTGCATTTATTCAAAAACTTTTATCACTTTTACTGGACAATGCGCTGCTGTTGCTTTACTTGCCTCTATATCGAGATCACGAATATCTAAAATATGTGTATCCTTTTTAAGCGTGCCGCCAATTAGGGATGCTTTGCCATCTTTTCTCGATAACCGCCAAAATTCCGGTTGAACCTCATAACAGATATTACAACCGATACACTTATTTCTATAATGAATGATTTTAGCCATTCTCAGCTACTAATTTATAAAGTTTATCACCATTTCTGAGTGCCATTTCAAAGGGAAATGTAATTTTATCGCCTTTAACAGCAGTGGTAGCAGGTGTGCCATTAACCATGAGTTCGTCTAGAGACAACTTATCAGAACCGGTATTTCTTCCGAGGATAAGTAACGGATCACCAGCTTTAAGCTGACCATTTTCTATAGTAAATTCAGCTACTTGTATTTTAGGATAGTACTTAGTGCATTTTGCCACATAAACCTTCTTTTCAGTAGCAATAGAACCTGGAATTTTTGACCATTCACCTAATTTTTTACCCATAAAGTATCCACCCCAAAAACCACGATTATATACATTTTCAAGTTGAGCCATCCATAATTCAACTTTTTCATGGCTGAAAGTACCGTCGATGACGGCATCAATAGCTTCGCGGTAGCATTTTGTGGTGGTATAAACGTATTCGGCAGACTTGCTTCTACCCTCAATTTTAAATACATTGATACCTGTTTCGATCATTTGGTCCATAAAGTCTATGGTACACAAATCCTTTGGCGACATGATATATTCATTGTCAATGACCATTTCATTGCCAGTTTCGAGATCGGTAACTTTATAGGGCCGACGGCAATTTTGGACACAAGCGCCTCTATTAGCAGAGGCATTTTTTTCATGTAAACTCATATAACATTTGCCGGAAACGGCCATGCATAAAGCACCGTGAACAAATGTTTCTATCTTCATTAATGCACCTGAAAGCCCTCTAATATTTCGACGCTTTACTTCCGACGTTATGTGTGCCACTTGTTTCATGGTCAATTCGCGGGAAAGGACGATAACATCAGCCATAGATGCAAAAAATGCAACCGACTCGATATTACTTACATTGGCCTGTGTACTGATATGAAGTGGTATATTAAATTCACGACAAATACCAAAAACGGCGTAATCAGAAGCTATAATTGCGTCAACGCCATATGTTTTACAAGCTTTGATAATACGCGTTGCCAATTGCATATCATGATCATACATGACCGTATTGAGTGTCAAATAGCATTTAACACCATTTTCATGGCAAATTTCAGCAATTTCGGCAATATCATCAATAGTTATCGTAGGAACAGATTTGGTACGCATATTCAGCTGCTCCACACCAAAGTAAATGGCATCAGCACCTGCTCTGATAGCTGCATGTAAGGATTCAAACGAGCCAACAGGTGCTAGTAATTCTGGCTTTATCATGCTAACAATGCAAGTTTTGCTGTAAAATGCCTTAATAGTGGTGCTTCTTCTACAATTTTAAGCCCCTTGATCTTATCTCTTTCTGCAAATACCTCAATAATCACCTCTGCTACATAATCAATATGGCTCTGAGTATATACACGACGAGGAATGGCAAGACGTACCAATTCTAGTGCTGCCGGTATCAATTTTCCTTGTTCGTCGTATTTTCCAAACATTAATGAGCCGATTTCTACGCCTCTAATGCCACCTTTAGTATATAAAGCACAAACTAATGCTTGGCCAGGATACTGATCTTGAGGAATATGTGGTAGGAAAGCCTTTGCGTCTAAGTACACGGCATGACCTCCGGCAGGTAGCATAACTGGCACACCTGCATTTTGAAGTTTTTGAGTAAGGTATTCAATACTTCTTATCCTATATTGCAGGTAGCTTGGTTCTAATACTTCTTTTAATCCGATCGCAAGTGCTTCTAGATCTCTACCTGCCAAACCGCCATAAGTAGGAAAACCTTCTGTAATCACTAATAAATTACGACATTCAGTAGCTAGTTTTTCATCGTTCAATGCAAGGAAGCCACCTATATTTCCAAAAGCATCTTTTTTGGCACTCATGGTACATCCGTCCGCATAAGCGAACATTTCATTGGCAATTTCTAAAATTGACTTATCCTGATAGCCGGCCTCTCTTTGTTGTATAAAATAAGCATTTTCTGAAAATCGGCATGCGTCAATATAAAATCGGATATTGTGCTGACGACATATTTCGTGTGTTGCCCGAATATTTGCCATACTTACCGGCTGGCCACCACCAGAGTTATTCGTCACGGTAATGATAACCATGGCGATATGTTCAGTACCGTGTTTTGCAATATAATTTTTGAGTGCTTCAACATCAATATTCCCTTTAAATGGTGCAGGAATAGCAGGATGTTTTCCTTCTTCGCAGATAAAATCAACGCCTTCAGCACCTGAAAACTCAATATTCGCTCTTGTTGTATCAAATAAAGTATTAGAAATAATCACTTTATCCTTTCCGCCTAAGATAGAAAATAATATTTTTTCAGCGGCACGTCCTTGATGTGTCGGAATAACGATTTGCATTCCTGTTATATCTTTTACGGCCTGCTCAAAGCGATAAAAACTCGGGCTTCCTGCATAGGATTCGTCCCCCATCATAATGCCTGCCCATTGTGCCGAACTCATAGCCGAAGTACCACTATCGGTCAACAAGTCGATCATAACATCGTCCGAAGGGAGAAGAAAAGGATTGTAATGTGCTTTCTTTAAGGCATCAATTCTGTATGGTTCGTCATTAAAGTGGATTGGCTCCACTGATTTTATTCTAAATGGTTCTATGATTGTCTTCACATTTATTTAAATTTTGAAATGCAAAATTACAAAAATTGAAGTTAAGTTAAAAATGAAAAAAGCATTAAAGCGAGGTCTCCTTATTTTTTTTAATCAAGATTGATAAATTGTAATGTCTTTTCTTGTCAAAAAATTTACATATTAAGTCAGTATAGTTAAAAATCAATAGGTTTTACACAAATTTTAACCTTACAATAAATATTTTTAAAAAAAATGATACGTCTTTACAACTATTTTTTTATTTTTTACGTATATATATATATGATTTGCTTTAGTTCTAAATATAGAATGTAAAGGTTTTTGTCAATACATAAATAAAGTTAAATGAGACACAAATTACGACTATACAGTGTTTTAGTAGTTGCATGTATGTTAAGCATATTGAGCCATTTATATGTACAAAACCAGCTAGCGAAAGACAATAGCCCTTATAATTTCACTAATCTTATGGAAAAGCCCTTTCAGGAAAAAGGTTATTTACCTGAAGTCAAATTTGTTGAGAAGATTTTTAAATCAATTTTTCATCTTGCCCAATTCAAATAGACTATTAATACTTCCCTAATTATTAATGGGATAACAGATTTCACTGTTAAACTTTTATTAAATTGTACAATAAAACGCATACAAACCTCCATCTTGCGAATATAATACCTTAACTTTGTTTCTTATAAGCAGCATTAAAAATCTATTGAGTATTAAGATATTTGTATGTGGATTTACAGAGGACTAATTTTAAGTTTAGTTATCGGCATGTCTTTGCCATCCGTAGCTCAAAACAAAATTAAGTGGGCATCATGGAATTCTTCCAACGTATTTACGCAAAAGGGAGATAAAAAATATATGGTTTATATCTGTTATGGTGGATGTAAATGGTGTAAGCAAATGGAAGATTCTACCTTTTCTGATGGCCATGTTGCCAAATTTATAAATACAAATTTTATCCCACTCAAATTAAATGTTCAGTCAAAAGACAAAATTGTCATCGAAGATAAAATCTACACAACAAAGCAACAAGGTGGCCACGAATTTAATGAATTAGCCATTCAATTGCTCAATGGAAATATGAAATTTCCTTCCATAGTATTTCTAGACGAGCAGTTTGACAAGATAACTTCCTACAATCAGTTTATAGATCTTGAAAATTTTGAAATGCTGCTTGTATTTTATGCTGGTGATTATTATAAAAACACCTTGTGGAAAAATTTTGTATGCACCTATTCTAAAGAAAAACATTTTAATACACTTGTAAGAAGTCAAAACTAAAAAAACAACTTTTCTTTTTTATATATTGAAACATGTATGCTCCACTTAAGAAAAGGCAATCTTAAATATATAGATAGGCTATCAATTTCAATGTAAATCTCTACCTAGTCGTCAAAACATCATACAACCCCTACAGATTTATTCGCTTTACATTAAGACTGTTTGGTCAATTATATCAGATACTTAAATACCCTTAAAGTTAAAATTGGTAATAGGCAGCTCAAATTTCTAAGGTAAAGTTTAAAAACAATTCCACTCAAAATCGGTATTTAAATCCGCCTATTACCATACTTACGTAGGTTGCTGTGTATATCAGACAATCAGCATACTCATATCCACAAACGTTTCCAGAATCAATTAATCTTGAAATTTCAACTTGAAAACATTTTTATTTTTAATAACATCGGGTGATTTAATCGTTAGCCCAAGATCATTAATCAAGCCAGTACCCAATTCATAAACCCATCCATGGATAGCCAGTTCCTGACCATTATTCCATGCTTGTTGAATTAAAGACGTTGTCGCTAAATTAAGTACTTGTTGTTTGATATTACACTCTACAAATCTATCAAATCTTTCTTTTTCATCATTTACAGATTCGATATAATCTTCATGGAACACATAACTGTCTTTAATATGTCGAATCCAGTTGTCAATAATACCCACAGGACTATTACCCATCGCTGCTTTAACTCCTCCACACCCATAGTGACCACAAACAATGATATGTTGAATTTTTAGCACATTTACAGAATAGTCCAAAACACTTAAAAGATTCATATCCGAATGGATAACCATATTTGCTATGTTACGATGAACAAAAACCTCTCCTGGTTGTGCACCAATTACTTCGTTTGCCGGAATTCTACTATCAGAACATCCAATCCACAATATATTTGGTGTTTGAATGTCTTTTAACTTTTTGAAAAAATCGGGATCAATATCTAATTTTTTACCCACCCATTGTCTATTTTGCGCTATTAATTTATTTATAAAATCACTCATTTTATTATTTTTTTAATTTTAAAATTTTTAAATACTTTACGTTAAATAATTTTCTTTTTTGTTCGAAGTTCTCGAATTATTTCACCTGATTTCTTCATTTTTTCACGATGTTTCATTATTTGCTCGTGTTCGATCGAAACTTGACGAATATCTGTTTCCGTATTCATAATGTCATATACTTTTTTGAATCCAATAAGTTCTACATCGATGTTTTTTAGCGGTGCGCGAATATCCTTAAACTCGCGAATACTATCTAGGATATCATGGGCGATGTAAACCGTATCTGATGCATTGATGATTACTTTTGAATTGTCTGGGATCGCATCGAAAGTAAAAAGAATTGAAGCCTTATTTAGAAAAGAGACCTCTTGAGCTAAGTGGATATGTATAATATCACCTTTTTCATATTCTTCCTTTTTAAAATAATAAGCACGTTTCATGTTTCCCCTCAAAATCGAAAAGATACTTAATATCATACCCAAAGCAACCCCCACGAGTAAGTCCGCAAAAACAACCACGACAACCGTTGTAATAAACGGTAAAAACTGATGTTTTCCACGGGAATAAAACCTTTTAAAAACAGCAGGTTTTGCCAACTTAAAACCGATAACTAACAACACAGCAGCAAGCGTAGCGAGTGGAATTTTATTTAGCAAAAAAGGAATGGTAAAAACACAAACAAGCAATAAAATTCCATGAATAATGGTAGATGCTTTAGATTTAGCCCCTGAATTTACATTGGTAGAAGACCTAACGATAACAGAAGTCACAGGTAAACCTCCTAAGAGCGAACTGATGATATTACCGGTACCCTGAGCTTTTAATTCTAAATCCGTATCCGTAAGGCGCTTTTGGGGATCCATTCTATCCGCAGCTTCAATGTTTAATAGTGTTTCTATCGAAGCGACAATAGCAATTGTAAAAGCAACTGTCCAGACCTCTTTATTGAGAAAGCTAGAGAAGTTAAATCCCTCAGAAAAATTTAAAAAGTCTGGGAAAAAAAAGTTGTCCTTTAATCCATCTTTACTTGTCAAATTAGGAAGGTCAACCATTTGATTAGTAAAAGAAATTGCAAGTTCACTTCCTGTTAAAATGAAAATTTCATTTAAAACTGTACCTGTAATAACTGCGACCAAAGCACTAGGCAGCAGTTTTAACTTTTTTAAAAAACTGACCTTATCCCATACTAAAATAATTGTCAAAGAAACAGCTGTGATGATTAAAACCCCAGGTTTAATCTGTGTAAAGGCTGTTGCTAAATCCATAAATATATCTAATCCACTTCCAATTTCAACTTCAGCACCTAATGCTTTTGGTATCTGTTTTAAAAAGATGATTATACCAATTCCGGCCAACATCCCTTCAATTACATTATTAGGAAAATAATTAGATATGGAACCAGTTTTTAGAAAACCTAACACAACCTGAATAATCCCTGCAATGAATACAGCTGTTAAAAATGCTTCAAAAGAACCTAAGGTAAGGATTGCGGACAATACGATTGCTGTCAAACCCGCTGCCGGCCCCGAAACACTGACATGAGAATCTGAAATACTACCTACGACGATACCACCTACGATACCTGCGATGATGCCTGAAAAAAGCGGCGCACCTGAAGCCATCGCAATACCTAAGCATAATGGAAGGGCAACTAAGAATACCACCAAACCTGAAGGTGCATCGTATTTCAGGTTGGCAAAAAAATTATTTTTTGTCATTTTTATACTATTTAATTAAATAAATTATTGATGATTTGAAATACAAATCAGCATCACACGCATTATCTATGTGTGAAATCATAAAACTTAAGAGTAAGTTGATTTTTAATAACTAAATACTATATAAACTCCGGAGGGGGACAATGATTTTCAAGATAGCCACTTGAGTAAATAAAAGTCGTGTACGGCAAAAATCTTTTGCGTTTCGTTTGAAGTAAGGATAAATCCTTATTACTATCGTGTGGTTGAAAATCTTGTAAATCTAACTGATAGTGTTTGTGGTTTTCTTCTTCTTCCTGTATAGGTATAGCATTCGTTATACTAATTCCATTTCCCAAATAAGTTGATATTACCGGGATAACTGTAAATGTAACTAATACAAATATTAATGTTAAAGCATTTAACCGCATACTTCTGCAAAGATAATAAATTCCTACAATTTATACCATAATTTTTTTGTGTATTTACGCAATTTTTAACATAGTAATATGGAAACAAAAAATAAAGAAAAGCCCAATTGTATATTAAAATTTTCAATTGTATAAAATCCATAAAAAAAGTATTAAAAATTGTATCTATTTAAATCATAAAAATTGAATATACATATTGTTCATTTAATTAAATCATTAAATATCCGTTACTTTGCATTATAAATTCAAAATTAATATGGTGATCAACCTTATCAGCGACACGTTTACAAAGCCTACACCTCAAATGCTTGAATATATGATGCAAGCACAGGTAGGTGATGACGTATTTTGCGAAGATCCTACAGTCAATGCACTACAAGATAAGATAGCAGACATGTTTGGAAAGGAGGCGGCCTTATTTTGTCCTTCGGGAACGATGACTAATCAATTAGCTATAAAAGTCAATACAAATCCATTAGACGATGTGATCTGCGATAAGGACTCCCATATTTATCAGTCGGAAACAGGAGGCTATAGTTTTAATAGTGGTGTTGGCATTACACTATTAGACGGTAAAAATGGCAAAATCAATGCCGCTCAGATTGAGACAGCGATAAAAACAGGGTACGACTGGCAAACAACATCAAAATTAGTCGTTTTAGAAAACACTTGTAATAAAGGTGGAGGTAGTTTTTACACCTTGGATGAAGTAAGACCCATCTCGGACATTTGTAGAAAAAACCATCTCAACCTACATCTCGACGGTGCCCGACTTTTTAATGCTTTAGTTGAAACCAATGAATCCACTTTAGACTGGGGCAAGCCATTTGATACCATTTCTATATGCATGTCCAAAGGTCTTGGCGCACCTATTGGTTCTCTCCTACTCGGCAATAAAGCTACCATTCGAAATGCACGTAGGTTTAGAAAAGTCATGGGTGGTGGTATGCGTCAGGCAGGATATTTAGCTGCAGCATGTATCTACGCACTTGATCATCACATACCACTGCTTAAACACGACAATAACCGGGCAAAAGATCTTGCAAAAATCTTGGAAGGATTACCATTTGTAAAAACGCTTAAACCTGTTGCTTCCAACATCATAATCTTCGAACTACAAGATGACATCATGGATACCGACTTTCTAGAAAAGCTGAAGGCTAAAGGCATTCTTGCTTCACCATTTGGAGGTAATACTATACGATTTGTCTTGCATTTGGATATTACCGATGATATGATGTGGATATTGAAGCAAAAGCTAACTGAAATCATATAGCAAGAATTATGAAAAATATTATTCAATTACAAAGAAATCATGTAGCATCACTGTTCCTTACTTTTTCTTGCATCCTACTGCTTACTTCTTGCGAAAAAGACCCATATAAGAACGGAGAACCCTCATTACCACCCATAACCATGGAAGGTAAAAATACCCTTGGCTTTCTACTCGATGGTAAGGTATGGGTGCCTTACCAGGAAAATCCCGGGCTGTTTACTCCGACTTTGGAGGCTGTTTTAGATCGTAATACATTTAGAATGGTTGCTCGTCAAAAAAGAAAAAACCAACAAAGTTATCAATCTAGCAGTTTAATAATTAATAATATAAATATAGGTAAATTTCAAATACCTCCACCTCCATTTTCAGGATATATATTTACTGATCAAAATAAAGAAGGATATGGTTGTAATTATTTTAAATGCAACCCTGAAGATACAGAAATCAATATAATAAATTTTGACAGAGAAAGAAGAATCGTATCAGGTACTTTCTTTTATAAAAATGCTACTAATTCATGTGGCGACACCATTCAAATCACAGACGGTCGGTTTGATGTAAGATATTAATCCTACTGCTATAATAAAAAACACAAAGTATATGTAATTTTATATTTTTTTCACCCATAAATCGATAATAACATGAACCGATTTTACCGGCTTTCATTAGCCACCTTTATGTCTTTACTGAGCTGGATGTCCGTCTTTGGGCAGGGCATCGTGGTAGAGGAATCCTATACCACAGATTTAGAAGCTCAAATCGAACACGCCTTAGCGCCGCTATCGATGATCCCTGTTACGTCAGGTATCCTGCTCAACAGAACGATGCCGCTTTTCCCTCCGGAGCTTATAGGCGGCTCAACTTCGACAGACTCTGTCCAAATGGATATAGGTATTTTGGATACAGGCTATTAGACACGATCTAGGGACATTTTGACTTTAAATTTTACTTGTAGTAGATTTAAAACAAGTAAACCACATAAAAAACACACTTACCACAAATATTTCAATACAAATAATTGATAATTAATAATTAATAATTGACAATTAATACAATCGCCCTATATTTGTATATAAATTGACTATTACAAACACTAAATCTAAAAAAGTATGAGCACATCACGTTTTTTTCTCCCACTTATACTGATCGTATCTATACTGCTTATCTCCTTTGAAAAAGTACCAGACGACAAAGAGCCATACAGCCGCTGTAAGGACGACCCTACCTGCGAGTATTTCCGCTGTAAAGTCAATGGTAAGTGGTGGACACCCGACTGTGAGCAAGGTCCGTTATTTGGGTGTACCCATACTGATGTACAGTATTATCGGTACTTGAATGGGGGGGTCAATAAATTCTAGCAAAAGCTCTAATTCGTCAGGTATAATTATAACTTGTAATAATGTTCAAAATCCAAAACAAAATTACCCAATGTATAGACAAGGATTATTATCTGAATATTATATTAAATCTGAAAGCAACATATGGAATACTTTTTTTGTGGACACAATGCACCGCAATGAGATTTATTTTACAAAAATAGATACTATTAATTTTATTTTAGAAGGAAATTTATATTTTGAGGGAATTGACGGTAAAGGAAATAGGAAAATTATTTCAGAAGGAGAGTTCAGACAACACTACAGATTTTAAATAAATTAAACATAACAACGTTTTTTATAACAAAACCCGATTTAATATGAATAAGTTATTACTAATTCTTACAGTCTTTCTTGTACTGATTGTACCACGTTCCTATGCTCAGTCACAAACAGTAGATGAGCGTTTTATCGAGGCGATGTCAGCCCTCGACATGACACCAGTTATAAGTGGAACAGGGAAATCTCGTTTTTAAAATCTAAACTATCATTTTAACCATGTTGGATGATAAATAGTCCCCTTCTCTTACGAATAGACAAAAACAAAAAGCATCCTTTCTGGTCTTTATGGCGGTAAACTCATACGATCTGTATCACATCTCCATAAAACTGACGATATGATGAATGTATTTTTAAGACAAATCAATGATTATGTATCGTTTATGAAATATTACTTACTAAAATGCAGCAAAAAACCTTTAATCATTAAATATACCCCCAATAAAACGATGACAAAACCCATGAAATAAACAAAACGCATACTATTATCAGTAATTGCATTGCCAAAAACCAATAAAGAAAATCCCACATAAACCCGTGCATATTCTCTACTTTTGGAAAAAAAGTAATTGCGATAAGCGTAAATTAAACAGAGAGACGCTACTAATAAAAGCAATGTACTCAAATTAGTGATCAATACAAAATCGAAAAACAACTTATTTAACCATAAGATAGTAAACAAAATGTAAGGAATCGTCAATTTACGTTGATTATCAATTAAAAGGAAATTATTTCTAGTTCAATTAGCATTCATCAAGTAAAATTTAATCATTTACAAAATTATGGTTAAACAACCTTCAATCCAAATAAATATAAAAAGGGCATTATGCAATTCCTTTTTTTTAGTTTGAGGTTTTGCTATTCAGGATTTATATTACAATCCTTATAAAAAGGTATAATTCAAAATATCAATTTAAAATTAAATAAATAAAAATAGAAACAAAACCTCCTCGCGATGTCAAATAAATTAGGCGATAAAAATTATTCACCTTTAAGGATATTTCTGCTGATAACCAATTTTTGAATCTCAGAAGTTCCCTCACCTATCGTACAAAGTTTAGAATCCCTATAATACTTTTCTACCGGAAAATCTTTAGTATAACCGTACCCGCCAAAAATCTGTACGGCATCCGTTGCTATTTGAACACATATTTCAGAAGCATAGTACTTTGCCATCGCTGAAATCGTAGTCATAGGTTTGCCTTCATTTTTAAGATGTGCTGCCTTTCTAATAAGTAATTCAGCAGCTTGGATTTTGGTTTCCATGTCCGCCAATTTAAAGGCTATCGCTTGAAAATTAGCGATTGGCTGCCCGAATTGTTCTCTTTCTTTCGCATATTTAACGGAAGCTTCGTAAGCACCTTTAGCGATACCTAATGCAAGCGCAGCGATACTTATACGACCTCCATCGAGTATCTTCATTGACTGGATAAAACCTTCACCAACTTCGCCCAAAATCTGGGATTTATGCACGCGACAATTATCAAAAATCATTTCAGCGGTCTCCGATGCGCGCATACCAAGTTTATTTTCCTTTTTACCTGCCAAAAAACCTTCTGTTCCTCTTTCTACTATAAAAGCAGTAATTCCACGACTATCTAATAATTCGCCTGTACGCGCCAAAACAACTGCTACATCGCCAGAAATGCCGTGTGTTATCCAATTTTTAGCACCATTAATCACCCAATAATCTCCATCCTGATGTGCTACACATTTCATACGCATTGCATCCGAACCCGTGTTTGCTTCGGTCAATCCCCACGCTCCGATCCATTCGGCTGTAGCCAATTTAGGCAAATATTTTAGTTTTTGTGCTTCATTTCCGAATGTAAGAATATGACCTGTACAAAGGCTATTATGTGCAGCTAAACTCAAACCTACCGAACCACAAACTTTAGCAACTTCAACGATAACACTTACATATTCTTGGTATCCCAGCCCGGACCCACCATAGGATTCAGGAACCAAGACTCCCATAAATCCAAGTCGTCCAAGTCCTTTAAGGGCATCCACAGGAAAAATTTGGGCTTCATCCCATTCCATCACATGGGGAAGTATATGTTGATGGGCATATGTCCAAGCTGCCTCTTCTATCATTGGTAAATTACTCAGCGTATCTGCGTGCATAAATTTTCGAATTTTAATTAATGAAATTAACAATTTGCAAAGATAATAAAAAATATTTTTCGAACAAATGTCTAACGGGCTTCCTTAAAATTACAAATTGTAAAATCTATTATTATTGACTTTAAAAACCAAACAAAACAAATTTGCTTGTTTTCATACTTAATATCATTGATGATGGTTATATCATTCGATTTAATTTGTCGTGATTTCGATCAATTTAATATGATTTGTTATAAAATAACTGTCTTAAAACAAGTCCAAAATAAGCAATATTTCCTTTTACTACTCAACTCGAATTTTTTCTAAAAAATAACTTGTTTCGGTGTAATAAATAGTAACTTTGCGTTGCAAAAGCGAACATTTACTATAAACTCATCGAGCATAATTCACCTAAAAAACATAGCAAAATGTCTACAATACAAGCATTTAACGAATACAGAAAGAAAATGAATGACAGAATCATGGAACAAGACAACATTGTTCTCAAGAGATTCTTTAGCCTTGATAATCAAACATATCAGGAAGGTTCACTTTCTGTAAAAACCAAAGAATTACTAGGACTTGTCGCCTCGATGGTACTGCGATGCGATGATTGTATCAAATATCATTTAGGCACTTGTTATGAAGCAGGTGTTACAACAGATGAAATCTTTGAAGTTTTTTCTATTGCCAATTTAGTCGGCGGCTCAATCTGTATCCCACATACACGCCGTGCTGTCGAGTATTGGGATGCGTTGTTAAAACAATAAAAAGATAATAACTCCAAATATAATAAACTCAACGGAGTCTATCCATAGATTTGACAGTATGGTCGTCCTTACGGATAAATCTTGATGCCAATATCGAAAAAATCAAACTTAGGAAAGGCATACCTATTCCTGCACTTTCGGTTATAGTATCCGCACCTTTATCGGTAGTACCTTCATTAAATACGAGTAAAACAGCCAATAAAACCAACAATATTGATAGGACAGTTACAACATTGGATAATTTAACCTGAACAGTCCGGTTATTATATAAAAATATAGCAACAAGAGAAATCGTACCACCTAAAATCGTCAAAACAAGTAGTAACGGATTGTCCATAATATCGTACATTTTATCATCAAAAATGTGTGGAATTGAAACTGTACTAGTAGCAAACGGCAACCCAAACAAACTAAAAAATGCAATTCCAGCGAATAATAAAAATAAACTTTGTATTCTCTGTATCATATAAGTCGTATTATTTTTTTATTTTTTTTAAATTTGTCCCAAATTGGGCACAAGATAATGAATTATAGTTTTTGGGAAAAATATTTTATAGAATCACCGACAGATATAACAATAATCGGTGCAGGAATAGTCGGCTTATGCACAGCAATTTCCATTAAAGAAATCAATCCAAGCCTTTCGGTAAAAATTTTAGAAAGAAGTAGTTCGCCAAATGGCGCTAGTACAAAAAATGCTGGATTCTCGTGTTTTGGATCGGTATCCGAATTGTTAGATGATATTGAAAACAGCGATGTAGATACTTGTATGGAAATCGTCAAAATGCGATTTCAAGGATTGCAACAGCTAAAATCAAGAATTCCTTTGCAAACTATGCAATATCAACATGTCGGCGGAACAGAACTTTTAAAAAAGGATGATGAAGCAAGTATCGAACGTTTTATAACACAACTGCCCTATTTAAACCAACTCATAAGTGATAATCTCGGTATTCAAGCATGCTACCATATAAAAGAAAACCTTTCGCTTCCGGCATTCCATTCAAAAGCAATATTTAATCAATACGAAGGCATCCTCAATCCTGTAAAAATGATGTATCACTTGTATCAAATAGCCATTGGAAAAGGGATTCACGTACACTATGGTATAGACATACAAGTGTTAGATGTGCCAAATCATACCTTGCAAGCTAACGAAGTATTAAAAATTCAATATAAAAAGCTCATTTTGTGTACCAATGGATTTACAAAGCGACTTTTACCAAATCTGGAGGTAATTCCTGCTAGAAATCAAGTGCTTATTACACATCCGCTTCCTGACAATCCGCTCAATTCGGGATACCATTTCGATCGTGGATACATATATTTCAGAGCATATGAAGGTCGAATATTACTAGGAGGTGGGCGAAATATAGACCTAGAAGGCGAAGCTACAGATCATTTTGGGCACAGCGATAAAATCCGAAATCATTTACTCAACACATTAAATGAAATATACCCCAACGGTTCAAACTACGTCCATAGTTGGTGGAGTGGTATCATGGGTATAGGCGCATCTAAAATGCCTATTACCAAGTGGGTCGATGATGATATTTTGACTGGTGTCAGATTGGGAGGAATGGGTGTAGCTATCGGAAGTTATCTTGGCAATAGCTTGGCTAATATGGTCATTCAAAAATAATAAGTCATCAATTTTATTCGTAAATGGGCACTTTAATATAAAAAAGCAACTTACTAAAGGTTAAAATAAAGTTATATAAATCGTTTAGGATATAACTTTTCTTTACTTTTGCGTCTTCAATTTGATTTTTTCACACTTTCAATTGTAAACATGAAATTCAGATTATTTTTATTTTTGGCTGTCGTATTTTCAATTATGACAGCAAACGCACAAAAAAACAGTAAAATCAACAGTATGGATAAAGAATTTTTAAAGGCACAGCCTGATGGTTTGTATGCAAAATTTGAAACGAATAAAGGAAACATTTACACTACTTTAACGTTCAAAAATACACCTATGACTGTAGCGAATTTTGTAGGGCTTGCAGAAGGCAGTATTAAAAATACAGCTAAAAATGAAGGAGAAGCTTACTACGATGGGCTTAAATTTCATAGAGTAATTCCTAACTTCATGATACAAGGCGGATGTCCTATAGGAACTGGAACAGGTGGACCGGGTTACAAATTTGATGACGAAATCGATACGAATTTAAAGCATACCGGCCCGGGCATACTTAGTATGGCTAATGCAGGACCTGGTACTAATGGGTCTCAATTTTTTATTACCCACGTCGCTACTCCATGGCTTGACGGCAAACATACTGTATTTGGCCATGTAGTTCAAGGTCAGGATATCGTAGATGCAATCGTACAAAATGACACTATTAAAACACTTACTATTCTTAGAAAAGGTAAAGAAGCAGAAGCATTCAATGCATCAGTAGTTTTTGAAGAAGCTAAAGCAGCTGCCGCTCAAAAAGTAGCTCAAAAAGAAGCCCAAAAAGCAGCTCAAGCTGAACTAATCAAAAAAGAATTTAACAATAATACACCAAGCGGACTCAAATATATCGTCATTAAAGAAGGAGAAGGTAAGCAGCCATCTTCTCCAGCTACCAATGTAACAGTGCATTACACAGGAACTTTCCTCGATGGAAAAGTATTTGATTCGAGTGTACAACGTGGACAGCCTATAGATTTCAATCTTAATCAGGTAATTCCGGGATGGACAGAAGGCGTACAATTGATGAAGGAAGGTGCAAAATATAAGTTTTATATTCCTTATCAATTGGCTTATGGTGAAGGTGGATTTCCTGGAGCGATTCCACCAAAAAGCGATTTAATTTTTGAAGTGGAATTAATCAAAGTCAATGAATAATTTCCATTTAAAAACAATACAAAAAAGAGCCTTTTCATTTGAAGAGGCTTTTTTTATGCTTCAATAAAAAATTTAAAAACCAAAAATTAACCTTTAGAAACAAAGAGACTTCATGCCACTTAATAAATAGGTTTTTCATTCATGTTTTTAAATAATTACATTCATCCAAACACTAAAACTTAATTTATTCGCTTTTTGAAAACATTCTATATTTCTTATTACAATTGACAGCTATCTGTTGATATAAGAAAAACCTTTTACCTGCCAAAGCAAGCTTCTTCTCCGGCAGGTATATTCTTATCGAACATACCTTTTGCATCGGCCTGAACAGGGAAAAAACAACCCTTTTGCTCTTTGAAATAAGCAGCGTCTTTATCGCAATGTATGACACATGCTTTTCCTTTAAATGAACCTTCTTCATTACCAAAATTGACCGGTTCATTGAATACAATCTCATACCAAAACCCACCTTTATGTAATGTGTTATCGCCAAGATTTTGATCATCCCGGGATTTTCTCCCATCCCAGCCATAAGTGCCTTCCGGGTATAAATAATATTCATACATCTGGTGTATCAGCGTGCTGTCTTCGAGCGTGTAAATAAATACACCCTGAATCTTATCTACCCCGCTTGAAAAATATGGCTGCCACACGTCATTAATACCGTCATTATTTGGCGTGAAAGCATTGGGAACAAAAAGATACTGACCTGAAATAAACCTATGCTCTACGGATTCAGCACCACAACATGATTTATATTCGGGAATAGCTGTGATATTAGAGGAATCATCCTGGCTACAAGCCGAAAATGAAAAAAACAAATAAATGTACAAGAGAAATAAATTTAAACTTTTCATGATTACTATTTTTACTTTGATATAATTAATTTTGCTGATTTTCTAAAGCCTTGTGCATGTAGTACGATATAATAATGTCCTGACGGTAAATGCATAAGGTCAATGTCATCATTGCTTATTAGCAAATGCTCAATGAGCTTTCCATCCATTGATATCAGATCTATTTTGTTATCAAAATATTGATCCTGATTTTTGAGCCGAAAAACCCCGGTTGATGGGTTAGGATAGATTATTAATAGGGATAGGTCATGATCTATTACAGAGGTTCTGTATGCTATATCGCCATATACCTGGGCTAATATCTCGTTTTCTTCTTTTGGAATAGAAACCATACATGATTGTCTTTTTATCCTGTTCCCTGCTGAGTCGTAAGTAAAGCAGGCTTGGGACATTAAATTGTTTGATACTATAATCAATAAAATAAAATGTAACAGTCTCATTGTTTAATATTTTTAATGTTTGTATAAATGCGAATCTCTTTATTACTATGCATCGGGAATATACATTTATAGGATTTTTGTAGCTCTGTAGTTCCGGGTGTATGAATGATAGAATAAACAATCGACGTATTTCTTACTTTACTGGCCGGATATTTGAATCTGTACTCAAAAGATTGGACATGGTCTGATTCATTATTCAATAGTATTTCTTCTTTTTTGCCCAATTGTATCTTGAGTGTTTCAATCGGTTTAAGTACAGCATATACAGAAAGCTCCAAGTCACCAAAGAAACCCTTATCTACAAAGAATTCGAGACGATTCGGTATATTAAACGTCATTGGATCATTGTCAATGCAGTTAAAACAGGTTCTTTGTGCAAATTCTAATTCTGAAGAACTTAATGGTTCTACTGAGATATTATCTATAAAATAGTAATTATTATCAACTAAATCAAAAATTTCACGAGAAGGTACTTCAACCCTTTTAAGCATTACACTTTTATTTTTTTCGATTAATTGTTCTATTTTAGTTTGATTATAATTACTTCGAATACTATTTAACTGCTTAATCCACTCCTTATCTTTATCCAGACTAAACATGCCAAATGTGATAAATTTTTCTCCTCCATTAGCTTTATACAAACTCACTATTTTAGTCCATTTCGTATTCGTAAAAATATGATCAATATTATAGTCTGCCTTTATTTTGTTATTTTCGAATAATGCAACATAATTCGATTCTAATAATCCATAAAGGGAAATGATGGAAGATTGAAAAACAATAGAGTCCTCTGAAAATTTATACCCAAATCCCTTTGAAGCCATTTGGTTTATACCTGGTGAAAATCTCAACCAAAATGTAATTTTATAAATGCTATCCTTAACTAATGGATGTCTCAATTTTCCGGTCAGATATTCAGTTTCACCAGTAATCTCAATTAAAATTAACCCTGCGCAATAATTCCCTGATTGCACATCAATACAAAAGTCATTTAATGGTTCGACAGACTTAACATGATCATTGTCGCAGACTTTAATATCTCTGAAAATATCAGGGCTACAGTATGTGGGCTTCAGCCAGTCCTTACAATAAAATTTAATATTATAGAAGTCTCTTGTACCGTTGTCCTATGCAAGCACATTAGAATCCGGTCTTATGACCTCTTCAAAATCTCCATTCAATAGAAGGTTCTGTGCATGAACCTGCACCACATTAAAATATATAATTACCAAAATAAAAATCCTGCCCATGATCTATGATTTCCTTTGATGATTAAATATGAAGAAGGTCTGATCGCTTGAATATATTGTAAGGTTAAGGTATACAAAATTAAAGTTTTCATAATACGTATATTTTAAAATTTAGTGTTCAAAAATTCAAATGTATTGTTCAGTTTTAGATTATCCAAACAACTATTTATATAATTTTCCGTTAGATACGTTCTTTTAATTATTCTATCAAATATTTTAATGATTTTACCATTTTTAATGATAAAATAAATATTTGAATTGAGATTTGTTATATTAATAAAATCTGTCCCTTTTTCCTTAATTAAATTACTCACTAAAATAGTATCTAAATCAGTAAATTTTGTATAAAACAGATCTCCATCTGTAAAGAAATAGTTGTTATTTTCAGATGAGTTAACAAAATAAACTATAGAAGAAAAAGTCTGCCGCCTTTTGCAAAAGTTTTTTTTTAATTGTCTTTTTTTCAAAGTCTAATTTAGAAAGGATAGTGCTGTTTTTAATTGACTCAATTGACCAATCGTCAAAAGGTATTGATGCATAATATACTGTATAATAGGAATCAAATTCTTTGTCTTTGGGGAAGTATTGCATTTTTTGAATATCTCTGATATTTTTATGCTCAAAATCGCTTAATAATTTTTCATCAAATTGAGCTTGACAATAATACATACCAAAAAAATAAAACATTACTAAAAAAAATTGTTTGTTCATATCTTAAATGGACTAATAAATATTTTGAACTGATGACTTTAGATAAAGTTCTTCGTTTTTTAACAGAAAAACATCAACGACTTTATTATTAAACCCGATAATCATTTTATTTTGACATTTCAATATTATATATGCTGAATAATTATTTTCAAGTGCTTTTAATGCGATTTTTTGATTTAATTCGTTATCTGATAATGTAAAAGTATTACTGATAAGCGTATGATTACTAGATTGCGCAAATAAGATATTATTGTTATCAATAAAATAGGCAGTTGTAAATAAAGATTCTTGATTTAACAGATTAAAAAGGACGGACAGGTCTATTTGACCGTTTAGTTCATCACAAATTTCTTCATTTTTATAATCCAAATAGTCTATTCCAAAAACAATTTTACTGTTGCTTGGAAAAAAATTATTCCTTTTTAAATGAGCAAAAATCTCATTCTTTGACCCTTCTAAAAAATCAACAATAGACAATTTATTATTAGCTTTTAATATTTTTTGAGAATAAGAAGAACAACTAAAAAAACAAGATGCCAATAAAATAATGTATAGAAATAATTTCATAACTTTCATTATTTACCTATAGAAAAAACTGAAATCACATTTTTGTTAATCCAAGCAGAATTTAAATGGCAATGATTTGTAACAGCTGGATCAAATATTTTAAAAGACATTGATGAAAACTGTTTACCATTAACTTTTGTCACTTGTTTTACCCATGCGCTTTTTACACTAACAGAATGTGCAACTTGGCTATTTCCAGGTACAGTCATTATAACAGATTTTCCGTTCAATAATGCTTCTTTGATATAATATGATTGTTGTGTTTTAATTACATGAATTCAAACAACAACAAATATAATATAATTTTGATAATTTCTAAAACCAACTTATACAATTAACAAATTTTGATGCAATTATTTTGCAAAAGCGTCACATTTAGGAATATTCATAAAACAACATTCAAGCTACAACTGCATTTCTATCACCGATTAGACAACTTTGCCACTCAAATTCGGATCAATTTTTTTTTATATTTTCAATACTTCCGTTTTAACATTAGATGTAGTACGACGATTAGTCAACCAAGAAGTCAGCCCGAATAATGAGAACCATGCCAAATGAAACAGAATGATTCTCGGAATAATCAATTTTGAAATCAATCTGTGGAATTATATATCCTTGTATTCGTATCTTTGCTTTATATTTAAAAATCCACTAATTCATGAAAAAGATGAGCATTCATCAACATGTACTTCAACAGATACAAGCCAATACGACGGCTGAAGTATTGCATGATGACTTGCATTTGGGACTTTATGCTACGGATGCGTCTTTATACCAGATGCTGCCATTGGCTGTCACCATTCCCAAGACGGAGCACGATATTGTGGAGATCATCCGCATTGCCAATGAACATCATCTCCCAGTCTTACCACGTGGAACTGCCACAAGTCTTGCTGGACAAACCGTAAATCATGCGCTCGTAATCGACTTCACTAAATACTTCAACCATATACTTGAAATAAATCCGACGGAACGATTTGCCATAGTCCAACCAGGTGTAGTATTAGATACGCTCAACCGCACATTAAAGCCTACAAATTTGCATTTTGCGCCAGATCCTGCTACATCAAGTAGAGCGACTATCGGAGGTATGATTGCCAATAATTCGTCAGGTACAAAAAGCGCACTCTATGGAATGACGATCGATCATATCATCGGATTGAAAGTACTCCTTATGGACGGTACTATCCTACAACTTGACATGCAGGATGCGGATACTTTTGATAAAATCTGCCAACAAAAGGACCGAATAGGCGAGATTTACCGTACTTTTCGAAAAATCATCATCGACCATTCTACGGCTATCGCTGCAGCCTATCCAAAAGTAAAGCGGAGAGTTCAGGGATATCCATTGGATGCATTTATCTATACAGATGATTGGAATCTTGCTAAGATATTTTGCGGCTCAGAGGGCACACTAGGTATCATATTAGAAGCCAAGCTCAACTTAGAACAAGTTCCAACATTCAAAGGTGCTGTTACTGTACATTATGACGACAGGATGAAAGCGATACACGAGGTAAAAGAAATGCTCACTTTTAAGCCCGCAGCTATCGAAATGCTCGACTACAATGTATTAGAATTGAGTTTAAAAAACAATGTCACTAAGGCTTATTATCATCATCTGATACAAGGAACACCTAAAGCAACATTGACGGTAGAGTTTTTTTGCCTTACGGAAAACGAGCTCAAAGAAAAAATAAATAATTTCACCCAATGGCTAAAAACAGCAAGTACGGCCTATGCCTACCCTTCCATTTTTGACACAGAATCACTGCAAGCTTCCTCCATGCTTCGCAAGCTTGGTCTCGGGCTTATCATGGGCGATCCATCTGGTAGAAAACCCATCCCTTTTATCGAAGATGCCGCCATTCCACCGGAAAATCTATATGAATATATCGAATCGCTCCTGCATATTTGCGAAAAATATCACGTGGACACTATTCTCTATGCACACGCCAGCGTAGGTGTCTTGCATGTAAGACCGGAATTGGATGTGAGCAAGCAGGATGATATCGACTTGATGAAAAAAATCTCTGACGAAGTATTTTTATTAGTTAAAAAATATAAAGGTTCTTGGTCGGGAGAACATGGAGACGGTCGAAATCGTGGTCATAAACTGCGAGCATATTTCGGAGAAACGGTATATCAATGTTTGAAAGATGTTAAAACACTATTTGACCCAAAGTATTTACTCAATCCAAATATCATCATCGACGTACCACCCATGGACGAAAACATGCGATATGGAACAGCTTACACCGAAAAGCAGCATGATTTCGTCTATAAATACCGGCATGACCACTCCTTTGAAGCAATTGTACATCATTGTACCGGAATCGGCGTGTGTAGAAACCATTATTCAGGTACGATGTGTCCGAGTTATAAAGCCACATCTGATGAAAAATCTTCAACACGAGGCAGAGCCAATGCATTGCGATTGGCTATATCCGGGCAAATGGGATTTGACGGACTGACTGACCCTAAGGTACTTGATACGCTCGACCTTTGTCTCTCCTGCAAAGCCTGCAAATCTGAATGTCCTTCCAATGTCGATATGGCAAAACTCAAAAGCGAAGTTTTGCAGAAGAAGCATGACAATGGAGACATCACACTATTTGAACGCGCAATCTCCGCCAATGTCAATATGGGCAGGTATCTCGCAGGTTGGAAAGCACCTATAGTCAATTACCTACTTGCTTCAAAGCCATTCCGATTTTTAGCCGAGAAAATACTCCACGTGGACAGAAGACGTATCTTGCCACAATATGCCAAAGAATCGCTCACATCCTGGTATAAAAAACATTACAAACCCAATAGTTCTGACCGAAAAGTTGCGTTATTTGCGGATACCTATATCAACTATCACGAACCTGATACTGGAAAAGCCGCTATCCAATTGCTCCAAGATTGCGGATATGAAGTTGAACTCGCATCCGTAGGTTGCTGCCAAAGACCAAGGATATCGAACGGCTTCCTGAAAGAAGCCAAAGCAGCTGGTACATCTGTAGCACAAAATCTCCAATCCTACCTATCACGAGGTCTTAAAATCGTCGTTTGTGAGCCGTCATGTACTTCTGCATTTATAGAAGATTTGCCGGATTTATTGGATGATGAAAATTTAGCAATATCCTTGAAAGAACATGTAATGGGCATAGATGTTTTCCTGGCAGAAGCTCTTAAAAAAGGCGAACTTAAAGGCATGTTCAAAGCCAAATCTGAGAAAATCATGCTGCATGGTCACTGTCACCAAAAATCGGGTTATGGTTACAGCGGGATTCACACTATTTTCAACTCCATAAAGGGACTAAAATGGTATGAACCTGATACCGGCTGTTGTGGTATGGCAGGCTCATTCGGCTATCAGAAAGACCATTACGAAGTATCTGAGCAAATAGCCAACCTTGTCTTAATACCCGAAATAGAACAAAAATCGGAAAATACACTTGTTGTCACCAATGGATTCAGTTGTCGGCATCAAATCGCCGATTTCAGCAAAACCAAAGCGGTACATTGGGTGGAATGTGTGGAATTTGTGCCGGAAAAGTAGATGAAAGTAATTATAACATAGTGTTTTATTTATCATTATCCATTGAACTAACATTTAACAATTCTATTATTGTTTTCTTATCGTTTTCAACACCTCAATAACTTCGTCAAATGATATTGTTGGAAAGGATATGTTTAATCCCTCATAGTACCAATCCTTATGTTTTAGAAAAAGTTGACCAAAGGAAGAACTGTATGAGGGAGAACTGTAGTAAAAAATTGCTTCTATTTGATTACCCAAACAAAACTCCTTCTTATGTACCAAATCTCCATTAATTAATTGCGAAGCACTAAGCAGTATTTCGGGAATAGGATTTTGAAGTTTTTGACCAAAAAAGTCTTCTTCAAAGATATTAGAGCTGTAGTCATACTGAAAATATATCTCCGACGAATTTGTTTTATTAAAGCTGACTTTAGGTGATGTTTGAAGTCCGTCTCCTACATACCCAACAGGAAATTGAATAGTATATCCATTTTTGAAAGACTCTGTATGATAATCCGCATTCGTACCCATGGATATACAATTTATGCAATCAATACATTCAAATGGATTTTTAGCCTCTTCACGGCAACAAGATGCCAAGAATATCCATGAAAATAATAACAAAATGCGCATAATAGTATTTTTTATTTTTATTGTACAATTTAAACTTTCACTCATTTTTTTGAATACCATGATACGACCAAACCATGTCTCCCCATAATCCCTAATTGTAGTTTATCCGAATCAAAAGATACTATTTCATATTCATACTTGTAGCAATCAGAATCAAATTTAATTTTTTCCTCTTCAACATTCAACAGGTACTTTCCGCTGCAATTGGTCGTTGAATTTATCAACCTGACAGTGAAGTTGTGGCTATCATGAAAGATTAAAGTCCTACCGTTTTCTACGGGCTCAGTAGGATAACCATAACCAACATTTCTATGGGTTTCTACCCATGTTCCGATGATACATGTCGCTATTTCATTATCGGAACAAGTAGCGATACAATCTTTTCTACATGATATAAGAGAAAGAATACAAATAAAAACGATGATGTTGTGTTTCATATTAAATATATTTTAAATTTTATTGAATAACAATTTTTTGTTTAATCACTTTACCTGATTTAAGGTGTACATGCGCGATGTATAACCCTGAAAGCATTTCAGAAAACGATATTTCATCGCCTGGTTTAAAAATTTCGTGAGCTAATACTCCTTGTAAGGTAAAAAACGTAATCTTTGATACCCCATCATTGCCAAGCAGGTACATCCCACCATGAGCCGGATTAGGATAGAGCATGGCTTCTTCAATATCGGATATTGTATTGGTAGTACTACTTGTCGTATCGGGATATATTTTGGTCAGCATTTTACAGTCGTCATCTATGCATCCGTTGGCATCCATCCTTACGATAAGAATATCGGGATCGATGCGACCCTGCATGACTACCGGGTCATACTCAAGATAATTATCCAATTGCACCGACAGCTATGAGATCTCCGTTGTCCAATTCTACAACATCTTTAAAAAAACCGCTGCAAAAATCTAAGACTGGTCTGTCTCTGTAAAATGCTTTCTGCCAAAGCAACTTCCCGGTAGATGTCAACCGGAATATGTAAGGAGCTGCTAAAACTCTTGTACCGCCGCTATTCAGTGTTGTATTGCCAAAATACCCGGTACCTACTATATCTCCGTTTCTTAGTTTTTTCAGTGAATATATATATCGTTGGATTTTACTACTGTTGCCAGGAAAGTTAAACTCCCATTCGATAATCTGATCCTCCGTGATACTAAATAACCGGGCTATTTTGTTAAAACCCGTAGCGCCCAAAGCCACTACGATATTTCCATTTTCAGTTTCGCAAATATGTGAGACTTGTGTAGATCGTAATTCCTCAGAAATCCAATGTCATACTGTATTAAAATTTTCGTCATATTTTAATATATGAGCCCTATCATTGAGTCTTTCATTACTTAATATCGAAATATTTAGTTGACCGTTTTTATCTATTAAAGAATTCCAAGGCGAATTTCCATCACTGAAATTTATAGTTAATATTGTATCAATTTTGTTCTGTTCTAAATCAACAACAAATAGTATGCCTTCACTGGATTGGTCATTCCATTCTTTAGACGCTCCTCATATTATTAATTTTTAATTAAAAAAATTCGCAACTAATTGAAAATATTTTCTTTTTACAGGATTATCATCATGTAAAAAAAAGCTATCTTGAAGAGAAAGCGGTGTTGGGTAAATTTGATGAACAAAAAATCTGCTGGGATAATCATTTTTTATGTATTCTTCACCAGCAAAGTAAAGTAACTTATTTGTAGCATCCGCAATTAATGACTGATTTCCAGAACTAAATTTTCTTATAAGCAGATTGTCTCGAATTAAAGTATTTTCATCAATCGATAGGATACCGGTACAAGTTTCCAAGAGATGTTGATCTTCATCTACACATACCCCTGTATGTTGAATAAAGAACTTATTTTGGTATTTTAGTATTTCTTTAGCAACTTGCGGTCTGTTATCAATGTCAATGATCTTGGCATACCTATTTTGACTCTTTACAGATGATAAAATCAGTAAGCTCAAGGCTGCTATTTGTAAGATTTTCATAATCAATTTCGATTATTTTCACCCATTTTAATTAATAGAATTTCCTAAAAAGCATACGCTAATATATCAAACAGCAGTGTTTTTAAGCGATAAAGATAATTATATCTAATCGACTATCCAAATTTATTAAAAAAATAATTATCAAACAGTTTTACATAAAACACAATTAACAAATACACATAAGCCACATCTCAAAACACATTATTATTTATTTAAATATTTACCAATACATTATTCTGCCTACTCGGTGTAAATATTTCTTGATTCAAAATTATATATTGTTTAAACCTGATTTTGTTAAAATTAAAAACAAGTACATTGTCACGATATAATCAGTACAATTTCCTTATCATTTGACAGTCATTATAATTAAACTTTACTTGAATTTAATATATAGGTACTTCATTGATATCATTTTCCACACAAGATAACATGTTTCGTCCCTATTGAAATCAATACCGAGACTTGATCATGCACATTGCGTTGAATCACATTGTAAAAGCATATAACGATCCTACTATACTTACAAAAAAATCAAAAATATAGCTGACGCCAAAGTAAATTCATGCCATATGCACGATATTAAATCATAAAGATGGTGTTTAACCAGACACACATAAAAAAAAACAAGTCCAGGCGGGGAGCCGTGGACCTGTAATTAATAAACCAATCTCACTAAGTTTATAAATAAAGACGAAAATCCAAATCAATATACTGTAACGACAAACAAGCGTGTTCAATACAATATTCGTTGCAGGATTCTACCATTTCACAGGTTTAATATTAAATGTGTCTTTACTAAAAAACTGTCGTGAAAAAAATATTCGAAATTGCGATTTTCACGTATTTACAATCCCTACAACAGTCGGAATAAAAAGCAAATCCAACTACCTGTAGATGATCATTTCTTAAAATTTAGTCAACATTGTCATACAAATATGAATTATTAGAAAAATACATATTATTATCTTCATCCATATTAATTACAGAAGTTGAGCGTTGTTTACCCCTTTGTAATTCATTATCATCAAGGACGACATTTCGTCGGGCATAAGCCGGAACATTTTCAATATCTGCGATAATTTTTGGATTATCTAAAGGCTTGTTATTATTTCTTCTAAGATACTCTCTTCTCGCCGCTTCGCTTTCATTTCTCTTGCGGATATCATCAGAAACCTGAGCGCGTTTTTTATTGATTGGTTCTTCTTCCACACCGAGCATTACCTTAGTTCTTTTGACGTCAGCTTCATCAAAATCAATAACATTATCATTTGCGATATCATCTAAATTATACACAACCGGGGCGTCAATATCGAAAATTTCATTTCCTCTGTCATGATCAAGTGGTACAATCTCAACCTTTGGTTCAGGTTCTTTTCTTTTACCTTCATGAAAACCAGTAGCGATAATGGTAACCATAATTTTATCTCCTAGAGAAGCATCATTACAATTGCCCCAAATAAGGTCAGTACCATAACCGGCTTCTTCTTGAATATGATCCATGATTTCAGTAATTTCCTCCATGGTAACTTCTTTAGTTCCTGAAGTAACATTTAAGAGGATATGTTGCGCGCCACGGATATCATTATCTTCTAAAAGTGGTGAACTCAATGCAGAATTAACCGCTTTAGAAGCTCTATCATCACCTTCTGCAAAAGCACTACCCATTATAGCTACACCGCTATTCCTCATGACGGTATTGACATCTTCAAAATCGACATTTATGTACCCAGGTACTGTAATAATCTCAGCGATACCTTTTGCAGCGGTAGTCAAGATATTATCAGCTTCGCCAAAAGCAGAGCTTATGGCCATATTACTATGGATACGTTTCAATTTTTCATTAGAAATAACAAGAATTGAATCCACATTCTTTTTGAGCTGCTCTAAACCTTCATGACCTTGACGTTGGCGACGCAAGCCTTCAAATTTAAATGGGAGGGTTACGATGGCTACAGTCAAAATATTCATTTCTTTGGCTACTTTAGCAATTATCGGTGCAGCACCTGTTCCTGTACCTCCACCCATACCGGCAGTGATAAACAACATCTTCGTACCATCAGAGAGCCATTCTCTAATTTCTTCAATAGATTCGATACAAGCTTGTTTTCCAACTTCAGGTAAAGAGCCTGCACCACGTCCTTCAGTTAGATTTGCTCCCAATGCAATTTTTACAGAGACGGGACTACTTTCCATTGCTTGAGCATCCGTATTACAAACTGCAAAATCTACACCTGTAATTCCTTGTCTGTACATGTGTGCAACGGCATTTCCACCGCCGCCGCCAACTCCTATAACTTTGATTATAGATTTATCGTTTAAAGGTATATCAAATTTCATTAATTATAAATTTCATGGGTTAAACAAAAGCATTAAAATTCGGAATCGGGTACTGTCTCAAAAAAATCCTTAGTCAAAGAGAACAGTTTGCTAAAAATGCCTTTTTTAGGCTCTTTATTTGTTTCATCTTTGTTTTCACTATCTTCCGCTTCAAAAATTTCATCATTTGCATTGATTGGATCGGCAATTATTTGCTCTTTATGTACAGGATTTTCTGTCTTTATGGTCAATTTTTTGAATTCTTCAACAAAAACTAGTTTTTCACCCACATTATCAATGGTATATTTCAACAATCCTACAGCTGTTGCAAAAATTGGGCTAGCCAATTGACTTGAATAACCATGTGCCAAATGCTCAACCGGATGACCAACCCGAGTGGGAAGACCTGTATGATATTCTGCTAAAAGATCAATATTTTTTACGAGACTACCACCACCGGTCAATACCATACCTGCTAAAAGCTTTCCTTCATAACCGGATCTTCTGATTTCCCAAAGGACATAATCAAATATTTCTTCAATACGAGCCTGAATAATTCTAGCAAGATTTTTTTCAGAAATTTCCTTATAATCTCTTCCTTTAAATCCTGGTATTGTTATAATTCGGTTATCAACGATTTCATCAGCTAAAGCAGAACCAAATTTGATTTTAAGTTTTTCTGCCTGCTCATTCATGACAGTGCATCCTTCGCGGATATCTCTTGTAATGACATTACCTCCAAAAGGAATTACGCAAGTATGCCTGATAATACCATCTTTAAATATAGTTATATCTGTAGTTCCACCACCGATATCAACCAATGCTACACCAGCCTCTTTTTCGTCATGATTCAATACAGACGTCGCTGATGCAATAGGCTCGAGCGTTACATCCGCAACCTCAAGTCCGGCTTTTTCTACACATCTCAAAATATTTCTACTTGCCGAAATTTGACCGGTAATAATATGGAAGTTAGCCTCTAATCTTACGCCAGACATACCAATCGGATCGAAAATATCCTGCTCGTCATCTACAGTATATTCCTGCGGAACCACATGAAGAATTTTATCTCCTGGTGGCAATACAAGCTTATACATATCTTTAATTAATCTATCAATATCAGATTGATTGATTTCAGAATTGGAATCATGCCTTACCAATAAACCATGATGATGTAGGCTCTTTATGTGCTGTCCGGCTATACCGACGTGCACCACTTTAAACTTTGCACGAGCATTTTTCTCAGCAATCTCTATTGCTTCCCTTATAGCCTTTACGGTTTTGTCTATATTGGAAACGACACCCCTTGAGACCCCTTCAGAACGTACAACACCAAGGCCATCGATTTCGAGTTTGCCATATTCGTTGAGATGGCCAGCGATAGCGCAAACCTTCGTTGTACCTATGTCCAATGCAACTGCCATATTTTTAATTTTACTTTGGTCGTCCATAGCGCAATTTATTTAATGATGAATATTTTGATTGTAATTATTTTTTAATTCTGCTATAAGTGTATCTGGTACCATTGGTTTAATTTTTACTGCATTAACCGGGTCTGCAAGTTCACCTATAACTTGTTTTGTATAACTTAAATTTAATGTTTTATATCTACTCCAGCCTAATTTAGGCATACCATCTCTGTAAAATATCTTCAGATTATCAAATTTAGCTCTGATATCAGAAGCATCCCCAAAGATGATTTTTTCCCTGCCCACTTTTGGTACAAGGACTATATCTTCATTTCCTCCTTTTTCTATACTTACTTGTTCTATTAAAGCAGATAAAAATGGATCCGTTGAAATATACTTTACTACCTGAAACACCTCTTTTAGCTTTGAAGGCTTATCTGAAACAATAATCTGATCAAAGAAAGTATCTTTAACACCCGTTACGATCGGAATTCTTAACATACTACCTCTCATATGAGGTACACGCACACCATTTTCATCCAAATAATACGCTGCACCCGAAACATCCATAACGCGCATGATTGGTTTCTTCTGAACTACTTTAACGTGTAAGCAATCATTGGAATCAAAGTAAATTTCAGCTTTTTCAATTCGCTTTTCATTATTTAACTTAGCTTCAAGTTTTCTCGTATCTAAGGAATTAATGTTCGCATTATTGATAGATATTCCAGCAGCAAGCTGTAAAATCTGCTTCACTTCTTTTTCGTTGATGAGCAATTCCCCATCTTTAAGACCTGTAATTTCAATTTTGAGCATCTGCACTTTTGCATTATGCTTTCGCTGAATACCAAAGAACAGCCCTGCCGCAATTGCAGCCAACAGCAATGTCCATATTACTGTGTCTCTGACTTTTCTTTTATCTATTCTGCGATTACTCATTTATTTTAATATTTCATTTTATCTATTTTCGTAATATACTTTTATTTTTTGTACAAATGTATCAATATCGCCAGCGCCTAAGGTAATTAAAACTTCTACTTGGCAATCTTTAAGCACGTCCATTAAGTTTGATTTTGAAGCAAGCTTTTTATTAGGGTTTTTCATCCTTTCGAATATCATCTCAGCATTTACACCCACCATTGGTTCCTCTCTTGCCGGATAGATATCCATGAGGATGATTTCATCAAGCTTATCAAGCGCCTGTGCAAATCCATCTGCAAAATCTCTCGTCCGTGAATAAAGATGTGGCTGAAAAACACCTGTTATCTTTTTACCAACGTACAATTTGCGCACTGCATCAATAGCCGCATTAAGTTCACTAGGATGGTGTGCATAGTCATCAATATAAACTAAATCCGGTCTATCTATGATTTTTTCAAATCGCCGATGGATACCTCTAAAACCACGTAATGCTTGCTTAATTTTGTCCTCTGCGACCCCTTCAAGTATTCCAACTGAAATTGCAACACAAGCATTTTCGGCATTATGACGACCTGGCATACTCATTTCGATATTTTTTATCTTGTGCCCCAGACCTTCATAGTCAAACAAGTATTTACCATCCACTACTGAAAAATTATAGATTCTGATATCGCCAGCTATATCTGCACCATATTGATATATCTTTACATTGCGACTGGTCAAGGCATCTTGTTCAGATTGAGAAAAATGCTCAAGCAGACCATATCGAATGATTAATATTCCATCATCCTTAATATTGGAAGCAAATGCTTTAAAACCCGATATCATAGAAGCGCCATCTCCATAAATGTCCAAGTGATCAGGATCCATAGAAGTAATCGCGGCAATCTGTGGGTTTAGCCATAAAAACGAACGATCATATTCATCAGCTTCAAGGACAACAATATCGCTTTCGCCAATCAAAAAATTACTGTCGTAATCCAAAGTAACGCCGCCTAAAAATGCTGAAATATCAATACCGCCATTTTTAAGTACGTGAGTCACCAACGAACTGGTTGTCGTCTTACCGTGTGTACCTGCTATACAAACTGAATTTTTATCTTTGGAAATAATCCCAAGGGCTTCAGCACGCTTCATCATGGGAATATTTTGACTTTTAAACCAATTTAATTCCTGATGATCTTTAGGTATTGCCGGTGTAAAAACGACCAAATCCACACCATGAGGAATGAGTGCTACCTTATCTTCATAATGAATATGCATCCCTTCATCCTCAAGCGTACGCGTCAATTTGGTATGTGTGCGATCGTAGCCGGACACTTCTTTTCCTCTAGAAAGAAAATATCTCGCGATAGCACTCATACCGATACCTCCAATACCGATAAAATAGATGTGCTTGTACTGATCGAGTTTCATGACACCTTATTTGTACAAACTTTCAAAATTTCTTCAGCAATCTTTATTGCTGCATCTGGTCGAGCAAAATATTGAATATTATTACCCAACGCATTCATTTTTGCTTCATCATTCAATAATGCAACCGCCTCTTGAAAGAGTAAGCTTTTAGCATCAGCGTCCTTAACCATAATGGCAGCATTCCTGTCCACCAAGGATTTAGCATTAAATGTTTGGTGGTCTTCTGCTACATTAGGCGAAGGAATTAAAATTGCAACCTTGCCAAGTACAGCCAACTCAGAAATTGTAAGGGCTCCTGCTCTACAAATCACGATATGTGCTGCACTATAAGCTATGTCCATATCATCGATAAATGGCAGTATTTTGACATGACTACATGATGACAAACTACAATTTTTAAGATCATCGTAGTATACTTTGCCTACTTGCCAGATAATGTTAATATCGACGCTTTGAGCTATAGCATCTGCATTGGCCAGAACGGCCTCATTTATCGTTCTGGCCCCAAGGCTACCTCCAAAGATTAAAAGTGTTTTCTTATTTTGATCTAATCCTAAAGTCTTAAGAGCCTCCTGCTGATGTATTTTATTATCCAATATGTCTTTACGTACCGGATTTCCAGTAAAAAAAATTAACCCATTTGGGAAAAAACGTTCCATTCCATCATAAGCAACACATATTTTAGTCGCTTTAGGAGCTAGTATCCTATTTGTAATACCAGCAAATGAATTCTGTTCTTGTAAAATAATCGGTATTCCAGAAGAGCTTGCTACAAGTAATACCGGACCACTTGCATAGCCTCCTACACCGACAGCCACATCAGGTTTAAAGCGGTTAATAATTTTCATGGCTTTTATCATACTTCCAATTAATTTGAAAGGAAATAAAAAATTTTTCCATGAAAATGACCGCTGAAATCCAACGACATTTAAGCCTTCAATTGTATATCCCGCTTTCGGGACTTTTTCCATTTCAATTTTTCCATTGGCACCTACAAACAATATCTCTGCTTCTGGTGCTGCTGCTTTAATAGCATCTGCTATTGCAATGGCCGGAAACACGTGACCACCTGTTCCACCTCCACTAATAACTATTCGCGGCATCTGCTTCCATTTTTTCTAATTGCTTCTTTTCCTCATATGCTTGTTCGACATGTCGACTCACACTTAGAATAATCCCAAAAGAAAGACATGTAAAAAAGAACGAGGTACCACCCATACTAATCATCGGCAAGGTCAATCCCGTTGCCGGAACCAATTGTACCGATACTGCAATATTGGCAAATGCAGTCACCACAATATTTAAAGTCAATCCTAATGCTAACATAGCACCGAATGTCTTGGAAGATCGCGTGACTAAGCCAATCGCTCTGAACAATAACCCTAGATAAATGATGAGCAAAAATGCCCCACCAATAAATCCATATTCTTCGCAAATAATTGCATATATAAAATCAGCATATGCATATGGCAATAAATTCCTTTGAATACTATTACCTGGACCGACACCAAAAAATCCTCCTTCTGCAATTGCTATCTTAGACTGCACGATTTGGTATTGACTATCCGAATACAGAAATTCATGAATACGTTTAGCCCAAACTTCCGCTCTAAAATGCTCAGGAAAATATTGTCCACCTATATATATTGCCGTAAAAATTAATATTCCAATTAGCAGAAGCAAGAAGACATATTTGAGTGATATCCTTCCGATAAATATCATCGTAAAGGAAGTCACAAATAGCAACAACGCAGTGGACAAATTTGAAGGCGCTATTAATCCACAAACCCCGATAACAGGTAAAATCAAAGGCACAAAAGCGTCTTTAAAGCTTTTAATATTATCTTGCTTCATTGCCAACGACTTTGCTATATACAATATCAATGCAATCCTCGCGAAGTCAGATGTCTGAAAAGATAAATCTAAAAACGGTATTTTAAGCCATCGAGATGCGTCATTAAGCTCAGAAACAAAAAATGCCGTATATACCAACAATGGAATTGCGATTACCATTAAAAATGGCGCCAATTTTGCATATACCATATAATGTAGCCGATAGGCCATATATGCCAGTACCATTCCAGCACAAATAAATAGTAACTGCCGGACTAAAAAATACTCAGTACCATGACTTGTATTATACAAGTAAACCTTACTCCCTGAAGTACTATAAACTATCAAAAGAGAAAATAGAGATAGCAGCATCAATATCAACCATATGATTTTGTCGCCCTTTAGATTGTAAAATATTCTAGGTTCGCTCATATCTTTAATTGTTGATTTACGGATAATTTGTTATTCAATTCCATAACTGCTGCCTTAAACTGATCGCCTCTATCCATATAATTCTTAAACAAATCAAAACTAGCGCACGCAGGTGATAGTAGGACTACGTCTCCCCCTTCGGAAAAACTTAGTCCCAACTCCACTGCTTCTGACACCTTAGTTGTTTCGACAATAGTAGATATCCATGGTTTGAAAAATGATTTTAATTTTTCATTATCAACACCAAGGCATATCAATACATTCACTTTTTCTTGCACCAAAGGCAATAAAACATTATATTCATTTCCTTTATCTGTACCGCCTGCAATCCAGACTACGGGTTTATCCATTGCATCAAGCGCATAAAAAACAGAATCCACATTGGTAGCTTTACTGTCATTTATAAACTCTACGCCCTGTATCACACCACAACTTTCCAATCTATGTGGAAGATTTACAAAGGTTTTTAATCCATCTGCTATTTGACGTTCTGACAAACCCAATATTCTACAAGCTGCCACAACACTCATTGCATTAAATAGATTGTGTTTTCCTTTTAAACTTAAATCAAAAACACCTTTACCGTCTAATGATTCAATACCATTTTGATATTGACTTTTTTCTATTACGACACTTTGTGCATGAAGCGCAAATGACTTGAGCTTCGCAGTGATTTCCAAATCATCACCATTGTAAATGAAATAATCATCTACTCGTTGATTTAATGAAATCCTCATCTTAGCTTCGACATAATTAGCCATTTCATAATCATATCGATCTAAGTGATCAGGTGTAATATTCAATAAAACAGCCACATCGGGTCTAAATGTTTCTATATTATCCAATTGAAAACTAGATACTTCAAGCACCATAAATTCAGGATTGCTGTCTGCTACAATCCTAGCGAAACTCATACCATAATTTCCACCGAGCGCTACACTCATACCAGCATGATCCAATACGTGGTACAATAAACCAGAAGTAGTCGTCTTACCATTAGAACCAGTAACCGCGACAACCTTACCTTTATAAAAAACAGATCCGAATTCAATTTCAGAAATAATTTTTTTATCGGCCGCTACTAATTGTTTGATTACATCTGCTTTATCAGGAATGCCTGGACTTTTTACGATCAAATCACATGCTATCAAACGATCCATGTTATGGCCACCTTCTTCAAATGGAATACCATGTGTCATCAATTCAAGTTTAAAGTGATCAGCGATCATTCCAAAATCAGAAACAAATGCTTCCATTCCCTGCTTTCTAGCAAGTAATGCTGCTCCGATACCGCTCTCTCCCGCTCCTAATATTGCTACTTTCATATTCATTATCTAATCTTTAAAGTGATTATGGTAACAATGGCGAGTAAAATTCCAATAATCCAAAACCGCGTAGCGATTTTAGCTTCATGCATGCCAGACTTTTGAAAATGATGATGTAGCGGAGACATTTTTAAAATCCTACGCCCTTCACCATATTTATTTTTAGTATATTTAAAATAGCTTACCTGTAAGACGACCGACAAGTTTTCTGCTACGAAAATTCCACACAATACTGGAATGAGTAACTCTTTCCGTAACACAATAGCTAAAACAGCAATAATACCACCTATCGTCAAACTTCCTGTGTCTCCCATAAACACACGAGCAGGATAGGAGTTGTGCCATAAAAAACCGATACATGCACCTAAGAAACACGCAGAAAACACTACTAATTCAGCAGAATTGGGTATATAAAATATATTTAGATAATCTGCTGTTATCGTATTACCAGAAACATAGGCAAAAATACCAAGTGTTGCCGCTATCACTGCAGATGTCCCGGCTGCAAGTCCATCGATACCATCCGTAAGATTAGCTGCATTAGATACTGCGGTCACTATAAATATCACGAACAAGGTAAAGATTATGGAAGCCCATAAATCAATATTGTCCCCCAAAAAGCTAACTAAATATTTATAATCAAAATTATTATTCTTTAAAAAGGGTACATTTGTCAATGTCGTTTTGACATAGACCATTTCTGTCATACGACTTATATCATTGATCTGAGGTAACGGCAATTGATACTCCTTGACTATAGTAAAATCACCGGACTTAGCTTCTTCGGCTGTCATTCGAATGACGACATCATTTGAAATCAGCATCGTAATACTAACGATTAACCCCAAAACAACTTGACCAAAAATCTTCGTCTTACCGCTTAAACCTTCCTTATTTTTTTTAAATACTTTGATATAGTCATCAGCACCACCAATAAGACCAAGCCAAACAGTCGTAAAAATCATAAGCCAGACATAAACATTGGTCAGATTTGCCAGTAAAAGCGTAGGAATAAGTATAGCCAAGATAATGATAATACCACCCATAGTCGGAGTACCTTCTTTAGCTTTTTGCCCTTCAAGACCTAATTCACGAACCGTCTCACCTATCTGCAAACTTCTCAACTTATTAATGATGCGTCCGCCAAATATCAAAGATATGATTAACGACAAAATAATACCAAATGCTGCACGAAACGTGATATATTGAAACAGCCCAGCACCAGGCAGTTTGTAATATTTATCAATATATTCGAAAAAGTGGTACAACATTTGTATATATATTATTAGATTGTTTTTATTTTTAATTTGTTTTGTAAAAAATACCTTCAGATCATCTTAAATTTTAACAGCGCAGTGAGATTTTTTGAAACTTTTTCCAAAAATGACTCACTGCAACTGTTAAACCAACCTGAGAATGAAATAGAACCTAAATTTTTATGATTTTGAACAATAGACGTGTCAAAATTTACACGAGATATTCTTTCAAAACCAATTTATCGTCAAAAGGAAACTTCTCTCCTTTTATTTCCTGATAATTTTCATGACCCTTGCCGGCAACTACAATAATATCTCCACTTTGAGCCATCATTGTCGCAGTTTTTATTGCTGCTTTTCTATCGGAAATCCGAATCATTTTTACTCTTTCCTTTTCATTTAATTCTGCTTCCATATCATCCAAAATTTCTTCGGGATCTTCAGACCTCGGATTGTCACTTGTTAGGATGGCTATATCTGCATAATCACAAGCAATTTTGCCCATAATCGGTCGTTTTGTCTTATCTCTGTCTCCGCCGCAGCCTACGACAACGATAATTCTAGATTGCGCTGCGCTGATTTCTTGGACTGTTTTCAACACATTTTCCAAGGCATCGGGAGTATGTGCATAATCAACAATCCCAACTTTTGATCCATCAGGTGCAATCACTCGATCAAATCTTCCATTAGCACCTCGAAGTCCACTCATTAAAGCAAGGAATTCGTCAGATTCTACACCCAATTCACATGCTGTGCCATAGACTGCTGCAATATTATATGCATTAAATGCACCAATCATCCTGAAATGTGCTTCAATTTCGTTAATCTTCAAATGCAATCCATGAACAGAATTTTCTACAATTTTCACTTTATAATCAGCCATGGATTTTACCGCATACGTTCGTTTTCTTGCTTTGGTATTTTGTAACATCACCAATCCATTTTTGTCATCCGAATTGACCAGTGCAAAAGCATCTGATGGCAAACTATCAAAAAAAGATTTTTTGGCATAGATGTAATTTAACATTGTACCGTGGTAGTCTAAATGATCCAGCGTCAAATTTGAAAAGACTGCACCTGTAAACTTCAGCCCAGCTATACGTTGTTGGTGAGCTGCGTGTGAACTTACTTCCATGAAAACATACGCACAACCTGCATGGTGCATTTCACTTATCAATTTATGTAAGCGAATCACATCCGGTGTCGTATGCGTTGCAGGAATAACATCTTCTCCAATTCTGTTTTCAACGGTAGATACCAGTCCACATTTATACCCAAGACTACCCAATAGCTGGTAAAGGAGTGTTGCAATGGTCGTTTTTCCATTGGTACCTGTAACACCTATAAGTTTTAGATCATGGCTTGCTTTGCCATAAAAATTATGGGCCAATTCACCGGTAAAACCACGTATATCACTACATTCAATATAGGTAATACCATCCTTTTTATCGACAACAGATTCGCAAATTATACAAATAGCACCTTGAAGTATGGCTGCATCAATATACTGATGTCCATCAACGATACTACCCTTGAAGGCAATATAAGCAGCACCTTGCTTTACTAATCTCGAATCAATACATAAATCATCAATGGTAATTTCTGTAGATCCGTTAATTCGGGTATTAAACCCTGCCGGCAATATGTCAAATAACTTTTTGCTCATTTTCAATCGTTTATACGCATTTCATTAATTTAAATAAAGCACTACACGATTGCCACGAGCCGTTGTACCCGGTGGTACAGATTGTTGGCGGACTTTACCCACCCCATTTATTTTCACACTCAGTCCTGCGTATTCCATCAGGTAAACTGCATCTCTTGCACCCATACCCCTAACATCCGGGACCAAAGTATTTCTTATTTTTTTCTCTTCCAATATCACAGCATTGGCAGATGGATCGAGCACTGAAAATGGAGTATTAGACTCATCTTTATAGTTGATATTCAAATAATCAAGTATTGTATTAAAGTCTTCGTGATAACCGACAGCCCTACCCGGAACTCCAACCGAAGCATAAACAGATTCATTTAAAGATCTCACCTGCTTAGTTTTCATGGTATATACCCGTTCTGCAATGTTTTTAAATACCGGACCTGCAACATAACCGCCATAAAATGCACCACCACGCGGATCATAAATCACTACAATCATAGAGTACATTGGATTTTCTGTAGGAAAATAACCGCAAAAAGAAGCATTATATCTAGCATAATCGGCTTTGTTTGCATAATTTACCCTAGATGTACCGGTCTTTCCTGCAATACTCACATATTCAGAATATAGATTTTTACCAGTTCCTTTAAGGACAACATTTTCCAATAATTGCTTCGCTTTATTTATATTTTCGGGTTTTGCAATTTGACTATTTAATACTACTGGTTCAAATTTCTTTTTAGTTTTATCACCCTTTTTAATCTCCTCAACGAGATAGGGTTTCATCATTTTTCCACCACTAGCAACCGAATTATAAAAATTGAGCATTTGTAATGGAGTCATCATAAGTTCATAACCGTGTGCCATCCAAGGAATCGTCGTGCTATACCATTTATTTTTATCTTTAACAGGATCCTTTATAATTGGAACTGGCTCGCCAAGAATATCAATCCCTGTTGCTTGATTTATTCCAAACTGTTTCAAACGTTTTACCCATTGAATTCTACCATCTTTAGAATTATACAAATCATTGGCAACTGTAGCCATACCGACATTTGATGATATTTCGAAAGCTTCACCAAAAGTTGTTAATGTTCTACCATGTTTTTCAGAATCGTACATCGTTTGGTCAGCAAATCGCTTTGAACCATAATTGAGATTGATCAATGTATCCAAATTGGTAACACCGTCTTCCATAGCTGCTAAAATTGTTGCCAACTTCATTGTTGATCCTGGTTCGCTTAGTCTAGTAACTCCAAGATTATACATTTCGTAATATGCACTATCTGCGGCTCTTGTAAGATTCGAAATCGCTTTAATTGCACCAGTACCTACCTCCATTAGGATAGCTACTCCACCTTCAGCATTATTCTTTTTTAAGGCTTTAAGCAATTCGTGATGAACGATATCTTGCATATCGACATTAAGCGTAGTATAAATATCATCACCCGTTTTAATTTCATTTTCAGAAGGATCATAAACAGGCACCCACACGTCTTTTTCACCAAAATTATTAGGTAAACGCTTCATTAGACGCTGATCACTTGGTCCTTTAAGCAACTTATCAAAATAACCTTCCAATCCTACTTTATCCGCATTTTCTCTATCGACACCGATAGTTCGGGAAGCGAGTTCACCATAAGGTTTTACTCGTTTACCAAATCTACTTTTGACCAAACCACCCTTATAAGGACCTAATTTCAATATCGGTGCATTTTTAAGTTTATTAAAAGCATCTATATCCAAGCCTTTAGCGATAAAAAAGTAACGATTACCTTTCTTGCGAGCAGCTTTGAGATCTTTTAGCCATTGATCTTTAGATTTTGGTTTAATGTATAAAGGATCAAATTTTGATAAAAATAGCGCCAACGAGTCAATTTGTTGATTAAAAACATCTTGTTTAATCACACTCATATCCATCCTAACCTCAAAGAACTGAAGGGAAGTAGCCAGTAAATTGCCCTCTTCAGCATAAATATTGCCTCTGTCTGCATCTACTGTCTTCCATTTTACATTGACCTCACCTTTCTGACGCCATTTATCTCTTTCGATAATTCCGACTTTGAAGACTTTAAATAGAATCACGACAGAAGCAATTGCGAAGCAAAACATCACAATATAAGCCCGCCAAAGCAACTCTCTTTTTCTGTCCATGGGTTATCTCGGTACTATCTTTTAATTACTCTATTTTTCAATTTTTTCTGCTACGATCTTGTATGGTGGATTTGTCGATGGTTTCAACCCCGAATCCTTTACTTTTACTTCAATTTGCGATTGTATGCTACCCTGCATCACCTCTTGTTTTAAATTCAGGGCTCTCCACCTGATATCTTTTACTTCCTGCTTTAATACTTCCGTTTTTCGAATTGCTTTTTCAGAAGCATGGGCATTTGATATATAAATCACACCCAGCAAAACAAGATAGCATACAAATGGCAAATTGACAAAAATCCACTCGACCCATTTCAGTCTAAAAAGTGTAGCTTTCTTATCCTGGAAATTAGTCATACAAATGAATTTGTTTTATTTAAAATATCTATCCTAACCAAATATCAAATATTTATATTAATTACTACTTAGTACATTGAACATTATAATATTCAATAGTAAATCGACATCATTCATTACAGGCATCTGATATTAAATCAAAGTTTTTCAGCAACGCGTAGTTTTGCACTTCTGGAACGAATATTCTTTTTTTGTTCTTCGTCACCAGCGATGATTACCTTCTTGTCCACCAGCGAAAACGGTTTAGTGATATTGCCAAAATCATCTTTGACCACTACACCTGCTACATTGCCGGTTTTGAAAAAATTTTTCACCATCCTGTCTTCAATACTATGAAAAGTTATCACTGCAAATCTTCCACCGGATTTAAGAATTTTAAGACCATCTTCGAGCATATCCTGCAATGCGCCGATTTCGTCATTTACTTCAATGCGAATTGCCTGATACACCTGAGAGAGATACTTCATTCTTTGTCCCATGAGATTCCTATCAAGGATACTATTAAAGTCCCCAGTGGTACGAATAGCTGAGATTTTTCGTTGGGATACAATTGCCCTTGCCAATGTTTTGGCATTGCGTACCTCACCATATTTGCTCAGAATATCCGTAAGCTGTCCCTCTTCATAAGTATTCAACACGTCAAAAGCTGAAAAATCTGATTCTTCGTTCATACGCATATCTAATGACACATCAAACCGGTAGGAAAACCCCCTATCGGGAACGTCCAACTGATGTGATGACACACCAAGATCAGCCAGAATACCATCTACTTGAGTCACTCCTTCTAATCTCAGGTACTTTCGCATATACCTAAAGTTAGCATTGATTAAAGTAAAACGGTCATCAGCCGGCGCATTAGTTAAAGCATCAGTATCCTGATCGAATGCATACAAACGCCCGTTGGCGTCCAACTTTTCCAATATCGATCTAGAATGTCCACCTGCACCAAATGTCACGTCAACATAAATACCTTTCGGTCGGATTTTGAGATTGTTTATACTTTCGTCCAAAAGAACAGATACATGATAATCATTCATGTTAAAATTTTTATTATTCAGACTTATTCAGATTAAAATTCATCTCCGCTAATTGTGTAAAATCATCCGGCTCATTTTCGAGCATCGCTTCATACGCATCTTTAGCCCAAATTTCAATCTGATTTTGATATGCATAGAGTACTACGTCTTTATCTATACCTGCATACTGCATCAGAGAGTCCGGAAGATTGATACGTTCAGATGCATCTATTTCCAATTCTGTCGCTCCTCGATAAAAATATCTGATTGCCTGCCTTTGCTGTGCAATGTAAATGTTCAATTGATTGATTTCTTTCGTCTTCGTTTCCCATACGTCTATGGGGTACAACATCAAGTGTTTTTCAAAGCCTCTGTTGATTACAAACTTGAGATTTTCGTCACCGCCAATCTGCTTAATTAATGCACTAGGCATTTTAAGCCGACCTTTAGCATCAAGCTTACAGTCATACTCACCGAGAAATTGATATGTTTTCACACTTTCAGTTGGTTGATAACACAAAGGTATAGTTAATTCCCACTTTTTCCCACTTTTTCCCCAAAATTTGCATTTTTTCTAAGAAATATATGTGATTTTTTTTTAATCTGTAGAACAGTGTAATCAATTTTATTGCAAAATGTAAACGATTTGATTACAAAACCAACTTTTTATCCAACTTGTGTATCTAACCAATACAACCTTTCAATTAAATATTATACAAAATTATATATATTAAACATAATATCAAAATTTAATTCATTTAATAATGATAATTAATATTTTACACATAAAATTTGTAATAATCTATATGTATATGATTTTTGATACAGCATAACATTAATATATAAATAGTGTAGTTTACTAGTAACAGTTGAAAATCCTACATACTTATTTATACTAATACTATTAAAAAATCAGCTATTTGACGATAACAATTAGTATATTTCTTAATGTAGGGCTACATAAAGAAATCAATATTTTTAAACGTATATTTACACTGGTAAAGGTCGTTTTTTTGTTATTTTCGAGCCTAAAGAGCAATTTCAAAAATGGATATGCTTATAATTGTCTAAGTATATTTTGGTTGAAGCACTATTTCCGGTCTTTGTAAAACCCAATAATAGTCTATAGCTATCGTAGTCATTGCGTGAAGTTTTGTCAGTGATATTGACATAAATGCGGTTCCAGTCTGCACGTGCCGGTACAAAGAGAAAATATTCAATTGTTGTTATCGTTCCTAAGGTTTTTGCAATTCCTACAGCTATTTCTCCTTCTCCTTTATAATCAAATTCAACATAACTGCTTCCACGCAAGTTTTGGCCTTTATATACCTCAGTTAAAGTTCCTATTTCAGTAAATACACCACCTTTTGTAAGATGAATTACGGCCGACTTGACCCCTGTCCTACTCGCTTCATCTGTTACTTCTAAACGGATTTCAGAAGCTGGATCAAAATAGTGTTTAAATACGTTTCCTTCTTCAAATCCCTCGTTAACAGACAATTTACAATCCTCCACATAGCTAAAAATGAGCGGAATTGTATATTCTTTGAGCTGTTCGGGCTTGAGTTTGATGTCTATCGATTTAAAAAATGGATATAATAACGGTGTGTCATTCATTCCGTTTCTTCGTATTCCGGGAACGATAATGATTTCTGTTTCTTTATCTTCCCATTTCATAGGTACTTTGGCAGGTAGTGGAAAAACACCTTGGATCTGTCCATCTGCAAATACCCATATATCCGTAATTTTATGACTTCCTAACACATTAGAGCCGGGTTCTAAAACCTGAACATCTTTTAAATCCAAATAATACGGAATGGGCATATCTCTATCTGTCAGACCACATGACCAGTTAAAAACCAATAGAAAACATGTAAAGATGCTATATTTTAATCTACTCACGATTGATTGATTTTATCTTCAATAATATGTGCTAATGCTAATGCTCTAAAGCCATCGTCAATGGTTACTTTAATCTGAACATTATTTACAACAGCTTCATAGAAGTCAGTTAGCTCGTCTTCAATTGCATTATTTTTCATTATTTCCGGGTTATCTATTATGAGTTTTTTTTCGCCATCTTTTGTCTGAATCGTCATACCATCATAATTCCCATCCACATCATCTATCTTTATTATTTGTGCTTCCTTATTTAAGAAATCCAGGCTGATATACGCATCATTTTGAAAAATTCTAACTTTACGCATATTTTTCATACTTATACGCGAAGCGGTTAGATTAGCTACAGCACCATTGGCAAATTCTATTCTGGCATTACAAATATCTGGTTTTTTACTTACGATGGACACACCACTTGCACGTACATCGACCACTTCTTCCTTAATCATATATAGGATAATGTCTATATCGTGTATCATCAAATCCAATACAACGGACACATCTGTACCACGTGGATTAAAAACAGACAATCGATGGGCTTCAATAAACTTTGGATTGTAATCTATATCTTTAAGAGAAAGAATGGCAGGATTATAACGTTCGACGTGTCCTACCTGGACTTTGACGCCTTTTTCATTTGCAAGCCGTACTAATTCACCAGCTTGAGCTGTCAATTCCGTTAATGGCTTCTCAATAAATACATGCTTTCCGGCATGGATAGCTTGTACAGCAATATCATAGTGATAAACCGTAGGACTGACAATATCTACACAATCAACTGCTTGAATCATATCTTCCAAGGAATCAAATATTATTAATTCTGGAAAATTTTCAGTTACAAATTGAATAGATGACGGTGCCGGATCAAATACACCTATAAGTTTAAAAGGAGTATTGAGTAAACATTTTAAATGAATTTTGCCTAAATGGCCAACACCTGCTAATCCTATTTTCAAGGCAATAATATTTTATAAACTTCTCAATATAAATCCGACAAGTACTATGGCCAGAACTAATATAATGGCTATTAAAACGGATTTTCTAATATGATTGCAAAAAGCAATAATTTCTTCACGCAACTTAGGATAGCGCGGCAAAACTTCCGCCTCCATTTTTGTCTTGTTTAAAATATGTATCGCTTCAAATTCTACTCTATTCTTAATCAACACTTTGTAAATCTTCAATATCTTTGACCTAAAATAAAAATTTAAAAAGAGCAATGCTACAAAGAGGCCGACAGCCAAAATTCCTAAAAAATCCGTCATGAAATAAATTTAATACGAATGCAAAGCTAAGGAAATATTTTGCTTTAATAGATTTTGCATAAACAATTGTGTGAATTATAAATTTTTAACAACAGATGTAAAAATGATACAAAATCCAAATTTCATTAAAAAGTAGATTTCGACATTCATTATTTTTAATTTACTAAATAATCAGCGAAGCATTTCGAGCACCAAGGCTAATCAAATGATTTGTAATATCCGTAGTAAAACTTTTAGGTCCACACACATAAAAATAATGGCTAAAATCGCTAATGGCCTGTATTAAAAATTCTCTATCTATCTTGCGCTCCTTAAAACCGATTACTCCTTGACGTGTTAAAACACTCATATAGGCTGGTCCTAACATGTGAGAAAGTTCGTCATGCAGAATTACATCTTCTTTGCTGTGATTTGAATAAATCAGACCAACGTGTCGCAAGTTTTGGGTTAAAAACAATGCTCTAAAAATGGGAATAAATGGTGTTATTCCAGTACCGCCGGCAATAAATATTCCCGGACCTCTATATTCGATAGATCCAAAAACATCATGAATCAGCAGTTCTGCACCTGCATTGAGTTTGCCTAAAGCATGGGTAACACCTTCATGTTCGTCGTAAATCTTGATTATCAATTCTAAAAATGGCCAATTATTAAGAGAAGTAAATGTAAATGGTCTTACTTTATCTTCCCAACCTGGAAGATTAATCGAAATATGGGCAGACTCGCCCGGACGATACGTTAGACCTTCAGGCTTTTCTAATACAAAACGTTTTACATTATAATTAATATAGTTGGTAGAAATAACTTTTACTTTGTACATAATACTCGTGATACTAAATGGCTAATGCCACATTAAAAAATAATAAAAATACGATTAAATTTTGATTTACCCTGCGAATATAAAGCTTGCATTTATAAACTAACCTGCAAAATTAAAATTCGCTGCCATGCAAAACGAATATTTTCCATAAAAAAATAAAGAATGACCAAATACCTTGATATTCGATCATTCTTTATCACAAGATTACAGAAAAAATCTGCATTTTATTCTCTAGGAACAAGGTTAAACTCAACTCTTCTATTAAGAGATCTCCCTTTTTCGTCTTTATTAGAAGAAATAGGTCTAGACTCACCAAATCCCGTATGGCTCATTCTACTTGAAGAAACACCTTTAGACACCAAATAATCATAGCAAGCTTTAGCTCGTTTTTCAGAAAGTGTTTGGTTTAAAACTGGATTCCCTGTATTATCCGTATGACCACTTATATTCAGATTGAAATCTGGATATCGTTCCATAATGTCAGCAATCTGAATTAATACTTTATATGATTCGGGTTTTAAAACAGCAGAACCTGTCTGAAACTGAACCGCCTGCATGGCAATTTCCAATGTTTTTTTATCTTCGTGTTTGATTTCAGGACAACCATCATTGGCTACAGTACCTGCTATCGTCGGACATTTATCTCTATGGTCAGGAATACCGTCTCCATCCGTATCCGGGCAACCGTCATAAATCCTCAATCCAGGTTTATCTGGGCATTTATCTAGATGGTCAGGAATACCGTCATTATCTCTGTCTGGGCAACCTTTAGCTGCGATCGTTCCTTTTTCATTCGGACATTCATCTTCATCATCAGGTACTCCGTCACCATCAGCGTCCATTATTTTTGCCTCTTCCGGACAACCTTTATTAGCAGCTGTACCAGGAACTTTAGGACATTCATCCAAATAATCCGGAATGCCGTCGCCATCTGTATCCGGACATCCGTCAAATTCTTTAATTCCTTTTATATCTGGACATTTATCTAAATAATCAGGAATACCATCGCCATCTTTGTCCGGACAACCATTTAGTTCTTTTAATCCAAATGCAAATGGACATAAGTCTAAATCATCTGGAACTCCATCACCATCAGAATCTATTACTTTTACAACCTCAGTCGTATCTTTTTTGGAATGACCAAACATATAAGTAAACCCTATACCATGTACTATATTACTTCTTTTTTCTAAGAATGCATATCTATACTCAGATTGTAACTGGATATATGCATTTGGTGCAGCTCTAAAATAAATACCCAATCCTACAGGAAGCTGAAAATTTAACTCTCCTACTTTTTCATAGACAGCGCCACCACCTGCAAGAACGTATGGGATAAAATTTGGTCCAAGTTCGCTAAATTGATACTGAAATTGAGCATCAAGACTTGCAATACGCTTTTCAATAACAGATATACTATCATTGTGTGAATTGACAACACCATAACGAAATGGGATATTTAAAGCGACTTTATCACTTAACATGCGGTGATATCCAATTTCAAAACCGTGTTTATAGTCTTTAAATTTACTAAAATTACCCCCGTTGAGCGTTTGGTAATCTAAAAACAATTTTTTAAACACAATACCTGATTTTAAATCCGGGTTTTGAGCATTTGTCACCACTTGAGACAAAAGCAGTATCATTATAATTTTAAACCAATTCTTCATATTACAATTGCTTGAATCCACTAAATTAAAGGCAAAAATACATAATGTTTTATTATAATATATAATTTTAATAAAAAATACTGATTTTTTTATAGTTATTTCTTAAACACGAATTTAAATATAGGAAAATTATTTAACCTCTGTTTATAAAAAAATGCCGGATCCTACTTATTAATTACATTTACAATTCATGTTTATTTAAATTGAAAAAATATATCAACCACGCACACGAATACAGGTTAGATTATTGGTATAATTGGTACAAAACGATGTTCTGCTGTTCGATAGGAGTGACTTTAAAATTAATTTGAGCTTGGATTCTGAGGATACATATCCTTGCATTTTTAGCTATGGTCGAGTATTTTTTATTCACATTTTTGGGCATAAGCCAAAAATAAGATACCGGCTATGCTTAAAAAAAGATTGATATTAATTATACCGGTTATTGCTTTTTCATATTAAATTTACCCCAAATATGAAGTATGCGCCAGCAAAACAATCAATTACTTAAACTTTTAGGGCTAGGCTTTGGTATTGCAATCACTGTGGGTGGAACGATTGGTACTGGTATTTTACGTAAGCCTGGACTCATCGCTTCGATGATTGGAAATCCTACCATCATACTACTTTTATGGCTTGCCGTAGGTATTTATGCTATACTTGGAGTTTTATGCGTCATCGAATTGGCGTTATCTCTTCCACAGGCTGGTGCATGGTATGTTTATGCACGACGGGCATTTGGAGATTATGTTGGTTTTATAACCGGTATTACCAGTTGGTTAGGCACTGTTGCAGCACTTGGATTTGGGGCATATACCTTTAGCGAGTATGTTGCGTTACTAATACCAGATACAGAACACATCATTCAAATAATTGCCATTGGATTGTTGGTATTAATTACTGCGCTACATTTATTGGGAACAAGATTTTCAGGTGGATCACAGCAAGTCATTACGGTAACAAATGGTATTAGTTTATTGATTTTTGTATTTATCTGCTTTATTTTTGGTCAATCACCGACAAGTCAGTCATTACATCAAACCGTACAATCCACGGTAGGCCCTGTGACAATTGTAAGTATAATTGGGGCGCTTCAGGCAATTTTTTACACCTATGACGGATGGCATACAGCGTCCTACTTTACGGAAGAAAATGACAATCCGGCCAAAACCATGCCTAAGTCAATGATCACTGGTGTAATCCTTATTATTGTTATGTATTTGCTGATAAATGGTGCGATATTATATGCATTACCTATGGACATTTTATCTCAGTCCAAATTGGCGGCAGCGGATACCATAACGTATCTGTTTGGCGAAGGATATGGCAAGTTGATAACTATTTTTTTAATGATTTCGATATTAAGTATTGTCAATGCGCAAGTAATGTTTGCACCAAGGGTTATCTATAGTATGGGTAGAGACAAGATGTTTTTCAAACAAAGCACTGTTGTCAATAAAATGGGCACTCCTTATCTGGCAACGATCATCACGGCCTCGCTATCGATATTACTTATCCTAAGCGGTAAAGATACTTGTGGAGTTCTATCCGATATTGCAACATTCTTTTTTGTAATGAGCTATATAGCGGGTTTTGCAGCACTTATCAGGCTCAGATATAAAGAACCAGATTTAAATCGACCCTTTAAGGCACCTTGGTTTCCGATACTGCCCTATTCCCTGATATTTGTTTCTTTTTTATTTTTAATTGGCGCGATTTATAGCGACTTGAATAGTAGTAAATTTGCAATATTATTTTTAATAGCCAGCTATCCATTGTTTAAGATGATCAACAAGAAGTAACGGTATTAATCCTCACCGAGCAGCCAAAATGCCTTTCTTTTTACTTTATAATTATCATTAATAAATGTGCGTATATAGTCAGTAGCTTCACTAATATCGTCGGTAAAAAACAAAAGCTGAGTATCTTCTTGAGAGATGGTACCCTCTACGACCATTTTGTCGACCATAGCCTGTATATCTTTATAAAATTCCTTTCCAATAAGTACAACCGGAAAATTGTTGAGTATTCCTGTTTGGATGAGTGTAATCGTCTCAAATAATTCGTCCAACGTCCCAAATCCGCCGGGCATTACGACAAAAGCATAGGAATACTTGATGAGCAATACTTTTCTAACAAAAAAATACTTAAATTTCACTTCTCTTTTTACGTAGGGATTTGTCTTTTGTTCATGTGGTAATACGATATTACAACCAATCGACTTACCTCCTGCTTCATAGGCACCGCGATTGGCTGCTTCCATTATACCGGGTCCACCTCCTGTCATCACCGCAAATCCCATCTCAGCGAGTCTTTTGCCTAATTCCCTTGCTTGTTGATAGTAAATATTATCTTCTGAAAATCTTGCAGAACCGAAAACGGTGATGCATGGTCCTACAAAGTGCAGCTTTCTAAACCCATTCAGGAATTGAAAAAATACGCGTATAAGAAACAAAAACTCTTTGCCCCTGCTATTAGGTCCGGATAAGAATTGCGTATCCGAACGAATAATAACATGCTCACTCATGTTCGTTTTACTTTACTTAAATTAGCAATAACAACAAAAAAATTAAAATATTGGACTTAATGATTTATAATTAAATCAAATTTTCAATTATACGAGTAGATATACAATTTGATTATGATACTTTATCTGTAAGAATCAACAATGGCGAAATTGAATTTAAAGCGGCAAATTCCGATACACTTTGATGGAAAAGATTTTGGAATAAGTTTCTGTGTTTGGTTGAAAGAACGACAAGCTCATTAACATCTCTGGTTACGACTTCTTTAACTCCGGTCAAAACATCATTTGTCTTAATTACCTCAACATTATAAGTTAGTCCTTCCAAATGCTTGTCAGCTATCGCTCTGAAATCGACTTCTGATTGGTCATTTTCGGTATAGTGAACTATAGAAAATGTCGTATTGTTACCGTTGCAGAGATAGTAAGCAACTTTTATATGTGCAGCATCCTTATTAATATCTTCAGACAAAAAAGTAACTTTATTAATCTTAGATGTTCCGGCATCAGGTGGAATAAGGAATAACGGGCAATTGCTTTTTTCAATCATATCTAAAGATATCGAACCGAAAACCTTTTTAATAGCGCCTCCTTCGCCAGTGGTCCCCATTACTAATATGGTGTCATCCTCTTTACTCAATTCCTGGAGTTCCATAACGGGAAACCCCACTCTAAAGATGCCTTCAACCATTGGCTCGGCAACAAAATTACCTATCCAGTCCTGATTAAAGGATTTGACATAATCTTCCAACTTTTCCTTTCGAATTTTTTCAACTTCGTCATTTACGACAACGAACTGATTAACGTCAGTAGCTGAAGGATAATAAATATGCGTCAATTTAATTACTCCTGGGAGATTTTTTGCTAGTCTATGTGCAAAACTATACGCATTCAGTGATGCTTCTGAAAAGTCTGTTGGAACGATTATTTTTATCATATTGCCATAATTTTGGAGCTTTAAAATACTTTGAATTGTCTCTCTTAAAGAACTATTATAATTGCCATTTTGTTTAATTTCGAAAAGTAATTCGTCATTTACTTTAACAGCGGGAACAGAAACAATATTATCCTCCATTATTTCTGCTATCTTGGTTACCTCTTGTAATTCATAGTTGATTGAAGCACTATCAAGAAATGCTTTCAACTTTGTCTTTACCAATTGATAGCTTGGGGAGTTTGTACCATATATTTTAATATTCAACATAATTCTAACTTCTGCTTAAATTCTTAACTACAAAATGGTTTAATAAAAACTACAATGTTCCAGGCTCAATTCTAAATTTAATTAGTATTCAGAAACAGCCCCGCCCTTATTGGCCAAATTTAATATAATGTCAAAAGTTGTTACGATACCAACGATTCTATCATCTTTTACAACAGGGATAGCATGAAAGAGATTTTCTCTAAATACTTCCAGTGCCACGTTAATTTTTTCGTCAGGTTCCATTTTTGCCAATTTTGAAGTCATTATATCTTTGGCAACATAATTATTTAATCTTACCTCATCTTCTAACTTTTCGCTTTGATCATTTAAAAATCCACGTCTAAAAAATAAGAAATCAGATTTACTAACTATTCCAGTCAATTTTCCTTCTGCGATTACAGGTAAATGGTGGATTCTATGTTCTTTAAATAACTTATCTACTACAGATAAAGATTCATTTTCACCAACACAAATTGGGTTGGGAGTCATAATAGTTGAGATTGGGTCTAAGAGATTCATAAAAATTGTTTTAAATTTGCCTCAAAGTTGAGCATTTTATTCATTTTGGAATATGATTTAAATCATCAAATGCATTGATTTTTGTGTTAAATATTATTTTATAATATAAATACCTTTGGTGAAAATTCTCCAATTAATCCTTAATTTAGATACATGTTAAAAAATCATCATGATGTAACTTTAAGGCTTCAATCCATCTTTAATTCGGTGATTGATAGCATCATCGTCATTGACTCATATGGGATTATAGAGGACGCCAACGAAGCCACTACAAAGTTGTTTGGATATTCCAAAGAGGAGATGTTTGGTCAGAATGTTAAAATTTTGATGCCACACGAATATGCAGTAAAACACGATGATTATATTGAAAACTACAAAAAAACCGGCAAAGCAAAAATCATTGGTATTGGACGTGAAGTTACTGGTCGCAAAAAAGATGGCAGAGAATTTCCATGTTGGCTCTCTGTAAGTGAAGTTAAACTGTCTGACAGATCCATTTTCACAGGTTTTTTACACGACTTATCCGAAATTAAAAATGTCGAAATACGACTTAAGAAACTAAATGAGGAACTTGAACAAAAAGTTGTCGAACGAACTTACGAGTTGGAAAATGTTGTCAATCAACTTCTTACACTAAACAAGCAATTAGAACAGGAAATTATCCACAAAAACGAAATCCAAAATCAACTTAAAGAACGCGAAGCTGATCTCGAACGCGGATTAGCAAAAGAAAAAGAATTGAGTGAATTGAAAACCCGGTTTGTTTCTATGGCTTCTCATGAATTTCGCACACCATTGTCCACGATTATGTCATCTGTCTCATTAATAGGCAGATATACTGAAAGTGACCAGCAACCTAACAGGGAAAAACACATTGTCAAAATAAAATCCTCTGTTACGCACCTAACAGGAATTCTCAATGATTTTCTGTCCATGAACAAACTCGAAGAAGGCAAAGTAGAAATGCATATCGAAAACATTGATGTCTTTCCTGAATGGAATAACGTAATGGATGAAATGTACACAATACTAAAGGCAGATCAAAAACTAATCAGTTCGATCAATGTCGATAAAGGCTGGATAGATACGGACAAAAAAATATTCAAAAACATCATTATCAACTTGATTTCAAATGCCATAAAATATTCCGATTCTAAAGGAGAAATCAGATGTGCATTAGAATATCAAGACAATATTGTAACCATCCATATCAAAGACAACGGTATGGGCATTCCCTTTGAAGATCAGAAACACTTATTTGAACGCTTTTTCAGGGCGAGAAATGTGATCAACATTGAAGGAACCGGATTAGGTCTTAATATTGTTAAAAAATACGTAGAAATGCTCAACGGAACGATTCGTTTTAATAGTATTCAGTACGAAGGAACCGAGTTTATAATTGAATTACCAACAAAAAACAGTCAAATCACCTATTAATTATACAGCCAATATGAGTACAAAAATATTAGTTATAGAGGACAACAACGATGTTCGTGAAAATATTGAAGAACTATTACAGTTAAGCGGATTTGAAGTTTCTACCGCTGAAAATGGGAAAATAGGGATTGCAAAGGCGATTGAAGAAACTCCTGACTTGATATTATGTGACATTATGATGCCCGAAATGGATGGTTACGGGGTCTTACGTATTTTAACAAATCATCCATCTACGATGAATACACCTTTTATTTTTCTCACAGCTAAAGCAGAGAAAGATGATTTCCGCAAAGGTATGGGTTTAGGTGCTGATGACTATATTACTAAGCCTTTCGATGATGTTGAATTGCTCGACGCAATAGAAATTCGCCTTAAGAAAAATGAAAGATATAAAACCGCTTTTAGTGAAACAAGCCAAGGTTTACAGCGCTTTTTTGATGAAGCTAAAGGTCAAAAAGAATTTGAAAAACTTATCGAAAACAGAGAAATTCGCCGTTTTAGCAAAAAAGATGTCATTTATGAAGCCGGTCAATATCCAAAATGGCTCTATTATGTGGTAAAGGGCAGTGTAAAATCCCATCAAATGAATGATTTTGGTAAGGAATACACCACTAATATCTATAGTAAAGGTGAGTTTTTTGGCTACGTTCCTTTACTGCGCAATGAAAAATATAATACCTCTGTTTCGGTCATTGACGATTGTGAACTTAAACTGATTCCAATAGAAGACTTTACCTTATTATTATACAACAACAAAGAATTTGCTGCTAAATTTATTAAAATTTTGGCCAATCAATCTGAAGAAATTGAAAAGCAATTAATTGATTTAGCATATAGCTCAGTAAGAAAACGCGTTGCGAACGCCCTACTCAAATTTAGCGAATCTAAAAATTCAAAAACAATGTCTATCCTTCGCGACGATATCGCAAATCTTGCAGGTACAGCTAAAGAAACGACAATACGAACTTTATCAGATTTCAAAAGTGAAGGGCTTATTTCAATTGACGACAATAAGATTGAATTGGTAAATATTGATAAACTCAAGCATATGCCTCAATAGTGAGAGATGTTGTACCGTCTGCTTTTAATCTAGAACAAAATTAAATTTTATTATCAAATAAATAATTATGACATTAGGAAATGAGCCTATAAGCTCGATAATGACAGAAAATATACACTTTGTCAAGAGTCATCAAAAGATTGTTGACGCTATTGAAATCATGGTCAATCACGACATTCGCCATTTGATTGTCAAAGACGAAACAGATAATCTAGCAGGGATTATCTCAAAAAATGATGTCGACAAATTCAGACCTCGACATACCCCTAATGAAATTAATAAAAACATCCTAGCGAGTCTAAGTATTGAGCATATGATGACTAAAAATGTACGTACTGTAGAACCCACAGACACAATAAAATATGCTGCTGAGCTCATCTCTCATTGTTCATACAATGCGTTACCCGTCGTGGATGAAAATGAAAAACTTGTAGGTATCATCACTACGACTGATTTACTTCGCTATTTACTTAGGCATTGCTAATTCTTTGTAAAAATTGTTACATTTCATGGAGTAAAGTGATTTGCAACACGTGTTATATTTCGCTAAATCGCAATGACAAATCACCGTACATTTAACAAGAAGGAAAGTCGATATTTAATTCCAATTATAAATTCCAAATTAACTTTTTAGAACAAATTTCCCCAATTTTGACATTATCCCCTTATCTTTAGCCTTTCAATTTACAGAGCGCAATTATAAAGAGTCAAAATTCATGAAAAGAGTATTAGTAGCTAATCGCGGTGAGATTGCATGTAGAGTCATTTCGACTTTAAAAAAAATGGGTATTACAAGTATAGCTGTATATTCAGAAAGTGATAAAAATGCCCTACATGTAAAAATGGCTGATGAAGCGTATTATTTAGGGCCTTCACCAAGTTCTGCCTCCTATCTAAGACATGACAAGATCTTAGCACTTTGCTTAGAACAAAATATTGATGCCATTCATCCCGGTTATGGATTCCTTAGCGAAAATGCTGCTTTTGCAAATTTATTGTCACAAAACAATATCAAACTCATAGGTCCATCTGCTCAATCAATGGAACTCATGGGTGACAAACTCTCTGCAAAAAACGCTGTCAAGGATTTTGACATTCCGATGGTTCCTGGCACGGATTACGCAATTTCGGATGTTGCCAATGCTAAAGAAATCGCCAAAAATATCGGTTTTCCGGTACTTATCAAGGCGTCAGCTGGCGGTGGTGGGAAAGGAATGAAACTCGTTCACAATATTGAAGAATTTGAGGATATGATGCAATTAGCCATCAACGAAGCAAAAGCTGCTTTTGGTGATGGTTCGGTTTTTATCGAAAAGTTTGTTACCGGCCCGAGACATATTGAAATTCAGATTTTAGCAGATGCTTATGGAAATACCATTTACCTTTTCGAACGAGAATGCTCAATCCAACGTCGTCATCAAAAGGTTATTGAAGAAGCACCGAGTGCAATTCTAACACCTGAATTGCGGCATAAAATGGGTGTCGCTGCAGTAAATGTTGCCAAAGCTGCCCATTACGAAGGCGCTGGTACTGTAGAATTTCTCGTCGATGACCAACGGAATTTTTACTTTTTAGAAATGAACACTCGATTACAGGTAGAACATCCTGTAACTGAACTCATCACCGGACTTGATCTCGTCGAACAACAAATTCGGATTGCCAGAGGTGAAAAGCTGAGTTTCACTCAAGAATCTATTCAGATTCAAGGCCATGCCCTAGAACTTCGAGTTTATGCCGAAGATCCATTTGAAAATTTTGTTCCGAGTATTAATACGCTACATACTTATAAGCTTCCTGAAGGTGATGGTATCCGTGTTGATAATGGTTATAGTGAAGGGGATGATGTTCCAATCTACTACGACCCCATGCTTGCAAAACTCATAACTTACGGGCCAAACCGCGACGCAACAATAAAAAAAATGTTGACAGCTATCCAGAACTTTCAAGTTGAAGGGATCTCTACAACATTAGATTTTGGTGCATTTGTCATGCAACACCCCGATTTTGTATCAGGTAATTTTGACACGAATTTTGTAAATAAAAATTGGAATTCAGATGCACTTAATAAACTTTTCGACAAGCAAAAGCAAATTGCTGCTTGGCTTCTTAGCAATTTGATGCAAGCGGAGGATTTAAAATTGCACACCATCGACCAAACCGATTCTAAATAAAAATGGGCTATGTGTTATTTTTGAATCGCTGCAGGTTTAAAATTTAAACCTGCATCTTCCAAAGCTTCTTTAAATAAAGGCAATGACGCCTTTCCGATACCGTGCATTGCAAGTATTTCTTTTTCGGTATATGCGGCTAATTTTTCAACCGTATCAATACCGTTATGAAGCAAGGTGTTTCTTGCCGGACTGCTCAACAAAGAAAGGAAATCTGATCGTTTTGCTTTTTGCTTTTCACAAACTGGACAAGTCATACAATCACTACTTTTATAGAATGCATGGCCTTGCTTACAAGTACGTAACGTTTTCTCCCGTTTCATTTTAGTACTTTTTCTGATTGAGCTTTTTGCTGTACATGTAAGAAACAGCCAAAATACCAAGAAATACCAGCGGCATTAACATATACCATAAGTTTTTGTCAACACAAGCATGACTTATAAAAGCAAAAATCAGCGTAAACGAAAGTCCGGCATACGCCCATTCTTTTAACATGGGCGGTGTTTTAGGATAGGTAATTGCTATGACACCGAGCACTTTTGCTATTACAAGCGCATAAGCAAAATAATCTGGGTAAGCAAGCGCTTTTGTACCGAAAGTAATGTATTCAGGTGCAAAAAGCCAGGTAAAGACTGGCATTAAACCTTCCCAAAGAGCAATAATAATTGTTGCAATCCAGAAAATAATTTTGTCATTTTTCATTTATAATTGTTTTTTAATTTAAATAACAATGCATCTAATTGTTTGAGCCCCATCGTAAAACCTTCTTTAAAGCCCATATCAATTGTAACTTTAAGATCCGAATATGAATCGAAAGTAAATAACATTTCCACCAAAGTTTTATCGTCTTTAGGTATGAATTTATTTTCAAATAAATTTTGAGGATATGCGAGATTCATTATTCCGTTTTCATCACAAAACCCATCTTTTGCAGATATTGATTTTTCAGTAACGATCGTGATATAATTTACTTTTGACCAATGCCTTTCGCCTTCTGGGCTTACCATTGCGTAAAGCCAGAAACCGCCTTCGCTAAAATCCATAATCTTGGTTTCTGCACGCCAAGGTTTTGGTCCCCACCATTGGTCTAAAAGTTCGGCTGTAGTCCACGCCTTCCAAACCAAGGCTAAACTTGCGTTAAATTCGCGATTTACAATTATTGTGTTATTATCCTTATTGACCGTAAAGTCAAATAATAAGTTGCTGTTCATCTTGTTTTTTTATTAATTATTTTATTCGTTCTAAAACTCCCTTGCGCTTAATCATGTTTTTATAATCCCATTGTATTTTCCTAGATTTGTCGAGCCAACGTTTCAAATCATCTGCATTGATTTCATCATGAGCATTATAAAAAATAGACGCGTCTTTAAATTTTTGTCCAAGCACATTTAATAATGGTTCATCAAAATCTGCACCGCTCCAAAACATGAGTCGGATACCTTTCTTTTGTTTACTGTAACCAACGATTGGGTTGCCATCTAGAAACCATACCGGATGTCTATGCCAAATTTTACTTTCTGTTGCTAGTAAATTATTGTCGATTAAAAATGATAAAGTTGTGCAGATAGCTTGATCTGTTGTACTTTGACTTTCGTTGAATTTCACAATTTCTTTGTTCATTCTATTGATTTTTATGGTAAATAGTTGACTATTAAATAAAATCTTGCTAAACATCAAACAGTTATTTTCCATCCCAAAAAAATAGGATGCAAATACAAGTAGCATGCAAACGTGTAAAAACAATTTACTATACAGAAATCTAATTTTACCTACTTATTGCTCTGTATATTTTTTAAAGTTATTTAAAATAGCTTGCCATCCCTGTTGTTGCATTTCCATAGGATTTTGATCTTCAGCATCAAAAACCGTGGTTACTTTGGTTTGTCCGTCAACGTTTTTAAAGGTCGTTTCGACTACTCTGCCATCATCTAGCGTATAAACAATCTTTTCATTTGGAATAATTTCATTATAAACTGCACTGTAATCAAAACCAAAACTACCGTCTTTTGCTTCCATTCGAGCAACGTATTTTCCACCAATACGCAGGTCATTTGAAGCACTCGGACAATGCCATTCATCAATTGCAAAGTTCCATTTAGTAATGTGTTTCGGATCAGTAAAAGCAACCCATACTTTTTGCACATCTGCCAAAACATCTGCTGTTACTGTAATTTTTGTTGTGTTCATACTCGTTGTTATTTAATTGGTAAATAATAAGTTCACAATTTATAGAAAACTTTTTCGATGGTGTTTATATTTCGCGAGGTGAAACAATCTTTCAGATTTTTTCTACCTAAAACTTTGCCAAATGAAGTATCAAGTGTATTACCTTTAGGCACTTTCCAATAAAATTGATCGGCAACTATCTTTGCAGCTTCTCCCGTAGTTTTTTGTGCTTTTTCAAATTCATTCATTAAGGTTTTTTCTATCGCTTCTATGCCGATAAAACCATAAATATGAAAATTTGTATCCGATGTAAAAGGGTTACTATATAGTGTCGTCTCCACTTCATTTTTATCTTTTACAAACAGGTGAGCTTCATAATTAAAATAATCTGACATTGCTTTTTCTAACTGTTTTTTTAATGCGTTTTTCGGTAAATCGGATGTAAACAGCACATTGCCTGAAGCCAATACATAAGATACATTTTTCATGCATGCATTTTCGAAAACGGTACATACCTCTGCCATTTTCATATTCGTACCTTTTACATTTACACCACGCAAAAAGGCACAAAATCGTGTATCATTATGATTCATCTCTTTGATTTTTAATGTTTGCCAATAAATTATCGAGTTGGTTAAATCGTGTTTCCCATATCCTACGAAACTGTTCTAACCATATATCAATTTCCTTCATTTTATCGACATCCAAGTGATAGTAGATTTCACGACCTTTTTGTTTTTGAGTTACCAATGCGCATGCAGATAATATCTGCAAATGCTTAGAAATCGCTTGTCTAGAGCTATCAAAATGTAGGGCGATTGCATTCGGTGTCATCGCCTGTAAAGCTATCAACGCAATGATAGCGCGTCTAGTCGGGTCAGCAATCGCCTGAAAAATATCTCTTCTCGCTTCCAATTTGCAACAATTTGATTGCAAATATAGACACAACTAATTAATTGCGCATAAATTTTTAGATTTTTTTATTTTTTTTTAAAAATCTAACGTTGGAGCTTTTCTAAACTATTCGTTGGTAAGTGGAAAGTTTTCTTTTAAGTATTATAATATACACTAATAATATTAGCGTAATTAAAGGGGGAATAATAACAAATAATATAATATTTACTCCTTCATAAGTAAAACCTGATATTTTGGATATAAATTTTATTATATCCACACATGATAAAATAGATCATTCATAAAATTTTTTTTACAAACGTTTTAAATGTTATCGTTATTTTAAATAAATACTACATAATACAACTATTCTTACAAATGTGCTTATAGCCTTAAAAGACATGCACGAACACCATTAAATTTGATTTCCCACAAATATTAATTCGAGCGATTAAAGTGAGATATTTAGTCATTTTTAAATTAGTGCATCTAATCCTATCTAACTGACTTTATAGTATTTTTTTTCGTTTAAGACCTTATTGCTTTAGTACTTACAAATGATATTTTTCAAATAAACACAAATGGTAATATTCTCAATAATTTTAATATCTTATTGATATCTTTCTTTTGCACTGACATGCGCTTTAGGGAAGGATTACTACACATAATTGAAAGGTACAGATTAACACCTAAAAATTTTAAAATTGAAATATACTTATATTGACTTTAAAATTTATTTGACGGCTTTATCTTGAAGATTAATTGGTTGTAACTTGGGAAGTTGAATGTGATATTTTACTGCAAATAATCTAAATCCGATAACGGTAAATGCTGCCATCATCTCAGTAACACCCGTCGGCAAATTAAAATAGCTGGTTAGGAAGTAAACGACCCCGCCGAATACACAAGCAAGTGCATATATATCTTTACGAAATAATAATGGCACCTCGTTAATCAAAACGTCTCGAATGACACCTCCGACAGTACCAGTAATTGTGCCCATAATGATACAAACCCAAAATGGTAGTCCTGCATCTATGCTTTTGGTAATGCCTACAATTGTAAACAAACCTAGACCGATGGAGTCAAATAGAAATAGAGTACTACCCCATTTGAAAATTTTATCTTTAAATATCAAGGTTGAAATGAGGGCAACACCTGTTATCAATAAATACTTAAAATCCAACATCCAAAAAGGGGTAACATCCAGCAATAAATCTCTCAATGTTCCGCCTCCTATCGCCGTTACTAAACCTATAATGTATGCTCCAAACCAATCAATTTGTTTAAAAGAAGCCAATCTAATACCACTAATTGCAAAAGCGAAAGTGCCTATCAGGTCTAACAAAATTGTGCATTGAACATCCATTGATTAGCCAATTTTTACGGATGTCATGGTAAGCGAACCTGCAACTGCTTGATCGTTGAATAAACGTATATTATCCTTTTCATCCTTTAATGCTAAGCTGTACAGCAACGGCAAATAATGTTCGGGTGTAGGAATAGCCAGGTCAAAAGCTTTGCCTTGTGAACGAAAATTGATAAGTGGTTGATGATCACCTGAAAGTATATATTTTTTCATTTTTTCATTGGCTTCCAATGCCCAATCAAAACCAAAATTTTCATTCATTTGATTCCAAGCTACCATTCCGAGATTGTGCACCATATTACCACTACCAATAATAAGTACGCCTTTTTCGCGCAATGATTTGATTTGTTGCGCCAATTCATAATGATATAGTCCATTTTTACTGTAATCAATACTCATCTGAATTACTGGAACATCAGCATTTGGATAGAGGTGTTTTATCACACTCCAGGCTCCGTGATCAAGCCCCCATTTGTCATCTAACCCTACATCAGTTATAGAGATGAGCGATTTGGTTTCTTTTGCTAAGTCAGGACTACCTGGTGCTGGATATTGCACATTAAACAATTCTTGAGGAAAACCACCAAAATCGTGAATCGTCGGTGGATTTTGCATCGCAGTTACATAAGTGCCCTTTGTTTCCCAATGCGCAGATATACAAAGGATTGCATTGGGTTTTGGAATATCCTTAGCGATATTTCTAAATCCCGTTACAAATTCATTTTCTTCAATGGCATTCATTGGACTACCATGACCTAGAAATAACACAGGCATTTTTTTGGTTTTGCCAAATGGTTCAGTCATTTTATTGAGCTCATATATTTTCATTGCTGCTGCTGTTAGAGGCAATAATGCCAGAGTTTTTAAAAAAGTTTTTCTGTCCATCATTTTCAAATATTCGTCTATGTTACCTATATTGAATACTAATCCAATTCAGTATGTATTTCAATTGGGTTTGTCAACAATTTATGAACTGGACACAAATTGGCGATTTCCAAAAGACGACGCTTTTGCGATTCATCAAGATTGCCCATCAATTCCAGTTTTCTATGGATAACGGTTTTATTTTCTTCCTTGATATAATCAAGATCAATTTGAATTTTTACTTCTTGTAATTTCCATGCTTTCCTATCAGCATACATTTTTAAAGTAGCAGAAGTACAAGCCGCTAATGCAGAAGCTAAAAGTTCTTTGGGTGAAAAACCTAGGTTCTGTCCTCCTGCCTCGATGGGTTCGTCTGCGATGAGTACATTGCCCGATGGAGTTTGTATTTCAATTTTGTAGTTTTCTTGTTTAATACTTGAAAATATCCGTGCCATGATGTGGTTATTTTGGAAAGGTTGGATATGGAATAAAATCCGTTTCTTCACCTTTGATTTTATCAAATTTTTGTTCAATCCATTTCTGTTTTGCTTCTGCAATTAATGATTTGTCGGACGAAACAAAATTCCAGTCTATAAATCGTTCTTCCGGAAAGGGCTCGCCTCCAAAAATGTACACCGTACTATTTTCATTAAGGGTAAATGCACAGAGTGAGCTTTCTTTGGTTACCAACATTTGCTTGGGTGCATATAAATTACCGTTAATTTCTACACCTCCATCCAGAATGTACAGTCCTGATTCTCCATACAAATATTTGCCAATATCAATATGCGTTGGTGCATTCGTTTTGATTTCAAGCATGTACAGCTTACTGTAAGTAGGCACACAGGATTTGCGGTTGAATGCTTCACCAGCAATTAGTTTAAACTGAGCGCCATCTTCATGCCATGTTGGAATTTCGTCTTCAGTAATGTGAAAAAACGCTGGTTCCATTTGTTCCAATTCTTTTGGTAAAGCAACCCATATTTGTAAACCATGCATCATCTTTTCGGAATGTCGTAAATATTCAGGTGTTCTTTCGCTGTGCACTATACCTTTTCCTGCTGTCATCCAATTTACGGCTCCGGGAGTAATTTCTATTTCGTTGCCGAGTGTATCGCGGTGCATTATGCTGCCTTCAAATAAAAAAGTAAGCGTCGAAAGTCCGATGTGAGGATGTGGCAACACATCAAAATTATTGCGTTCATTCAATTTCACAGGGCCCATGTGGTCAATGAAAATAAAAGGACCTACCATGCGTTTTTGCCGAAAAGGCAGTAACCTTCCAACTAAAAAACTACCTAAATCGGCTGCTCTTTCCTCTATAATTAAATTGATATTAGACATGTTAAATTGTTATCTTTTTTGAATCAAATTGTCAACCGAAAATTTTCCGGCACCTGTCAACGTTAATACTAAATATATGGCTGCATACATCAAACCTAGTTCTTGTTTTCCAAATCCATCATTGGCATGAACCACCAATGCAGCAACAATCATGGTAATGAGTAAAGGTATCGCTGAAAGTCTTGTTGCAAATCCTACGATTATTAACAAAGCGCATAAGACTTCTGCAAAAACGGTCAATGCAAGCGACGTAGTAATGCCAATACCAAGCGGATCGGCAAACATTATGGGTGCATCACCAAAAAGTTTGAAAAATTTACCAATACCATGTGTAAGCATGAATCCACCACTTACCAACCGAAGTATTAAAAGGGAATAATCAATACGATTGGGATAATGGCCCGTATCGAAAATTTGTTTAAGCATATTTCAGTTTTTAAAGTTTTAATTTTTAATCGTTATCTCCAATATTAAATTAGTATTTTACAATAATATATTTCGTTGGTTATTCATTTGTTTTTAATATTCTAAATACGTTTCCAGATCGAACCATTTTTTGTAGTAAATTTCTCAAGTTTTCCTTGAGCTACCAAATTGTCCAAAAATGGTTCGCTTTCGCTTCTTACTGTACCTGAAATTTCGGAAAATTCTTTAGCTGTCATCGTTTGAAATTTGCCAAATATCGCTTCCCAATGCGTATTGTAAACATTTTTAACAATCCATGGTGCTAATTTTAAAATGGCAACTTCATAAAACGCATACGGTTTAAAGCCATATACAAATTCTTTATTTCCGTATTCATCTACAAAATACAAAGAAGGAAAACCTCGTACACCAAGTTCCTTACCCAATTTTAAATCATCATGAAATAAATCATTAGCACTTCCTTCGAAGTCAGTTTTTAATAGTGATACATCTAACTCTACCCTCTTAGCGGCTTCTGCTATATGCGCCCATTTAGCGATGTTTTTCTTTTCAAGAAAAACCATTTCTCTCAAAATCCTTAAAAACTGAATAGCTTTTTCATTGTCCTGTAATTGTGATGCTTTAAAAGCAATGGATGGTGGATAAGATGAATCTAAAGGATCTTCAAGCCATACATCACCGTCTATCGGCATGTCATAGTGCGTACTCACTTCATCCCAATGATGTGCCACATCGGCTGGCTTACTTATTCCACCGCTATTGTAGCTCCAATCTGGCAACAAACCACCCATTCGGTATTCAATGTCAAGCGCATCACCATATTCCAATTTCAATTTACGCAATTGAGGTTCTATACCCCAACAAGTCGAACAAATGGGGTCGGTAAAATAAATTACTTTTAAATGTTTTTTCGTAGAATGTGTAATATTTGACGTATTTTCATTTTGTTTAGAGGCTGGCATTTCGCACATGCCTGTTTTAATGTCACATAAAAGAGGATTTGTATCTGCTGTCATTTTATTATTTGTTTGAGATTGAACATATACATAGCCAATCATAAATTTTTAAAAATAATTGGAATTATAGAATTCATTACATTGCTAAATTAATTTAAAAAGTGCCATCAATGGGATGGAAACTTGTTCAACAATATCTAAGTTAAAGTAATTCAAAACCTCCTCCAACATGCAATACTGTTCCATGAACATAACTTGCATCATCTGAACTCAGGAATAGAATTCCTTGAGCTACTTCATGTGGTTCACCTAATCGACCTATTAGGCTCATCGTTGGTATAATGTCAGCTTCTGAAATACCAAGTCCTTCTAATGCACTTGTTAGCATAGGAGTGCGTATTGCGCCCGGTGCTACAGAATTAATACGAATACCTTTTAATCCATACTCATAAGCTGCTGCTTTCGTCAGACCTTCCACTCCGTGTTTAAATGCCTGATAAGCCGGATTTCCTGTTGTAGGTTTAAATGCATTTATTGATGAAATGTTTACAATGATTCCACCATCTCCTTGAGCCATAAATTGACGAATTTCATATTTCATACATAGTGCAGTTCCTTTAAGGTCAACTGCTTGAAGTCTGTCCCAATATGCTTCATCAAGATCTTGAAAAGAGTTATTATCCGGTTTTAATGCTGCATTATTAACTGCAATATCCAACCGACCATAGGTATCAACAGCAATTTCCACCATTGCTTTTACTTGTTTACTGTCAGAAATATCTACTAATACAAAAGTGGCCTTACCTCCTGCTGCTTGGATCCTTTCAACAACCTCCTTACCAGCTTCTTCATTTAAATCAGCAACGACAACTTTTGCTCCATGTTCTGCAAATAATTCAGCTGTAGCACGTCCCATACCCATAGCTGATCCAGTCACAATTGCGACTTTATTTTCTAATTTATTCATTTTAAGATTGTTTTACTAATTGTATCTCTGCGGAGATTTTAACTTCTTCACTTACCAAAACTCCACCCGTTTCAAGCGCTGCATTCCAGTTTAATCCCCAATCCTTTCTATTAATTTTTCCTTCAATTGAAAAACCAGCTTTTTCATTTCCCCATGGGTCTTTATTAACACCGCCAAATTCAACTTCAAGTTCGATTTCCTTACTGACACCTTTAATGGTTAATAAGCCTTTTAATTTATATTCATTATCAGATTTCTTTTTGAATGAAGAGCTTTTAAATGTAAGTTCTTTGTGATTTTCTACATCGAAGAAATCAGCAGCTTTCAAGTGATTGTCTCTATCAATGTTATTTGTGTTGATTGACGAAGCATCAACGGTAACATACAGTGCAGCATTAAAAATATCGTATCCATCCACATCAACTGAGAAGTGCTTAAATTCACCTTTCACTTTAGAAATCATCATGTGTTTTACATTAAATGTTAGTTCACTGTGCGTTGGATCTAATATCCATTTTGATTTTGTTTCCATAATGCTATATTTTTTAAAAAAAATGATTAAATAATTTTTATATCAACAAAGTTCCATACATATTAACTGCAATATCTCATAGAATTTAGAAGGTTAATTTACTAAAACAGCAACAAATACATTTATATTGTTTTACAATTGTTAATCTAGCAAAGAGACAAATTTTACATCCCATAATGCATTCGATATTTGGACATGGTGATATTTTAAATCTTTTATTTTTCAGTCTTTTAGGCTTTCACAGATGGTTATGGTCTGTATAAATGAAACGGTTTTCTGAGACAATAGTTTATTAGAATGCCTATAGTAGTGCACATCTATAATGTCCATCACGCACGAAAAACAACATTTAAATCGTACTATTATAGCTTGTAACCTCATTATTTAAATGTTGAGATGAAAGGTAATTTTAACAGGTTTAAATTGTATTTATTAAAGCAATACTTTTAATTATTTGTATTAGTCGCACTTTAATTATTATTATAAAATACAAAATATTTTTCATCTTGACACTATTTACAAAATCAATATTTAGGTCAATTTTCTAAAGTTAATTATTTTTTTAATTTACGCGGTAAAACAATCTGCAATGGCAAAAATGGTCATGTTGACATGTAAATTTAAAATGCATTGTTATGATTCCTATCACAAACAGAAATCCTAAAAGCAATCCTAAACAGCCGATACCTAAATATATTAATTCATGACTAGGATTCTTTTGAAATACGGTAAGCAGGATTAAAATCTATTCGATAATTGGTAATATTACTTATGGGACAGCTACAGTAAATAATTGCGATAATAGGCCCAAACACCTCATATAAAAATTTTTGATTATTACTGTTCCATTCTAAATACGAAAAAAATAAAACAACGAAGATTTAAATAATAAAATGCTCAACTTCATTTTGTAATTATTAATTGTATTGACAATATCTAATTGAATAAACGAAAATAATATAATGTTTGATATTAATAAAAATATGACTTAAAAATTATGCATATTTAAAATTCAATACATTTTATGGCAAACATTAAGGATAAGCGAGATGAAAATATTCGTCTAAAAAATCTAAATCAATCCGTTAATAATTTCGAACCTACATATTTAATATAATTAATATCTTTGTCTTGAAAATATTTTTTAACCAATTAACACATTATCTTATGTTAAAGGAATTTAAAGATTTTGCACTTAAGGGCAATTTGATTGATATCGCTGTAGGTTTAGCTATGGCAGCAGCATTTGCAAAGGTTACTGATGGCTTTGTAGAAGGTATTTTTATGCCTTTAATTGGACAATTATTCCAAATCGGCGATCTTAGTGAATGGAAGATTGTATTAGCTGCTGCAACAACAGGTGCAGATGGCTCGGCAATTCCAGAAGTAGCTATTTTGTATGGTAATTTGATTGCCGCTATTATCAATTTTTTGATTATTGCGTTTGTAATGTTTTGGATTATTAAAGCAATCAATATGACTAAAAAAGAAACACCAGCTGCTCCTGCAGGTCCAACTCAGGAAGAATTATTGGCTGAAATCAGGGATTTACTGAAAAAATAGTCATCCCTTTAATGTTTCATCGAATTAATATTTAAAACTCTAAAGAAATGATATTGCTATTGGTTTTCAAATAAATAATTGTACCGAATTAATTTCAATACTACTCCATAATCATAAAAACGAGCAATTTATATCTTATGGGTTCCTAAATTAAAAAGAGCTGAATACTTTTGGTATTCAGCTCTTTTTTTGATTATTAAGTTTGATCTGCTTATAAATTAACGAACGGTTTGGGTCGTTTTATCATTTAGTTTTTTCAATTGCCTTTTAAGAATTTCCAATGCATCATCAAAAGCGGCTTCAAATGTTTTGTCTGTACTTGATGCGATTAAGGTGCTTCCCGGCACATTTAGTTTTATCTCTATAATTTTATCTTTAATTTGTCCCGAATTTTCTAATTTTAAATAAACCATTGCTTCGATTATTTTTGGATAAAATCGTTCGATTTTTTGCAATTTATCGTTAATAAAATCCCTCAACTTCTGATCTGCGCTAAATTTTACTGCCTGAAATGTAACTTGCATATTTCTAATTTTTATAAGTTATTGAATATTCCTTACGGTTGTTAATGACTTGTTATATTAGGATAAAACACATAATTCGAAGTTTTAGTTTTACGATCTCTTACTTTTTGTTTTGTGCTCCCGGATGTGCTTTGCTATAAACATCTTTCAATTTCTGAATACTGCTATGTGTATAAATCTGTGTCGCTGCTAAATTCGCATGTCCGAGTATTTCTTTAATTCCATTTAGGTCAGCACCTTTATCTAGCATATGGGTAGCAAAAGTATGTCTGAGGACGTGTGGGCTTTTTTTACTCAATGAGGTCAACGAACTTAATTGACGGCTAACGATTTCATGTACCAAGCGAGGATAAATCGGTTTACCACGATCCGTAAGAAAAAGCGCATCTTCCCCATATTTATCATGTTGTCGACGGACATCTATATACAATTTTAATTGCTCAACTAAATTATCTGTCAATGGAATACTTCTTACTTTATTGCCCTTACCTACTATCCTGACTTCCTTTCGAAAAAAGTCAAAATCAGACACTTTCAAACCGACTAATTCTGCTCTTCGAATTCCGATACTATACAAAAGGACAATAATAAAATTATCGCGAACGAATGCATAAGCATCATCTGGGTTTTCAGAAACCAAAATTGGTTTTTCTGACAACTTTTGCATGTTTAGCTCTTGGACAACAACGGGCAGCCTTTTGGGCATTTTAGGTGCTGATATTTTCAACATCGGGCTGATATCAACGACACCACAACGCTTTAGCCACTTATAAAAAGAACGCAATGCGGATATTTTCCTATTAACAGATACACTGCTTATGCCATGTGATAGCATTTCAACAATCCAGGACCGGATGTGTGTATGCGCTATTTGACTAACTTGATTGATATCATATTCACGAATACAAAATTCGGTCAATGAAGTTAAATCATTGACATAGGACATCACTGTATGCGCACTGTACTTCTTCTCTACCCTAAGATATCCGGCAAATAAATCAATTTGGGTTTTCAATCGAAATTGTAAAATTTGTATAATGAAATTAAATTCATCAAAAGTAATCAATCAAATTACTTTTCCATAATTACATTACAATTTTAACATATATTTTATTCAATAAAAAGCAACATGTAAAAATACATTTCTACTTTTTGATTGCCAATAATAGGTAAATATAAACACAAAGTGTTTATCTAAACAGAAACCAATAATGGTATTTAAATCCTAGTTTGTGATATTTTTTTTATAAAATTAAACCAGCATCATTACCGGATTTTCTAGATATTGTCTAAGCGTATGTAAAAACTGTGCGCCAGTAGCGCCATCGACAACTCTATGATCACATGAAAGGGTAACTTTCATCATATTGCCAATGGTAAGTTCATCGTTTTTAACAATTGGTTTTTTGATGATAGATCCAACGGCTAAAATACAAGCATCTGGTGGATTTATGATCGCCGTAAATCCTTCAATGTCATACATTCCAAGATTTGAAATGGTAAAGGTATTACCCTGCATCTCTTGCAAGCCGAGTTTTTTTGATTTTGCTTTACCTGCTAGTTCCTTCACTTCCTGATTTATGATCGACATAGGTTTCATATCAGCATGATTGACTACTGGAACGAGTAATCCATCATCAACAGCTACAGCAACTCCAATATTGATATCGCGATGATATGTAATCTTATCGCCCATCCAAGACGAATTGACAGCCGGATGCTTTCTAAGTGCCATAGCACAAGCTTTTACAACAAAGTCATTAAATGAAATTTTCACATCACTTGACTGATTAATGTTTACTCGTGATTGAATAGCATTATCCATATTAATTTCAATAGACAAGTAAAAATGAGGTGCTGTAAATTTACTTTCACCTAATCTACGTGCGATTGTCTTTCGCATTTGACTTACTGGAACATCACCATACGTAAAAGAAGACTGTTGAGTATACGCAGCAGTTGAAATATCAGTTTGCTGCACATTGCCCTTGGTACTTAGATATTGTTCAACATCTTGCTTGGTTATGCGGCCGTGATCACCTGTACCCGTCACAACATCCAAGTTTATACCCGCTTCTTTAGCAAGTGACTTCGCCAATGGAGATGCTTTTACTCTTAAATCAACATTACTCTCTTGTATTTGTGGCACTGCTTTAGACGGTACAGTTGCTATTGGTTGGCTAACTTCTACTTCCTTAACCGGAGTAGCTTCAGGTGCTTTTACAACTGCTGGTGCATTTGCTTCTGTAAGCAAATGCTTATATTCTTCATCCTTATTTCCTATCACTGCAATAATGCCATCAACCGGTACTGTTCCGGATTCGATTGCAATATATAACATATATCCATTAAAATAACTTTCAAGTTCCATCGTAGCCTTATCCGTTTCTACTTCCGCTAAAACATCACCGGCTTTTACAGCATCACCTACTTTTTTTTGCCATGATACGATATTACCTTCTTCCATTGTATCGCTTAATCGCGGCATTCTAATTACTTCAGCCATTTACCTCATTTTTTTTGAAAGGCCAAAATTACGACATACATACCATAATACAAAATCTTATCCTTATAAACGCAAAAATGTTAAATCGCCATTGGCTTTAATTCCATGGATTATTTGACTACTTTAGTTAAATTTTTAGCTTTTTTGAAAATTTTACTATATTGATTTTATACTATAAATGACATTTTTAAAGTTTAGATACGGATTAATTTTCTATTTTTGCATCACAAACCTTAAAACTCAGTTATGTTTGGCAATTTGATGAACAATATCGGGCAACAACAAGCTCAAATTCAGAATAAACTAAAAAGTGTACCTGTAGAATCTCAAAATCAGGGCGTAAAAATATCCGGCAATGCGTTAAAAGAAATCAATAACATTGAAATAGCTCAAGAAATTCTTGATGCTTGCGACAAAGAGATGTTAGAAGATTTGCTACTCGCCACTTTCAATGATTTTATTCATAAAGCAACAATGATCGAGTCAAATGAAGCACAACAACTCATGTCATCAATGATTCCATCAGGTTTAGAAGATTTATTTAAGTAGTTAATATTAAGTATTTTGAAACAATCGATTTCGATTTCTATGCTGATCTGGTTCCTGTTTTTGCATACAGCGACAGGTCAATCTTTGCATTTTTCATATGATTTTGACCATTGCGATTTTCAGGATCATATGACTGGTTTTCCAGCCATTGTCACTGGTGGTAATCCAATATGTGTTTGTGGTTTGGGTGAAAGTAGTATTCAACTTGATGGTGACGAGGACTACCTGGAAGTTGATGCATCCGTAAATACTTTGTTCAGTTCAAACTTTACCCTCGATTTTTACTTTTGGTTAGATGAAAGTGCAAATGATATAGATATAATGTCTCTTCGTAGTGGTTGTGGAAAATTGGATTCTATGATGCAACTTCGCTACTTTAACCGTACTAATGAAATCAGTTTTGAAATCGGTAGTAATATTAATAACTACTATGCTTTTAAATCTAAACTCAATCTCAATCATTGCTGGCACCGATTTAGCCTAGTAAAATTTGGCTTAGAGTATCAGATTTATTTAGATAATGAACTCATGGGAAAATTTGTAGCTAAAGAAAATATCAACTTAACAAAAGTAGGTAAATTGTACTTTGGAAATAACCCTTGTAATGTCATCGACAATGCACAACGCTTTAAAGGTAAAATCGACGAATTGAAACTTTACAGTACTGCTTTAGCTGATATCGAAATCGTAAAAACATATTTGTATCCCGATCGGATTATCACACCCAATACGACCATTTTCAAAGGTGAGTCTATCCAATTAGAAACTGGTGCTTCATGTGCTTCAAGTATTCGTTGGTCACCCGTAGAATCTCTTTCGGACGCTTTCACTGCCCATCCTGTAGCAAATCCTGAAAATACAACTACCTATATGGTAACTTTCAACAATGGCACTTGTATCAGTACAGATACCGTACGAATCAATACTGCTGACAAAGACAATTTAGATTGTAAAAATCTATTATTACCTAAAGCCTTTACTCCCAATAACGACGGACTCAATGATACTTATGGCATCAGTAATACTTTCATTGTCGAACAAATGGATTATTTTGAAATATACGATCGATGGGGAGGAAAAGTTTGGGAAACGAAGGAAATAAAAGATTCTTGGGACGGTACTAAAAACGCTAATCCGCTCAACAATGGTACATATATGTATAAAATCAAGTACCGTTGTAACAATGAAGAACTCATTAAATTTGACAGCTTTATCTTGTTAAAATAGAAGCTAATTCATTATGTAACAAATTATTACAATTTTTAGGTAAAGCATGTACTTTACCTCTTTAATGCACACATATCTTCTAATTAAATTTTGAAAGCAATAGCTCATTTGTGTGATCATGAAATAAAAGCTTGCAACTTTAGTAAGCATATATGAAATATTCAAACAATACTTTCCATTCATAATCATACACTTACGAACAAACATCCAATATAGACTATAGAATATCCCTTTAAAGGCTATCTAATAAAATTCTATGCTTTAAAGAAATTTATTTTTATCGCTAATTTGTTCGTCGATTATTTATCATTTTCGATATTTTTTTATAAATAAAATTTCTAAACAAAATGTACATTTGTGAAATTTTTAAACAATATAATAATCACCTTATGAGGAAATTTTTACTTTTATCATTCTTATTGATTTTGGGCTTTAGTCTGCAAGCACAGATTGAGTCAGGAACAAAACTTGCCAGTAATATCAAAACAAAAGATATCAAAGGTAACAATGTAGATATTTTTGCTGATCTAGATGCCGGAAAAACGGTAATCATAGATGTTTTTGCTACTTGGTGTGCCCCATGTTGGGCTTTTCACAACAGTGGTATATTTAAAGAATTGTATGCAACTTATGGTCCTACAGGAACTGACCAAATTCGTGCCTATGGTTTAGAAGCTGACCCTACTACCCCATTAAATCACCTTTTTCAGGCTGTAAATAGCAATCCATCTTCAATAGGAGACTGGACAAAAGGTGTTGATTATCCGATTATTAATGATCATACTTATAACGACCTACTTAAAATCGATTTTTTTCCAACATTATATGTCATCAGACCAGACAGAACTGTTCTGGAAGTTGGCAATAGCTTATATGATATTAATTTCTGGAAGAAGGCAATCCTTCCAAACAATGATAAAGACGCAATATTTATTAGTTCGCTTTCAGACAGAACATTCTGTAAAACAACAATATTTGCGCAGCGTCCTACTATTATTAACATGGGAAATACAGAAATCAATTCAATAAATGCTTCTATTTCTTATAATGGTGAAGAGTCACTCGTTTCATTCAATAACACTTTGGGTGTTTTCAAAAAAGCAACATTAAATTTTGGAAACAAAACATTAGATGCATCTACTGAAGTAAAAATGAAAATTGAAGATATCGATGATGTAAAAATCACCGATTCTGAATATAATGAACTTACGGCTTATTTACTTCGACCGACAAGTACTGAAAAGCAATTTACAGTTTTATTTACAACGGATTTCTATCCTTCCGAAACTTCATGGGATATTAAAGATAATAAAAACAGAGTTGTTTTCAACCAACCAAATTACAGAGCAGGTAATGCAGATCAGTATGGTGGAGGTGGTCCGGATGCCAACAAAGAATTTAGATATGATATCACGATACCAAACGATGATGTCGATTGTCTTACATTAACAATTAGAGATAGTTATCAAGATGGATTTTATAATTTTGCAGGAAGTGATCCATTCCCAGGTGTTGTATTTTTAAATGATAAGGGTGAGGTAATCAAGCCTAAATTTATTTCAGACTTTGATTTCAAAGCTACCAATAGAATTTACATGAATATTGACTTTACAACCGGTTTAGAAGAACAGCCTTTTGTTCAAGGTCTGAAAGTATATCCTAATCCTGTGGGCGATATTTTGAATGTAGATTTACAAATCAACGACGATGTTGATTACCAACTATTTATCACTGACATAATGGGTAAACAAGTTAGTGACATCAGCTTAAATGCTAATTTTATCAATGTATCTTCATTAACGTCAGGAATGTACTTCTTAAATGTTCGTACAAAAGATGGCATTTATGCACATAAATTTAACAAAATCTAATCATTTAAGATAAAAATCATATCTTTAGGTCATCTCTTTACAAAAAGGGATGGCCTTTTTTTATATGTTGACGAATTTGATTTTATGTAGTGTTTTCATTGCTTTTTCCGTCATTTTACTGTACTGGATATGGTTTTACATTGCGTTAAATTATAAACAAAAGCCCACTCAACATCCTCAAAAACAACTTCAATCTGTTAGCGTCATCATTGCTTGTAAAAATGAAAAGGATAATATTTCATCTATCGTTGTTCAAATTCTCAATCAAGACTATCCCAATTTCGAACTTATCGTAATTGATGATTTTAGCACTGATGGTTCAAGACAAATACTAGAAACCTATTCGGATTCAAAATTGAAAATACTTTCTGCAAAAGATAATATTTCAGGAAAAAAAAGCGCCTTAACACAAGCTATTCACGCAGCGCAATACGAACTCATTTTACTCACGGATGCCGATTGCGTTATCACTAGCTCAGGATGGATAAAATCGATGGCAGCATCGATACATGCGTCTTCAAATTATGAAATAGCGATTGGCTTTAGCCCAATGTTAAAAGGCCATAACCTAATAAACCTGTTTTCAAGATATGAGACTATACTTACTGCTATCCAATATGGTACTTATGCGCGTTCGGGTATGCCCTACATGGCAGTTGGCCGCAATTTAATGTATAAAAAGGAGTTATTTATGAGGCTAGATGGTTTCCAAAGCCATATAAATATTGCATCCGGTGACGACGATTTATTAATCCAACAAGGTGCAAATCGTATAAATACGGTCGTAAATTTAGAACCTGAAAGTTTTGTCTATACTACTTCAAAAACGCGTTTAATCGATTTTTTGTACCAAAAATCCAGACATATTTCCACCGCGACTCATTACAAAATGGTCCACAAAATGCTACTTTTTACTTTCGCTTTTTCACAAATGGTATTCTATATAGGCATATGCATCGGAATATACAATGAAGTTATTAACGTAAATATTGTATTAGCCATATTAATTGTAAAATGGCTTTTTCAAAGCGTGTTGCTCAAAAAATGGTTTGAAAAATTACAAAGTCAAGAGCTCCTGTTATTGATTCCAATATTAGATATGCTGATGGTAGCGTATTATTTCATTTTACCCGTTTTCAAAACCATTTTTACAAAAAAGAAATGGTAAAATGTATAAAATACTAAAACTAAACGCCTAAAACTTATCTAATACTATACACGTCTTATCAAGTAAACATAATCACATGGATTATTTCTTTTTTACTAGATCAGGTACTTTTTGTAAAGTCTCTGTTCGTCGTGGAATACTTACATATTTTACATACCGCTGATTAGGGTTTTTCTTTACAAAATTTTGGTGGTAATCTTCAGCTTCATAAAACTTTTCAAAGGGCACAATCTGCGTAGCGATTGGATCGTCATATTCTTTTGAAAGTTCTTTAATTTTATCTAAGATAATTTGCTTTTCTTCATCATCATTATAGAAAGCGATCGTTCTATATTGTGGACCTCTATCCGGACCTTGACCATTAATCATAATAGGGTCAATAGAAGCAAAAAAAACGCGGACTAAATCTTTAAATGATATCAGTGTCGGATCGTAATATACCTGAAAAGACTCTGCATGATTCGTCCTACCACTTCCTACGAGTTCGTATGTTGGATTTTCCTCTTTGCCACCTGAATATCCGGAAATTACTTCATGAACACCAATGACATGCTCAAATATTGCTTCCGTACACCAAAAGCAACCTCCGGCAAAAGTTGCCACTTTGAGTTTTACATTGTCTTGAAAATAATTTGGAATACCATTTTCGTTTTTAACTGATATAGTATTAGGCTGTTTTTGAGCACAGGAAACTAAAAAACCAAAAAGGAGTAATACAACTACATTTACTTTCATAAGAAGAAGTCCATTTAATAAAAAAGTCCATTCATTAATATTAACGAATGGACTTTTATAAAAGTTGCGGCTACAAAAATCAGGCAGCCAATTTTTTTATACCTGTTTTATTTAATTTTTCCTCTACATATACTTTATCAACTATAAACTTTTCGACATTTTTTTGTGATGGCAATTCAAACATGGCATCTGTCAAAATAGCTTCGCAAAGTGATCTTAACCCTCGAGCACCTAATTTGTATTCTATAGCCTTTTCAGCGATAAAATCTATTGCTTCCGACTCAAATATCAGTTGAATACCTTCAAGTTCAAAGAGCTTTTGATACTGCTTTATAATTGCATTTTTAGGCTCTGTTAAAATCGAAACAAGCATGGCTTTATCCAAAGGTTCGAGATAAGTTAATACCGGCAAACGACCGATTAATTCGGGAATTAATCCATAATTTTTCAAATCCTGAGATGTAATATATTGAAGCATGTTATCCATGTCAATGACTTCTTTTTCTTCGTGATTGAAGCCTATGATTTGCGTATTAAGCCTTCTTGAAATGATTTTCTCAATTCCTGCAAAAGCACCACCACAAATAAATAAAATATTTGACGTGTCCACCTTGATCATTTTTTGCTCGGGGTGTTTTCGCCCTCCATGCGGTGGTACGTTAACTTCTGTTCCTTCAAGCAGTTTTAGTAATGCTTGTTGAACACCTTCACCAGAAACATCACGTGTTATCGATGGATTATCACTTTTACGAGCGATTTTATCAATTTCATCGATATAGACAATACCTCTTTGAGCGGATTCTACATCATAATCACAGACCTGAAGTAAGCGGCTTAGCATACTTTCGACATCTTCACCTACATAACCTGCTTCGGTAAAAACAGTTGCATCCACGATGGCAAACGGGACCTCTAAAAACCGTGCAATGGTCTTGGCTAAAAGTGTTTTTCCCGTTCCGGTTTCACCTACGAAAATAATATTCGATTTTTCGATTTCTACGTCCCCATCTGAGATTTGATTTAGTCTTTTATAGTGATTGTAAACTGCGACAGACAAATATTTTTTTGCGTCAGTCTGACCAATTACATACTGATCTAAAAAGGACTTAATCTGGGCTGGTGTAATATTATTTGCTAGGCTGGTCTTAGTTTTTTCTTGGGTTGCTTTTGTGCTTCCTTTGATTTCATCATTAACAATTTCATAAGCCTGCTCAATACAAGTATCACAAATATGCCCTTCAATTCCGGCTATCAAGATAAGCGAATCACGTTTATCTTTACCACAAAAGGAACATTTGATATTTTCTTTATATTTAGCCATAAAGCAATTATATTTTATCTAAAAATTAAGCTTTATCTAAATTGGCCTTTCTTTCTAAAACCTCATCTACCAAGCCATATTCTTTTGCTTCCGTTGCAGTCATCCAATTATCTCTATCAGAATCTCGCTCAATATCTTCAAATGTTTTGCCTGTATGAAGTGCCATAATTTCGTAGAGCTCACCTCTTAATTGTTTAATCAATTTATACGAAATCTCCATATCCGTAAACTGTCCTTGCATACCTCCAGATGGCTGATGTATCATCACTCTGGAATGTTTTAAACAAGTACGCTTACCAGACTTACCAGCACAAAGTAATACTGCTCCCATTGAAGCTGCTAATCCGGTACAGATTGTAGCTACATCTGGACTTACGTACTGCATAGTATCATAGATACCCATACCTGCAATTACAGAACCTCCTGGACTATTGATAAACATTTGAATATCTCTTTTAGGGTCAGTGGACTCTAAAAAAAGCAATTGTGCCTGCGTTACATTCGCAACATAATCATTAATTGGCACACCTAAAAAGATGATTCTATCCATCATGAGTCTTGAAAAAACGTCCATTCCAACGATGTTCATTGGCCTTTCTTCAATAACCTGTGGTGTAAAATCATTTATATCAGGTATTGACGATTGCATGTATTTTTCAAGATGCATGCTACTCATACCCATATGCTTTACAGCAAATTTTTTAAACTCGTCCTGCGAATACATAATTTTTGATTGTTTATGGTGATTAAACATTTAAAATGCCCTTCTGTTCATTGTCCGGGAAAATGTATAACACCCTAAGCATTCATTTTGTTAAGACTTTCGTTCAGTTCTTTTACTTTTTGACTAAAGTCATCATATGAAATTTTAGTCTCAAGCTTCTGTACGCTTTCGTTTATTTTTTGAAATAACTTGTCCGCTTGCAATTCCTCAAATACTTTATTTACCTGCTCTTTGTCCTCCATCAAACGATTAACTGTCGAATCGATAAAGGTTGGATCTAATTGACCGTATTTATACATAAATGATAATACGGAATCTGTCATACTTTTTCTGATATCAGCTTCGGCTACTTGTACTTCAAATGCTCTTACTAATTCGCCTTTTATGAGCGTCCATCTCATATTTTTTGCAAAGGCTTCGTATTCTGCTTCAATTACCTCTGAGGTTACATTCTCGTTGGTTTCCTTAAGGTATCTCTTTAGGAATAATTCCGGCAACTCGATTTTATTATTTTCCATCAAAGCGTCCATAATTTCGCGGTTCATGTAGTTTGTAGCCTGTGTATCATAATAAGATTTTATGTCTTTATACACAAACGCTCTGAAACCTTCTGCATCCGTAATGTCCGCACCTAATTTATCAAAAAACTCTTGATCCAATGGTGCCGGCTCTATACGGTTGATTTCATTTATCTTAACTCTGTACATTTCACCTGTTTCAGCATCTTCAGGCAATTTCAAAATGTACTTATTGATATGCGCTTTGGTTTTGTCTTCCAGATTGAAAATATTAATGTCTAATTCGTCGCCAACTTTTTTTGTCAGGAACAAATCTTTCATTTCTTTATCGTGAATAATATCAACCAATACAGAAAAATCTGTCTCATGGCCGCCAACTTTAATATTATCACCATCGAGCTCTTTTGCTTCTAGTTTGAGCATATCATTTATGTCGATGTCTTCAGTTACTGTAATTTGCTTACCAAATTGACGCTGAATTGCAAACATTTCGCGTTCGACGATAGATTCAGGAATTTCTACATCGTAATATGTATAAGTATCTGAAGTATCTACACCTTTAACCTCAAAATCTTGTAAAAGACCTAAATCGAAGCTAAAAGAATATTCTTTAGTTTTATCGTTGATATCTAAATCAACAATTGTATTTTCTTCTTTATTTGGCAATGGCTGCCCTATATATTTAAGCTTTTCTGCATCGATGTAATCAAACAAATTCTTTTGAATCAGTTCGTTGATAACATCAGTAAAAACAGATTTACCATACATCTTTTTAAGCATCGGTGTGGGAACCATCCCTTTTCTAAATCCTTTAATCTGAGCCTGGTTTTTAACCTTTTTTAGTTGTTGCTCAAATTCATTCAAATAATCTACTGGCTCTATAGTAAGTTCTATAGTAGTATTTAAAGCGTCTGCATCCTTTCTTACGATACGCATATATAAAAATTAAAATTTATTACGGAAATATTTCTTGACATTATGAGTTAGATCAATTAAACAGTAGCTTTGAATCTATGATCTAAAAAAAAAGTGCGGGTGGAGGGACTCGAACCCCCAAGCCTCGCGGCACCAGATCCTAAGTCTGGCGTGTCTACCAATTTCACCACACCCGCATTTCAAAGTACAATTACTTTAAAAGTGGTGCAAAGATACAATTCTCTGTGATACTGACAAGCATTTCTAATAAAAATAGTAGTATTTTTTTTTAAATTATTTCAATAGTTAAAATTTGTGATATTCACATGTCTTAAATATCAAAAAAGGGGAATCACCACTTGGTAATTCCCCTTTTATATTTCTAACCGTTTCTTAATTAGTAACCGGAATTTTTATCACCTTTAAACTGACTGTTTTTACCAGTACCTGAACCGTTTCCGTTTCCTGTTTTACCAGCATCTTTAAATTTGTCCGCTCCTTCAGGTTTAGTCATTTCTACATTTTCAGTATCACATACTTTGATTTCTACCCTTCTATTCATGTAACCTTCACTTTTGTTATTTTTGAAAGTAGGGTTTACATCGTTTGCATAACCGACTTTAATTCTGTTTCTATCTATTCCATATTTAGATACGAGGTAGTCTGCTACGTTTTCAGCTCTTGCATAAGATAATGCATCTTTGTTTTTATTCTTACTATTGATATCTGAATAACCGGTTACAGAGATGCAAAGATCTGGACACATATTCATCACGGTTGCTACATGATGTAAATGTCCATAATACTCAGGTTTAACATTTGTCTTATCAGGATCAAAATGTACCATAGGCAAGAACCATTTACCACAGTCGCTTTTTCCTTCCATCTTCATGTCAATTGCGTTATTGACATCATCCATAGTAATACAACATTTTACCTGTGCTACGCCATCGTTATCAACTGGGTATCCAGCAGGTGAGAATGGTTCTTTATCCTTATAATCTGGAATACCATCCCCATCACTGTCTAAAGCGATCCCTTTTGTATCCACTCTTGCACCCATTGGTGTATCTGGTTCCTGATCCAACATATCAATAACACCATCACCGTCCGAATCTGTAAGATCAAAAACCGGTCTAGCTTTTAATTCAGCAATATCGTTCATTTGATATTTTAATGGATTTAACCAGTATAATGGCTCCGTTACTTTATCAAAACTTCCCAAGTTAATACCTAATCTTAGATTTGTATAGTGTGCAATATCATTATTATTTGTCTGGTCGTAAGCTGTTCTGAAGCCAATACCATCCATCATATCATTGTCTGAAAGCATTACTTGATGTTCAATAGCTAGGTTAACTCTTCTACTCAACTTTCTTGCAACACCTACAGAACCTGTAAATACAACATGAACATTTGTCTCATCACCGATTCTAAAGATACCTTTTTTCTCCCAACTAGGAGTTTCGTACGTATCATCATACAAAGCATCTACACTTTTTTTAATTTCCTTTCTACCTTCTTTTGTATCGTAATTGTGACTGGAAGCAATTGAACTAAGTCCACTATAAGGTTGATTATTATCTCCTAAAAGGTTAAGTTTTGTATTAAAATTACTTAATCCAACACCTAAACCAGTATAAATATTCCATTTATTATTTTCTTTATGGAAAAGAATATTTCCTATATTCAAAACACCTTGAAGTGCTAAATAACCATAAGAGGTTTTATATGCGGGAAACCATCCATCCTGATTAGCATAAGGCGCAAAAACATCTTCTACAAGTCCGCCACCTTTAGATTTGTGTGTCCACATCTGAGGATCTAAACCACTAGCTTGGCCATACATAAAATCTGCTCTAACCGAAAAAGCATAATGCACAGCTTTGCGCAAATGTAATCCTACACCGAATCCACCCGGAATTCTTGAGTCAACATCACCATCTATAAAAAAATGACCACCATGTACTCCTAATTCCCAAGCATTTTTTGGTTTCGGTGGAAAAACAGATTTTTCCATTTTTATTTCTTTATCCGTGTCTCCGGTTGGTTGTGCACTTAAAGTTTCCTGCGCATTTAAGCTATTAAAAACAAAAAAGGACAGCAACCCAATTATATTTGTTTTGATTGTCATAGGAAAAAAATTTAGTTAGTATTCTAATATTTCGTAAAGTTAAAACTATTTTATAAATTGATTATCCTTTTATTTCAATTTATTTTTAATAACTTTTTCTAAACTGCGTCTACTAATATTTAAATGTGACTTATCTTCTATATGTAACCCTTTCAAAAAATCATAGATTACATTTGAAATATCGGAAAAAATACTTTCATCCGTAATCTTAATATTTTTTTGCATTAAATACGCAAAAACACGGGCCATACCACAGTTTGCAACAAAATCAGGGATAAGTGACAGACGTTTATCCATTGCTTTAGCAGTATCTCCAAAAAATATTTCATCATCTATAAATGGTACATTTGCACCACAAGAGATTACTTGTAATCCACCTTTAATCAATCGCTCAACTTGTTCTGGTGTTACCAGTCTAGATGCTGCTGCTGGTATAAAAATATCACATGGGACATCCCACAACTGTTGATTTACCGTTTCAAAATCCAGTTTATCACTGTTTAGTGTATTACCCGTTTTTGAAATAAAATGCGCTTGAATGGTTTCTTCCGTCATACCTGATGGTTCGACTAATCCTCCATCTTTATCTATAATTCCTACAATAATTGTACCCATTTTTGACAGGTAATAACCTGCAGCAGCAGCAACATTGCCCCATCCCTGAATGACTACCCTTTTACCTTTGATATCTTCATTTTGGAAGATACTATAAAAATGCTTGATAGAAACAGCTACACCATATCCTGTGACCATATCAGCTACTGCAAATTCCTTGTCACACACAGGTACATAGCGTTCATCCGTGACGATTTTTGAAACGCCCGTTCTCAATTGATTAATAATCCGAATTTTCTCACCTTCATTTGGCTTGATATGACCGTTTACCACACCTTCTTGTGGATGCCATAGTCCTAATGGTTCAGTAAGTGGAATTACATCCTTAAGTTCATCAATATTGAGATCGCCACCCGTTCCATAATACATTTTCAATAAAGGATAAACGGCTTTATACCAACGAGCTAACACTTCATCTTTGCGAGGATCAGAAGGATCAAAATCTATACCTGATTTAGCACCACCAATTGGAGGACCACTGATACCAAATTTAATTTCCATTACTTTTGAAAGTGCTATCACCTCGTCTTTGGTCAATCCTTTGCGCATTCTCGTACCACCACCAGCAGCACCATTTTTTAATGAATTGATTACAACCCAACCTTTAGCTGTCGTTTCAGAATCTTTCCATTCAAATACGATCTCGGGACTTTTACTGGTGTAGTCGTTTAGTAAATCCTCAAATTTCTCTTCTAACTCCATTTTGATAAGTAAATTTAATATTCTATTTATTAATAATTTATACCTTTGTGAAAATTTTAATATCTTAAAAAAATGCCTGATAATCAATTTCAACTCCTACCTATAGACCGTGATAAAGATATTTTTTTTACACATTCAAATAACTTAGGAAACGAAAATTTTTCTTTTAGTACTAAAGGAATTGCTTTTATAACAGACACAACTATATTTTCGTCAAATGTCCGCAAATGTATCGAAAATTTTAAAAATCATTTTAAAAATATATCACTTTATGATGCAGGTATCGTCGAAAAAAAGGATTCCGATTCACTTTCCAGCCTAATTCATGTTTTAAATCAAAAAGGCATCATACCTTTTTTTATAGGTATTGATCTAGACATACTTGGCAATGTATGCCCAATTTTAAATAGTAATCTTTATCAAATTTCTAATAAAATTACGAATATCACTAATACCTCTAATTTTGTTAAAAACAATTTTATAGCCTATCAACGTCATCTTTGTGAACTGGATGATATTTTTGAAATCGAAGATAATTACTATAATGCCTTGAGTCTAGGTAAAATTCGAACCTATCCATACCTTGTAGAACCTGTAGCTCGTGACTGTCAATTGCTTCATATTAATCTGGACGCTTTTAGATCTTCAGAATGCCCTAATATTATAGGTACGCTACCTACTGGATTAAATGCTGAAGAATTATGTCAACTTATGAAATATTTGGGTTCCGCAAATGATCTCAAAGCCATTTGTTTTAATTCATGTGAATTGGATGGGACCATAGAATCATCAAAACTAATCGCGGAAGCCCTCTGGTATTTTGCAGAAGGTATGAATCTACAACAAAATTACGACCATCCTTCAAAAAATCCGGATTATAGCCAGTTTACAATTACAACGGATGCAGAAGACATAGAATTTATTAAAAACAATACTACACATCGATGGTGGGTTAAAAAAACAGCAGGAAACCAATCATTATACATGGCTTGTGCATTTGAAGAATACGAAATTTGTGTCAGCAATGGTGAGCCAACAGATCGAATACAAAAATTCTTAAATAATTAATCCAGTATTCTTTCTACTGCCATCCCACGTGACCCTTTAAGCATTATGTTTTTAATTGAGTATTAATATTTTAAAAAATTCGACGCTAACAGAAAGTTTTTTATCGCATGGCTTAACTTATTTTTAATTACAAATTTTAAAACCTTAAATATGGTACAATATGCACAGCCCGGTCTAACCAAATCGCTAACGCTTTACCTGTGGATTATTGGCTTTGTCTTTTGCGGTGGCGACAGGCTGACAGCTCAGGAACACGACAGCATGGCCAGAGGTACGAGCGAAGTATCCGAAATAGAATGCTTTACCTCTGATTACGGTTTTTTGATAGGTGGAAACTATTACAGACACAAAGAACAGGTGTTTTTTTGCGCGGGCGATATAATAAGCCTCACCGTAGTGGATAACGCAAGCCGTACCGCTATAAGCGAAGCGCCCACCAATGCCGGATCCATTGTCTTTTCCGGCAATGTTACCGATTCCCTTCAAGGTGACTCACACGTATTGGTAATGCCGGCTGACTATAACGATAAGGGCAAGGCTGTAGTAATCTGTACTTTTTACGTCGGCAGCCAGGAGCATCAAATCCAAATCACCATAAACGGCATTACGGACAGGCACATAAAGATTGACAAAAGCGCCACGCATAGCATAGCCGCCTATGGCTTTGATGAAAATAAATATCCCAACTACCCCAACTCCCTTTCAGGTCTTCCGTCCAAGCTTTTACCAGCCCAGGGCAACGACAAGGTAAAACTGGAATCCAATCTCAGCAAAGCCGGTAAAGCGAAAGTATTTAATGTCGTTTCGCTCAGTGATCTGACACCCGCCCATTTGTCATACGATGTACAGGGAGACGAGCTGGAGTTGACGCATATACACGCAGAAGCCCAGAATTCTTTTACCGTCCACGCGTGCGCTCCCGGTATCAGCCTGATGGAGGTGGATATCTACCCGCAAAAGACGATGATCGTAGAGATCTATACCCTGTGCGAGAGCGACGACGATGTCATCAATTATTGCAGCACCAATCCTCATCTCATGCCCGACTGCACCACGCCTATAGCATCCGCTACCCACGAGTGCATACTGCCGGGAACAGACCTGGCTTTAGACCGCTATCTTGACCATGCTTTCTGGAGGCAAAGGGACAATGACCTCTCCAAGCCTTCGGATATTCTTGATTATACCAATGAAAAACCACATGAGCTGAAAATCAGGCCATCCTATAATCCTTCAACAGGCAGGTATTTTTGCAATAAGAAGCCTCAGCCCAACAATATAGCACCATGTCCCGATCCTTTGACCCCGGGAGAGCTGAGCACACTTCAATCAGACTTAAATACCATATATAACCAGGCGGGTATCCATGTAGAGGTAGTAGATAAAGGATATAAGCATTTTAATTTTGATCTATTTGCAACAGAAGATAATACATTAAGCTTCCAGGAACAACTACGGCTGCACTGGACTATCGTCGCATACCAAGGTGATTTCCCTGATAATATAGTGAAAACAAATAACACAATAATTTGGAGGGTAAATGATATTCCACCTTCCGGGAGTTCTGTAATAAATGGCAGAGCTACCAATTTTGGGATAAATTCAGCGGCCATCAACGTTACAAACGGGTCTCCCACATTCCGCACCATACCCCACGAGATAGGCCATGCCCGGTATGCTCTGCGCCATCCTGATGATGACTGGAGCAATGAAGAAGATATGACAGGTGCAGTAAATAACGATCGATATAATATAATGAACAGTGGCTCATTATTTCAGTCTCATCCGGTTGGGTCGATATCTGATTTCAGAATCCGGAGATATCAATGGCGCAAAATTCAAACAAAAAATTAATTTTAATACAATGAGAAATTTATTTAATTTATACTTTATCCTGCTCACGGCAATTGGCATATCATCTTGTACGGTTGGTAAAAAACACATATCTTCTGATCAGGCAGACGATACTGCAAATACACAGGAAAAACATGGTTTTACGAAAAAAAATTATGATAGCTTAGTTATTTATTGTGGTAAAGATTCGATCTTTTATGATAGCAAATTGAGGTTCATCCGGTCAAGCAATAACGCTCATTATTGCCTGAGAGAAAAAGCTTTTCTAGGAGATACTACCGCATGTAGACAAATAGCTACTATCATTCCTTTGATGAGAAACCCCTTCAGTGTTTATGATGAAAAGCTCAGAGGAGAGATTCTTTTCAAAGCCGTTTTGGAAAAACTGAACAACTTTGAGTTTGTACCTGGCCCAAACGGCGAGATGGATGTCTTCACGTATTATGGTTCTTATGCACGTATAATGTATCAAATGATTGAGTCAATAGACGGCGTTTCTCCTGATATTTATTTACCAAATAATTATCCCAAACGGTTTGCAACAGAATTAAGTGGAATAGAACCTTTTTCACCGGAATACATACAAAAATCAGGAAGAATAAAGTGGGAAATATTTAAAGAATCTTACGAAAAAGGGCTTATCAAATTCAAGGCGTTTGGACAAGAATAATTAATTGTTTTAATAAAGTAAAAAATTTAATGCAATCATTAAACTTACAAAGGACATGAAATCTTTTTTATCAATAGTAGTGAATTGTATAATGATTACATTGTTGATTCAATGCAGGGCTGTAAAGTCAACTGAACACATTAATACAAAGGTAGAAAATAAAGACAGTAAAGAAACGGGAGCACAACATGACGGTGATGCTCTCCGGCAGGATACATTATTCCTGTATTGTGATGATTTTACAGGATATTTTGATATAAGTAAAAAAACACTACATTATAATGGAATGTTGATTCATTGCCTTAGAGAAAAAAGGATTCCTTGGAGATACTACCGCAGTAAGACAAATTGCAACTCTAATTTCTTTGATGCAAAAACCAACAGGATACTTTAATAAGCGATTAAGGGGCGATAAAATATTTAAAGAAATACTTGATAAGTCAAAAAACTTTGAGTTTGAAAATGATTACGATGGGAATTTAAGTTATAGTACAGTTTACTCAAAGTATGCCAATGTATTTTCAGAAATGATAGAATCAATTGATGGAATATCTCAATATGATTATTTAAACAAGCATATTTATACGAAAGGAAGATCCGAACTGGAATCAGAAGAATTATTTTCCCCGAAATACATTCAGATTTTGGCAAGATTAAGCTGGGAGACTTATAAAGAGGCATACGATAAAGGATTGATAAAACTTAAGGCGTTTGGACAAGAATAATTAATAGATTTAAATAAGGTATAAGGCATTGAATATGCAGAAATCAAACAATACCATAATATGGAGGGTAAATGATATTCCATCTTCCGGGGGTTCTGTAATAAATGGCAGAGCTACTAATTTCGGGATAAACTCAACGGCTATCAACGTTACGAACGGTTCCCCGACTTTCCGCACCATACCCCATGAGATAGGCCATGCCCGATATGACCAGCCCGACAAAATTGAGTTTTTGGATACCGGGTATAACACCATAAGGACAGTGGACATCTGGAATAGCAGGCCTTATCAGGATATCAAAAATGCCAGGCTCACCTACTGGAATTTTGACTCAGAAGGCATGGGCGTGATTCCTTATACAGAGCAGGATACACCCGTCAAGCCCAATGAATACACCCTGTTTACCCATGTGCGCTCAGAAGGCAATCATGTGATCGTCAACTATGAGCTGCGTTCTATCAAAAACAGCAAGCAGTGGGGCATGGAAGCAAGTGATGTGGTAGCGGTCAGGCACACGCTCCATATATACGACCTTCAAGGCAATCTCAAATACGTGCTAAAAGACCTGCCATCGGTGGATCAGGCAGTGATAAGCAATGACGGCAGGTACATGATGTATATCTTTGGCGGTATGGGACTGGCCAATGCCAATAGCCCTTTCGGCAACATAGATCGACCGGGTTGGGCACTAATGCGGCTGGAAGACCAAAAAGTAGTTTACCAGGAATATACAGACGATGGGATTTTGGCTTTTAATAGATTATGGAAAGATACAGAATCTGATTTATTAATATTAGTATATTCAACACCATCAACATTAATTGATTATGACAGAATCATAATTTTTAATCAAAATAATTCAGAAATATTTATTAGGAATATGCCAATTGCTGAAAGGAGAACAATGTCTGAGTATTGGAAAAAAAATGGAGTTTTAAATTGGCCTCTGCATATCAATAAATTCAACTTTGAGCAAATAAAGATAGAAGAAAAATAAGTTCAAAAAATTTAAAAAAATAAAGATACCATGAGAAATATGATATTTCTTCAGGCATTGCTATGCCTTTGCTTGAATATAGTTATGGCACAATCTCCCGGCTTCCGTAGCTTCAATACCGCTTCCGGTACAATGGGCGCTTTACAATCCATGCCCACTCATGCCATCGCTAATGACTTTGGCCCGAGATATGTCAAAAGAAAAGATAAATCCGATACGCCTTACGACTGGCACGGCGGTATCGATTATAATGGTTTCGTAGGAGATGGTGACAATGATAAAGGATACCGGCTGAGAGCCATCGTAGGCGGCACTATCTATGCCATCAGTACATGCAGCCTGAAGTAAATAGTGATAGACGGTGCAGAGCATAACCTACAGCAATCAACACCTTTTCTCCATAGAAAACTTCCAGACCATCGCTAAAGTAAATATTATATATTGATATATTTTTAATAAATTCAAAAATAGCACAGTTTATGTATTACACCCTATAAATATATCAAAATAAAATATCTTTTTAAATCAAATCATTATGAAAGTACAAACAAATAAAATCAATATTACCGGTTTATCCATGCTGCTGCTCGCATATACAACCGTATTATTCATCTCGTGCAGCGGGTGCAGGAGCAGTAAGATCACTGATACATCAGCTATACCAACGGATACCGGGCGGATTTATCATCCGCCTGCATCATCGGTAATTCAAGACAGCTATCCACGTATTGACTCTATTGATAATATTGTTTATGTCAATGATAGTACTAAAATAATCAACAATGTAAGGATGACGTATTCATCGTTTAAAAATGAAACCAGTTTATTACTACCTAATGGGGTATCAATGTCGTCAAGCGAAAATGTCCTGTTACTAAATGATATACCTAAAAATGCCTTCAAAAAAGATAAGGATAATTACCCTTATATTGATTTAAGTTTAGTTAATCTAAAGATTAAGAAAAAATTATTTGGACACATGTCCATGGCTGAATCCATTAAGATGGAAGACTTAAAAGGCGCTGGTTATGACTGTAATGTAATGTTATGTGGAGAGAAAAATAATTATATTTGTAAATACACGACCATATATGTTTTTGCTCATGACTTGACAGAAGGTGATTATGGTGGATGGGGAGTAGGACAAGTAGGATATACCGAAATTTATAATTTAAATGGAGAAAAAATAGTAGGCTTAAATCGTAATAAAAATGGAGGAAATATAGAATTATTAAATGATCCGTTGAATTTAATAATTTATTATAGGGAAGGAGATGATGAAGGAAGTTTTTACGGTTATTTATGGCCAGTAATTGATGTGTATGAGTTTTCAAGTGGGAAACATCTATATGAAATACGCACTTTAGGCTACGGTGAAAAGATCAACTTAAAGGAAGGTAAAATTTTTACAAAAAGTGGACATATAAACGAAGGTGGGAAATGTTTTTATATAATCGATTATAAAAATGGTTAAATTAATTTTTATAAATACCAATATGGTGAACCTAACGCTTGGTCAATTGAACATGATAATATTTTACTAAGAGGAGGAAGTAAAATAAGTATTCATAATACAGATAGGGTGCTAAAAATGAGCATTGATGAATGGAATCAATTTGCAAAGGAAACTCTTTCAGAATAAAAATATTTTTCGCAAAAATCATAAATTATAAATAAGATGAAGTTATATATTTTTGTAGTTGCCATTTTGGTAACCCAGTACTGCTATGCCCAAAACGACAATGTAAAATACAGACGATGTATTGATGGTTGTAATACTATCAGACATAGTGATGATGATCTTAACGCACCATTCCAATACGATATATGGGATGAATTTATTACCCAGGATGTAATCTCTGACTATGGTGTCAGGAATGCAGGGAAAGGAGCAACAAGATTTCATCAGGCAATTGATTACACTTCTTTTCATCATGGTGTAGGTGACGAAGACAAAGGAGACGCTATTATAGCAATTCAAGCAGGTAATGTAAAAGCATTTGAAGCAGATCGTAATTATAAAGGAATAAGAATAGGTAATTATGGTTATTTTCATATATTTAGGAATTGGAAAAACCAAAATGAGAAAATGCAAAAAATTGGAAAATTTATACTTAAAAGAGTTGACGCTGCTCCAGAGTTTGAAGAACAACCATGGGCAATAATTGACTTGGAAAATTGCAGGGCGATTTGTACAGAAGCAAATCGTAAAATAACAATTGAGGGTCTAAGTAATAGTTTTTGTGGAAATAATATATTTTATACAATCAACTATGTAGAAGAAGGATGGGATATAGCACCTATGGGAGGATCAGGAGGAACAAAAGGATATGCTACTCACTTACATTTAGAGAGGTATGTTAATGGATCTGTTAAACATGACCCCAATCAGTACGTCCAACATCAAAGTCAGGATTTTGATATAGAACTGACCACAAAGGACAACACAGATGTTCAATTAAAATATCCCGGTACAACACGTAATTCACTCCGACTAAGAGCTATAATGAAAGATGGGCTTACAATTGGAATTGATAGATTTCAAAACGTCACCATGAATCTTGATAAAGCAGATATTTTTCTCCAGCGTGACGGAAGTAATGATTATAAGCATATAGTCGGTTTTGAAGGGAAAAAGAAGACAAAAATAGAATCCAAATTCTGGCTGGGAGCCAATCACAATACAACTATTTATCCATCAGATTGGAGTTCAAGGAATTTCGGCACCTGGACACAAACTGGTACATACCCATACGCCCACAATGACGCGAATAATCAGATATATGATGATTATTTCTTTGCGGATTTTTACACCCGTATCCACAAAGACAAGCATGATGCCTTTGCTGACATACCCTCCAATGCGCGGTACAATGACGGAAAATACAAACTCAGATCCACTGTTACAAATGTAAGGGATGCACTATTTGAGATACCAGCCATTGATATCACTTTAGACAATTTCCTCCCTTACCTCACAGATGTCAATATCAGGTTCAATGGTGACCAACTGTATCAGGTAATAAGAGAAGGTAATGAGGGCAGTACCGAAACAGATGACGGCTATATTTTGAATACAACTTATGATTATCCTCCGAATCCGGATTATTACCCTGTCAATACCCTGACTATCGAGGTCCTGACTTCCGAGCCTATGCAAAATGTCCGGTACGCCTTAAAAAAAGCCGGACCGACGACATTTC